>MHBH01000066.1 GCA_001804805.1 Lentisphaerae bacterium GWF2_49_21
TATCCTCGTGACTCCTTTCTGTTTAACTTCTGGAGATATTATATATCCCCAAAAGGAGTCACGCTTTTTTAAAAGCTATTTAGGACAAGACTGATATCAGATGATTTTTTATAATCATAATAAATTTTCACTAATGGTACCGCAAGAACTGGATCTAAATCCAGAGGCAATCCAACATTTGCATGTACCGAATTAGTCTTTGTGCTGTCAGCCCAGATTCCCTGTTTAGATCTTTTTGTTATGTTGAACCACGCGACATCAGAATCTCTCCTGCAATCAAGTTCCAAGTTTGAGATAACTGGCAGATCCCATTTTTCCTTTGAAATAACAGCAAAACCCCCAACTATTAATTTAGTATGTAATGAAGAAAATGTAACAAAGCCCTGCCATTCGTTGAGAAGAAGTATATTTGCCAAGACGTACCCGGGCATCTGATTGTCTGCCTCGTAGTAATCGAGTCGAACTTTACTTCCTTTAGGCAACAGAATGCGCATGTAATTTACTATAGCGGGAATCTGTCTTGCATAAAAACTTAATTCTTTCTGCGTAATTTGTGGATACCCATGATCGTCTTTCACCGCCTGCTTAATCTCATCACCCGATGCAATCCAGCGAACCTTGACAACTTCCTCTTTCCCATGATATAGAACCTTGATTTTGCCAACGTCAAGAACTTCAATAATTTCAGCAAGAAAGGGTTCATGCTTTTCTTTAAATTCTTCACTTTTGGGACTAATTGCTCTCATATCATAAGCAATAGAATTACCGGCAAAATGAATTATCACTGACAAGGACAAGAAGAAGAGAAATAAGATTTTATTAGTTGTTTTTTCCATGTGCCCATCTCCACCTTTTACTGGATAGGTTTGCTTCTGATAATTTGTCTTTAAATTCATTCTTTTCAATATCTTCTCTCTTGAATGAAAAACGGGTAAGTTTAAACGAACACATTCATTACTAGAAAATGTTCTTTTCTACTTGACATCTCAATGGATTGAGATAATTTACTCAATGGATTGAGATAATTGTTAATATGAGGCTAAATTTCAACGTTATGAATCGTCAATTTACAGAGATTCTGGCAAAAAGGCTAAAGGACAGGAGGAATTTCATCCAAATCGTGTCAGGCCCGCGCCAAGTCGGAAAAACAACAGGAGCAATGCAGGTATCCAAGGCTCTTGACATCCCCTGTCATTTTGCCTCGGCCGACGAGCCGCTCTTAAAAAATTCAGTCTGGCTTGATGAACAATGGGAAATTGCCAGGACTAAATGCACCACTTCCAAGTCACACCTGGGAGAAGCTGTCCTTTTCATTGATGAAGTCCAGAAGATCCAGGATTGGGCAGAAAGGGTAAAGTTCCTGTGGGACAGGGATACTTCACAGAATAAGCCACTGAAGGTCGTTCTCCTTGGAAGCGCAAAGCTCGCAGTGCACAAGGGGCTGACAGAAAGCCTCGCCGGACGTTTCGAAGTGATACCGGTCACCCACTGGTCCTATGGGGAAATGAAGACTGCCTTCGGATGGAATCTGGAAAAGTTCATATATTTTGGCGGCTATCCTTCTTCAGCCAAGCTGGTTGATGATGAAGTAAGATGGAGGAGATATGTCCGTGACTCTCTTATCGAGACAACCGTGTCACGGGATCTGATCCTGCTTTCACCGGTGCTGAAACCTTCCCTCTTCAGGAGACTGATGCAGCTCGCATGTGAATATTCGGGAGAGATATTGTCATACCAGAAAATGACAGGTCAGCTTAAGGATGCCGGAAACACAACTACTCTTGCCCATTATCTTGACCTGCTCGATGCCGCAGGGCTTGTCCGCGGGCTTCATAAATATTCCGGACAGAACCTGAGAGTCAGAGCCTCTTCGCCGAAGCTCCAGGTCTACAACAATGCCCTTAAGTCAGCGTTGATGGATACTGATTTTAACTCAATACATGGAGATGCCTCGCGTTGGGGTCGCTTTGTCGAATCCGCCGCAGGAGCCCATCTTTTAAACAGTGCAGTGCAGGACGATATTCCGGTATATTATTGGAGGAGCGGAGACGCAGAGGTGGATTTTGTTGTTAAACACAAGGGAAAGCTGATCGGTTTTGAAATCAAGAGCGGTGGAAGGACAGGTTCCTCGGATGGATTCTGCTCCTTCTTAAAACATTATCCTGATGCTCATCCTCTTGTAGTTGGAACAGGAGGAATAAATCTCGAGGAATTCTTCTTGACGTCCATATCTGAATGGTTCTGAAGATTTCTATTTCGACGGGAAGTGCGTGTAGTTCTCCAGGGGGAAGACCTTGCCCTTGACGGCCCATGTCACACCAAGCTCGCTGAAGAGCTTCTCCTTGTCATAGGCATCCTTGACTATTTCGCCGACACCCTTGGCCACATGCAGTTTTGATTCGGTCTGGGTGTAGGCGTCCTTTATTGTCAGGACATGTATCAGCTTTTCATCTATCTGGTGTATTTCCGAGGACTCATGTACGCCGTTGGCGGCCAGAGTCTGGGTTCCGGCTATGTCGAGATCGCAGATGAAGGCATTCTTGTCGCCAACCCTCTTCAGTATGCTATCCATGACGCAGGTCCTGAGGCCTTCCTGGTTCTGATTTACGATCTCCTCAGTCTTGCCTGAAATGGTCATGATAGTCTTTGACGGCTCCCATTTTATCTCGCCTTTTTCGCATGCGATAGTCATCTGGGGACCAACATTCTTTTCGCAGCAGTGGGTTACTATGAAATAAAGAGGCAGTCCGTCCTTTGTCATTATCCTCATGCAGGCGGTATCGGCACTTTCAATCTTGTTGGCCCGGTAGAGTTCGGCCTGTATCGACTTCAATTCTGCGGATTTCGCAACTTCCTTCCCGGCAAGGAAACAGATGAGGTTCAGGTAATGAGCAAGCGCATTGTTGTAGGGGGAATCGAGAACCCAGTCGTTCTTCAGCTTCAGTTTGCCCGCCCAATTGTTGCGGCTGTAATACGCCTCGGCCCTGGGCCAGAGCGCGTAGCATTTTATGACATTGATCTTCCCGAGCTTTCCGGAGCATAAGGCTGTCTTTATCTTCATGACTTCCGGAGTATACATCGTCTGATATCCGACCGCCGCAAATTTTCCGGAGGCTTTCTGCGCCTTCTTCATCTCAATGACATCCTGGATTGTCGCAGCAAGAGGTTTTTCGACATAGACATTCATCCCTGCCTCAAGAGCCGCAACAGTCATAGGCTTGTGGAGATGGATTCCGGTAGGTATGAAGCACACCTCCACCTTCCCCTTGAAATCGGCAAGCATCTGCTTGTAGTCAGTGTATATCTTGCAGCCAAGAGAACGGAGCTTCTCGCATTTCTCCTTCTCCTCGTCCTGGTTTATTATCGTGGCGGCGCATATTTCAAGCAGGCCCTTGCCCTGATAGTTCATCAGGTCCCTGTAGTGGACGTTCCCGAAACCTGAGACTCCGATAATTGCAGTTTTTATCATAAAATTCCATCAAACAGTTTTTATTTCCGCAGGCTTGTCCGGAACCGGCTTGATTTCCGCCCTTGGTTCCACCGGCTTCTTTTCCTCAAAACCAAGAAGTTTTCTGACTTCCACGCCATCCATGGTCTCAACTTCCAGCAGCTTATTTGCAAGAAGTTCGAGCTTCGCCTTGTTCTCGGTGAGAATGTGCATTGCCCGTTTCATGGCTTCGTCCACAAGTTTCTTTATTTCAAGATCAATCTCGCGGGCGGTCTCCTCGCTGTAGCCCTCTGATCTCACAATATCCCTGCCGAGATAGATATGCTCGTCGCGGCTGCCATACTGCATGGTCCCCATCTTGGTGCTCATGCCGAACGAGCAGACCATGATCCTCGCAATCTTTGTCGCCTGTTCGATGTCGGATGCGGCTCCGCTCGTTATATCTCCGAAAATGATTTCCTCAGCCGCGCGTCCTCCCATATAAATGGCAATCTGGTCGACCAGTTCGGATCTGCGCTGCGTATAGCGATCCTCATCGGGAAGATGCATTGTTGCGCCTAGATATGCGATACCTCTTGGAATTATCGTGACTTTATGGATAGGAATTCCCTTGGGGCAGTTGAGGGAGACAAGAGTGTGTCCGGATTCGTGATAGGCGGTGATCTTGCGTTCGTCGTCGGTGATCTTCCTGCTCTTGCGCTCCCTGCCCCAGCGGACTTTGTCACGAGCCTCCTCCATCTCCGACATGCCTGCGGCCTTTTTGTCGCGCCTTGCCGCCAGAAGAGCGGCCTCGTTTATGAGATTTGCGAGATCGGCACCGCTGAATCCCGGAGTCCCACGGGCTATCACATCAAAATTCACATCCGGATCAACTTTTACATTTTTAGAATGGACATCCAATATCTGCCTTCTCCCCTTGATGTCGGGAAGATCGAGCACTATCTGCCTGTCGAACCTGCCGGGCCTGAGGAGCGCCGGATCGAGTACGTCAGGCCTGTTGGTCGCGGCAATTATTATTACACCTTCCTGCGTCTCGAGACCGTCCATTTCTACGAGAAGCGCGTTCAACGTCTGCTCCCTCTCGTCGTGTCCGCCGCCGATACCGCTGAAGCGCGAACGTCCGACGGCGTCTATTTCATCTATGAAGATAATGCATGGAGCATGTTTTCTCGCCTGTTCGAACATGTCGCGGACACGGCTTGCGCCGACTCCGACGAACATTTCCACGAAATCCGAGCCACTTATCGAGAAGAAGGGTACTTCAGCTTCGCCGGCGATAGCCTTTGCGAGGAGCGTCTTTCCAGTACCCGGAGGCCCCATCAGGAGCGCGCCCTTGGGGATTCTTCCGCCAATCAGCTTGAACTTGAGCGGATCCTTGAGGAAGTCGATTATCTCCTTGGTCTCCTCTTTGGCCTCGTCGGCGCCAGCGACATCGTTGAAGGTGATCTTCTTGTCGCTCGGCAGGATCATCCTGGCCTTGCTCTTTCCGAACTGCAAAGCGCCTTTCCCGGCCATCTTGATCTGTCTTGAGAAAAGGAAATAAAGCAGGCCGACCAGGATGATTATCGGAAGAATCATGACCACCAGATTCTTGAGCCAGGGATCCTTGTTTTCGATTTTCCGCATTATCTCAGGATGGCTCCTGAGCATCTCGTCTATCTTTTCGGTGTAGATGATCTTTGTCCTGTAGTAGTAATCCCCGTTCTCGGCCTGCAGAGCGGCCTCTCCTGGAGAACTTGGCTTGAATTTCCCGTCGACATAGTAGACCTTGTCGTTTTCCGGGGAAAGATTGGCAGTCAGGATGTTTCCAGCAGCAAGCTCCTTTTCGAACTTAGTCTGTTCCCACTCGGTGAGATCCTTCTTGTTATGGTTGTATACGAAGAGAACGCCAAGGGAGAGGAATATCAGCAGCCAGACGAATATCGCCATCTGAGGAGGTTTCCTCGATGGCGGAGGCGAAGACGAGGGCTGTTTCTTCTTTTCATCCCTCTTATATTCGTCATTGTTGATATTCTTGTTGCTCATGAAAAACTCCGGATAGTGGTGTTGCTGAAAAGCCCGTCAGGGCCTAATTGGGTTTGGATCAATCGGATTGACATCACACCTGAACCTGCTCAAACGTCTTTCGAATCTCCGCGCCAGGCTGGGGAGACGCCTTGAAAAACATCATATGGACCACATATGCGATAAGACCCAGTATCACGACAACAAGCAGAACGACGATAAAAATCATCAGCTTCTGGCTTTTCCCGCTCTTGTTGCTGGCCGCAAAAGGCGAGAAGTTGTCCATTTCCTTTATTGTTGAAATGCCGACCTGGGCGCCTTGTAGGTTGATTCCTGTCTGGGTCTTGAGCGCGGTTGTGACGGTCTTGTCCTCGCAGTCATAGAGGATTTCAACGCCGCCGACCTGCAGTATGTCGCTGCTCTGGAGGTCCTGTTCGCCGGTTATTGGAATATTGTTGACGCGTGTGCCATTGGTGCTCTGGCAGTCCTTAATGGTATAAGTGCCACCCTTCTTGATGAATTCGCAATGGTACGTGCTGACCGTAGGATCCTTTATGCAGATTTCCCGCTGATCCACTCGGCCCACCGAATACTTGTCGTTTAACAGTTCAAAGCTTTTCCCTCTGAACTGCTCCGATAGAATTATTAATTTAGGTACTCCAGCCATTATTGTTGAAACCTGATTTTAAAAAATTTTATTATAAATAAAGTCAAAATATACCGTTAATGGGGTTAAAAGTCAAAAACATTTTACAAAAAACTTAAAATCATTGATTTTTATTTGACTTCCCGCTCAAAACCACTGGAAAATATGCACTTCCAATATATATTAAAAGTTTTTGAATTTTAACCCGATTGCCCTGGCCCATTATCCGGACCCTGCGCCTTCATGTTAATATTCACGTTAGTCCATTAGATAATAGATTATAGCATAGGAATTAAAAACTACATGACAGCGAAACAGAAAAGTCTGAATGATTCGATAGTAATCGATATCAGCGGCACTGAGCCGTGCGTGAAAAACGTAAAATTCTCGATTCCGGCCGAGGCCGTCGACAATGAGATGAATTCAATGCTCAAGGAATTCGCGAAATTCGCGCAGGTTCCCGGATTCAGGCCCGGAAAAACACCTGCTGCCATTATCAAGAACCGTTTCCTCCCCAGGATCGAAGCTGAAACCATAAAGAGCTTCTATTCGGCGGCATTCGAGAAAATCGGAGCCGAGAAGAAACTGGACATTGTCAGCTACGGCTTCCCAAAGGCAGATCAGCAGAAGCTGGAACCCGGCAAGGAATATTCATTCACGGTATCATTCAATGTCTCCCCTGAATTCAAGCTCCCGTCATACAAGGGCATCAAGATCTCCCCTCCGGAGGTGAAAGTTCCCGGCACGAAGCTTGAAGAGGAAATCAAAAACCTCAGGGAGCTTTACGGGGACTTCAGCAAGATCGATGGTCCCGCAGCCAAGGGTGACATGGTCAAGATTTCATACAAGTCCGACTTCGAGGCCCCCAAGGAGGCTGCTGGAAAATTGAAGCTCCTTCTGGAGACACCCGAAACATGGGCCTGGATTTCAGAGCCTGAGATGATTCCCGGAATCAACAAGGTCCTTGAAGGCGCATCCATCGGAAAGGACTGCGTGCTGGATGCCGATTTTCCAGCTGACTTCAGGGAAAAGGAGATTGCCGGCAAGAAGATCAAATACACTATCAAGGTGATTGAGATCCAGAGAAGGGTTCCCATAGCCTCCGACGATGATCTTGTAAAGAAGCTCAATGCCAAGAACATGGATGAGCTGAAGGAAAGGCTCAAGACAAGCCTGGAATTCCAGGAAAAGCAGAAATCCGATGCGGAATCGAAGAAGCAGGTCATGGAAAAGATACTTTCCGAAGCCGGAGAGTTCCCTCTTCCACCTGCGGTCGTCGCCGAGTCCGAACAGAAGGAGTTCAGGCTGATCGCCAGCAGGGAAGTGAAAAAGGAGTCGGACATCGAGAAATTCAAGACAGAAAAGGACAAGTTCCTGGCCGAAGCGAAGAAGTCCGCCACCGACCGCCTGCGCAGATATTTTGTACTTAGGAAGATCGCCCAGGAGGAGAAAATAACGGTCGAGCAGGATGAATTCAACAGCCATGTCCAGGGCATAAGCAAATACTACGGAGTCAAGGAGCAGGAATTCAGGAGCCAGATTGAATCAAGCGGTGGGATGGAGGACCTGCAGATGGACATGCTCATGGCGAAGGTCACGGATTTCATCGTCAAGAACGCCGAGACACCAAAACCGAATTAACAAATCCAGGGAGATAATATAAAATGTCAGTACTTGTTCCAATGGTGGTAGAGCAGACCGGCCAGGGTGAAAGAGGCTATGATATATATTCACGCCTGCTCAAGGACAGGATAATCCTCCTCGGGACTCCCATCGACGACAACATAGCAAACCTGATTGTCGCCCAGCTTCTCTTCCTCCAGTCAGAGGATCCCAAGAAGGACATCGACATGTATATAAATTCTCCCGGAGGATCTGTCACGTCCGGCCTTGCGATCTATGACACGATGAGAATCCTCACATGTGGGATAAAGACATACTGCCTCGGACAGGCCACCAGCATGGGTGCGGTGCTTCTCTGCGCCGGAACAAAAGGAAAAAGATATGCGCTCCCGAATTCGAGGATCATGATACACCAGCCCTGGGGAGGGGCCGAAGGGACTGCGGCCGACATCGACATCCAGGCCAAGGAAATCCTCAGGCTCAGGGCGAACTTGCACAAGATACTGTCTCATCATACCGGACAGACACTGACCAAGATAGCCGCGGACACGGAGAGGGATTTCTTCATGTCGGCGGATGAAGCCAAGGATTATGGAATAGTCGACCACGTATTTATAAAGAACAAGTGACCTATGAATGACAGAAGAATAAGCCAGAGCAAGACAAGATGTTCGTTCTGCGGACAGCCCGCCGAAAAGGCAGGTCCTCTCATTTCGAGCCCTTCCGGCTCCACGATATGCCGCAACTGCATTGAGATATGCATGGGCATGTACAAGGACGAGGACAAGACTTCCGACAAGAAGATCCCCCCTCAGTCAATACCTCCTCTCAAGATCCCGAATCCCCAGAAGATCAAGGAGGAGCTCGACAGATATGTCATTGGACAGGAATATGCGAAGAAGGTGCTCTCCGTCGCCGTACATAACCACTACAAGCGCCTGGTCTGCCACAAGAACAGGACGACCTTCAACAGGGAGGAAGATGTTGAAATAGAAAAAAGCAATGTCCTTCTCATCGGACCGACAGGATCCGGAAAAACCCTTCTTGCGCGGACGCTCGCCAAGCTTCTTGATGTCCCCATCAGCATTTCAGATGCGACGACCGTCACTGAGGCGGGATATGTGGGAGAAGATGTTGAAAATATAATCCTGAGACTGCTCCAGGCGGCAAATTATGATGTCCAGAAGGCACAGATAGGAATCATATATATCGATGAAATCGACAAGATCGCCAGGAAAACTGAAAATGTCTCCATCACCAGGGACGTATCAGGAGAGGGAGTCCAGCAGGCCCTCCTGAAGATCCTCGAAGGAACTGTTTCAAACATTCCTCCGAAGGGAGGAAGGAAGCATCCCCACCAGGAGTTCATACAGGTCGACACGACGAACATCCTATTCATCTGCGGAGGAGCTTTTGTCGGCTTGGACAGGATGATCCGGAGGAGGATAGGGAAGCATGTCCTCGGATTCAGGCAGCTGGAGGAGCAGAACAAGCAGGAGATTTCCGTCAACAGCGATGAGATCCTGCGTCTTGCCGAACCGGAGGATTTCATAAAGTTCGGATTCATACCGGAATTCATCGGAAGACTCCCGGTAGTTACAGACCTCTCCCCTTTGAAGAAGGAGGATCTCATACGGATTCTGACTGAGCCCAAGAACGCACTCGTCAGGCAGTACGTCAAGCTCATGGAAATGGAGAATGTGAAACTTGTATTCGAGGAGGACGCCTTGGACGCCCTCGCCGACAAGGCGGTATCGAAAGGCACTGGCGCACGCGGTCTGAGATCCATTCTCGAGGAGCTCATGCTCGACATCATGTATTCAGTCCCCTCCCAGATGGAGATCTCGGAATGCACAATCACCGCCGAAACGGTGAAGGGATCGCCGCCTGTGCTGAAAAAAAGGCCCGCCAGGACAAAGGAACAGCATCCCAAGGAACGGCTGACTGCTTAAGGGATCTTAATTTTATAGAATAACTACACCACGGAGGATTCATCAATGGCTCTTGAAATGTCATATGTATTGATAACACCCTATACTATTCTCAAGTCGCGCACCGGCGGTGTCGTCGCCCGTCTTCTCTCGCGGACGGATCTTGAACTCGTCGCCTCCCAGATGCTGACCCCCACCAAGGATCTTGCCGAAAAATATGCCGCCATCCTCAAAAAGTCAGTTTCATCCAAGGCTGCGGATCTCCTTTCTGACTATGTGCTCAACAGCTTCATCCCAAACGAGGATGGATCAAAGAGACGGGTACTGATGCTTCTCTTCAAAGGTGAGAACGCCTGCTCGAAACTTTATTCAATCGCCGGAAGGCTTTCCCCTGAATCAAGAGGGGCCGGAGAAATGAGGATCACAGGTGAAACCGTCCGCGACACCTACGCCGATCTGGTATTCGACAGGGATGGGAAACTGAAGTATTTCGAACCAGCCGTCCTTCTCCCCCTGGATCAGAACTTCGCCATGGAAAAACTCAAGCTCTTCGCAAATTTCGTAGAATCACATCCGAATATAGTCGATATAAACTACGATGACAAGACCGACGTCGAACGGACGCTTGTCATTATCAAGCCTGACAACTGGCGCTACCCCAGCTCCAAGCCGGGCAACATAATCGACATGTTCAGCAGGACCGGGCTGAGGATCATCGCGACAAAGATATATCAGATGTCGGTCTCCGAAGCGCTGGAGTTCTACGGCCCGGTTCAGACCGTCCTCAGGGAGAAACTCGCTCCTAAGATCGGAGACAAGGCCAAGACGCTTCTGGAGACAGAGTTGAAATTGAAGCTTCCTGAGAACGCTTCTTCAAAGCTTTCGGAAATCGTCGGCGTACCGTTTGCCGACGACCAGTTCTCGCAGATTGTCGAATTCATGTCGGGCATGCGGCCAGAAAGCTGCCCGAAGAACAAGATAAACGAACCCGGCCTGGTGAAGACCATGGTCCTTGTATATGAAGGAAAGAAGGCCGTGAAGAAGATCCGCGACGTGCTCGGTCCTACGGATCCGACAAAGGCCCCTAGCGGCACGATCAGGAAGGAATACGGGCAGGACGTCATGGTCAACACCGCCCATGCTTCAGATTCTCCCGAGAACGCCATAAGGGAGATGAAGATAATCAAGATACAGGAAAACAACCTTTGCAGGATGATAAAGGAGTTTTTAGCTGAGAAAGGCTATAAATGAAGGAACTGAAAACCTCAAAGGGGACGATGGGCTCCCTTGAATTGTCCGCAACTCTCTCGATCACGGCTAAGGCTAAGGCCATGAAGGCCGCAGGCGACGATGTACTGAGCCTATGCGCGGGCGAACCGGATTTCGACACTCCGGACCATATCAAGAACGCAGCAATCGAGGCGCTTAAAAGAGGTGAGACAAAATACACTCCGGAAAGTGGAAGACCCGATCTGAAAGAGGCCTGTGCCGAAAAACTGATGAAGGAGAATAATATTCCTTCATCCCCAGCGCAGATCGTCGTAGGACCAGGCGCCAAATTCAGCATTTTCACCGCCATCGCCGCCCTCTGCGGTCCGGGCGATGAAGTCATTCTCGGCTCCCCATATTGGGTAAGCTATCCTGAAATGATCAAAGCGAGCGGCGCAAAGCCGGTGATAATCCCCTGCAGGGCGGAAGACAACTACGAGCTCAATCCCGATCAGCTTTCTGCCGCTGTAAATCAGAATACAAAACTTCTCATCCTCAATTCCCCGAGCAACCCGACCGGTGCAGTCTACAGGAAGGAGACCCTCGAAAAAATTGCGAACCTCGCAGCAAGCAGGAATTTCATGATCCTTTCCGACGAGATCTATGAAAAGCTCACCTACGATCCGAAGTTCCCGCATGCCAGCATCGCATCCTTCTCGCAGGAAATCGCCGACCTCACGATCACTGTCAACGGTTTCAGCAAGGCATATTCCATGACGGGATGGCGTCTCGGCTATCTATCCGCACCCAAGTGGCTGACTGACAGGATATGCGCCCTCCAGAGCAACACCACTTCCAATCCGACTACTTTCGCGCAGTTCGGTGCAATCGCCGCACTCAAAGGCGACCAGACCTGCGTCGAGACGATGCGCCAGGCGTTCTCAAAGAGAAGAGATCTCATCTACGGACTCATGAGCGCGATCCCCGGCGTGAAATGCATCAGGCCCCAGGGCGCCTTCTATATCTTCTGCGACATTTCGTCCTTCGGGCTGAATTCATGGGATTTTTCCGGAAAACTCCTCAGCGAAACCAAGACCGCTGTCATTCCAGGACAGCCTTTCGGAGCTGAAGGACATATCCGACTTTCATACGCCTGCTCAGACCAGACAATCCAGAAATCAGTGGAAAGGATAAGGAACTTCTGTTCCGGACTCAAATGAAAATAGAACACATAGGTTTTCAGGTCGGAGATCCGGCGGCGATGGCCGAATGGTATGTCAAGAACCTTGGATTTTCAATAAAACGCTCATCTGACGAACCTGTCCCAGTAAGGTTCATTGGCGACGGATCTGGAAAAGTCATGCTGGAAGTATATAAGAATCCAAAAGTAGATGTTCCTGATTATCCATCAATTGATCCCCTGACATTCCATATCGCATACGAGTGTGGCGACATATCCAGGGTCACTGAAAAACTTATCAGGGCAGGAGCCACTCTGGTGTCACCTTTGGAGAATCTTCCCAACGGCGACCAGATCGCGATACTCAGGGATCCCTGGGGAATTGTAATCCAGCTCTGCAACCGCAAGAACCCTATGGTTTGATTTTCGGTTGCCGAAAATCATATCATTCCGATATCTATCATCATGAAACAAATGTCACAGGCATGGAGTTATTGTATCCGGATTTAACATCCTTGGCTCTCCATCTCGCAAGGCATATTTCGGGGCATGCTTGCAGCTTTCCTACCCTCCGATCGGCGTACTCCATAGAGGACGGAGCTCTCCAAATGAGAACCGGGAAAATGTGTGCAGGTGCCCTTTATGTCCTTTCCCCTGCCCTACAAAAAGCACGCTGTTTGTCGTGCCATAGTCATTAGGGACCAGTTCCTTGCACTCAGGAGAGTTGCACCAGTTTCCATTCACTATGAACTTGTATTCGATCCTTCCCTCGGGCATAAGGACCGTGGCGACATATTTTCCTTTTTTCTCATCTTCAAGCCTGATCTCCATGGGATTCCATTTGTTGAAAGTTCCTGCGACGAACACATCCGCTCCCGGAGGTGCATGGAACTTGAATGTAACCCATGCACTGCCTTCCTTCTTCTGCAAATGTTCGAGGAGCTTGTACTCATAATCAATGCTGAAGGGCTTGGATGGATCATATGCCGGGCTTTTCCTGACAGCATTCCGGGAGATGTCCACAAAGACCTTCTCTTCATCCCAGCTCACCCTGTTAATCCAGCAGGGTGAAACGAGCACGCGCCTGCCAGGCAGCCAATTCTGCAAATCAACTATGAGATAGCGGATGTCCCATGTCTTTTTGTTTACAATGAAATCCTCCACATGCCCGATATCTCCGTCCTTCGCATGAATATGGTAGCCTATTATCTCACTCGTACTGCGTAGATTGTGCTCTATCTTCCGAGTCGTAAATTGCGGATCTTCCTTTTTTTTCTTGCCTTCGGGTGGATAAAACATGTCCATTCCGGATCCGGGCAGCACATAGAATCCTCCGCCCCAGTAAGTGTTCCATGAGTAATACGCTTGCAAAACTGTCTCAAATTTGCGGGGGACAGCCTTGCCCGTGTCAACAGAAGGACTGTTGCGCACTTGTTCGCGGTTGAGATTCACATGAAAAACGTGTGCAGCCCAATCCGATTTACTAATGGAGGAATGGGCAATAAGCACCTCCCGTCCTGACAACCATTCTCCGGTTTCCACGACCATATAGCGGAAAGTCCAGGTCAGGTCATCGAAGTAAAAATCCTTCAGTTTGCCCAGTTCGCCATCAACTCCATTGACCGTAAACCCGATCATGCTGCCTGCAATCTGCTGCATAAGTCCCCCTGCTGTAATTTTGGTTATCCTTTATGTAATGTATTCCATCATTCTTGCTTTTTCCAAAAAAAATAAGCCTTATGGCATGGGGTATAACCCTACCCGGGAACCCCCTTATTTACAACTATGCACATGAAATAGTTACAGGTTTACCCCAAAGCTCTCGCCCTAGATACTCTCGGCGGAAGTCCTTCCGCACGAGATTATCTGTCAAAGATTACGTCTCACGAGGATTGCGCCTGCATTGAAAGGCAGATCTTAACAGCTTAGCTGGCAATGTGTTATAATGCGCGCTGAACATGTTGTGCCATATTGAAAAACGTCGTCTATGCGTTTGCTTGTCGGCGACCTGTGATAAACAACCGGGCAGGCATTACCGGACAGGTCAAAGCTTCCGACGTTAAAGAGGACTGTTGCGAATCTCGCAGGGGAACCAGACTATTAAGATGGATATTCCTCCTTCCTGCGGAGGCTCTGTTAAAAGATTCTGTTCATCAGCCCTCGCAGAGGGTGGCATGTTGTAGCCCAAGGCATCATCCCTATCTGCTATACGCATTTTGGAATACAATAAGTTGATGTGTACTGACTGTCCCGGCTGGGACAGGATGAGAATAGGCAGGGGCTTCAGCCCCTGTTGAATGGATTATATGTATTTAGGCGTACCGTAGGCACGCCATGAAAACTATAAAACCGAGACATTAACATCGCGTACCTATGGCACGCGAACACAACCACGGCAATAAACAGGGGCTGAAGCCCCTGCCTATTTCCATTTCGTCCCTCTGGGACTCAAACAATGCAGAGATATTTCTTATATGCAAATATGCGAATAGTAGACAGGGCATCAGCCTTGGGAACGTAAAAGAAATAATAAATTAGAGTCCCCGCAGAGCGATAAGAACTTATTATTCCTGCACTATCCATTCCCATATTTCCAAAGCGCCTATTTCATCTCAGGTACATCAACCCAGGCTTTCTTCTCGCATGATTTGAATGCGACTTCCGCAAGCTGCACGCCTTTGGCCCCTTCAAGCAGAGTCCATCGGAACGGCGTACCGCATACAACATGCTTCAGGAAAAGCTCCCATTGTATCTTGAATGCGTTGTCATAGCTGGCAGTGTCGGGAACCGGCGTCCAGCCATCATAGAAGTTGATCGGATTGTCGATATCTGGATTCCATACCGCCTTCGGAGTTCCTGCGGCGGCCTGGAAAAGACATTTCCTGAGTCCGGCAACCGCCGATCCCTTTGTACCGTCGACCTGCATCGTGAAAAGATCGTCCCTGCGCACCCTCACGCACCATGATGAATTGAACTGCGCGATTGTCCCGTTTTCCAGTTCGAACGTGGCATATGCTGAATCATCCGCCGTACATTTGTATTCCTTGCCTTTTTCATCACGTCTTTTTGGAATATGTGTTGTTCCGAGGCATGACACCGACTTTATTTCTCCGAAAAGATTGTCTATCACATAACGCCAGTGCGGGAACATGTCCAGTATCATGCTGCCTCCATCTTCCTTCCTGTAGTTCCATGAAGGCCTCTGTGCTGGAATTATGTCTCCTTCAAAGACCCAGTATCCGAACTCACCCCTGACGGAAAGGATTTTGCCGAAGAAACCTGAATCAATGAGCATCTTCAATTTCAGAAGTCCTGGAAGCCAGAGCTTGTCCTGGACAACGCCGTTCTTCAGCCCGGCTTTTTTCGCGAGGGAGTAAAGTTCATATGCGTCCTTGCTGTTCAGTGCTATCGGCTTCTCGCAGTAGACATGCTTCCCGGCCTTGATTGCCTTTTTCACGGCTTCGACGCGCCTGTCGGTGGTCTGGGAGTCAAAATATATCGTGTATGCGGAATCCTTGAGCACCGCATCAAGATCCGTTGAATATTTGCTGATCCCTGAAAGCTTGGCAAGCTCTTCAAGCTTTACCTCGTTCCTTCCGATCATTATCGGATCCGGCATGATGGCCTCGGTGTCGGATATCCTAACTCCGCCCTGCTTGATGATCGCCACTATGGACCTCATGAGATGCTGGTTCGTCCCCATGCGCCCAGTAACCCCGTTCATGATGATTCCAACCTTCTTAAGTTTCATGATATTCCCCTTAATTAATTTATATATTGATATTTTATTGTTTTATATTCTTCATTCATTCGATGTTGAATGTTCGAAGTTCAGTTTCTTTTCTCCGGTACTCCGTCATGCCGACACTTCGTTACTTCTTACTTCGGCTTCTCCGTACATTGTGGTGTTGCACCATCCGGAAGAGGCGGCGCCTCGACGCCCGCCTTAGGCAGCGTACCCTCGAGTTCCTGCTTCCAGTGCGCGACATCGCCGGACGGACCGTAGCAGTAGATCATCTTGGCAGGCTTATTTGAAATATTGGTCACCTGATGGAACATTTTTGAGGGGATGTATACGGCCTGACCGGATTTTATGATCTTCCTCTCCGTGCCAAGACACATCTCTGCTTCACCTTCCAGAAGGAAATAAACTTCCTCCTGCTCCTGGTTGTGCCATGGAACCTGTCCGCCGTCGGCCTCAAGCGTCACAAGCCCGATCGAGAAGTTCTTTGCCTGCACTGGAGAAACTCCTCCCACAACGTTCTGCGTCCTGCGCCGCGCAGGATATGTCCGTCCCTTTATCTCAGAAAGATCTGCTATAGTCATATGTCTCCTTGCACTTTAAAAGATTTTAGTGCGTCTGCGCTAAAATCTTTTACCCTTCTTTATATGTATAATAAGGACTTTGCAGTCCTCGATCACTTCGTATGCGTGCTCCATAAGGGCGTCGAACTGTATCGCCTCTCCATTCTTGAGCTCGTGCTTCTCATAAGGAAGATGCGCGATGAGCTTCCCTGAAATCACCCAGCATATTTCATAGTCATCCTTGTGGATCTCCGGACGGGAGGTCCTGCTTCCGGCCTTTCCGGTGCCGTACAAGCATCTTATGTTGCCATAATTGATTTCGGTGAACCGGAATCCATCCGACGTATGCGTGGATGAATTCATCTTGTGCGCGGACCGTGATTCGGCGAAGTTCAGAAGCTCTGAAGGATTCATGCCGAACACGCGTCCGAGCTTGTAGAGCGTTTCGAGTTCGGCAGAGCATTGGTTTCTTTCAAGCTTGGATATGACAGCGACAGACACTCCGGACTTGCTTGAGACATCCTGTATGCTCAGTTCCTCGTTCTTGCGCAGGGCGCGCAGGACGGAAAAGTCATACATTGATATTTTTGATCTGTTTTTTTTCATAATAATTTCAATTTCATTTGAATTTATTCTTTGACAATATATTTATATCATTATTTTATTGTTAAAGAATAATTCGTTTGGAACCTAAGTCAAGTCTTTATAAGGAGAAAATATGAAAAAAGAAAACAAGCTCGCCGAACTGGTGGCTGAAAAGCTCAAGGCATGCAGAATCATCCCCGTCCTCGTGATCAATACCGTTGAAGAAGGCGTGAAGATATGCGAGATCCTCTACAAGGCCGGACTCCCTTCCGCCGAAATCACCTTCAGGACATCTGCCGCCGAAGGCACCATCCGGGAGGTCATGAAAAGATTCCCCGACATGACCGCCGGCGCCGGAACCATCCTCAACATCGCCGATCTGGAAAAAGCCGCCGCGGCAGGTGCGAAATTCGCAGTCGCACCGGGATGCAATCCCAAAATCATGCAGGCCGCTGAAAAGATAGGTCTTCCTTTTTTCCCGGGCGTCTGCACGCCCAGCGACATTGAAACAGCCTATGAGAACGGTGCAAGAGTCATGAAATTCTTCCCGGCGGAAGCGTCAGGAGGCCTACCAATGCTGAAAGCGCTTATCGGCCCATACAAGCATCTCGGGATAAAATTCATCCCCCTTGGCGGAATTGACGCTTCAAACGTTAAGAAGTATTTTGATCTCAAGGAAGTTTTGGCGGCTGGAGGTTCCTGGATGGTCAAACAGGAAGATGTCACGGCAGGAAAATGGGATCTGATAGAGAAAAATGTCCGTGAAGCAGCAGCGCTGGTGAAGTAAAGGTAGGACGGCTCTCTCCGAGAGCGCCGAATTTGGAACGGACGGCTCGGAGAGCCATCCCTACCTCTAAACAAACAAAATAGATCTTAAACATAAAGGTTTATACACATGAAAAAAGTTGCATTGATCACTGGCGGGGCCCGCGGGATCGGATATGGAATCGCGCTCGGTCTTGTCAAGGAAAACTTCAATATTGCCATTGCGGACATACAGGACGAGCAGAAAGTCGCTGAGAACATCGAGAATCTCCGCAAGGCCGGAGCCGAAGTCCTCTACTGCAAATGCGACATCAGCAGTTCGGCTGACCGTAAAAGGATGATTGATGAAGTCAAAAAGAAGTTCGGACATCTGAACGTCCTTGTCAACAACGCCGGCGTCGCTCCCGCTATCCGCGCCGACATCCTCGATGCGAGCGAGGAAAGTTATGAACGCGTCATGAAGATCAACCTCCAGGGACCTTATTTCCTCACCCAGCTTGCCGCAAACTGGATGATCGAACAGCAGAAGACTGACAAGGGATTCTCCGGCTGCATAATCAATATCTCCTCCATGTCCTCTACAGTCGCATCTGTCAGCCGGGGCGAATACTGCATTTCAAAGGCGGGAGTAAGCATGGCTACCAAGCTGTTTGCAGTCAGGCTCGCGGAATTCAACATCCCGGTCTACGAGATCCGTCCGGGGATCATAATGACAGACATGACTTCCGCAGTGAAGGAAAAATACGACAAGCTTATCGCCGAAGGTATCCTCCTCCAGAAGCGCTGGGGCCTGCCGGAGGACATAAGCAAGGCCGTATCGATGATGGCGAGGGGCGACATCCCCTACTCCACCGGACAGGTGATCATGATCGACGGCGGATTCACAGTGGAAAGACTGTAGTATTTTCGCACAAAGACACAGAGGCACAAAGTTACAAAGATAGTATTGGAGAATCATGCAGAAAAGCAAAATATCTGTTCAGATGGCAAAAGGCAAAAAACTCTCATTGCCATGCAACAAGATTCACACTCTTGTGATCGGCAGCGGAGCGGCTGGGCTCAATGCGGCCGTACAGCTTCACGCGAACGGTGTGTCGGACATCCTGATCGTCACGGAAGGCCTTGACAAGGGAACTTCAATAAACACCGGGAGCGACAAGCAGACATATTACAAGATCGGAATGTACGGGGAGAACAATGATTCTCCATATCTTCTCGCCCAGTCCTTCTTCAACGGCGGAGGCATGCACGGGGATTTATCATTGGTCGAAGCCGCTCTCTCCGGACGCGCATTTTTCAATCTCGTAAATATTGGTGTTGCTTTCCCCCGTGACAGATACGGCCAGTTCGTCGGTTACAAGACCGACCACGACCCGTTCCGCCGCGCCACTTCAGTCGGGCCCTACACTTCCCGTGAAATGTGCAGAGCTCTTATAAAGGAAGTCAAACGCCGCAACATCCAGATCGCCGAGGATCGTGTAGTTGCTTCACTGCTGACAGTCGAGGAAAATAATGAGAAACGCGCCGCAGGCGCCATAGTCCTCAACCGCAGGGCAAAGACTCCTGGCAGTGCTTTTGAAGCCTATTTTGCCGACAATGTCGTTTTTGCGACAGGCGGTCCCGGAGGGCTTTATAAGACCAGCGTCTATCCTGAAGTCCACACGGGTGCTATCGGACTGGCGCTCATGGAAGGGGCGAAGGCCCAGAGCCTGCCCGAATCGCAGTATGGTCTTGCCTCGATTAAATTCCGCTGGAATGTTTCCGGGACCTACATGCAAGTCATACCGAAGTTCATCAGCACTGATGCCGACGGTAAAAGCAATGCAAGGGAGTTCATGCGCGACTATTTCGAATCTGCCGGCGAGATGAACAGCATGATTTTCCTCAAAGGTTATCAGTGGCCTTTCGATCCCCGCAAAGCCGTAGGCGGTTCCTCCATCGTAGATATTCTCGTTTATATCGAGACCGTCTTGAAAGGTCGCAGGGTATATCTTGATTTCCGTTCCAACTGCAATGGACTCGATTTTAATTCTTTGAGCAAGGAGGCACACGAGTATCTGGAAAAATCAGGCGCCCTTTTCGGAACTCCGATCGAGCGCTTGACAAAGATGAACGAGCCGGCCATTTCACTTTATCAGGATCATGGCATAGACATCAGGAAGGAACCTCTTGAGATCGCCGTCTGCGCACAGCACAACAATGGCGGACTCGCCGGCAATCTATGGTGGGAATCCCTGAACATCAAGCATCTCTTCCCGATCGGTGAAGTCAATGGCTCGCATGGAGTCTATCGTCCGGGTGGAGCCGCGCTCAATTCCGGACAGGTCTCAGGTTTCAGGGCCGCGGAATATATTTCCAACAAATATTCCAAAGGCTCCCTCAACCAGAGCCTGGCAAAAAAGAACGCCGAACAGAAATTGAAGACTCTCCTCGGCTGGCTTGAAAATAGTTCAAAATCTAAGAACAGCTGGAAGGATGCCAGAAGTGAATTCCAGTCGAGAATGTCAAAGGCCGCCGCACACATCCGCTCCGGAAAAATCCTCAAGGATTCTGTCCAGGAAGCCTGGAAACAGTGGAAAGATCTTAAAAACAGCGGGTGTGCATTCAAGGGTGTCAAGGACATGGCGGAAGCAGTACAGAACCTCCAGCTCTGTTTTGCCCATGCTGTTTATCTTGAAGCCGTCTACAAGGCTGTAAAGGACGGCGTAGGCAGCCGGGGTTCGTCCCTTGTTCTGGACGAAAAGGGAGTACAGGCGCATTCAAAGCTTGGTGGTGAATGGAAATTCATGCAGGAAAATCCCGAGTTCAGGAACAAGGTCCTTGAAACTGCCGCGACAATTGATGGCAAGGTCGAGAACTGCTGGGTACCAAGGCGTGAATTACCCAACGATGATGCCTGGTTTGAAAATGCCTGGGCCGCATACCGCAACGGGGAAATTTACAGATAAAATCTGCAAGGCAGATTTTATAATGAAATAGAGCCGACGGCTCTATTTCCTGATACGCATACCCTTTTGAAAATCCCAGATGAGTATTTTATCCATCTTCGGAAGGGGGGATTCGTTGAGCTGGTTTATGGATGCGCCATGTTTCCAGTCGGAAGGGCATATCGCGATAAATCTTGCATAGGCTCCTGTCCCTCCCTGGAACTTTGGGAATCCTATTATGACAAGCGCACCTTTTTCAGGCACCTGATCAAGGTTTGCAAGAGCTTCAGCTTGTGCATATCCATTGTGCATCAACCAGCTTTCCCCCTCGAGGGAAAGTGTTGAATCCGTATCCATGGGTTCATGCCCATGCATGAGAATTTTCCTTTCAAGATGAAGAAATTTCAAAGCTTCCAGCCTTACACCTGGTAAAAGGGTCTGGCGCGCAAGCGCCGGTGAAGGCCAGGACTTGGACCAGTCGGACCTGATGAAGACAACGGATCCTGCCGGTATTACCCCGTTTAACTTTTCCCATTCAAGTATGTCTTCGACCCTTAAATGATAATTGGGATTCCTGTGGACTTTGTCGGCAATCGAGATGACAACAAGCTGGCGTATTGCGTATGTAACAGGAATTTCGTCTGTCGCGGGATATTCCGGAGCCCAGTGGGCGGGTGCATCGATATGGGTTCCAAGCTGGTCGCTCGAGAGCATGTATCTCGTGGATTCGAATCCATTCTCCTTGTAGCTGTAAGGATTCCCTGTCTGGGCATTCATCGCCGGACCGAACACCGGAGGCCCGAATCCCTCCCATACTGGTATCTCAGGGCTTATCACGTGGGACAGGTCGACATATTTCGCCGTCTTGAAATACTGGTCGTAGACCTGCCAAAGACTTCCTTCATTATTCACCGGGGTTGCTTTAGGCGATAAAATGGAACATGAAGAAAGGACCATCGTCAAGAACAGAAGCAGAAGAACTTTGATGTATCTCATTTTATATCACCTTGTCTTTGATTTGGATTGAAATCTACTGTAGAAATGCAGATAATCCAGTTCATATATATTTTTCAATGATGCTTCATCATTGAAAATATCAGTAGTTATGGTTCCATTTGATGCGTTTGACCGGAATTTTCGCGTTGAAGAAGGCCTGCAGGATGGAATGGGAGAGCTTGTCAGTTATCCCCTTGTGGAAAAGACGGATGGTGAGCTTCACCGAAGTGGTTCCGGTGTCAAAGTCCCTTTCGAAATCAAAATACAGGATTTTCAGCTCCTTGAACTGCTTCAGGGGCTTCACTATTTCAGTGAGATCAGTTTCATTGGGGAAGTCAATCACAAGCGTCCTGTATGAATCGCGGGGAAACAGCTTGTCAAGGTTTTTCAGCACCACAAGACAGACAATGGCAATGAGAGTCGCATAGATTCCAAGCATGTAGAGTCCGGCGCCTACAGCCATGCCAAGCCCGGCGACAAGCCAGAGGCAGGCGGCGGTCGTAAGCCCCCTGATATTGAAACCTTCCTTGATGATCGCACCGGCGCCGATGAAGCCTATTCCAGTGATTATCTGGGCCGCTATGCGGCCCGGATCGGCGAACCTTCCATTTGCTGTGAGCACAACGCTGTTGGCGACCATTTCGGAAATGATCATGAAAAGGGCCGAGCCCATGCTGACAAGAAGATTCGTCCTCAAACCGGCCGCACGGCCATGCATGTCGCGCTCAAGGCCGATTACCGCCCCGAGCACCGCCGCAAGCAGCAGCTTGAAAACGATTGTATTAGTCTCTGAATTTAATAGTTCGTTCAACCTATCATCCTTATTTCTAATAAGAGATGATAATAGTATAAGAACTGCAAAATTCAAGCCGGAAACCGGAATTGCCCAGGCTGAAATTCCTGGAAATCAGATCTTCGCGAGCCATTTTTTCAGGTTGTCGACCGTCTCGCGGATGTCCTTGACCTGCTGGTCTCCGCTGATCTCTCGCTCTATGATAAGTTCTCCCTTGAACCCGATCTCCTTCAGCTTCTTCAGGAATTCAGGGAACCTCACCTTGCCGTCGCCTACCTTGACTTCATGCCCGAGATTGTCGCCGTTCACCGGATAGAAACCATCCTTGACATGGATGTTCCTGACATATTTTCCGAAGACGTCTAAAGAGTCAATCGGGTTTCCTTTTCCATATAGGATGAGGTTTGCAGGATCAAGATTGATCCCCAGATTGCCGGTACCGACGCGCTCAATTGTGCGCAGGACGGTCACAGGAGTCTCCTGTCCAGTCTCGAACCAGAACTCGATCCCGAGCTTCTTGCAGTGGTCGGCGACATCCCTTATCGCCACGATGACTCCGGGATAGTTCGTATCGGTAGGATTTTCCGGGATGAATCCACAATGCGTTATTATCGCTGGCGACTTGATCATTGCAGCAAAATCGGCCCACTTCTTCAAAGCTTCGATCCTGGGCCAGCGGAATTCCGGAGGCACAAGCCCGAGCGTGGACGGCCCTTCAACAAAGTTCCATTTCGCTGGTCCGGGCACCCCAGCCCACATCGCACAGACCCTGACCTTCGTCTTCTTTGATTCTTTTACTACGGTTTCCGCGATCTCCTTCGTCGCCAGGGAGCTGTCCCAGCTCACGAGCTGACAGACGTTAAGGCCGAACTGGCCCACGTGATCAAAACATTTTCCGCCGTTCCTCAAGCCGTTCATTACTCCGATTTCCATTTTAAAACTCCTTTTTATTATGGAGCGCCAGCGTCTCGCTGGCATTTATCTTATTGCCGGCAAGATGCCGGCGCTCCTTATTTTAAATTTCCAAGACACGCTAAAGCTGTGAACTCCAACATAATTTCCAGCATCCAGTTTCAAGTTTCCAGTATCAAGTCACAATCTTCATCCATTTCCTCTTCTCAATCGATTTGTTTTCGAGCATTACGAGCTCCACGCTTTTCTTCGTGCTTTCCGCGGTGCAGACGGTATTCTTCTCTTTGCCCTTGATGCTGTCGAAGAAATATTTCAGTTCCCTGTAATAACCGTTCTCCTTCGTAGGCAGATCGACCTTCCTGAATTCCTTTTCACCTTTGACCTTAACCCTGAGGGCGGTATCCGGATGAATTCCGAAATCCATGGCCGCATTTTCGAAGAACGCCTGGAACGACATGCTGAACGTCTGGTACATCCAGCTTCCGCGGATCGACACGATGCAATCCTCATACTGCCAGATGGCCGTGACATCATCGACTTCTCCCGTGATTCCTTTTAATCCTGAGGCGACCAGCGCCTTCGGAAGCCCGAGCGCATGCTGTACCCAGTCGACATCGTGCAGGTGCAGATCAAGTATCGCTCCTCCGGAAATCTTCCCGTCGTTGAACCATTCCGCCCAGGCGCTATAGCCGCCGATGCGGATCATCGTCAATGCTTTCAAAGGTCCGTAGGTTTTTTCTTCGGCAGCCTTTTTCAGGATTTCATATTCCGGCCAGAAACGGAGGCACTGCCCGATCTGCAGCTGTACCTTGTTATCATCCCTAGCCTTGATCATCTTGTCGCATTCCCTGACTTTCAACGCCATAGGTTTCTCGCTGAAGACATGGAGTCCTTCCTTCATCGCCATGACTGCGTATTCCGCATGGATATTGGTGGGAAGAGCAGTGACAACCGCATCAAGCTTCTCCTTCTTGAGCATCTTGCGGAAATCCAAGTAGGTCCTGCAGTTCCTGATGTCGAAGACCGGACCGTTGGTCTCGATGTTTATCTTAACTTCCTTTGATTCGAGCTTCTTCGGATTATTGTCGCAGACCGCGACGATCTCGACATCTTCCATACCCATCATGCTTCCGACATGAACTCTTCCAAGTCCTCCATATCCGCATATTCCGACCTTGAGTTTTTCCATTTTTATCGCTCCTTGCATTGATAAATCATACACGTGCTGATAAATTATTTTAACAATTACGCGAATATAATACAATAGGCTGTTCTGATTTACATGGATAATTCAATCATAAACAATGCCAATATCAAGCATACCGGCTGCAACGTGCACAGGATGCCGGAGGGACGGCAGGAAGTCCACGAGAAATACGGACTCTGGATATGCAGATATGGACGTGACGGCGCGTCTCGGCCGCAGAAACCTCCGAACGAACCTAGATATTTCGAATTCTACTGCATCTCTCATCTCATAAAAGGATCTGGATGGTACTGGGTTCCGGGAAGGCCGCTTGAGATCTTTGAAGAAGGCAGGGCTGTCTTTGTAACTCCGCGCTTCATTCACTGCTACAGCGGACACAACACAAACTATGTCGAGGACACTATTTGTTTTTCCGGCATCATCGCCGACTGTCTTTTCAAGACCGGGATTTTCAAGGACGGTATCATTGAGATTGGAAAGGCGAGACGGCTTCTTCCTATAATAGAAAAGGCTTCGGATCCTTCGCGAAATTCGCAGATCCAGGCGAACATCGAACTCCAGAACCTTCTTGTCGAACTTTATTTCGAGAACAGGAACATGAAAGGAAAGGGGAAATATCCTTATCTGAACAACCTGATCGAGGAAATCAAGAACTCCCGGGAGAAATGGTGGACTGTTTCCGAGATGGCGGAGTTCTGCAGCCTGAGCGAGGCGCAGCTCCGACGCGTGTTCTATGCACACACCGGGACATCCCCGAAGGATTATATCGACAGGCTGAAGATAATGCAGGCGGCCGAGACTCTTTCAAATTCCACAGAGAGCATTGCGAACATCGCAATGTTGTTCGGATACTCCGATCCGTTCCATTTCAGCCGCCGCTTCAAGCAGATCACAGGCCTCTCCCCGGAAAAATACCGTATGGAGATGAAGAGATAATTTCAAAAGGATTTTGAAATTATTGTTTCTTCTTGAAAAATGATGCGCAGCCAAGGCGTGGATTGTTCTTTGCCGCCTGAAACAGGAAATAATTTGTACTGGAAAGCCAGAGAATCCTCTGTCTCGGGGTAAGTTCAGCAAAATCCGTGTGCCCGTCGAAATATTCGGAAGGAAGTTCGGAAATTTTCCTGAGCATCGAATTCCTGCTGGTCTTTTGACGCGGCTTATTCATCTCCAATAATCCTTTTCAGATTCAGGCATAAAAACTCCAGATATATAAAAGAATTTAAACCTTTTAGAGAAGATTATCAAGGGAGGTGAATTCAAACTAAATGAGGCTTTCCCATAATCGTTTGAAAAAATGTCTTATCGGATGAAGCTTCCTGCAGGCATCCTTATTGCAAGGCATTACATTTCCTGAAGGATATTATATAAGATTTCAGCGAATAAGTAAAGGCAAGTTGGTATGCCCGGAGGAACCCCGCTTCAGCGGGACCCCAACCTTCCCGAGACCCGCCATGGCGGCGTGCTCGGGACGCTCTATCCGGCAACCGGCGCAATGAGATATTGATCGACTGGATGAAATTGGTACGCCCGGAGGGATTTGAACCCCCAACCTTCTGGTCCGTAGCCAGACGCTCTATCCAATTGAGCTACGGGCGCACAAAGAAATTGCGAGATTGGATGATTGTTTGAACCCAGAAAATCCATCAGTCCGCAAACTTCGCAGCCCAATATAATAATTTTATAATCTGCTTCTTCAAGCCGCCATTCATAAAATCTTGTATATATAGGCTTGCTATTGCAGGTCTCAATGGTATAATACACACCTTTTCGTCCCCGCAGAATGGCAGATCGCCCTTCCGGGAATAATTAAACCAATGGCTTTCTTCGCTGTCCTGCATGGACATGCGCAAAGATGCCGCAAACGCAAGATGGAGGCTTTAATGGCTAAAGTAACGATCAAGGACCTGATGGAAGCGGGTGTCCACTTCGGACATCAGACAAAACGATGGAACCCCAAGATGAAGGAATATGTCTTCGGGGAAAAGAACGGAATCTACATAATCGACCTCACAAAAACGATGCGCCAGATCGCCGAGGCCAGCAATTTCCTCCAGAGAACCGTCATGAACGGCGGAACCATACTTTTCGTAGGGACAAAGAGGCAGTCACAGGAAGTCGTCAAGGAAGCAGCCATCAAAAGCGCCATGTCCCATGTAACTGAACGCTGGCTTGGCGGAACACTCACAAACAATACTACAATCCAGAAGAGCGTCTCAAAAATGCTCGAGTCCGACGCCATAATCGCAAATCCCGAAAACTCCGGCTTGAAGAAGAAGGAAATTTCATCCCTCCAGAGGGACACTTTGAAACAGCACAAGAACCTCGATGGTATCGTAAAGATGAAGAAACTACCCGCTGCACTTGTCATAGTCGACATCTGCAAGGAAGATATCGCTGTAAGAGAGGCCAGGAAGCTTAAGATACCAGTTGTCGCACTCGTCGACACGAACGCCGACATCGACCTGGTCGATTATCCAATAGTTGCAAACGACGACGCCGTCAGATCCATCAAGGTCATAGTCGACGTCCTCGCCGAAAGCGTATGCTACGCCAATGAGATCTACCAGAGGGGCGCAGGAGAACGCAAGGCCGCTGAAGATGCCGAAAGGGCGGCAAGACAGGCCGAACAGAAGGATGCTCCTCCGCAGAAAAGACGTCCTCCGAGAAGAGGTGGACAAGGCGGACAGAGAAGAGATGGTGGTGGACATGGACAGAGAAGAGACGCCGGTCATGGTGCACATGGTCCGAGAAAAGCCGCAGGCGCCCCCAAGGCTCCCGAGAAGAAGGCCGCAGTTCCTGCTGCTGCTGCAGCCCCTGCAAAGGAAGCCGAAGTGAAGGCTGAAGCCGCCGCCCCTGCCGCTGAAAAAACCGCCAAGGCTGAAAAACCAAAGGCCGCCAAGAAGCCTGAAGCCAAGAAACATGACAAGCCTGCGGAAAAGACTGAAGAGAAAAAATAACTGAATAATGGAGATATGAATATTTATGGCTGAGATAAGTGCATTACAGGTCAAGGAACTCCGCGAGAAGACGGGCGCAGGCATGATGGACTGCCGCAAGGCCCTCGTCGATACGAATGGAAATATGGAAAACGCAGTTGACATCCTCAGGAAATCCGGTGCCGCCAAGGCAGAAAAGAAGGCTAGCAGGACCGTCAAGGAGGGAATCATCTCCTCCTGCATCAGCGGAAACAAGGGAACCCTTGTTGAAGTCCTCTGCGAAACAGATTTCGTGGCGAAGAACGAGAAGTTCCGCGAATTCGTCAAGGGCATTGCCAGCAACACTGCGAATATTCCCGGCGACGGCGACGTCATCGCGAAAGTCGTTGAAAAAGAGAAGGAAGCCCTCACCCAGAACATAGCTGTCACAGGCGAGAACATGCAGATCCGCCGTGCCGTGAAATGGGAGAGCAAAGGCACATGCGCAATGTACCTCCACATGGGCGGAAAGATCGGCGTCATGATCGATGTCGAAGGCAATATTTCCAATACTGCCGCCCTTAACGACATCTGCATGCACATCGCCGCGTTCAAGCCCCAGTACCTGAATCCGGAAAGCATCCCTGCAGACATCATCACCAAGGAGAAGGAAATCGCGGCAGCACAGCTCGGAGACAAGCCGGCTGCAATGCTCGAGAAGATCCTCCTGGGCAAGATCAACAAATGGTACACCGAAGTCTGCCTGACAAAACAGCCCTGGCTCAGGGACGACAAGCAGTCCGTCGAAAAAGCCAATCCGGGCGTTGTCATCAAACGTTTCCTCCGCTGGGAAGTCGGCGAGGAGATCTGAATGTTGCGAGATTCGCAAATCCAAAAGCCCGCCATCCGGCGGGCTTTTTTTTGCCTGATTTGAAAAATCGCATGTAATTGATATCTTAATACTATGACTAAAACAATGGAACAAGTAATGGATCAGGCTCTTGGACTCCCCGTCCAGGCAAGGGCCTTTATCGCGGAAAAACTTCTTGAAAGCCTTGATTCCGGAGACAATTTCGAAATATCCCCGAAATGGAAAAAGGAAATAAGAAAAAGATGCCAGGAAATTGACAAGGGGCTTGTTGAACTGGTTCCAGCGGAAAGAGTTTTTGAAGAGGCTTTCAGGAGAATTGGATGAAATCCGTCAAATTTCATCCGCAATCTCAAATAGAGCTGTTTGAGGCGGCTCAGTATTATGAAAACCAGCAGAAAGATCTTGGCAAAAGATTCCTTCTCTCACTCCAGGACTCCATCTTAAGCATTCAAATTAATCCGCTTGTTTACCAACTCGCCGATGACAATTTCCGAAAATGCCGTGTCAGCAAATTCCCTTATGGCATTGTATTTCGCGAAGGAAAGTATTCCATTGAAATAATCGCCGTCATCCACCTGAAACGCAGGCCGGGTTACTGGAAAAAGAGAATTCTGGATTAATCTATCTTGCCCCTGTCCTCTTCAAATGATAGATTATACAGTATAGGAAATTGAATTTTAGTAATCTTTATGATTGCGTCGCAATCTTTTGGAGTGCGCAGTGTCAGCTGCGCTTTTGGTTTGTCTTAAAGCGGTGTCCCGAGAGCCGTTGTCCTCGGGATGTAGCACTTACACACCGCACTCCGAAAGACGCTCCGCGTCAAAAATCCGGCGAAGGCTATTATTTCATATCAAGTTGAAGCTTATACTCCAAGGGGGGGGATAAATGAACGCTGAACCTGTTCCAGCCTTGAATCTTTCTCTTTCCAACAGTATTTCTACATCCTGCTGGAGACCGACTGCGTCTGCCGTTTTTCTTTTACTATGGGAGGTATTCGCCTGTATTGTCATTTTAATCCTGTTCTTCATCTGCATCAAGATGTTGATGAAAAAGGATATGGCTCCTAAAGAAATTGGCAAGGTTGAATATTTGAAGACCATTCTCAGATTCCTTGTCCTTTCACTCTTTGGTTCATGGATTGTAGTTTTCACCCTCACGCTCTACTATAATTCATTGAATATCATCTATTGGTGGCCAATTAAGGAATTAAGCGATACTCTGAAAGAAATGCTGAAAGCCAACCTTGACCCTATAGTTTATTTTTCATATGCTTTTTTCTATGGCACCTTGCTCCTCGGATTTGTCGAGATAGTCTTCGCCTACCGGAAAAGGGTCCTGAAAGAGAATGCCAAACCAATGTCGGACTAAAGTCCAACCTACTTTTACAGACACAGGCCTTGCGGGCTTGGCTACAAACGAATTCCTTGGATAAATCTTTCAAACTGAAATAGAAATTGTTGGAATGTTATATAGATTAAACCGATTTTACGAAAACTAATCGCGGACAAGAATGTCCACGTTACTTAATTAAGGAGCCATGCACATGTCATTTGAAAGAGGATCATTTGCGCTTACAATCTTACGTCTTCCTGAGAAGCTTCCCAACGACGCCCTTGAACTTTTCGAGTCCAAGGCCGCCGGAAAATTGGACAATGTCAAGGATGAGCAGTCGGTCGGCTGGGTCAGCGGAAGGCATCTGCTTGAAAGCAGCATCAACGAGGGAACCGCCCTCTGCGGCGGTCACTTCTATCTCAACCTGCGTACGGCCCAGCGCAAGATCCCTGCATCCCTGCTCAACGCAGAATGCCGCAAGGAGGAGCTTGCATACATGCAGATGAACAAACTGCTCTTTGTACCGAACAAGGTCCGCAGGCAGATCAAGAAGGACATCGAGGAGAAGCGTATCATGAGCATGCCTCCGATGATCTCTGGAATCCCATTTGTGATCGACAAGACCTCCGGCATGCTTTATCTCGGAACATCGTCACCGAAGAAAATGGATACATTTCTGAGTTTTTTCCAGGACACCTTCAAGATGGAGCCGGTCCAGGTCGGAATTTATGACATGATGTTCAGGATGTTCAAGCAGGACGTCGACGCGCTTAGGCCAGTAAGGTTCTCGAAGAACTGCAAAGCTGAATCAAATCCCGGCAGGGATTTTGTCACATGGCTCTGGTTCTACAGCGAGGAAATGGGCGGAAAGCTCAAGACAAAGGATTTCGGCGAATTTGAAATCATGATCGAAGGCCCGATCACTTTCGCGCTCAGCGACGAGGCTGAAGGTTCGGGAGAGACCGTCGTCCGCAAGGGAAATCCCCTCAGGAGCGCGGAAGCCAAGGCCGCTCTCGACGTCGGCAAGAAGATCAAGAAGGCGAAGTTCACGCTTGCACGCGACAAGGAAATATGGTCAGGTTCAATCGATGCCGACCTTCTGACATTCAGCGGACTCAAACTTCCCGAAGGCGAAAAGCTCGATGATCCGGGCAGCGTATTCGCGGAACGCGTCAATCTCCTGCACATCTTCCAGAACGTGGTACAGGAATATTTCAGGCTCTTCGCATCATCTGTCAGAGGCGAAAAATGGTCGAAGGACGAAGCCGACATCCTCAAGTGGAGCACGGAGAAGAAGGCTTATTAAAGATTGTAACTCGATACTGGAAACTTGATACTGGATACTGGAAATTTGGAGCCTATTCTGATTTCAAGTAAAAGTCTCACCTGCGATTTATCTATGGATTTTGTTCGTAGTTAAGCCCGTGAGGGCTGTTCTTACTCTTACGAGCAGTCATGTGCTTCAGCATATACTTTAAGAACATGTCTTGCGACATTGACTACAAACAAATCCCAAACTATTTCCCGCTGGCAAGTGCGAATTATTGCCGGCAAGATGCCGGCGCTCCGAAAAACAGGCTGGAAAGCCTGTCTTACTTAAGAATCTCTGCAGCGATTGCTTCGGCGGTGAAACCGCTTTTCTTCCTGATGCCGGCTATCGTTCCATGTGGAATTACGTCATTGCCCCATCCAAAATGAAAGACACCTTTGTGTCCGGCTTTAATGAGCGTTTCATCCACAATGCTTCCGAGTCCGCCCTGGATCTGGCAGTCCTCGATCGTGGCGACAGGCATTTTTGCGGCATGCTGGAGAAGAAGATCGTTGTCAAACGGTTTCATGAATCTTGCGTTCACAACAGTTGCAGTTTTTCCTGATTTGGCAAGTATCTCAGCGACTTCAATTGCCGTTGAAAGTTCCCTTCCAGAAGCCCAGATCGCAATATCCTTCCCTTCCTTGAGGACAAAAGATTTTCCCCAGGGAATCAATTCAACCGGTTCTGTCCCTGGTTTTCTCACTGCTGATCCTCTCGGATATCTTATTACGACAGGCTCCTTCCTTTCATACGCCGTGAAAAGCATGTTGCGAAGTTCGCAGCCGTCTGCAGGACAGAGTATCGAAATGTTCGGCATGTTCCTCAGGAACGAAAGGTCATGGATTCCGTGGTGCGTGGCGCCGTCCTCGACGATTCCGCTGCGATCTTCGCAAATTATGACCGGAAGTTTCTGGAGGCAGACGTCGTGGAGGACATAATCGAGCGCCCTTTGGAGGAAGGTGGAATAGATTGCGACGACAGGGACAAATCCCTGAGTCGCCATTCCTGCTGCAAAGACGATCGCATGCTCCTCGGCGATACCGACATCGAAGAATTTGTCGGGATATTTCTTTGAGAACTCAAGAAGGCCGGTTCCTGTGCACATTCCTGCGGTGATCGCAACTACATTCTTTTGTTTCTCAGCCAGCTCTGAAACCGCATTCCCGAAAACTGTTGAGAATGAAGGCATAGAAGAACCGTTGATAGCTTCGCCGGTTTCCGGATCAAAGCTCGCAAGACCGTGGAATTTCTCCGGTGCGTCCTCGGCAAGCTTGTAGCCACGGCCTTTTTCTGTTATGACATGGACGATCACCGGCTTTTCAAATTCCCTGACTCCTTCGAAGGTCCTCGTCATTTCCTCTATGTTGTGCCCGTCGATGGGGCCGACGTAACGGAATCCGAGCTCTTCAAAAAGAACGCCTGGAACGAGTATGCTCTTGGTGGCCTCCTCGAATTTACCTATCATGCCGGTAATGGTCGAACCGACGCGCGGAATCTTCTCGACAAAGGTCCTTGCGGCATTCTTGAACTTGTTATATCCGCGGCCGGTGATGATCCTGTTGAGGTAGCGCGACATGCCGCCGACGTTCTTGGATATGGACATCTTATTGTCATTGAGTATGATTATGAAATCCTTCGTTGTTTCGGCGACATGGTTGAGGGCTTCGAAGGAGACACCGCAGTTGAGGGAGCCGTCTCCGACGACCGCCACAATTTTTTCCTTTCCGTTCTTCCTGTCACGTGCCGCCGCCATGCCAAGCGCCGCGGAGATCGCCGTACCGGCGTGCCCTGCCCCGAAAACATCATATTCTGATTCGTCTCGGGAAAGGAAGCCGAGGCATCCCTCGTCCATGCGTAGCGTCTTGAAGAACTCCCTCCTGCCCGTGAGGATCTTGTGGACGTAGGCCTGGTGCCCGATATCCCAGACAATCTTATCCTCAGGCATCTTGAACGCGCAGTGGAGCGCGATTGTAAGTTCTACGACGCCCAAGTTCGGGGCGAGATGTCCGCCGTTCTTCGAAATGACATCTATCAGTTCGTCGCGGATCTCTCCTGCAAGCTGTTCCTTCGCCTCAAATGTAAGAATCCTGAGATCTGCGGGACTGCCTATCTTATCTAAAATTTTTGTTTCCATAAATTCATCCCGAGTTCCATTATTGTACTCGGAATGAATCTACATTGTGTTAAAAAACAATTCAAATAAGGGAACAGGGTTCCCTTATGATTTGGAAAATCTCAATTGGAGAGGTATCTTATTCACCCTTGCAGAAGTATTCATTGACCAAGGCCACAGAATCCCATGAAAATACAGAAAAAAGATGGAAAAACGCTGTTTTCAGTGATCGACCTCGGATCTCATTCCGTCAGGATGGAGATTGTACAGATCTCCGCCGACGGCAATTGCGAAGTTTTGGAGAATGTCTCAAATGTCATCCCCATCGGCAGGGATGTCTTCACGAACAGCACGATCTCACCGGAAAGCACGGCTCTCGTCGCGAAAATACTCTGTGACTACCAGAAGATAATGAAGGGGTACGGTGTCGAGTCGTTCAAGGCCGTGGCGACAAGCGCTGTCAGGGAGGCGGACAACCGGGATCTTTTCCTGGAAAGGATCGAGCATCTGAGCGGAATCCGGCTTGACGTCCTGGAGGCCTCGGAGGAAGTAAGGCTCATCTATCTTGCGGTGAAGGACACCCTCGAGAAAAAATATCCCCTGTCAAAACAGGATGCCGTGATCTGCATAATCGGGACAGGCTCCACACATATAGTCCTCGTACAGGATGGAAAAGTGAGCAGCGCCGAATCGTTCAGGATTGGAACCCTGAGGCTCTACGAGGAGATCGGAACAGCGACAGGTGGAAAAAAGGCCAAGGACATAATCGACATCTTCGTGGGATGCGTGGTCGATGACATCTCCAAGAATTATCCCAAGAGCAAGAAACCAAGCCTCTTCGTGGCCGTCGGCGCGCCTGTCAGGGCCCTTCTCGGCACCTTCAGCGGTGAGAAGCAGGAGCAGAGGATACTCTCAGTCTCGAAAAAGGCGCTTGAAACTGTCCGCGCATCAGTCGCCGGAATTCCCTCGGAGAAACTTGCTGAGACATACAAGCTTTCAGATCTGATCGCCCAGAGCCTGGAGCCGTGCTGCGACATACTGGAACATTTCATAGAGATCACCGACGCACAGAAGCTGTATGTGCCGATGATAAGCACCAGGGATGCAATGATAGACGAAGTCTCCAGGGAGCTTGCGGGCAAGGAGGATCCATTCATTCCGGACATCATCTCCTCAGCGGAATTCCTAGGGGAGAAATACAGCTATGACGCCGGCCACGCGAGATGCGTAACGGACATCGCCCTTTCCATTTTTGACGCCATGCAGCCCGTGCACGGGATCAAAGGCAATGGCAGGCTCCTCTTCGAAGTCGCCGGAATACTGCATGATATCGGCCAGTATGTGAACAATCGCCAGCATCACAAGCATTCATATTATCTGATAAGCAACAGCCAGCTTCCGGGAATCTCCCCTGATGATCTCGAGGTTGTTGCAATGATCTCACGTTATCACCGCCGGGGACTGCCCAAGGAATCGCATCTGGAATATATGGCGCTTCCATCTGATAAAAGGGTGCTCGTGAACAAGCTGGCCGGAATCCTGAGGGTCGCCGACGCACTCGACCGCTCGCACAGCCACAAGATACGCAATATAAAGGCCTCGTATGACAACGAGAATCTGACTATCAAGACAAATGCCTCGTTCGATCTGACGCTGGAAGGGATGGAGATGAAGAAGAAGGACAACCTCTTCTATGAAACCTTCGGGCTGAGAGTGGTGGTGGAGTAAGTAAGGCGGGCTTTCCAGCCCGCCAGCTAAAGGAATTTTTGACAGGCTGAAAAGCCTGCCGTACTTTATGAAAATAACAAATGAACATCTGATAAGCCGCGATCTGAGCTGGCTGGATTTCAACTCGCGCGTCCTTGAGGAGGCCGAGGATAAGATGAATCCTGTTATCGAACGGCTGAAATTCATTGCGATATTCGCAAACAACCTTGATGAGTTCTTCATGGTGCGCGTCGCCGGGCTCAGGCAGCTGAAACCAGATGCCGTAAGCTCGGACAGTGCAGGCCTTGCCGCCAAGGAACAGCTCGAAGGAATCCGAAAGAAAGTCACTTCCCTTGTCGAGAAACAGTATTCCTGTCTCAACAACGACATCCTGCCGGAACTCAAGAAGGCAAATACCATCATCCTGAAATGGACCGAGCTTTCCGACGACGAAAAGGGGAATCTCAGGAAATATTTCCAGAACCAGATATTCCCCGCCCTGACTCCTATAGCCGTTGACTCGAGCCATCCGTTTCCGATAATCAACAGTGGTGCGATAGAGCTGGCAGTGAGATTGAAGGAATCCGGCTCGAACAGGACGGTCCAGTCTTTTGTGGAAGTTCCGCTGGTGCTGCCGCGCTTCATACCCGTTGCAAGCGCACAGTACAAGGATGCAAGATGCTACATCCTGCTGGAAGATCTTATAATCGAGAACATCGGGCTTCTATTCGCGAAATGCGAAATCCTGGAGGTGATGCAGTTCAGGATAACCAGGGACATGGACCTCACCGTGGATGAGGACGGCATCTCCGACCTGCTTGTGCATATCCAGGAGAAGCTGCTTCACCGCAAGAAGAGGAATGTCATAAGGATCGAACTGATCCAGAAAAAAGAGAACATCGCCTTTGAAGAATGGCTCATGAAGAAATTGGAACTCGACGAAAACACCAGATACTATGTTCCAGGCCCTCTTCATCCAGCCAACTTCTTCGAGCTTGTTGCGAAGGAAGCAAGGCCAGGATTGACCGAGGAGGAATGGGCACCGCTTCCCGTAAATGGAATTGATGAAAAGAAAACCATATTTGAATCTATGAAGAAGGAAGGCCTCATCCCGATATTCCTGCCTTTCCAGAAATTTGATCCGATAGTCCGCCTTCTCGAGGAAGCCGCGGAAGATCCATCAGTCCTGGCAATAAAGCAGACTCTCTACCGTGTCAGTGGAGATTCTCCTATAGTCAAAGCCCTGCAGAAGGCGGCTGAAAACGGGAAGCAGGTCACGGTCATAGTCGAGCTGAAGGCCCGTTTCGACGAGAACAACAACATCCTCCGTGCAAGGAAGCTCGAGGAGTCCGGAGCACATGTCATCTATGGTATTTCAGGACTTAAGATCCACTGCAAGAGCCTTCTGATAATAAGGAAGGAGGCAGGGACGATCCGCAGGTATCTTCATCTTTCGACGGGAAACTACAACGAGAAGACCGCCAGGATATACACTGATATCGGCATCCTGACAACGGATCCGGAACTGTGCTCGGACATATCCGCGCTCTTCAATGTCATGACCGGCTATGCCGCGGCTCCGGAACGCTGGAGCAAGATCGCGGTCGCCCCATACGATCTCAGGGAGAAGTTCATCACTCTCATCGACCGCGAGATCAGGCTTTCCGACAAACATAATCCAGGACGGATAATCGTGAAGATAAATTCGCTTGTCGACAATTCCATCATTGAGAAGCTTTACGAAGCAGCCTATGCAGGAGTCAAGATAGATCTCATCGTCCGGGGAATCTGCTCCTTGAAGCCCGGAATAAAAACCGAGAACATCAATGTTGTCAGCATAGTTGACAGGTTCCTCGAGCACAGCAGGATCTATTATTTCGGCAACGGCGGCAATTCCGAATACTATCTTTCGAGCGCCGACTGGATGCCAAGAAACCTCTATAAGCGGATTGAAGTGCTTTTCCCTGTCGAGCATCCTGGGACCTGCAAGATCCTTAAGAAAATACTGGATCTTGAGCTGGGAGACGCCAGGAAGGGCCGCATCATGGGGAAAGATGGAATCTATTCGGCCACGGCCCCGCTTGGGAACAAGAACACCTCATCGCGGAGCCAGAAGAAGATCTACGATTATTTCCGCCCGGAACCAAGTCCCTGACGGAAATAATAACTATTGTAAACAAAAGAATGTGGTACTTCAGTGAATATTTACTGCGCAAACAAGACAGGATTCTTCGAGGCGATGTCGGAGACGTTTTCAGCAGTCACCAGGATATATCTTTCATCAAAGGCCTTCTGCGGATCGGATGGCACCTTGCCGGGCAGAGTCGCTCCAAGCTTTTCAATCACACAAGCAGGGACTATTCCTGCTGATATGGCGTTCTTAAGCTTATAGGAGTCGCAGAGCAGGAATGCGAACTTCTGTCTGACTGCCGCCCCTTCCTCGAAAATCTTCATTTCCTCCAAGTTGGATGGGATTACAAGGCTTACGACCAGTGCGCAATCGGGATTTTTTTCAATGATGGCGTCGAAATCCGATGCTTTCGGCTTGCTCATCAATGTTCCCGCCCCCGAAGCTGGTCCTGAATCAGGAATGAAACCTACGACGCTCACGTCCTTGATATCGCCGCCAAAACCTTCCTTGAGGGACTGGATCATTCTTGACTGCATGAGATCGCTGCTGAAGTGAGGCCTGGCAATTATGAGGACTTTCTGTCCTTTGAACTTCTGTGCGAGGTGCTTCCCAAGGATGAAAGAAGCTGACATGACATACTTCTCATTGTTTTTCATCTGGGTCTTATCACTTCCACCTCCACCGAAATATCCCTGGCTTCCCATGAAGCAAAGGCACAATATGAACAGCAGTACCATAAGCCCCCCGGCTGCGGGCTTTGAAGCAGGATGATCCTTGTATTTCTTCCAGCCCAGGACGATGCCGATGAGACATAGAGCCATAAGAAGAAGAAGAAAGAGAGAAAGCAACGTGATTTCCATATTATTAATCTCCAATGATATTCCTTGGTTTCCTAATTATCCTCAGTCATATCGACTATTCCCTGTCATAATACCAGTCCTTAGTCGTATTTCCATTCCTGTCCCAGCGGCTCGTGAGCGGACCTTCCAGCGACGAGCCGCTGCCGTAGAAAAGATCAACAGGGCTTCTTCCGTAGGCACCGTCGGCATGCCCGTCTATCCAAGTGACAATACAGACATTCTTGTGTCTTCCGTAGGCAAGAGGATTGTAGTCGGTATTGCAATATGGATATATATGGTAATAACCGAAATTTTTTCCAATGTTCCAAAGTGCCGATGATTCAGTAGTAAGGATTGTCAAGGAGGGTTTTTTGATCCTGTCAACTCTTGCCGCCGTACCATAAGTGTTATATGGCGCGCTCCATACATCAACAAACCAGGTTACCGGACCATCATCATTATTCGGACTCTGCCCGCCAAGGCAGTGATTGTTGTAGCCATAGCTGACCTGTCCATACAACAAACGTCCATCCCGGGTCTTTTCCGGACTTTCCGTGTCCGAAGGACAGAAGAAAATATCCGATGGTTTATTCTCCATCAGCAAATGATACCAGCCGTTGGTCAATGTATTAGGTCCTGGATCAAGCCCCTTGGACTGCATCAGACTGGCATAATTGTCGTTGTAGACGTAGGCCAGGACCCCAATCTGCTTGGAATTATTGGTGCAGTAAATTTTTCTCGCAGACTCCTTTGCGTTGCTCAATGCAGGAAGAAGCAGCGCCGCCAGAATTGCGATGATCGCAATCACCACCAGGAGCTCAATCAGGGTGAACCTGCTTGAGCGCTTCGCCCGAGAGGCTACGCCTGGCGCAGCGAGTAATTCAATCAAAGTGAAAAAACCTCTTTTCCCCATAACTAGTTCTCCTGGCTAAAATAAAATTCATCCTTGTATTATGTGACTGTAGATAACGATAGACCTTGTCATCTATCCCAGAGGAAGTATTTCTGATCCCCCCAGACGTTCCCCAGTGGCCCATTGTTTGCATAGAATGATGCACAGGATGCTCCTGCGGAGACACCATCAGCATGCCCGTCCACCCACGAAATAAGACATAAGTTCTTCTGGTGCCTCCCGTATGCAAGAGGATTATTCGCATCAGCCCAGGGCCAGATATGATAATAGCCTTTAAGATTTCCACTATTCCAGCAGGCCGCGCTATCTAGGGCAAAGACTGTGTTTGGCGGATCTCTGATCTCCTTCAGATATGCAGCTCTTCCATAGTTTACATATTTTGCCCCACCCCATGTACTGATTCCAGTAGCTCCATCCCCGCCCAGCATTCTTTGATTATAACCATAGCTTATCCTGCCGTAGTTAATTCTATGATCTGAAGTATAGCAGCTCTGGTCGTCGGTCGGACAGAAAAAAGATTCCCATGTCGCTGATTTCAATTCAAGGAAAAGCTGATACCAGCCGCCGGTCAAATCATTGGTTCCTCCATTTAATCCTTTTTTAGGCGGGAATACCCCATCGTATTCACCCATATACATGTGGTTCATGTATGCAATCTGCTTTAGATTGTTTGTACAGTAGGATTTTCTGGCCGACTCCTTTGCTGCAGAAAGAGCCGGAAGGAGAAGCGCGGCAAGTATTGCGATGATCGCAATTACCACGAGCAGCTCGATTAAGGTAAATCGTGCTGCTCTCGCCGTCGCTCCCCGCTGTCGCGGGGCAGCTATGGCGGGCACAGCGACGAGTAATTCAATCAAAGTGAATTTCTCTGAGATTTTCATGAATCCTCCCCTCCCGCTAAAAAAACATAGCCACACATGGTTATTATATCAAATTCAAAACCCAAAGTAAACAGGCCATAATTACTTATTCTCAAGGAGCGCCGGCGTCTCGCCGGCTATAATAAGCCACCAAGATGGTGGCGCTCCGCATGCTTATTCCAGCAGCAGCAGGTCTCCGACGAGATCCAGCTGTTTGGAATGCGCACAGCCGAACCAGCCCATGAAACTCGCTCTTCCCGGACCGTCATCCTCGTTTATGATGGTGCAAAATCCAAGATCGTTCCCGACTCCCGGAACGAACGGCGCAAGCCTCTGCCACGGAATCGCAATCTCATAGGTCCTGCTTCCAGTACCATCTGTCGCCTTGGTGACCTTGATGATGATGTCCTTGACCTCTCCTGTCTGTGTCGACGGTGCAGCCGAGTAGTTGCACCATGCCTGCGGCCCCTTCGTGCCTTCAGCAAGCGAATACTCATACTTTCCGTTCTTCTCACTGGACTCCCTGGCGGAGTCTACGAGAATCTGCAATCCGTCCATGTTCCATATATCGACATCCGCCTTCGGATTGGCGTATTTGTCGTCCTTGACGTCCATCCTCATGTAGAGGTTTTTGTCATCCCAGAGGAAACGAAGTTTCCCAGAAAGATCATCCACGCCCTTCCATTTCACGTCCTTGCCCAGGAGGAAATATTGTCTCTCCTCGTTGAGATTGAGGACCGGCGCCTTCTGCCATTCGGCCTCATCTGCCGCAAGCTCCATCTTCAGCGGATCCTTCACCTTCTGAACTCCTACGAATCCGGAAATGAACCTGTCCTTGTACATTGTCTTGCCTGAGGAATCAGTGAGATTGACCTTCACGGTGTAGATGTTGAGCGGATTGAAATTCGAGACTGAAAGGCTTATTTCCTTCTGGCTCTTTCCTTCAATAATCATTTTCCCTTCAGTCTGACCGCTTATCTCGGCAGTAAACGGTTTTGCTTCCGCCTTGTTGAAAGTGCCTTTCGCCATCAAGGTCTCCTCAGGTATGTAGATCGAATAGCTGACTTCTTCTTTTTCAGATGAATTGTTCTTCAGGACAACCTTCACTCCAGCCTTGCCATCCTTGAACGGCTCCGGAACCACTCTCATGGAAATCTTTCCGGAAATCTGCATCGGGAGAGTGAGTTCTCCTCCTTTATTCTTCATTGCGAGCAAGAGCCTTCCTTCTCGCGCGGTAGTATTTTCCGGAGGAGTGACAGCAAAGCTCACATCTTTTCCTGCCGCTGCAAGCTTCTTCACCTTCCAGTTCGGAGGAGTCATTATTGAAAGATCATCCGTGGAAATCCCTTCAACGGTGAAAGCCACCTTCGTGTCGATTCCCTTGATCACCGGATCAAGAGTTCCTGCTACTGCAACCAGGGGTTTCTCGAACTTGTCTGCAAGTTTCATGTCGGCTGAGTCAAAGAACAGCAGCAGCGGATCTTCTGAGACTGTCAGCGTAAGCCCCTTCCCCTGGGCGTCAAGCTCTGTAGAACTGCCGTCAATTCTGATCATCTTCACCTTGCCGACGCCCTTCATCGGGAAGAACGCATCCTGGCGTTCCCTTTCCTTGTAGAGGATCACAAGGCATTTGTTGTCCTTGTCCCTGAACAGGAAGGCTTCCGCCTCGTCCATATATTTCGCCCTCTGCACGAATTTCTTGATGCAGATTCCATTGACCATGTTGTAATAGCAGACCGCATCGAGCTTAGGCCTGTAGAGGCTGTATTTGCTGGAGAACACGTCGAATGATTCGCCATTGCTCCCGACATTCTTTCCTTCGGAATCCGGATACAGCAGATCGAACCAGGACATGTGCGCGCCGCCGTTCGCAAAGAACACCGCGAACTTCCTGATCATGTCGCGGGTTATCGCAATGCGAGTCATTCCCTGGCTGTTGAGCCCGATCTCGGTCGTGCATATCGGTTTCTTTCCGCCGTATTTCGCAAAGAGCTCCTCATACTTCTTGAAAGCGCCTTCCGCGCTTTTCGGATCCTCGTAGCAGTGGAAGTCGTAGATGTCCTGATACGCCTGGAATCCCTGCTTGAAATACTCTTCAACCGGTCCGCAGGAGGTTCCGATCACGATCACGTTCGGATCAGCGGCCTTCACTCCCTCGTATATCGGCTTGTAGGCGGCAATGTTCTCCTTCACCCTGTCAGGCGTGCTTGGCGGCTCGTTGCCGGTACTTATCATGATCGGCAGCTGATCCTTGTACTGGAGGACCAGCTTCTTCGCTCCTTCGCGGAACGCAATCTCATCGTAATCCTTGTAATTGCCATGATGCCCTTCAACTGCACTTGCCGGAGTTCCAAGCACCGCCCCCATGCCAAGCTCCTTGCAGAGTTCGATCCCCGGAGCATGCGTATTATATGGAGGCTTGGCGTCCCAGCCGCTCCAAATCCCGCACCATCTGAGGCCAAGCCTGTCGGACAGTATGAAATATTCCCTTATGCGGTTGTCCCAGTCCCTGGATGTAAAAGGAATTTCAACGGGCTTGTAGTTTTTCGTGACCGCCTTCGGCAGAATCACGAACGCCGACACATCATTGAACGGTTCGGTACTTGCGAATGTCGCAAGAGCGCGGATCTCGTAATATTTTCCCATCTCGAATTTCATTCCGCTGAGATCTAGCACTCCGGAATATTTCGTCTTGCCTTTATCCCTCTTTCCTTTCTCAAGCTTAACTTTGATAGGATCCGCGTATTCCGCACCCCAGTAATCCTTGATGAAGCAGGTGACGTCCTTCGTCTCGGCCGGCCACGCCTTGGTGCATTCCACCGTGACATCGAAAATTATCTTGTCTTCCGGGTAGAACATGTTTCCCAAGGACTTCGATGCGAATTTTATCGCCGAGAAAATACTATTCTGTTTCGGTGATGCGGAAACATATGCTGCAGAAAGTTCGTCTATGCTGAATTTGCCGTAGGTCTTGTTCATAACAATCTTAAACCTTGCGGAAGTCGCATTTTTCGGAATATCTGCGAGTTTCTTGAACTCATTCCATCCATTCTGCTTAGTGATCAGGAAAAACTCATTGGTGTCGATGACCTTTCCTCCACTATCCAGAGATTCAAGATAGACTGTTCCGTTGTAGGACGAGTCGGGAGAATAGAGGTCTGACTTATAGGACAGGCCTAGTTCCCAGAGTCCTTCCTTTATCGGAAACGCATCCATCACGAGTGAAGTTGAGTTGTCGACATCCTTCTCGGCGCGGTCGAATGCAATCGAATTGGCACCCTTCGCCGCATCCTTCGTCTCGAGCGACACCTTGCCCTGCACCTTCCATGATTTCGGAATTTCCTTGAGATCCTCAAAGCTTCCGTTAAATGACGAAGCCTGCGCTGAGCCTTTCACGATCGTGTCAGCGGAAATATCCGCAATGAGCATCACCGGCTTGGGGTCGCCGCCTTTTCCGATGTTGATTGCAAGAAAAGCGGCCGGTCCGTGCCATTTGCCGTCGTTCGCTCCACCCCAGTGCTCGCCGCCGGCGATCGCATCAGGTTTGATTATCACATCATGCCACTTGCCGTCGTTCTGGATCTTGAAACCGCCACGCTGATGGCACTGCCCTGTGGAATCACCGAGCCTTACTGAAACGGCAGTTACATTGTCCGATTTAATCTTCATCTTGATCGCGGAAATGTCGGAAGGAAGATCCTTGAGATCTTTTTCCGCCGAGACATAAGCTCCGCCGCCTGTGAAATCTCCGGAGAGCTTGATGGCAGACTTGCCCTTTTCAAAACCGTCCTTGACAAATTCCATTCCACCTTTGGCTCCGGGAAACTCCTGTCCGAGACTGAAATTCCAGTCGAGTTCATCATCTACGAATTCGTCCATCCTGACATTCTTCTTGAGGGCCGGAGCCTTCTCTGAACCTGCTGCTGCATCATCAGCCTTTCCTTTGACTTTCAGATCTGTCACCCAGAGAGTCGGAGTCTTTGTCTTTTCGCCAGGTCCGATGATGAGGACGATATATTTTGCCGGACCGTGCCATTTGCCGTCGTTTGATCCGCCCCAGTTCTCGTACTTCAAAACAACTTCGGCGGCGGGAGAATTGCCTTTTTCGGCGAGATACGAGCCGATGTCGAAATTGAACTTCTGCCAGTCGGGACTGTTCTTGATCTTCAGATTGATCTGGTGGCACTGCCCACTGCTGTCGCCGATGCGCATGGTGAAACCGGAGGCGTCAGGATATTTGAGAAGAAATGAGAGCGAGGTGATGTCCGTGTCTTCGAGCTGTGTCATTGCCTGGACGTAGTTTCCGCCCTTGGTGAAATCACCATCGAGCCTAAGCGCATCCTTTTCCGCTGCATCCACGCTGAGCTTTCCGGTGGCTCCTGGAAACTCCTGCCCGTTGTCGAATGTCCAGCCGTAGTTCTCGAGCGACTTGTCGGAAAGCAGTTCCATCGTCTTTTCAGCGGCATAGCAGGCCGAACCTGCGACGAATGCAAGAGCCGTCAGCAATATCAATCCCAGTTTTCTCATAGTATCCCCTTATAATTTATAAAATAACTATCAACAAATTAAATCAATGAACTTCGAACATCCAACATTGAACTTCCAACTTCGAATGAATTAATTTCCAAATTCGATGTTCGATGTTGAAAGTTGAATGTTCAAAGTTCATGTATTTTACTTAGCATATGCTCTCACGTAATCCACTTCCATCACCGACGGATTCGGGGTCTTGTCGATCGGCCAGCCGCTTCCGAGGGCGAGATTGAGGAGGATCATCAGGGGCTTGTTGTGCTCCTTGGGCGTCTTTGTCTTCCAGACCTCGATTCCGTCGAAATACATGGTGGTGAAATCAGGTTCGACCATGCACCCGTAATTGTGGAATCCGCTGCTGGCTTCATCCGGCTTAGTCATTATGCTGGTGCCTTCACCCCAGTGCGGCTTCGGTTCCCAGACATGCATCGTAGCGGTATATGAATTCGGGGCATGCCCGTAATATTCTATTATATCAATCTCAACACAACCTGTTTCCCCTCCCTTGGGATTTTTCCTGTCAAAGCTCGAAGACAGCCAGAACGCCGGCCAGACGCCCGGTCCTTTAGGCATCTTTGCGCGCATTTCGAAATAACCATATTGCTGTGAGAAACCATTTCCCTTGGGATCGTTCGAGCAGAGGAGTCCTGATTTCCACGGTCTTTTCCACTGATCCTTCGCCTTGAAGGCTTCATCCTTGCGGGCTTCAATGTATAGGATTCCTTTTTCAACCTTGCATGAGAAATCATCACCGGGATCTGTGAATCTCGCATCTCCAAAATCTCCGTTCCATGGAGTATGGCAGATCCAGCGCGTTCCCGGACCCCATGCAGAGACATCAAGCGGCTTGTCGAACTCCTCGCTGAACGTCATCTTGAATCCATCCAGCTTCAAAGTTGCAGCCTTTTCAGTGTCGCCCTTGGTCCAAGGAGCGTTTTTGTCGATGGTGAAAGAGCCGACATCATAGTTCTTTTCACCGAGATCCTTCACGCCCTGGCCCACTTTGAGAGCCAGGCGGTCCTTGATGTAGAGCCCGATTACTATCCTGTAGGTGCCGTCTGCGAGGTTCACAGGAGTCACAACCCTGTTCTCGTAGCTCACGCCTCCGATCCAACCGGGAGTACCAGTGCCGACAGGTGGATTGTGGTCGCCCTGAAATACTCTCTTTCCGCTAGCATCATAGTAATGGATAAAAACAGTATATGCTGATTTAAGGGGCTTCACCGCCTGCCAGTTCAGCTTGAGCTTGAAAAACGATCCGGCAGGAACTGTGGAAGGACTTACGACGGCAGGAAGCACGGTTGTCAACTCCGCATCCTCCACAACAGTTGCAGGCTTGTCCTGGGCAAGACAGAATGAACATGCAGCAATGGAAATTGTGGCTGAAGCAAACAACTTGACACTTGTCATCTTGTCCTCCGTGTGTTCTGTTTGTAGTTAACGCATTATTGCGTGTCTCTTTCCAAACCCACAGCCAAAAATGGCTTGACTACGAACATGTTTCCAAAAAGTAGGTACGCCCTTTAGGGTGTACCATTCTTCTCTCCGTTTCTCAATTCATGGTACAGGCTTCCGTCTTCGTCCAAGGGCTACGCCGGACACAGAAAGCCCGTACCTACTCAATTCAGTGACAGCCGAGACGGCTGTCCTACATTCTTAACACGTAAATGTTCGCTAGCGAACATTTACCGGCAGATAAAAGGCCAACTCGCCGTTCTTGTTCTTGAAACTGACAAGTATCGTCGCCTTCCTCGTCCCGGTCACTGCAGGAGCCGTAACGTTGAAACTGATCTCCTTTCCGGAAACTTCAGCTTTTCCAACGGTCCATGCCATCGGCACCGCGAGCGATATCTCGTCGGCCTTGACGCCTTCAGAGGTGAACGTAATCTTCTGCGAACCTCCTTTGACCACTGGATCAAAGGTGTCGTTCAGTTTTAGCGCCGGAGCACCGAGCTTGTCTGCAAGCTTGAGGTCGGCAGAATCAAAGAGAAGAAGGATTGGATCTTCGGAAATCGTGAGATTGAGTCCTTTCCCCTGGGCATCGAGCTCAATGGAGCTTCCATCAATTCTGACAAGCCTGACCTGTCTGACATTGGGAAGAGGGAAGAACGCATCCATCCGGTCTTCTTCCTTCCACAATACCGCCAGGCATTTGTTGTCCTTGTCACGGAAGAGCACTGCATCGGCTCCTCGTTCGTAGATCTTCTCCTGCACGAATTTCTTTATGCAGATTCCATTGACCATGTTGTAGTAGGAGACGGCATCAAGCCTCGGAGCATAGAGGCTGTATTTGCATTTGAAGACGTTCATCGACTCGCCTGTAGTGCCGTCGTTCTTGCCATCGCCGTCCGGATACAGTATGTCGAACCATGACATGTTCTCTCCGCCACACGCGAAGAATACCGCGAACTTCTTTATCATGTCACGTGTTATCGCAAGCCTGGTCTGTCCGGCGCTGTTCAATCCTATTTCAGTCGACCATATCGGTTTCTTCTGTCCATACTTCTTGAAGAACCCGTCATATTTCTTGAACGCCTCCCTGATGTTGTTCGGAGATTCATATAGATGGAAGTCATAGACGTCCTGGTACGGCTGGAATCCCTGCTTGAAGAACTCCTCGTCGAGTCCGCACGAAGTTCCGATGACGATGATCTTCGGATCTATCTTCTTCACTTCCTCATATACGGCCTTGTACGCCGGAATGTCATCCTTCACCCTGTCGGGCTGGCCATTCGGCTCATTCCCAAGAGTTATCATTATTGGAAGTAAGTCCTTGTACTTGTTCACAAGATTCTTCGCGCCTTCCCTCAGGGCTGTCTCATTGTATTCCTTGTAGTTGCCGTGACGTCCCTCTATCGCACTGCACGGCGTGCCGAGTACGGCGCCCATGTCGAGTTCCTTGCACAATTCTATTGTCGGAGCTGTCGGATTATATGGAGGCTTCGCCTCCCATCCGCTCCAGATCCCGCACCATCTGACGCCAATCCTGTCGGAAAGACGGAAATAGTCGGGCAGGCGGTTGTCCCAATTCCTCGATGTGAACGGAATCTCAGCGGGCTTGTAATTCTTCGTCACCGCCTTTGGCAGGATTACAAAAGAAGATCTTTCCTTCAACGGATCGGAATTGCCGAAGAGAGCTTCGACATAGATTTCGTGGAATTTCCCGATCTCGAACTTCTGGGCGCTCAGATCAAGAACTCCCTTGTACTTGGTCCCACCGGCATTTTCAAACTTGACCTTGACCGGTTCAATAATCTCGGAGCCGCAGTAGTCCCTGATGATAAAAGTCAGCTGCCTGTTGTCCGTGGCCCAGTCCTTGTTGCATTCCACTGTGATATCGAAGACGACCTTGTCTTCCGGATAGAACATTCCACCAAGTACTTTCGGCGCCATCTTGACGGCCTTGAATATGCAGTTCACGCGGGGTGAAACTGAGATGTATGCCGATGAGAACTCGTCGACACTGAATTTACCATACGTCTTGCTGACGACGATCTTGAATCTTGCGGAAGCCGTTCCTGTAGGCAGATCTATCTTCTTCTTGAACTCCTTCCAGTCATTCTTGCCCTTGATCAAGGCGAATTCGCCGGAGTCGATGACTTTTCCGCCGGCATCGAGGGATTCAAGATAGACCATGCCGTTGTATGAGTCGTCGGGGGAATAAAGATCAGACTTGAAGACTACGCCGAATTCCCATATGCCCTCTTTCGCAGGAAAAGCCTCCATGATCAATGAAGTCGGGTTGTCTATATCCTTCTCAGCCCTCTCAAAACAAATGGAGTTCCTGCCCTTGAACGCCTCCTTGGAATCAACGGTGACCTTGCCTTCGGCCTTCCATGATTTCGGGATCTGGGTCAGCTTCTCGAATCCGCCGTCGAAAGGATCGGCGGACCAGGCAAGAGGCTGTACGATGGCAAGAGCAAAGACCGTTAATGCGAGCAGTTTTATTTTCCGCATTTTTCCATCCTTATGTTATGTAACACAGACATCCTTCCTAAAGGTAGGTACGTGCTTTAGCATGTACCATCTTCAATTCATGGTACAGGCTGAAGCCCGTACCTACTCAATTCGTGGACTTAAGTAGGTACGCCCTTTAGGGTGTACCATTCTTCTCTCCATTTCCCAATTCATGGTACAGGCTGAAGCCCGTACCTACTTCGTGATCAGCTTGAACTCATTGAGCCAGAGCGTCGGGGTCTTGTTCTCCTCGGTCTTTCCTATGAGTATGCATATGAGCTTGGCAGGGCCATGCCACTTGCCGTCGTTCGCTCCGCCCCAGTTCTCATATTTCTTCACTATTTCCGCCGCCGGGGAGTTCGCTTTTTCAGCAAGATAGGATCCGAGGTCGAAGTTCACCTTCTGCCAGTCAGGGGAATTCTTGATCTTGAAACTGATCTGGTGGCACTGGTCGCCGCTGTCGATGATCCTTATGGTCAGATGCGATGAGCCGGGATATTTTAAGAGGAACGATATCGTGTTGACTTCGACGTTGTCGAGCTTGATCTTCGTCTCGACATAGTTTCCGCCGTTCGTAAAATTGCCTTCAAGCTTCAGAGCGTCCTTATCGGCGGCATCGATGCTGAGCTTTCCAGTGGCTCCGGGGAATTCCTGCCCGTTGTCGAACGTCCAGCCGTAGTTTTCAGCCGACTTGTCGCTTGTCAGGTTCTTTTCTCCGGCATAGACGATTCCGACCATGGCCGCCACCATCGCCACAATGATCAAATTTAGTTTCTTCATCCTGTTCCTCCCTTTATTTTAATTACAACTTAAAATATCTTGACTATGAACATGTTTCCCAAAAGTAGGTACGCCCTTTAGGGTGTACCATCTTCAATTTATGGGACAGGCTAAAGCCCGTCCCTACTATCAATAGTTGAACCGTTTCATATCCCTGGTGTAATAGTATTTGGGTTTTGTCGCCGTATTGTTGTACAGATCGGACGACGAAAGAATGCTGGCATGCCCGTCGAAATACACATGCACCGCCCTGTTCCTGTGCAGAAGATGTATCCGACCGCTCCAGGCCCCTTCGCCATCGGCATTGAAATTTCCAATCATGTGCCCGTCCCCCCATGTCGAGTTGGCCCCTCCGTATGAACCGTGGTCTGAGGCCACGTCGGTCAGCATCATGGTGCTTCCGGGCTCCTGTATTTTCGCAAGGATATGCGTCGCATAGTAGTAATCATATGGCTGCTCCGTGAGCGTAACGTAGTTCCAGAAGTTCCAGTGGTGGCTCTGCATCTCCCAGTAGCCAGGGGAATAAAGGCCATAACCGCCATTGTTGATCCTGTCGATCCTGGCAAAATCGTCTATGTAATGCTTGTTGGAGGGGCATCCGAAGACATTTGAATTGGTAATATATTTTTCATGGCCTGTTGCCAAATCCTGTCCTGCGATCAGCTGAGGCCACAGGCTAATATGCCCGCCCCAGCCGGGATGCCCATTATACCCGGCAAAAAAATCAGGATATCCTCCCCCAACCCACTGAATTATCATTTGCCCCTCGTTGTCGACCGTATATGTCTGGAGTCCAAGAAAGCATTGCTTCTGGTTGCTGAAACAGACGACCTGCTTGGCGGACTCCTTCGCCCCCTGCAGGGCCGGCAGCAGCAGCGCGACAAGGATCGCGATGATCGCAATTACCACGAGCAGCTCGATAAGCGTAAAGGCTTTCCTCTTTCCTGACGACTGACGACCGAAGACTGACAACTGATTTTTCATGACGCCATCCTTGACTCTTTTTTCCTTGAATGGCCTGCAGCACCTGTCGACTCCCTTATGATCAGATCCGGAACTGTACTTATATGCTTTACAGGGCTTGTATCACCGGCAAGTCGTTTTTTGACGGTCTGGAACGCTATCTCGGCCCATTTATCAAGCCGGCGGTCCACGGTTGTCAATGCAGGTGAAAAAAACGCGGATTCAGGTATGTTGTCACAGCCTATGATGCTCAAGTCCGAAGGGATGCCGATCTTGTGGTCAAGAAGGATCCTGATGACTCCAAGCGCCGGACTGTCGCTCAGTACGAAGAGTCCGGTGAAATCCAGCTTTCCACCCTTTATCACCTCTTCAATCTTGTTGTAGGCCTTCGCACTGGCGCTTTCTCCGAACTGCGTGTTGCAGTCATATATCACCGTATCTTCTATTCCCGAAAGCTTCGCCTGCTTTATAAATCCGGAAATCCTGTTCTGGACGACGGGTATCGCAGGTTCGGGATTGAGGACCGCTATTTTCCTGTGTCCCGAACTGATAAGGTGGTTTGCCGCAAGCGCACCGCAGTATTCGTCATCGGTTCCGACAGAATCAATATTGATGATCTCAGTGTTTGCCTCCAGGAATACTACAGGGAAGGAAAGAGTCTTCACGAACATTATGTCTTCCTTGTCCACAGGCATTTTTTTCGGAAGTATGACGGCGGCGTCGAATTCGGAAGGCCTCAGGTATTCCTTGAGGTTCGTCTCCTGATGGACATATATCGTCCTGTAGCTGAATCCGTCGTTCTCCGCGATGTTCTGGAGATTGTTCGCAAGCATGTGGAACTGCGACGAGGGATAGTCGGGAACGATGATGGCGACATTCTTCTTCTTCACGAGAAGGGCCGAAGCATCCTCCCCTCCGGTCGTATACATTCCATCGCCAACAAAGCAGACAATGAGCTTTTCATCCTTGAGAGCCCTGAGGACCTTGTCGACAATCCCCTGGCTCAGGGAGTATTTCCTCATTATCTCCCTGACGGTGAGGATTCTTGTCCTGGAAGGAAGGGAGACTATGCTGTCTTTCAGTGCCTTGTAAAGATATTCTTCTTTTTTGGTCATTGAAAACCTGCGCTCCGCTTCTGGATTTCCAGGCATAATTAATATTAATTACATTCTATTATATCTATTGTATTTTATTTGTCAAATAAAAAAACATGGTTTCCGGATTATATTCCATAACCTCTTGCAGTCAAGCTTATTTTACTTAATTATTATCTTCGCATTATTTCCGGCAAATATATCATTTCCTCATTGACTTGGCTGATTTACGCTACATTATTAATAATTGTATTTAATGTATTGATTTTAATTTAAACTATTTTGTGGATTCATCCAATATCAAATCATGATCTTTTATGATATAATACGGGAAGCGAGGATTAAGGAAGATGATAAACATGCAGAATTCTCCAGGTGCAAATTTTTTCTTTTCGTCACCGGAAAGGAAAAATAATTTCACTTTAATCGAGCTATTGGTCGCTGCGCCCGCCATAGCTGCCCCGCGCCTGCGGGGAGCGACGGCGAGAGTAGTTCGATTCACTCTAATCGAGCTACTCGTGGTAATTGCGATCATCGCAATCCTCGCGGCGCTGCTCCTGCCAGCGCTTCAGGGCGCTCGTGAGAAGGCGAAGGAAATCGTCTGCGTGAACAACCAGAAGCAATGCACTCTCGGAATTTTCAGCTACGCCGAGGACTATAACAACCAGCTTACGGTATTATGGGTCATTGGCGGCCACATCGATCTCTGGTCCCAGTTCGTCTCAGGCACCGGCAGGGCGTCGGCAGGAGCGAGATACATAGGTAATCCGGGCGTCTTCGGATGCCCCTCCAACAAGCATTACGACAGGATATTCTCCAACTGGAATTTCGACAACCAGGCTTATGGGATGTATATGGACGACATGAATCTTGGTTTCTGCACATACCACCCCTTCGATCCCGCCGATCCATATGGCGACGGATATTCGCCAATTGTCTTTGCAAAAGTCACAAAGCCGTCAACCCTTGTAATGCTTGCCGATTCGGCCTCAAACCACGGATCTTTCGGCTGGCCAAATCCCGGCGATGGCTATATGATCGCAAATTTCAAGGCCAAGGGAGGATCGAACTGGAACGGGCGCATACAACTGCTGCACAGCAAGAGAAACGCCGTCCATATCTATTTCGACGGACATGCGGAATCCCTCTCATCAAAGGACCTGTACAACAACACTGCGGCAAAATTGAAATATTTCTTCGCCTATGACATGACACCATTCAATTATTGACGGTCGGAAATCCTCACATGCCGGTCACCCCAGCCACCTGCGTCCATTTCGGCGCTGGTAAAGGTCTTGGTCACGCCGCACACGACCGACCGCATCCACCGTGCGGAGCAGCGGTTGGATGCAGAGGCATGGTTAAAATTCTAAATTCATTCCCTCGCACTAAGCCACTGAGCCACAAAATCGAAGATCCCGGGCCTGAAAGATCTCGGGACGGGTTCTTTCTCCTTGTCCCGCCATAGCTCTTAGCGACGGCAGAAGACTCTTTCCAGACTTGCTGGATTAATTCCGAACTTGTAGCGCATGGCGCTAAGCATTTGCTCCATTTATTTGCCTTGTGGCTCTGTGCCTTTGTGCGAGAATATATGCTTTGTTTTTAACATTGGCATTGGCCGCTCCAAGATTGTTCACGACAAGGGCAAAGCGGTTCAGATTCTGGCTGAATGGAAGATAAGGAAGAATGGTGCCCGTCCTGTCAGCAGGAAAGATTCTTGAATCTTTTTTCATATCAGCCTCCCTTTTTTATAATTTACAATACGCTTATATACAATTATATTAACCGTATTTTATTTAAGGAAACAATATTATTCCGAGTATATATTCCTGTTCTTCAACAAGTACATTATCACTCTATTTTAACATGCCAAAAGGATAAAAACATATAAATAAAAGACTATTCCGACTACCTGAATATCTGTATTTTTAGATAAATCATCTAGTACGGTATCAAAAAAGCTTGAAAAGCATTGTTATACATTTATATAATTATCATTATCAATTAGTTATATATATTTTATAACATTTTGTTATATCTATCTTGCAATACATTGGCTTTTATTATATAATTAGAATGTATCCTGGCAGTTCAAGGAGGCGCAATGAGACGCAGCAAATACATAGCTGTCGCGGAAAGATTGTCCAAGAGGATTCGCAATGGAGACTACCACATCCACGGAATCCCCGCTGAACGTGAACTGGCGCTAGATGTCGGCGTCAGCCACATGACCGCACGCAAGGCCCTCCGCAAACTCCTGGATGACGGACTCCTCTACCGTCTGCCGAACGGACGCCTGGACATCTGCGCAAATGGACACTCCGACAGAATCATCCAGACCCAGATCGCCCTGCTTGCTCCCGCCTTTGAATCCGGTGAGACAAGCGCCTGGAACATCGCTCTTTTCCAGTTGTCGGGAACCTATAACTTCTCTTCAAGGCTTGTCTATTATACCCATTCCGATGATCCGATAATCAAAAATACCGTGGAAAGCTTCGACTGCACATTCATATTGCCCCCGGATCCAAGTGAATCCCTTGTACTGGAACTCAAGAAGACCGGAAATCCTTTTTTCATCGTCAATAGCGACTGGACCCGCCTGGGAATCCCTTCAATAATGCTGTTCCCTCCCGTCTTCATCCGGAAACTTCTCGATCATCTTGCGTCGCTAGGCCATAAAAGGATCGACTGCATGAACGTCCAGCCGGGAATGACAGTGATACCTGACCGTATCGGACAGTGGAAAAACTGGCTCGGGAAAAATGGTTTGAAAGGAAAGCTCTTCGATGATCCCGTCAGAACTTTCACGGATCCGCTTTCAGGCGCATATGATTTTGTCGATCGCCTGATCAAGGAAGGGAAGTTCGACTCCAAGGCCTTGTTCTGCACCACCGCTCCGACCGCGTTCGGAGCTATGAGCGCTATGATAGATCATGGCATACGTCCGGGAACTGATGTCGCCGTCTGCACTTCCGACTCCGGCGGATTCTGCGAATATTACAAGCCAAGCCTTACTTCCATGGAGGCGATAGATCCTTCCCCCTATCTTGAAATATGCCTCAAATGGCTGCACGCCAGAAAACGCAGATGGACCGGCTCCCTTCTCATCCAGCCGGAAAACATCGATGTTGTCGTCCGACAGTCGACAGTCCCAGTCATAGACAAGTTAAAGTATCCGCAACGCACGCTGCGGAAGGAGGCCTTATGAGACACAAAATTGCCAATTGCCAATTGCCGACGCGTCCCTCGAAGCCACATGGGCGAAGTGGGATTGCCGATTTGAAATTAGAAAATAAAATCGGAAATCGGAAATCCGCCGTCGCTAAGAAGCTATGTCGGACGCAGTCGGAAATCGGAAATAAATTCACTCTAATCGAGCTACTCGTGGCCGTGCCCCCCGTAGCTGCCCCGTGTCTGCGGGGAGCGACTGTGTCCCCCATAGCTCCTTGGCGACGGGGGAAGGGGAGAGCAATCTCAATCAGGTTCACACTGATTGAGTTGCTCGTGGTAATTGCGATCATCGCAATTCTCGCGGCCCTTCTCCTTCCTGCCCTGCAGCAGGCGAAGGAACAGGCCTACAGCGCCGTTTGCCTGGGCAACCAGAAACAGAACGGGGTCGCTTTCGCATGCTATGCCGTGGATTTCAATGGATGGACGACCGGCTCAAACATCTGGATAGGGCCTGCCTGGGGGGATTTTAAAAAGTGGTCTCAGCTGTTTCAGGGCTCAGGTTCACTGGACTATATCAGTTCCAGCAAGAGGGATGTCCTTTTCTGCCCCAAGAACAACCAAGGCCCCTACGCAGGCGGGAACTATGGTGTCTACGATGGAGATTCCAGCTGGGCGAATCCTGCTTATCAGGATCGCAAATATCTTGTCTACGACCATGATTACTCATGGTACTATTATCCTTCTAAAATAAAACAGCCTGACAATTATTTCTGGCTCGGATGCACTTCCGCCGCAGGAATATGGAGGCAGGAGTTCTATACCGGCTGCCAGGGATTCCGTCCCGCCATGTTCTGGTCGGGAGGAAGCTGGGACCAGCAGGGGCTCTGGATGGCACACGGCGGCGTAAACGGCATCTTTGTCGACGGCCATGCGCAGACCTGCATGGGCGCCGATCTCCTTAACGTCGGAAACCACCGCAGAATAACAGATCCGGGTTCAGGACAGCCTGGAGGAATCCGGGCATGGAAAACTAAAAAAGGCGTTGCGGTGACCAATTGAACCAGGCACAGCACAAAATAAAATCCACATTGATGAATTTTTTCTTTTCGCTTCCGAAAAGAAAAAATTTATTTACACTGATAGAATTACTCGTCGTAATTGCGATCATCGCAATACTCGCCGCCCTGCTCCTGCCCGCCCTCCAGGCGGCAAAGGACAAGGCCAAGGCGATACTCTGTTTGAACAATATGAAGCAGTCGTCGCTGGCGATTTTCGGCTATGCAATGGACAATGCTGATATTGCAAACGTAAAATATTTCATAGGTGGAACGGATTTTTTCTGGACGAGCTTCCTTACCGGCACATCCTCAATCCCGAACGGCGAGAAATACACGACGCCACAGTCAATGTACTGTCCGGCCAACCAGTACTACGACGAAGACGTCACTTGGAACTGGAACAGCGGAGCCACCGGGCAGGTAGGCCATTCAAAATGCGGGACCCGCGGCGGCAACGGCGGTTTCGGCATTTATTATCCCGAGTACAACGCAGGCACCGAACTTCCTGCAAGGAATTTCAGCAGATGGTGGAAGTCGGAAAACAACGGATCATGGAACCGTCAGTACATCATAACAAAGTCGGTCGGCCTGCCTTCAAGTTCGATGCTGTTTGCAGATACGGCCAGCCTTCCCGGAGGACATTCCCTCGCATATTTCCAGGCGATCGAATGGTCAAGATGGAGTACGGGGATCTACCTGCTTCACATGGGCAAGTCGGGAGTCGCATTCCTGGACGGACACGCCGAGGATCTCAACCAGTACGAGATGAGGAACGACACAAAGACGGCGGCAAAACGCTTCGTGTTGAAAAACAAGCAAACAATAATTCTTCCATAGGAGAAATTAATGAAATCTGCCTTCTTTGATTTTTTCTTTCCGAAGCCGGAAAGAAAAAATATATTTACACTGATAGAGTTATTGGTAGTAATTGCGATCATCGCAATTCTTGTCGCGCTCCTGTTGCCGGCCCTGAGCATGGCGAAAGAGTCGGCGAAGCTGGTCACCTGCATGAGCAACAAGAAGCAGGTCGGCATATGCTTCGGACTGTACGCCACAGACCACGAGATGATCATCCCGAACAACAGCTACACTACCGCCGGCGGATGGAAGAACTACCGCTGGAGATTCTTCCACTGGAACGCCGGATACATGGACAACCTCTGGCCCACGATATGCCCCAAGTACAGATCCTCATACCAGAGGAACAATCTGGCCGACATAAACGGGGAACGCGGATATGACGGAATGTACGCCTTTTCAATCGATAAATTCGCCATGAAGGAGGCCGACGCCACGATCCGGGAATCATGGGACGGCGGCATATTCTCCGCCACTAGGATGGCGACTCTCTACAGGCCTGAAGCCATGATGGGAGTCTGCTGCCTCTCTTCGGAGAAAAACAACTGGGGGCCCTACCAGCAGTGCGGCGGAGCGGGTTTCGGCATTCACGACTACACCTACGGCGGAGGTGCGGCTACATATCCATGGCTTACGCATATCAACAAGGCCGCCTGCCTCTTCATGGACGCCCATGCGGAACCTGTCGACATGAACCGGATGACAAATGAGGTCGCCAACGGAACCACAAAGAGCGGTTCGGCCAACGGCATACGTCACTTCCTATATAACAATGAGACTCTCTCTACAGATTATTACCCGTAGCCTATTTTTTTTGAAATTGGAGATTTAAAAAGGAGCGCTGGCCTCCGGCCGGCAATTCTTTAAGAATGTGGTACAGGCGCGTGCCTTGGCGAAGTTTCGCAACGTAGCCAGGTCCCGCCCGTAATTGGAATTTGAAATAAGACAAGATGGGATACACAGGCAGGATGCCTGTGCTATATTTTTAAATTGCCGGCGGGACGCCGGCGCTCCATTATAAGAAATTACAGCCGAGACGGCTGTACCACTTTTCTATTGCCTTCCTCACCTGCATGGATATATTATCCTTGCAAAACAAAAGGTCTTCATCAACAAGCGATCTTATCCAATGAAAGAGCGGGAATGCAAAGATACCCCTGCAAGTCGTAAGATCCCGGCCACGAAGTGCGCCGGGAATCCAGGTGTTCTCGCAAGGCACGCCAGCTCCCTGTGGAAAACTTTCGCTTCCCTTGGAACCAAGGAGAAGATATTCTGGGGGATTCTCGCCCTTGTCCTGCTTTCCTTCACTTTTCCCATTTGGAAACACACGCCATGCCTCTGGAAAAACATCACAGGCATTCCCTGTCCTGGATGCGGCATGACCAGAGCCTGCACCGCCGTGTTTCATCTCGACCTGCAAAGCGCCTTCCAGCACCATCCTCTCTTCCTCATCATTCCCTTTCTAGCCTACCTTTTTCTCTTTCCCGGAAGCTGGCTGGGGCGAAGGCTGGTTGCAAACAATCTTTTCTGGTGCATCATCGGCGGATTGTTCATAGGAGCCTATGTCATCAGGATGATCGTCCTATTCCCCGACCATTCTCCGATGACCGGTCTTCATCCCTGCTTGATAGATCTGGTGAGAAATCTCTTCTGAACCAGCTTCATCAATAAAGGGAACCTCTAAAAGGCGTGAAATCCCGGATGGACAAAAAAAAGGATCCCCTCCAGAAGGGGATCCTTGTAATAATCTCAAAAAAATCTCTTCAGATGCTGTTGAACTTGGACTGGACAACTGCCATGCCGATCGAGCCCAGCAGAAGAATCAACAGGAAAGCAACCGGGCCGGTCATAGCCTTGTTCGTCACCTTTTCCACGCCTTCGCAATACTTCCAGAGCCAGTAGATATTGATAAAAGGAAGGATCAGCAGCCAGGCTGTAGGGATGGCAGTTCCCTGTGCATTCATCTCCTCCTTCGTCTTCACATACCACACAATGGCGTAAATTCCACAGGTGATCATGGGCAGGATAAATACCGCTATCGGACTTCTCTTCGTCATTTCAAACCCCCTTTGTTAATACTTTGTTCCATGACGGTCTAACCATCACTTTGATTAAAAAATCCTTCAATTCAAAAAGATAGCCGAATGGGACTATAAATCAAGCTTGCCAATCCATTCAACTTAAATCCAGAATTATTTTTTCCTGGTCTTCTCGATGTCCGACGCCACTGCCGTGGACTCCCTCTTGATCAGCTCAGGAACGATGTTGATGTGCTTCGCATCGGACTTGTCGCCGTTGAACCGGCTCCTGATGATCTCGAACGCATGCACCGCCCACTTGTCGATGTTCTTGTCGATCGTCGTCAGAGGCGGAGAGAAAAATGCGGACTCGGGAATATTGTCGCAGCCTATTATGCTGAACTGGGAAGGAACCGCAATTCCTTTCTCGCGCAGCAGCTTCTTGACACCGAGAGCCGAACCGTCGCTGATTATGAAAAGCCCCGTGAAGTCCAGCTTTCTGCCTTCTATCAGCACCTTCATCTTATCATAGGCCTTAACAGGCGCGCTCATGCCGAATTCGGTGCCGCAATCGATAAGATGCGCATCAATTCCGGAAAGCCTCGCCTGTTTCAGGAAACCGGTGATCCGGCTCTGGGCAGTAGGGGTCATGGGCTCAGGATTCATAACCGCGATCCTACGGTGGCCCAGGCTTACCAGATGGTTCGCCGCAATCGCCCCGCAGTATTCATCGTCGGTGCCGACGGAATCAATGTTCACGACTTCAGTGTTCAGCTCCAGGACTACGACGGGTACTGCGAGCGACTTTATGAAAATGATGTCCTGCTTGTCAATTGGCATTTTTTTCGGCAGTATGACCGCCGCATCAAAAATCACACTCTTCAGGCATTCCCTCAGGCCTGACTCTTCGTGGACATAGATCACCCTTCCCATCAAATCCTCATTCTCCGCCTGCCTTTTCAGGCACTCGGTAACCATTGCAGTATGCGAAGACGGATAATCAGGAACGACAATCACCACCTTCTTCCTCTTCTCAAGGGTAAGAATGTCCTCTCCTCCGGTCGTATACATCCCGTCACCGACAAATGAGACGATCAGCTTCTCCTCCTTGAGTTTCCTCAGGACGCGGTCAATGATGCACTGGCTGATGGAATACTTCCTCATCATCTCCCGGACGGTCAGTATCCTTGTCCTCGGAGGGAGTGATTCGACAAGCTCCTTGAGCTCCTTGTATAAATATTTTTCCTTCTTGGTCATAATGGCTCCTGTATTTTTCCCGGTATTTCTCAACAATAAAATAGAAACAATATTTTGTCAAGGCTGTTTGCTATATTTATTGTATCTTGGCCCAACACTATCTTATTTGATACCATATGCTTATATTTTTTTCATTTCATGAAAAAAATATTATGCATTTTCCGGTTCCCAGCTTGACTATGATACAATAAACGATACAATAGTTATTGTAGTGTTTTATTTGTATTGATTAGTCCGCATTTCGGAGGAAATATGAATCATAAACTGCGTGGACTCGGAATCTGCACCCATTTTGGACGGCGCAGCAAGGGCTGGAAGGCTGAACATCTCGTCCCTCTCGCAAAGGAGATGGGAGCATCCCTCGTCCGCGACGAGATCGAATGGCACGGTGTTGAAAAGGAAAAAGGGAAATATGCCATCTCGGCGGAAAACCATGACTGGTTGAAACGGGTGTCCGCCGCCGGCCTGGGGATAAATTTTGTGCTCCTCTACGGAAACAGCATCTACGAGAATCCCCTCGATCCAAAAGCGTTTGCGAATTTCGCAAAATTCATGGCAAAGGAACTGGCCGGAAAATACAATATCGTGTCCTTCGAGCTCTGGAACGAACCTACAAACTTCCAGTTCCTGAAACATTACGGAGGCCCGTGGAGCGGAATAGAACCATGCCTCTGGCTTGAAAAATTCGCGGAGCTTGTCGAGTTGACAGCTGCCACGCTTAAAAAGGAAGTTCCCCGGATGCCGCTGATCGTCGCCCCAGGAGATCCTCAGTTTTTCCACATGGCGATGCGTCATCCCGAATCCCTGAAGGACATCGACGCATATGCTTCACACCCCTACCCCAGCCGTTTCCCTCCGGAAACCGTACCCTGGGGCGGAGCACAGATACATGGGCGCGACGGCATATCCGTCGCCGACGACGACCACAGCTATATGTCACTCTGGCGCTGCGCCAGGGAACATTGCAGGAAACATCTCGGACGCGAACTTGCCATGCATGCCACCGAATGGGGCTACTCCACATACGACCATCACCGCAAAGGGCATAACATGGCGGGATATTCCGAAGAGGCCCAGGCGGCATATATCGCAAGAGGAGTGATCCTCTCCTTCGCGGCAGGACTCGAATCGATATGCCTCTACGACTTCATGGACGACGGCCTGGACCGCTATGAGCTCGAAGATAATTTCGGAATGGTCAGGCACGAGGAGAGGCATTATGAGCACAAGCCCTCATGGTTCATCCTCCGCCGCCTCTCGGAAATCCTTTCCCCGGGCTGGGAACATATCAAGACCTCTCCGGCAAGGCTGGCTGCCGATATAAATCCCCTTCCATTCAACAATGATCTCTGGCAGCACCCAGTTACGGAACCCTACCTTCTTATCAATTCTCCGCAGTGTTTCTGGTTTAAAGTTGGAAAAGACGTGGTATCTTTTGTATGGAAAGGTGGCCGTATTAGCGGCGAATACAGGGATCCGTGCGGATCGATCGAATGGGAAGATGCGCCTGAGTTCAGACGCATCGAGATGACAGATCTGTCCACCGGCAAGCCCCTGCCCGCCAATCCGGTCATTGAAAACAAAAAGCTGATCCTGCCGGACGTTCCAGTAGGCGGATCTCCGGTAGCGGTCCGTTGGATGCCTTCGGACCCGGGATCGCTTTTTACAAAACTGTGCAGAGCCACATAACAATCGGGGGTTGACAATGACTAGCCAGAAGAAAGTTTCAGATGCGACCGTATCCTACATACCGGAAGGTCATCAGGCCGCAGGCGGGAAAAAAATAAGGAGCGCCAGCGCGACAGGCGGCTACCAGCCTGTTGATTTTACGTATACCGAACACTATCCCGGCGCCGGAACATTCATCAAGTCCCAGGGCGAATTTTCCGAACAGCTTTACATCTACAGGCAGGGCTGGACAAAATGGACTTCGTCCATCTTCACTCCCGGCAAGACAACGATAAGGATAGGGTCCGTCAAGGAGAAAAACGACATCCTCATAGAGGACGACGGCGACGTGGATGGAATACACACCTCGATAGTCTATCTCGGCCATACGATCTTCATCATTGAAAGAGGTGCCAGGAACATCACCTTCGTCAACGGTGTGAAGACTCCGAACGCCATGCTCGACGACAAGAATCCGATTCTCCTGACTGTCGGCAAGACCACTTTCATAATCAGGCCCAAGAGGAGCATTCCCGCCAAAGGTCAGCCAAGAGGAGAATTTTTCACCCTCAAGTCCCCGAAAAGCGAACAGCAGGCGGATTTCAGGAGGTTCAACCTGCTGGGTTCGCATTCCGTATGCGACCTGAAGTTCGAAGGTCCGGAATTCGCCGGAATGATCATGCCATACGGGAAAAACCTCTACTTGATTCCCCTGGCGGACATTACATACAACGGAAGCGCCTTGCAGGCGCTCCAGCCTGTAGAACTCGTTTCAGGCCATATCATAAACACACTGGAGGCCTCTGTCGTGATCCCCGATGGCCTGACAGGCGGAGATGTTTTTGATTTCCAGGCCCAGGCCCCTTCAAGCCTGAAGTTCACAGAGATCCTCGCATCCGAGGAGATCGGCTCGATCAAGATGAAACTCCCGCCCGCCGGGGCCACTTTCATCATAAGCAGGAAGAAGGCAAACGAATACTTCTACATAAAAAGCGAATTCATTTCCAGGGAGCATGCACAGGTGATCGTTTATGACAGATCCATCATCGTCGAAGATCTCAAAAGCAAGAACGGATCCTATGTCAATGGCGAGAAGATAAACAGGAAAGTAATATGGCCGGGGGATTTCCTGAGCGTCGGAGACAAGACGTTCCTGGTGGGGTACTCCGTCAAAAATCAAAATTAAAAAAGGGGAAGAAGGTAATAATGAAGAAGGTGAATCTGAAATTCCTGACCGTGATGCTTGCGCTGGCTGCATTTTCCATCTCAGCAGCCATGGCCGCCGCAAAGGATGAGAAAAAGGACGCGAAGGACAAGAAGGAGGAAGGCGAGGGAATCCAGATAAAGCTCGGCAAGGACATCAATCGCGACTGGAAGGATGTGATGTCCGACAAGTATGCGTATGGTCCGAAGCAGGACTATGATTCAAAGACGAAAGTCACGCATATCTATCTTCCATACGGGAATAATCTGAAGCTCTACGGTGAAGTCACAGGAAGATTCACGGATCCGGTATCGGGGCATGTGGCGACATTCCACAGCGTCGACGGGAGCACGAATGCGATACTCACCTACAAGCTGGTCTTCGACAAGCCGATCGGCGATTTCATCCTGGCCGGCGGACATTTTGAATATGGGCTCAACAGGGACACCTGCGCCGGAGTCGAATTCAGCATCGATGGAAATGCATGGAGGACGATCAGGGAGGTCAAGGGCACTACAGACGGAGTCGATGAAGGTACCATTGATTCGATCTCAACTGAAGCCAAGGTCGAAAAGTTGAAGACCAGGACCCTCTACATCAGATATTATTCGCGCAGCATTAAAAACCCCAAGGAACTCTTTGGTCCCGCACGATGGATCAAGCTCTGGATGGCTGGAGATCCTGCCTGGGGTGATGTGGCGACCACGTTTTTCAAGATTCAGCCGCAGATTTGGGTGACGGCCGCGAAATGAAGGTAGGTGCGGGCTTCAGCCTGCACCAGTATTTATGGTACAGCCTGAAGGCCGTACCTGCTTATAAGGAATTGAAATGAAGACAAAAGTTCATATCGTGGCAAACAACCACATCGACAGGGAATGGACCTACGACGCACAACTGACCAGGATGCTCACCGTGAAGTTCTTCGAGGACCTCCTCGAGACTTTCAAGAAAATCCCTGACTTCCAGTTCGTGCTGGATTCGCAGGCCGTCCCCCTTGAAGACTATCTCGAAATGTTTCCGGAAAAGAAAAATCTCCTGAAGAAATTCGTCTCCGCCAAAAGGCTCTGGGCCGGCCCTTGGTATTCCGCGCCCGACTGCTTCTACCTGAACGGCGAATCGATCGTCAGGAACCTCCTCGTCGGTCACGAGGTCGCAGAATCATTCGGAAATGTCTCCAAGTTCGGATACACTCCGTTCGGCTGGGGGCAGGTTTCACAGCTCCCCCAGATATACGCGGGATTCGGGATCGACAGCGTCTTCTTCTACAGGGGCGCGGACACCATCAAGACCAATTACTATAATTGGATCGGCGCTGATGGTACAGGATCCTACTGCATAAAATATCATCGCACAAATTTCTTCGACAAGGTCTTCAGGCCGATGACCAAGAAGAGGGATTCCGTTCCGTGGGACAGGGAGATCAACTACTGCGGTAACGAAGTGCCTTTCATGTTTTGCAATGAAGGCTACAAGTATGACCACGGATTCGTCGTCGACGGTAAATATCACATCCAGATGGACAAGATCGACAAGGCGATTGCTGAATTCGTTGAAAAGGAGAAGAACAATTTTGCAGGCGGAATCGTCCTCGGAATGAACGGCATGGACACCTGCTTCCCTTCAAAGGAAGGACTCCTCGCCATCGACAAGGTCAAGAAGCAGAAGAACGCAGACTATGATCTCGTCTACAGCAGTCTCGACCAGTTCTCGAAGGAACTAAAGGCCGCCGTGAAGAAGAACGGCATCAGGCTTGAATCGCATGCCGGCGAGATGAGGAAGTTCGGACCCGGATTCGGCGGCCCCGGCAAGTCCGAGGTCAAGAGCACCCACTTCTATCTCGCAGCAACGCGCCCGCGCCAGAAATCCAAAAACGCCAAGGCTGAAAACATGCTCTCGAGGAATGCCGAACCTTTCGCGGCGGCAAGCTACATCCTCGGAAAGGAATATCCGAAGGAATTCATCACCACCGCCTGGAAATACCTTCTGAAATGCCATCCCCATGACACGATCGCGGGCTGCGGCGTCGACCAGATCGAGATCGACATGATAAACAGGCTCGACCAGACGATCAACATCGCAAAGGGCGTGCTCAACATGTCCGTCCAGCATCTGCTCAAGAACATCGACAACTCGCAGATCAAAGACAACGAACTCGCACTTGTAGTATTCAATCCTTCACCTTACGCACGACGCGAACTCGTCCCGATGTGGCTGCACATTCCAGAAAAGATGGGATTCAAGGATTTCGAGATCGTCGAGAAACAGAGCGGAAAGAAACTGGATTTCGAGATCGTCGAACGCGGCGAGATGACCGACAGGATCTTCAGGGATCTCACTGACACCACCCTCTATATCTACGGTGAACTCGTCAAGATAAACCTTGATGTGGAGATCAGCGGCCTCGGCTACAAGACACTTATCGTAAGAAAGGCGCGTGCGGCAAAGGATTCCGGCAAGACGATCGTCAGCGGATACTGCATGGAGAACGAATACATGTCCGTTTCCATAAACGACGACGGCTCCCTCGACATCATCGAAAAGCAGACGGGGAAAGAGTATAAAGGCCTCCACTACTTCACCGACACCGGCGACAACGGCGATCCATGGGTGCGTTTCGTTCCCGACGTCAACCATCTCCATTCGAGCAAGGGCGTCAAGGCGAAAGTGAAGATGCTCAGCAATTCCGCGATATCCGCACAGTTCGAGATAGAATACCAGTTCATGATCCCGAAGGGATTGAATAAGGACAAGTACAACATGGAAGGCTACTACGACTATGCAGCAAGCTCAGAAGAACTGGTGCCTTTGAAAATCAAATCGAAGCTCACTCTTGCGAGATCCGCAAAATTCCTCGACATAGAGACCGAGATCGACAACCAGTCCACGGACCATCTCGTCCAGCTTGTGTTCCCGACCGGACTCAAGACCGACAAGGTATTTGCGGAATCCGCATTCGACGTAGTTGAACGCACGATTATCAAGAACGAGAAGAACGCCGATCCCAGCCTTGTGAATGGAGAAGATCCTTTCATCAGGTTCGTTGACATGACCGACGGGAAATCCGGACTTTCGATCATCAGTGACAGCGTCAAAGGCTATGAACCTCTCGGTGACGGTGAAAACAGCCTGGCTCTCAACCTGATCAGGTCCTACACTTCGCAGATCGTCACGATCTACGGAAGGAAGGAACGCAGGGCAGAACAGATGCTGACGCAGGCGCTTGGAATCCAGAAATTCCACTATGCCATCTATCCGCATGCCGGAACCTGGGAGAACGGATGCCTGGAACAGGCGGAGAAGATCAACTGTCCGATGATTCCGACACAGACGCACCGTAGCTTCGGGAAACTGCCCTCGGAACTGGACTTCATCAACTTCGCCTCCTCGAAACTGGCGTTCAGCTCGTTCAAGAAGGCCGACAGGGAAGATGCGGTGATTCTGCGCGTGTTCAATCCCTCGACCAAGAACGTCGAGACTGAAATCGAGTTCTTCAAGGACATCAAGAAAGCTGAAGCAGTAAATCTCAACGAAGAGAAGCTATCGAATTCTCCAGCATTAAAGCCAAACGGCAGAAAGCTGAAGGTCTCAGTCGGCCCCAAGAAGATCGCCTCGTTCAAACTGAAATTTGGATAAAAAGTAGGTTGGGCTTTAGCCCGACATTGGTATTTCCTTTTTTTAAAAAACATATCCTATAAATAGAAATCAAACTTTTCCATAACTGCCAATGAAAGGTACAATATGAGAAAGATGTCTTTGCTCGCATCGATATTGTCGTCGATCGTGTTTTTTCAGTCATCCGTTTATTCCGCTGATTCCTTCAATGCTGATTTTGAAAACCTGGCCCAGCCGCCGAAGGACTGGAAGATCCAGGGGAAGGTTTCGATAGACACGCAGGAGGCAAGCAAGGGCAAGGGCTCCCTCCTTTTTGAAAGGGCCGACAAGAACGTGGACGATCCTACTTCCCTGGAGATGGAGGCGTTCCCTGTAAAGGAAGGCGTATGGGAACTATCCGTCTCATACAAGGCGGCATTATATTCCCCCGACTCATCGTATAACGGTGCAATCGCCTTTGAATCGGTTGACAGCTCCGGAAAGGTGCTCGACAAGGATGAATTCGCCATCATCTATGGAAAGAACGAATGGAAGCTGTTCAAGAAGAACGTGGAGATTCCGGAGGGAGCTGCAACCGCAAGGTTCCGGATCGTCATGAACAAGACCTACGGCAAGTTCAGCATCGACGACCTCTCGGCGAAATATCTCTATCCGTCACCGAAATCCAGAAGCATCTTCTCGGCGATAAAATTCTCCTCCGAATCAATTGGCAACATCTTCTATCCCGGAGACAAGACTGCCTTCAATGTCATCGTCGAATGCAGGAAGGATTGGGCGCAGGAGAACCGCGAGGTGTCATGCGTCATCTCCGACTACTGGGGCGCGGAATATACCGAGCCCGTAAAAATCAAACTCGGACCGGGCGAGAAGGTCAACACCAAGACCATCTACAAGGGAAAATTTGATTTCAGCTCCATGAAGCTGGAGTCCGGCAAGTATTATGAGATCCACGGAACTGCGGAATTCGCAGGCGAGCCGCCTTACAAGGAAAAATCAACTTTCTCCCTGCTTCCAAAACCGGTGACGAAGAACTACAAGCCATCCGAGATCCCGTTCGTCTCAAACAGCTGGGACAACAGGATCAAAGATCATTTCTATCTTTCGGACCGCCTCGGCCTCAGGTGGTGCGGAATCTTCGGCGGCTGGAGTGCAAAGCCCCCTTACGAACCCTCCGCCCCGGGCGTAGAACACTGCAAGGCTCTCGGTATGGGCGCCGTACTCGGAGGCGGACCGGTGAGCGCAATTGAACAACATGGCGGCAGCTACAAGGACTTCACCGAGACCGCTCTGCGGGAGGGTGCAAAGAACCTGATCATGAAATATAAGGACACGGTTCCCCTCCTCGTCCGCATGGGCAATGAGCCGCACGGGGATGCGGAAAGAGTGAAGGAGGATCTCGTGGCATACAAGGCCGTCTACGAAGGCGTGAAGCAGGCTGATCCCAAGATAACGGTAATAGGATCTTCATGCGGAACTTCTGAGGAATTCTTCAAGCAGGGTTTCCAGAACTACCTCGACGTCTTCGATTTCCATACATACGAGGATCCCATCACCATGCGCACGATCTTCAAGAGATACGACGCGCTTTTCAAGAAATACGGCGACTGCAGGAAACCGATATGGTCCACCGAGATCGGCCTGAACGCCCAGGGCATGAGCCATATCTCCATCACACGCGACATGATAAAGAAGTTCGCTGTGTTCTTCGCAGAGGGCGGACAGCTTATGTCATGGTTCGACATATTCTATCCTGATCCGGGAACAAAGCGCGAAGGCACGAATGCTGAAGCCTTCGACGTCTTCTATACGAAATACTGCCTCTACAGCCCGAAGATGATGGCCGTCGCATACTACAACATGGTCAACGGAATCTGCATCAAGAAATTCGTCCAGGAAAAAATCTACGAAGGCGGAATTGACTCGGTCCTCTTCAGGGACAAGGACAACAAATGCCTTGCAATAATATGGAAGGAGAAAAATCCGCAGGACGTATTCTTCCCTCTCGAAAAAGTCAGCCAGGTCAGACTCGTCAGAATAGACGGAAGTTCTGCGGAACTCGATGCCGCCGGCAAGGGACTCACTCTCACCATATCCGAGGATCCCGTATTACTCTTCTTCGAATCGGCCAACATGAAGTTCTCCGAGAAACTGGAAAAGCCGGCGATCTCCGTATCCGAAATCAAGCCCGTGATCAAGGGCGAGGATACGAAGATAACCTTGAACGCCGAAGGCGTCTCTTCCAATGACATTTCCCTCGTCGCACCTCCAAACTGGATCGTCAAAAGCCTTGGTGCAGAAGAAAAGAAGCTTTCATTTACGGTTACCGCTCCTGCAAACACCGACGCCAGGGAAGGAAGACTTCTTCTGGCAATGAAGAACAAGGGCGGCGAACTTTCAATCCCAGTTCCGATAACAGGTAGGCTGTCCATGCGGATCGTCCCGGAACCCTTCAAGGATGGCGTTGCCGGACTCAAACTTATCATCAGCAACAACTCCACCGTGAAGGATGACGTCAACTACACGATCTCGATACCTGAGGAGATCGTTATGGAAAAAGGTACCTTCAACAAGGCCGCTGCAGTACCTTTTACCGCGACAATAAACGGTCAAACAGAAGGAAAGCTGACTCTCGAAGGAAAATCTCAGAAGGAATTCAAGTTGTCTGTTTCCAACTTTAATCCTCTCAACATCTACAAGGCCAAAGCCCTCCTTGTCGATTCGGCAGGGAAGACGATGGCCATGGAAAGGCTCATCTCGGGTTTCGTCGGCATCCAGAAAGTTAAATCTCCTCTTAAAATGGAGCTTTCGGCAGACGAGGCGGAATGGCAGAAGGCGCCAGTCCAGAACATATCCGAGGAAAGACAGTATATGATCATTGGCAGGAACTCAAAGACAAAATGGAAAGGCGTTGATGACCTTTCCGGAAAACTCCGTTACCTCTGGGATGACAGTTTCCTATACATGAGGATGGATGTAAAAGACGACAAGTATGTCAACCAGAAGTCCGATGTCGCGATATGGAACATGGACGGACTCCAGATCCTCGTCGATTCCGCAAGGGAATCTTCAGAGAAGGGCGGAAAATACGAATACTCGTTGGCCGAAGGGACCAAAGGCCCGCAGGCGTGGTGCAACTATTCCGCAGATTCCACGACGCCCACAGGCGAGGTCAAGGATATAATCGTAAAGGTGACGAAGGCGACAGACGGCACCGGAAGCAGAACCTATGAGATTGCAATTCCATGGATCAGGCTCCTGCCGTTCAAGGCCGTACCCGGAGCAAACCTCGGCATGTGCACCATTATCAACGAAGACGACGGTCCTCCCGGCAGGCAGAGCTTCATGGGCTGGTTCGGCTGTGCGCATTCAAAACAGCTGGATCTCGTCGGGGATCTGATACTTCTTGAGTAGCCATTATTGATAATTTCCTTTCAGGGCTTATTCTTACTCCCTGAGCTGATTTCATAAATACAATAAAACGGTTGTCGCGGAAATATGCCCGTTGGAGTCCAAACTTTAGTTTGTCTTAGTATTCATAATGTTACGCAAGCTGAAGCTTGTACTCCAACTTTAGAAATCAGCTCAAAAGAGGCAATTTTGAAATTGCCTCGCCCTGAAAGGAAATTATTTACCAACATGAAACCGAAATACATATTCCATTTCCTCGGCAACGCCCATCTGGATCCTGTCTGGCTCTGGGACTGGCGCGAAGGGCTCAATGAAGGACTCATCACCTGCCGCACGATTCTCGATATGATGGACGAGGATCCGGAACTGACCTTCAACCGCGGTGAAGCCGTCGTCTACGAGCACATCGAGAAGACCGATCCTGAGACATTCGCACGAATAAGGAAATATGTGAAGGAAGGACGCTGGGACATCGTCGGCGGAACTTATCTCCAGTCGGATGAGAATCTCCCGGAAACTGAAACCTTGCTGAGGCAGTACATGCGCGGACAACAGTACTTCATGTCCAAGTTCGGAAAGAAGATCACCGTCGGATGGGCGGCGGACTGCTTTGGACATGCCGCTGGGATGCCCGACATCATGGCATCCGCAGGAATCAAGTATTTTGCCTTCACACGTCCTGAGAAGGAACAGATGTCTCTTTCAAGGCCCGCCTTCAGGTGGATAGGCGCAGGCGGATCTGAGATCCTCGGATACCGTCCTTTCGGATGGTATGGCACGAACAGGGATGAGATGAACCGCCGTCTTGACCTGACAATCACCGAATCCGAATCTGCCGGGCTTGTCAACGTGGGAATCTTCTACGGCCTCGGAGACCATGGCGGCGGGCCGACCCGCAGGCTTCTCTGCGATATTCGCAACTGGGCGGCACAGCATCCTGAAGTAAAAATCGTCCATTCCACCTTCCACAGGTTCTTCAGCGAACTCGAAAAGGAATTGAAGACAAAGGCTCCGAACTTCCTGCCGAAAATCGTCGGCGAGATGGGTTTCAGCCAGCGCGGATGCTACAGTTCTGTCGCAAAGTTCAAGTTCCAGTACCGCAGGGCGCAGGCACATCTTTTCCGCGCGGAAAAGACAAGTTCTGCGATATCCGCAAAACTCGGGAAACCGCAGGCGGATCTTTCACGCACCTGGGACACTGTCCTCTTCAACGGATTCCACGACATCCTTCCCGGCTCGAGCATCGAGCGCGCGATGGACGAACAGATTGAAAGCATTGGAGGAGCAATCCACGAATCGAAATCTGCAGAGTTAAAAATGCTTAATGCCCTGTCCAACCAGATCGACACCCGGGTTGTCAAAGCCGCCTATGACATGCCGACAGGTGTTTCCATGCTCGTATGGAATCCGCATCCGTACGCATACGAAGGTTATCTTGAACTTGAGGCAAGCCTTGACTGGCGTCCGATCTTCGACTACAGGGACCGTCCTGATGAAGTTCCTGTCACCTTGCTGGATTCGCAGAAAAAACCGATGCCCTTCCAGCTTATCGCCACTGATTGCCCAAATCTCTTCGGTGATGTCGCCTGGCGCAAGCGCGCAGTCGCGCCAGTAAAACTTCCCCCGATGGGATGGTCAATGATGGAAATGGCGTGGAAAGAAGGCGCCCCTGCCCCGAAAAAACCGAACTCGAAGCCTGCGACAGCGACCACAAACTCCATACAGAATTCCATCTTCAAGGTCGAGGCCGTTGCGGGAAAGAAAGGAATCAAGATCCTCAAGGAAGGAAAACCGTTCATAAAGGGCAATGGGCTATCAGCAGTCATGTTTGAAGATGCCTATGGTTCATGGGGCGGCGGAGAGCCGGACATTTCAAAAATCATCGAGCAGTGGACCATCAAAGGTGTGAAGGTTCTCGAAAAAGGCCCATGGCGTTCATCTATATGGGTGCGTCTCGCCGGAAAGAAGTCCAGGATAGATCTTACAATCAAGCTTTATTCCGGACTCGACACAATTGAAATTTCAGCTCGCGTCCTCTGGGACAATCCAAGGCGCAGGCTGAAGATCGTCATGCCATTGGACGCTAATAATGCCGAATATGAAGTTCCCGGAGCCAGTGTAAAAAGAACGCCTCTCGGCGAAGTCCCCGGACTGCGATGGGTGCGTGTAAACGCCAAGGATGGACGCTCAGTTGCATTCGTTTGTGATGCCATAGGCAATTTCAATCTCAGGTCGGGATCCCTCGAGGCGACAGTCGTCCGTTCGAGCGAATATTCGCGCGGTGGAAAGATAAAGCCCGGAGAACCTTGGTTCCCGTCATCCGACTGCGGCGAACTTAAATTCAATTTCATTCTCGCCCCAGGAAACAAGGATCTTGCGAAACTCGCAGAGAATCTTGAGCAGCAGATCGTAACATTGCCAGTTCCTGCAAAACCCGGACCTCTCCCGAAACAAGGTTCGCTGATGCAGGTCGAGCCTGCTGGAGTATCTGTGCTCGCGTTCAAGCCGGCAAGGAACGGCAGGGGTTTCATATTGCGTCTCCTCGAGACAGCAGGCAAATCAGTCCGTCCAAAGCTGAAGCTGGCTGGTAAAACCGCCAACCTCGGTAAGATAGGCCCGCGCAAGATCGCGAGCTGGCGCATCGAGATCGGAAAGAGCGGTATCAGGGCAAGCCTCTGCAACACGGCAGAAATTCCGATTTAAACAATGAGTCCTGTCCAACTAATATTATCTGATTTGCATTTCTAGTCTATTTTGTCTTGATATCCTCTGGCAGTCTTTTTTTCATTGTATTGGTCCTGGTATCAAAATAAACATAATCCCCTTTTTCAACATCCTGGGAAATCGGGATCTGGGTCGTGTCTATAGCAACAACCTCCGGTTCATATGTTGCTGGCACGGCTCGAGAAACGTCGTCTTTTCGACTTTCTTCATATCTGTTGCCGATAAACAAGGAAATATTATCCTTTGTGGTGAATATATATTCCAATCTCCACCACATTCTTGCTGTTTGTTTGATATCAGTTAAATCGCAGGAATATCTCTGGTTGTTACATCCGCAAAGCACTAGTAATGCCAGAATACTGATAACAGTTGAACTTTTCATTTCACATACTCCTTTTTCTGATGATCAAATATACCTTTTCTACTTCGTCTTTTCAACATGATGAAAGCCGCCCCAGATAGTCTCTCATCCCGGCCCGGTCCGCTTCCCATGCAAGTTCCTGAATGTACCAGGGGTACATCCCGCAAACCGCTTGAACGTGTTTATGAAATGCGATTTGCTCGAATATCCGAGGATGGCTCCGAGTTTTTCGATGGAAACTCCTCCTGACAGCAACGCTTTGACAGCCTTGTCAGTCCTCGCCAGATCACGGTATTCTAACATCGTCACACCAAATACCCCGTGGAACCTCCTTGAGAGCCAGTGGCGCGTGATCTTCATCCGTTCCGCCTCCTCCCCAAGAGAGAGATATTTTCCCGGATGCAGGCGAATCCTCATCGCAAGCTCATGGAGTCCAGGCGATATTTTTGCAAGCATGGTCCATTCGCTGTTCAACACTGAAACCAGTCCATCGGATATGTTCCTCCACTGTCTGCCATCCAGACTCCTCCTCTTTTCTCCCTTTGGCATGAGCTTCAACAGAATTTTTACCGCAGAGATGAACTTCTGATCTTCAACCTTTGAAAAGTCCCATTTCTTCCAGAGCGGCCAGAGGAGCTTCTTGCTGCCTGCTGTAAACAACATTGAATCTTCCACATCGAGATTGCATAGCACAATCGGATTTTCCACGCTGCTGCCACGCCTGTGGTGGATGGCGCGTCCTATGTAGATTACGTCTCCGGCACTGACCGGAATTTTCCTGCCTCCTATGGCGTATTCGCCCTCACCCCGGATCACATAGTCCAACTCGTGATAGAGATGGTGATGGCTCTCGACAATAAGCCCCGGACTGTCCTCGACACGGAACAAGACTGCCCCTTTCCCGATATAAGGTATCGGGGTGATCGTCTTTCGTATGGCTCGCTTTGTTTCCATTGTCAATAACAGTTTCTAAATATCATGGGATTTGAAAATAACGGAGGGCGGACATTCTTGTCCGCCAACGCGGGTTAGAAAACCCGCGCTCCTTTTTTAATAATCAAAGATCCATCAAGACAGTTAAAATATCCTCTATCCATGATTGCAAGTCAAGCAAACGGTACTAAATATTGTCCTGGTCGGAATCTTGTCTCCTTGCCCAGTCATCCTATAATAATGCCAACAACAGGAGGAATTATGAAAACTTCGAATAAGTCTTGCAAGCAGTTAAAAATACCGGCTTCTAAAATAGATGTTCTCACTGAGGCGGACGTAGTAGTCTGCGGAGGCGGATGCTCGGGAGTTACGGCGGCTGTCGCCGCTGCACGGCATGGAGCATCGGTCGTCCTGATCGAGCGATGGCCGACTGTCGGCGGCATGGCGACAAACGCGCTTGTCAACGGCTGGCACCGCAGCGACCGCGAGAAAGTGGTCATAAACGGGCTTGTCGAGGAGTCTGCACAGCGCGCCGAAAAGGAAGGATGGATCGTTCAGGACAGTCAATACCCGCACGCACACGAAACTCACTGGTTCGATCCCGAAGGCATGCGCATCGTCTGGCATAGGATGCTGAAGGAAGCCGGTGTTAGGACATTCTGCCATACTGCCGTCGGAGAACCTCTCATAGAGGACAGAAAGATAAAGGCTGTTTTTGTCGACACAAAACGCGGCAGGCGCGCCATTCTCGGAAAAATGTTCGTGGATTCCACGGGCGACGGAGATCTTGCCGCAAAAGCAGGAGTCCCGTTCAGCTACGGACGCGAGTCGGACGGACTTGTCCAGGGAATGACACTTATATTTTCTCTCGAAGGCATTGATAAAAGTTTATCGAAAGAACGCCTCGAGGCGGTTCCTGGTGTAATGGACCTGATGCGCGAACTTCGCGACAAGGGCGATCTGCCCCAGTTCAACGATGCCAACTGCGGTCACTATCTCAGGAACGCAGAGAATGGCACGCTCTGGAACATGCTCCCTGTCTCCGGCAACCCCTTGGACGAGGAGGAACTCACAAGCCTGACAGCCGAAGCACGCGAAAAACTCGTATCGTATCTTGCCCTATGGCGAAAGGAACTTCCCGGCTATGAAAAAGCATCCATACGCGAGACCGGATTCGCCCTCGGCGTCAGGGAATCCCGCCGTATAACCGGATTGAAGGCCCTTGATCACAACATGATCCTGGATGCCGTCAAGCACAAGGACGCAATCGGACACGGAGTCTGGATGATTGACATCCATGATCCGAAAGGTACGGGATATACGACCTATTCTGACAGAGGCACCAAGAACATGCTGGAAGCCGGAACGAGTTACCATATTCCCCTCGGTATGTGTCTGAACAAGCAGATCTCCAATCTCGCAGTTGCCGGACGCTGTGCATCCTCCACTCATGAGGCACATTCCTCAGTCCGTGTCCAGACCCACTGCATGGTGATGGGACAGGGTGTCGGAACTCTTGCAGCAATGGCATCGGATGCTAACAGGAAACTTGGAGAAGTCAACGTTAAGGATCTTCAGAAGAAACTCCGTGCAGACGGAGTTTATCTCGATGATGTGCCTTGAGCCAGCAAAAAGATTGACACATATATGGGAAAACGATTCGTCCTGTAGGGAAGGAGTATACTCTGCCCCTTCAGGGCAAAACAAATTTTGGGATCCCATACCTATGGTTGAAACCATAGGCTTTATTACCTAACGCATTCCATGCGTAAAGATAAAACAATATAACAGCCCTATTATTACGATGTTGCGCTTAAGTTAACGGCATGGGAATGGTACAATCGTCGTGGCAAGCAAATAAATGGAGCAAAAGTTTTCGGAAAAGAGTCTGAGAAAGAACCCATTTTCAAAAGGGTTTGTCTCAGTCCGAGCAGGAATGCGAAGGAAAAATAAACTTGATGGCTTACTTCGTGGGCTTCTGTTTTCTTCGTGGTGAGAATTCTCCCCGACTCCTTCGGGCCGGGATCTTCGACTTTGTGGCTCAGTGGCTTAGTGCGAGGAAATGAATTTAGAATTTTACCCATTTCCATTCGGCCAACGTCACATCCGCGCCGTGGCAGATGGATAGGCGTTAGGAAATGCGACTATTCGCTTAACCCGTGGCCTACACCACGAGCTCGATGGTCATGATGCGGCCAGCCGGGATTGATCCTGTGAGGCTTGTCTTTGTGACTTTCAGCTTCTTCCGGCGTTCCTCATTGAGGTTGCATGAATAGGCCGACTTCACGGGCAGTCCGCAGGAGATCTTGAACTTCGCGGGTATCCTGAGCGGATTATGGAAGCGCACGATTATGCTGTTGTTGCGATCTGCTTTCTTCGTGCAGTCCACAGCGACGCCCTCAACCTTCAGGAAAGAGTATTCCAGAGGCAGTTTGCCCGGTTTGCCGTCCGACAGGAACTGGAGCGGCTTAAGTGGCACGTTGTGGCATGACGCATGGTGATGCAGGTCGGCCTTGACCCATGTTCCACTGTGCGGGACCAGCGCATAGCGGAAGGTGCCCTTGCCGAGGCATTGTCCGCCTTTTGCATCCAGATAGATCTTCATGATTTTGAGTTTGGGGAATGTGCGCAGGAGTGAAATACCCACAGTCCGTGAACGATCGTTGACAACTTCGTACTCGGATATCGCACTATTGACAATAGCCAGGCCGTTCTTACCGTCAGAGATGTCCATGAAAGAGACCTGTGGATGTGTTGAGGCCGGCGCGTGCAGTGTGCCGGGCAGGTGGTCGCCTGCGGGGAGATCCTTGTCTGTCGGATCGATGGGCATGATGGGGCGTGAGACCACGTCGAACTGACCTTCAGCCTCAGCCGTCTTGGCCTTGGAGAGTCCGGTTGGGAACATCACGCGTAGTTTGTGGCTCTTTGAGCGATTGTCCACGGTGGTTTCAAACTCCAGCATATCGCTGTGTTTCTTCAGGATCACCCGGGTTGTAATGGGATTGTCAATCAGCTTCGAACTGCGCTTCTTCTCGTCCGGCGTCACATCTTCCGGGAGACGGAAATTGATCGAGATTTCGCGGATGGAGGCGAGATCACTTTCCTCGATCACCGAAACGCTGGCGCGGCATTTCTTTGAAGTGAGCGGCTTGTCATCTGGCAGCACGCCGCTGTGCCAGGGGCCGCCGCACTCTCCGCGATCTTCAAAGAAATGAAGACCCTTCATGGTGCGGCCGGTTTTCTTGTCCTTGAGGTCGATGGTGCCGTTTGAGTTGATAGCCGCCTTCAGGAACTTGTTCTCCAATACAGCACGTTTCGGGGCTGGAGAAGTCTTGACCACTGACGCGCCCAGACTACGGTCTGAGCGAAGATAATATGTCTGCCAGCCGAGGGCGGGTATATCCTTGGCGAGGAAGCGGATTCTCCATGCCGTGCAGTCGGTAAAGGAGTGGGCATCCATGCTGAATTTCTCCACGTTGGCAGGCCAGTCTTTCTCCTTTGTTATCAGGGCCTGCATAGGCCTTCTGTTCGAGGAATAGAGGATCGGAGTGGATGTGCCTGCCTCCTTTGGGATCATTACGTAACAGTCTACGACTTCGGTGCGTGGCCGCGCTAGTGAGTTGAAGATGGCAAGGGCCATTTGTCCGTCCGGCAAAGTGCTGCAATCCAGGTTCCTTGCAATGCTCATGCATGCACGCTTGGTCCAGGATTTGGCAATCTCCGTAGTCTTGCGGAAGCGCTGTTCCATATCCAGATGGACCTTGTCGGAAGAGCAGCCTCCTATCGAATCGTGGCTCTGGTTGGCGAGGAGTGCCTTCCATGCCATGTCGAAGGAAGTGGACGGGTATTCGTGTCCCGTCTCCTTGTTTGCCATGATGCAGAGGGGTTCAGCGAGTTTCACCAGGTTGAACTCAGACTCGCGGTTCTGCTGTTTCAGATAGTAACGTGCCGTGATCGATCCGATGGGCGTGTTGCGCTTGAAACGCATCTCCTTGCGGATTATGGGCAGGCGCGGTACGGCCTTCTTGATGGCCGCCACCGTGTTGGGCAGCGAGTCGTGAATGATCTTGTAGCCCAGTTTTTCGCGCGCAAGCCTGATGATCTCCGACGTGAACTGGGAAGGGGCGGAGCTGTCATAGCCATCCATGCCGATAAGGTGTTTTGTTGTGGCAGGCACCTTCATCCGCTCGAAGAGGTCCTCGAAGCGTTCCTTGAGCAGGTCCTTGCGCCATACGTAGTCCTGGGTGACCATCGTGAAATCGCGGGCCTCAAGTTCATCGTTACAGATGCGCGATATGCGGCCTTTTTCATTAACATGGTACTTACCGCTGTCGTCTGGCAGTTTTCCGAAGTAGAGGGGGGAGCCCACGAAAATGAGGAAGTTCATGCGGGTGCGGTTGGTGAGACGGATGTTGAGCACGCGCGAACCGTCCGGGGCTTCCAGGTAGAAATCCTTGCCGTTGCCTTCCTCGCCGATGCCGCGGTAGAAGATGATCGTATCGATGTCGAAGCCGTTGTAGAGCTGGGCGATCTGCGAGACCTGTCCGCAGAACGAGAATGGGTTGTAGCCGACCTTCATGACTTTGCCGAGGCTGTTGGCCACCTTGTGGCCCATGAAGAGATTCCGGGCCAGCGACTCGCCGAGCACGCTGAACTCGTCCGGGAGCGAGTACCAGGGCCCTACGAGGAGTTTGCCGGAGCGTACCAGCTTCTCGATGGCCTTGCGTTTTTCGGGTCGGATTTCCAGATAGTCGTCGAGTCCGAGTGTCTGGGAGTCAAAGTGGTAGTGCTTGAAATCCGGGTCCTTGTCGAAGAGTTCGATTGTCTTGTCGAGTACTTCGAGGAGGCGGAGGCGGGTTTCTTCGAAGCAGAAGCGCCATTCGCGGTCCCAATGCGTATTGCTTATGACGTGGATTGTGTAGTCAGTTTTCTTGTCTGCCATGGCTTGTACTCCTTGGATGATAGGAATTTTGTTTTCATGATTCTGAAAAGATAAACCGAATTCATCGAAGAATCAAGGTTTGGGTGTCAGTTTCAAGCCCCCTTAATTTTCAGCAGGAAAGACACGAGTATCCCCGAAAAGAAAACCGGCAGACCCGGCTCCTTTTATTGATTTTTGAAGATTTTGCTATATCTTTTGGCAACAGAAGGTGATTTATGACCAGATATCAGAAAGCTTTGAAAGCAATGCACAATGCCGAAGACAGGCATCCTCATAGTTTTGTCGCGGTTGATCCTGACAGTGGCAGGATAGTAGCACATAGCAGGAAGCTGTCCGATATCAAAAAAGCAACAAGAAAATCCTCAAAGGGATTGATCATCAGCAAAAAGCTTCCGGACACATATCATGGATATTTTAACTTATCCGTTTGACTGTTATGGTGCGATTCCAAGGCCCTTAATACTTGTCAAGATTGATAACTACAGCAATCCATATCCTGCACTTATAGACACAGGCGCTGATTTTACTGTCTTCCCTGAACACTTCCTTGAAGAACTGGGTCACTGCAACAAATCCCGCAAGGTCTCATCCGCAAAAGCAGGTGGCTTTGGCGGAAAGGCACATTATTTCATTCATACTTTAAAAATATCCCTGCTTGATGGAAACCTATATCCTGTCTGGGATACAGGGAAAATTAAAGTTGGTTTTGCCGAAGGCAATTCAGGAATTGATTCAATTGTACTTGGAAGAGATATAATATGCGGGAAGTGGAGGCGACTCATAATAAACTCAGAAAGCACTACCCCTGAAAACTGGTCTGTGAAGATCTTCATTTAATCAAGAATACTCATAACATATCGAAAGGTCTTATAATATGTCAATGAAACTTGCAGCAATATTCTCCGACAACATGGTCTTCCAGCACGGAATAAAAGTCCCTGTATGGGGATGGGCCCAGCCCGGCGACAGGATTACTGTGGCATTTGGTTCCCAGAAAAAATCCGCAGTGGCACAGAAAGACGGCAGGTGGACGATTGTCCTCAATCCCCTGAAGATCTCCTCCGTCCCAGGAACCATGACCGTCTCCTCCAAAATCGGCAATCGTAAATTGGCAATCGGCAATGTTCTCGTCGGCGACGTCTGGGTATGCTCCGGACAGTCGAACATGGAATGGGTTGTAAACAACTCAAACAATTCCGCCAAAGAGATAGCCGCCGCAAACTATCCGAACATCCGCCTTTTCTCTGTTCCTCACGTGGCCGACCTGCATCCGAAACAGGACATTGTGGGCGCATGGAACTGCTGTTCGCCTGAAACGGTCGGAGGTTTCTCGGCTGTCGCATATTTCTTCGGACGCGAAATCCACAGGAAGACCGGTATTCCTCTCGGGCTCATCAATACTTCATGGGGCGGAACATGCGCCGAAACCTGGACAAGCCGTGAGGCGATGGCTTCAGATCCGTTCTTCAGTAAAGTCCTATGTGAATATGAATACGCCATCAGCAATCCTGACAAGGCCCAGCAGGAGACCTTGGCCAAGCAGAAGGAATGGGCGGAAAAATACGACATCAAGGACACTGTAAATGCCGGAGAAACCAAAGGCTGGCAGAATCCTGATACTGACACTTCAAAATGGAAGGAGATGGAACTTCCGAGGAACTGGCAGAGCGCCGGACACGAGCATAGCGGAATATTCTGGTTCCGCCGCATCGTCGACATTCCAGCTGACTGGGAAGGAAAGGAACTGACACTCAGCCTTGGTGCACTCGACAAGTCTGATGTAAGCTATTTCAACGGAGTCCGCATCGGAAGCATCACGATGCAGCAGCGTCCCGACGCCTGGTGCACTCCCCGTGTCTATAAAATTCCGGGAACTCTTGTAAAAGCCGGACACAATCTGATCGCTGTCAGGGTATTCAGCAACATATACCATGGTGGATTCATCGGAACTCCATCTCAAATGCGCCTGTTCCCATCTGATGACAAGAAAGCTGAAGCCATATCACTTGCCGGCATCTGGAAATATGATCTGGAGGCAAATTTCGGACTTGTTCCGCCAGCACCTCCGCCACCGCTCGGCAATGGAAACCAGAATTCTCCCTATATGCTCTACAATAATATGATCAAACCTCTGCTTCCTTTTGGAATCAAGGGTGCGATTTGGTACCAAGGCTGTTCCAATGTTGACAGGGCAAAGCAATACAGGAAACTCTTCCCGTTGATGATCAAGAGCTGGCGCAAATCATGGAAACAGGGGAATTTCCCATTCTATTTCGTACAGCTCGCCAATTACCAGCCATACAAACATCTGCCAGAAGAAAGCACCTGGGCAGAACTCCGAGAGGCACAGACGATGACTCTCTCCCTGCCGAACACTGGAATGGCCGTCATCATCGATGTCGGCGAGGCGAACGACATCCATCCGCGCAACAAGCAGGACGTCGGACTCCGTCTTGCACTGGCATCCCTTGCAAAAGATTATGGTTACAAGAACATGGTATATTCGGGACCTCTCTATAAATCCATGAAGGTTGAAGGAAATAAGATCCGCATAAAATTCGACCATGTCGGCGGCGGTCTTGTTGTCCACGGAAAGAAACTTGAAGGATTCTCAATTGCAGGCAATGACCCGTCTTCGCCTAAAGGCTCCTCCGCGGCAGGCAAAAAGTTCATCTGGGCCGATGCTGCCATAGAGGGAAATACTGTCGTTGTTTCGAGTCCGAAGATTTCCAAGCCGGTAGCCGTACGCTATGGCTGGGCTGAAAATCCGTCATGCAACCTATACAACTCGTCGGATCTCCCGGCATCGCCGTTCAGGACAGACGACTGGCCTGGGATCACGATGTAAAGGTAGGGGCGGGCTTTAGCCTGTCCCCTTCTTGGCCATTAAGATGGTACAGGCTAAAGCCCGTACCTACTTTCCCGGGAACGCATGCGAGCTCTTCAACCTGTACCTGCGCGGGGACGTGCCATGCCACTTTGTAAAAACACTGTAGAACCGTCCGAGGCTGCTAAATCCGCAACTTGAGGAGATCTCATGAATCGGTTCGTTGGACGACAACAGCCTTTCGGCCGCATATTTCATCCTCCATTCGGTGATCCATTCAACCGGAGCTTTACCTGTAGACTGTCTTAGCACTCTCGAAACATGCGCAAGCGTCCGTCCCGATATGATCTCAAAATGCCTCGGGCCTTTGCGGAAGTTTTCAGGTTTGGACATCAACATACATGCGTCGCGTAGCCACGATGGACATTTGTCGAAAGGTCCCTCGTCTGAAGGAGAAATTCTAAGAATCAGAGAGAGCAGGAAATGTTCAAGAGCAATTTCGCTTTGCGTGCTGGCACGCAGTTCCCTGAATTCATTTTCAAGCCATGCCCCATCTTCGGCTGAAAGCCTTCTTATGCGTTTCGAATCCGGCTTTGTGCCCCAGAGAGGATCCTTTCCCAGGAAATGCCTTTTCAAAATCTGGTTCATGCAATCAGGAGGGAAGGCCAGATTCACTACTTTGTAGCTTTGTCCATCTGTCCATTTGTATCCGTGTAAATCTTGAGGGATGACAAATCCAAAGTCGTTAGGTGCAAGCTCATTTTCCTCCCCATTCACAGTATGAATGCATCTTCCCTCCTGCATCAGGAATATCTCCATGAAGTCATGGGTGTGGAGCTTCACCTCCGGACGCGTCACGTTGTGGAAGACAAGCTCGAACGGCTTGTCCGCCCCGCTGCAGTTCCTGTACTTAAGATGGTTATATTTTTTCATAAATGAAAAAATATCATAAAACAGTAATTTTGATATCATTTAAACGAAAGAATATTTTTCTTTCAGCCATACTTTATATGGCATAGCAAGAAAAACATATCATAATACAGTAATATGGAGGATGCAATGAAAGACTTCATCCCGGACTACAGGAACATCGAGAACGCCGCCAAAAACAAAAGGCCATCGCGCCTCCCGTTCTACGAGCACATCATAAATCCCGAATCCATGGAAAACATCACCGGCAGGAAGTTCAGGGATCTTATAAATGGCGACAAGAAGGATGTTCAGGAATATTTCCGCAACTATAACGGATTCTTCCTCCAGCAGGAATATGATACAGTCTCCTTCGAATGCTGCGTCTGTGGAATACTGCCTAATGCCGGAGCTCTTGGTGGACACAAGCCCGGCGCCATCCATAGCCGCCGCGAACTCGAGGAATATCCGTGGATAAAATTGCCGGAAATGTATTGGAACGCATTCGATAAAAAGTTTGATGCCATGAAGACAATGCTGCCTCCGGGAATGAAGGCGGTGGGCGGAATCGGAAACGGTGTGTTTGAAATAACCGAGGATCTTGTCGGCTTCGAATCGCTCTGTCTCCTGCAGGTCGACGAACCAGACACATTCACGGAACTCTTCGTACGGATCGGCGACCTCCTGGTAGAGATCTGGACCGAGTTCATGAAGCGTCATGCCGACGCGTATGCCGTATGCAGGATCGGAGATGACATGGGATTCAAGACATCGACTCTTCTGGCGCCACAGACCATCATAGACAATGTAGTTCCTCAATACAGGAGAGTGATCAAGGTGATCCACGCCTCCGGGAAGCCATTTCTCCTTCATTCATGTGGATGCATATTCGACGTGATGGAGGATATGATCTCCGCCGGAATCGACGCGAAGCATTCCAATGAAGACGCAATCGCCCCATATGACGAATGGATCTCAAGATACGGGAAAAGAATCGGGCTCTTCGGGGGAATTGACACCGATCTCCTGTGCAGGTTGCCGCCGGACAAGATATACGAATACGTCCTGGATGCCGCATCAAGATTCCGCAAGAACGCAAACGGCTATGCCCTCGGTTCCGGCAATTCAATACCGGCATATGTCCCCTCAGAGGCATATCTCGCCATGGTCAGGGCCGGCAAGGAAATCCGCCGCAGGGAGAACAATTGAAGAGTGCAGGACAGGCGTCTCGCCTGTGCCTCTCTCCATCTTAAGAGTGTAGGACAGGCCTCTGGCCTGTGCCTCTCTCCATCTTAAGAGTGTGGTACAGGCCTCTGGCCTGTAATTCTCTTTCTCCCGACAGGCGAAATCTGTCCTGACTTGTGCTGAGCTTGTCGAAGTAGCCTGTCGAATGACGCCTGTTCAACATTCCTCTTTTGCTGAAGATCACGAAATAATGGTAGGGGCGGGCTTTAGCCTGTCCCCTTCTTAGCCATTAAGATGGTACATGCTAAAGCACGTACCTACTTCCCTGCAGGACAGTTGCGCAGGCATGGCTCCAGTATGCAGGTCCTGCTCTTCATGATCGGATCCTTGGCCTTGCATCCTTCTGCGAGCTGTTCGATGCTGATCTCACCCTTCGGAATTTTAGCATTGGTATTGTTTCCGATAAGAGCGGGGCCTTCATCGGGATGGAGGCTGTAGCGTTTCGCCCAGTCACAGCGATGGCGCGGAATCAAAGGATAATCCACAGACACTCCTCCGACATCCAGTTTGATGCTCTTGCCGCTGATGGCGTCCATAGGACATTTTTCCGCGCAGACCGTACACTTGCGGCAGACGCCTGCAGCTTTCAACGGCTGATCATAATTCAATTCCGCATCGGTGATGATGCAAATGCAGCGCTGGTGAGGACCATGTGCCTGTGTCAGCAGCGCTCCGCTGGTCCCGATTTCACCCAGGCCTGCCGCAACCGCCTCTATGGCATTGCATCGCATGTCAGGCAACGCTCCGCGCGGCGAGTCGGTATAGGATCCCACTCCAAGGAGATTTTCCGTGATCATGGATTTATATCCCATCTTGTCGAGATATGTCGCCAGTTCCATCGCTGCGAAGCACAGTTCCCAGCGGGTCTGGTACTGGTGGAAGTTATAGCAGCCGATCTGCTGGCTCTTCTCTAACCCGGCATTGCGGATCAGTTCATCAGGATAATGCATCCCGAGGACGATCACTGACTTAGCACCCTTCACAAAGTCAGAAGGTTTTCTGACTTTGACATCTTCTTCGATTATTTTAGGAATGTATTTCCCATGATATAAAAGCTTGCTGTTCGTATCAATGATCCGTTTACCGAGTTCCTTTTCATCGACTTCCTTCTTCAGCTTGTCCGCCACCGGATCAAGCCGTTCGGCAGGAGAAACTCCGAACATGCTGACAAGATTCTTTTCCGCCATCACTTCGAGTTTCATACGGAGCGCCTTGCCTTCGATCCTGCGGGGATGGTCGATTTCCATCTTGCCTGAAATCTTATTCGTCGCATCAACTGGAGCACTGGTCGTGATCGCACCGATGAACTGGTTTCGTCCGAATTCCGGCGTGATGAACTCACCTTTCTCAATTTTGCCGAGATCTGTCATCGCGGCAAGCTCAGGAGCGCTTTCCTGCCAGGATTCGGTGTATGACGCGGCACTGTAGCCGTAGTCTTCAATCATCCGGGCAAGTCGAAGGAGAGCCTGATGCATTTTCAATGAGACAGGATACCCGTATGCTTCTCCGCACTTCTGGGGAAGGTCTTTCCCTTTTTTGGCTTCCGGGGGAATCTGGTATGCGAACGCAAACACTGTGCGGACACCGGGAGCGTCCTTCTGCGCAAGACGTCCGGCATCGGTGTCAGTCTTCAACGGCGCGACAGCGGCAATGTCCATTCCAAGCTCCGCGGCGCGGGCAATTACGTCGTCGCGCATCTTCCTGAGGGTCGGCATTGAATCCGGATAGCGCTGGTTGACACGGTTCTGGGCGATCATCTTGTCACGTCCAAAACTCTTTTTATTTGTTCTCAGGTGCGGAGGAACACAGTATTTCTGGCAGACGCCGCGCTCGTGTCCGCGTACTCCCTTTGTGTGGAGCTCGTTCACGATGGTGCTCTCATCAATATGCGCTTCCTTCTTCAATGTGTCAGAATTGAGATCCAAGTTGAAGTGTTCGGCCCAGGCACAGCGCCAGATGTTCTTGTTTGCGTATTTGTATGTCTTGCCGCCAATCTCGACCACATGAGGGGCCTTGGTGTTCATGTCCTTTTTCATCGCGAGTGACGGACAGTGGGTTATGCATTCGCCGCACATGTCGCAGAGCTTGGGTCCGTCATACATCGGTGTCGGCACCAGTTCGGCGTCTGTTACTATTGATATGAACCGGCAGCGGCTTCCGAATTCCGGCGTGATGGCGAGTCCGCACCAGCCGATTTCGGCAAGACCTGCGGCCGCAGCAGCGTGGATGTGCGAAAGGTCTGGAGCGAATAGGCTGGGAATGCCTTCATACTGGCGGTAGCGCCAGATATTGGAGCTTGCCACTCCGATCGCCTTCTGCCCATGGTCGTTCAGCAGGCGGACGATCCGGTAGGCGGTCCGATCCAGCAGACCGTTCTGATCCATCCAGCCGCCGGGACTGCGGTCCTGAGGTTCGGGTTCTCCTCCCATCTCACACCAGGTATCGGTGATATGTATAGCTCCGACAACGACAGTCTTCGCCTCCGGCAGGATAGCCTGGGGGCTCAGCAGGTACGGAGCGTTCTTCCATCTTTCGACCGGACCGAATCCCACAAGATCCATTCCAAAGGTCAGCATCTCAGCCTTGATCTTCTCTGTCAGCATCCTGTTCATTGTGTTTCTCCTTAAGTATGGCGGTTTTCAAACCGCCAATTAATCGTCGGGTTAAAACCCGACATACTGTTATTCCATATTATAGAATTCTTTTCCATGTCAATGAAATTATATGCTATGGGAGGAGCATTCAACAGAACGGGAAATGAAAACTTAATAAATTCCATATTGTGGAATTTATCAGGATTATGACATGGAAAGCTGGTCGGCGGCCTGGCGGAGGATGTTCAGGATCTTCTTCTGGACGGCTGGTCCGCTGCGGAAGGCGGGGGCGTAGCAGCCAAGCGCGCCGAGAAGACGGCCTTTCCTGTCCATCACTGGAAGAGCAAAGGAGTTAAGTCCGACTGAATCCGGTATCATCGCGCAACGTCCTTCATTACGGATGCGCTTCAGATCCAGTTCATAGTCCGGCCAGTTCTTCCCAGGCTCCCCGTAGTTCTCAAGGATCAGCCGGTAGTCCTCTGGGGAAGCGAATGCCACAAGGACACGTCCGGTAGGAAGACGGTAGATGCTCCTGCCCTCGACCATCTGCTGGTCAACGCGTATGACCTGGCTCACCGGCTCCGACCTGGCAAGAACAACTCTCTTGCCGCCGTGCAGAGAGGCAAAGACCATGGCTTCATTCACCTGGGCTGAATACTTCTTGAAACCATCAGCCAGCTTCTGCCTGAAATCACCACCTTCAACCTTGTTGATCATTCCAATCCGGCGGCATTGCGGACCGGGACGGTATCGTCCGGCCTCGTTCTGACATACGTACCCGCAGACAACCATTGTCTTGAGAAGATTATGCGTGGTGTTGGCGGGAAGTTTCAATCGTTGCGACAGGTCAGTCAGCTTGATGCCTTTCAATTCGGGATCGTCAAAAATCAGGATGGACAGCAGGTCCAATGCTTTTTTTAGAGATTTCACCGGCACGTCTGGCATGATATAGTTCCTCCATATGGAAATTGTTCAGCTATATGGAAGATATATTTACATGCCGGATCTGTCAAACGTAAATATTCACTGAAGCGCTTCCTTCAGTGAATATTTACATGAATGTAAAACAGGCGTCTCGCCTGTTTCTTCTCCCGTATTTTCTTAATCTACCAATCACAGGCGGGACGCCTGCGCTACACTCTTGCAAGACAAATTCCATAGGATTTGCCCCGAGCGCCTTTACCCTCGCGGCGCCCCATTCGACTCATTCGAAGTTCGAAGTTGGACGTTCAATGTTCGATGTTCATGATTTTCATCCACCCATTCATCCAACTTGCCACGCCGTAGCTTCTTAGCGAAGGCGGGTCATCCAACAATCCAATCCCCTTCCCCCCTCTTCCACGTGCCTGGATTTGTATCAGGATTTAGGCTTTTTCAGTTTCCAGAGGCGAAATATTATTTTTTCCGCACCGGTACTTCCGCCGGCATGAGCCAGCGATCGCGTTTGATGAACTCCCCATTGTTGAATGTCTGTCCAACCGCTCCTTTTTTCTCAAGGTGGTTGAAGCAGCTCCTCATACAGCCGCGCGATCCCTCAACTCCGAAACTTCCAGCTTCGCCCCACTGGTGGAGATAGTGATGCCCCTCTATTATCCAGCCGGACGAGAATTCCTTCGATTTGCGCCACGGTTGCTGGGAAAGAGTCCATGCAAACTTATATGCGGCCTCCTCGCTCAAGTCCATCTTGGTGATATCCACGTTCCAGCCAGGGAAGTCCCTGTGGATGAAAGGCGAGTTCATTGCGTCGCCTCCGTGATAGCTCAACGTGCAGCGCCCCATATGTACGTCGCCCCACTCATATGTGTAATCTTCTATTTTGATCTTCACAGTCTTCTTCTCTTTGATGTGGGGAATGGCGCAGGCGGAGCATCCTTTCACGCATTTCATGCATTTGTCGCAGATGGTGCCCGGCTTCATTAGCGGATCGGGTTCAAGTTCCATATCTGTGATGATGCAGGCAAGTCGTACCCGCGGACCGAATTCCTTGGTCATGAATACCTTCGACCAGCCGATCTCTCCGATGCCTGCCGCCACCCCCGCGATGCGTATGTTGAGGTTCACGTCGGGGGCAACGCCATCCTTGCGGAGCGGTTCGCCCAGCGGTTCATAATCGCCGGCGGTCACACCAGGATAAACCGGAACCGCTTCAAAGCCGGAATCCTCGATGAGACAGGCTGTTTCGAACATCGGCGTATGAATGAACGTAGTATTGAGCTGGCCATGATAGCCGAAATACGTGTACGTCGGCCAATATGTCCCCTCTTCTATACCGCGCCAGTTGCCGCGAAGTATCCGTTTTCCCACGACAATCACCGATTTCGCCCCGGGGAATATCGATGCCGGACTCATGTTCTTCGGAGCATCCTTGAATCGTTCAATATTGGCGACGCCGAACAGGTCAAGCCCCTGCGACAGCGCAAAATCCTTTATCATCTGCTTTGTAAGTTTTTTCATAATGATTTCCTTTTTTTAACACATCCCTACTCTATGTCCTGCCCTTCGCTGATTATCTCACGCTCGCCGCGAACTTCCCATGGCGGACGCGTCCGGAACGGATTGACGAATGTGTTCTTGGTCCCTCCCTGCTTCTCCAAGTGCACCATGTATGTCCGCATGCATACCGCCGCGAGCCTGTCGGGCTTGCCGGACGGATGGCGGCGGTTGGCTACAGCCCCGTTCTTGCACTGGGCGCATTTCTTGTAGTCGATGGACGCGACCTTCATCTTCTTTCCGGCGATTTCAATTATTTTCTCTTTGTCGACATCGATTGCTCCGAGTGGACAGTATTTGGCGAAATCCTTCGAACACTCGCATTCCGTCTTGGTAGTAAACGGTGTAGGCTCAAGGACTGCGTCGGTAAGGATGAGATAGAAACGCTGCCTCGTACCGAACTCCGGCGTCACAAACGCACCGAGATATCCTATTTCACCGAGACCGGCGCGCACCGCCGCATCGTCAAAATCCACGAGCACGTTAGGAGAGGGAGTGCCGGGACGGACAGGAACTCCCATCGGGCCCATTTCGACCGGGAGATTTATCATCGGTATCGCCTCCCACCTGTTGTTCTCGAGGAACTCAGCAACCTTCACTGTCGTGATGGCAAGGAACCTGTCCTCAAGCCATGAATAACCGTATGAGCTGTACGTGCTGAACTGTGTTCCCTCTTCAACACCACGAAGCGCTCCGCGCGGTATGCGTTTACCAACGACGATGACCGATTTCACCTCGGGAAATATCGACGCTGGATGATGATCTGGCGCGATACCTGCAAACCTTTCAATGGGTGCAATCCCCAGGAGATCCACACCTACGGACTTCGCATAGCTCTTAAGTTCATTGGCATTCATTTCTTGACTCCTTCTTTTATTTATCGGAGCGCCACCATCCTGGTGGCTTTAATTGCCGGCAAGATGCCGGCGCTCCTTTTTAAATTCACTTCGTTATTCGAAATTCATTGTTCATTATTCGATATTCTGCTTCCATCTCTTACCTCATCTTATACGGCGCATATCCCAGCGCGAACGACGCGGATTCCGCCGCATCATAGACGCTCTTCTTGAATTTGCTCCAGACTTCCTCGGTGCGCTTTCCTTCGGGAAGCATTGTACCTATGACTGCAGCCAGTGTTCCGTTGCAGTCGAAGACAGGGGATGCAAGCGCGGCGACTCCGGGCGACCTTTCCGAATCCATGACCGCCAACTTCTCCTTCTTAATCTTCTCTAGCTCCTCCTTCAACTTCCTAAAGTCGGTAATCGTCTTATCGGTCATTTTCTTCAAACCATATTTCTTTACATGTGCTTCAAGCTCCTTGGGCGATGAATAAGCGGCACATACTTTTCCGCCCGCCGTATAATTGATCGGATTGACGCTTCCAATCTCGAGACCAAGATCCCTTTTCACGCCCTCCGGCGAAACAACATCGACGACCATCGCCTGGCAGTCATGCGGAACCTGGAGATAGATCTCGCGGCCAAGCTCGTTCGCCAGCTTGTGGAGGAAAGGACGGAGTCGTGTCCTGACGCCCATCCTCCTGAGACAGCCGTTCGAGAGGCGGAGGACTTTGAGGCTGATGAAATATTTCCTCTCATCATTCTGCTCGACGTATCCGATCTCCTTAAGGGTTTTCAGGAGGCGGCAGATATGGCTTTTCGGCAGTTCCATCCTGTCGGAGAGCTCCTTGACCGAATGCGCCTCAGTGCTTCCCGAGAGGAATTCGAGGACGTTCATTCCGTTCTGCAGCGTATTGTTCATGCCGATTCCTTTTGATATCATATATTAGGACTACTATCAATATTGTTCTATATATTAGAACTTCAAGCGGGAAAGGAAAGATATTTGAAAGATTTTTTGGTAAGGATGATTTTGCTGGCAGTCACTCTTCTTCGAGCAATTTAGTAGGTACGCCCTTTCCGTGTCCGGCGTAGCCTTGTGCGAAGACGGAAGGGTGTACCATCCCTAATTTCATGGGACAGCCTTCCTTCGACGAGCTCAGGACAAGAAAGGCCGTCCCTACTCTGAACACGCAATAATGCGTTAACTACCAGCGAATAAAGAGTTGCAGTCAAAAAGTATGGCGTTTTCCTGCCACGCCGAATGGCCGTGGTTAAACCGCCAATTAAACATCGGGTTAAAACCCGACATACTTGTTTTCATGTTATAAAACTTACGTCCGTAAATTTTATCCTACCATAGCGATAAATATGTCTTCAAGTGACAATGTCTGGACTTCACTCGCCTTCGGCTTGTACTTGTTCGATATCTCGTCCATCAGTTCCTTCTTGAAGTCCTTCACTGTCACCAACACTTCATGTCCGGAACTCTCCTTCTTCAGCATTCCTACGACTGACAGGTCTTCGGGAACCTTTTCCTCGAAGATCAGCCTGAGTCTTTTCACATTGCTCTTCAGCTCATCTATAGGCATGGATGACAGGAGGTTCCCATCATGCATTATCCCCGCATGATCCGCCAGTTTCTCGACCTCGTTGACAATATGGGTGGAGAAGAAGACGGTCCGTTCCCTTTCATGCAGAATCTGGATTATGCTTTCCATAAACTCCCGCCTAACCACTGGGTCGAGTCCGGAAATAGGGTCATCGAGTATCACAAGCTCGGGATCCTGGCACAAGGCGAGTATTAAGGCGACCTGGGCATACATGCCGCGTGACAGATTTTTGTGGGACTACGGGGCCTGGTGTGGGACTACGGGGCCTGGCACCATAAGTACAAATAATTAGATACGAATATTTTA
>MHBH01000067.1:0-23218 GCA_001804805.1 Lentisphaerae bacterium GWF2_49_21
GATAAGATGCGTGATACAATAACTTTCAACCAAAATATGAGTGTACATAATGACAAGTATGGTGCCAGACCCAGAATGGCAGACAGAATGGCAGAAAAACCGGGGCCGTTTTTGTGGTTTTGTTCGTAGTCAAGCCATTATTGGCTGCGCTTTCAAAGCATGGGAACACGCAATAATGCGTTAACTACAAACAGAAGAATTCAAAAGAAGAAAATCTCTATAGTTATAAGATTTGCGTCCGCAAATCTTATCCTACCATCGCAATGAATATGTCTTCAAGGGTCAATGTCTGGACTTCGGCTACCTTCGGCCTGTACTTGTTCGTGATCTCGTCCATCAGTTCCTTCCTGAAATCCTTCACTGTCACCAACACTTCGTGCCCGGAACTCTCCTTCTTCAGCATGCCTGCGACTGACAGGTCTTCGGGAACCTTGTCCTCGAAGATCAGCCTGAGTCTTTTCACATTGTTTTTCAACTCATCTATAGGCATGGATGACAGGAGATTCCCATCATGCATAATCCCCACATGATCCGCCAGTTTCTCGACCTCGTTGACGATATGGGTGGAGAAGAAGACTGTCCGTTCCCTCTCATGCAGTATCTCGATTATGCTTTCCATGAATTCCCGCCTAACCACCGGATCGAGTCCGGAAATCGGGTCATCGAGTATCACAAGCTCGGGATCCTGACACAACGCGAGTATCAATGCGACTTGGGCATACATGCCGCGCGATAGATTTTTGAGTTTCAGATCTTTCGTCAGCTTGAATCTGGAAAGCAGGCTGTCAACAAGCTTATCATCCCATTTCTGGTAGAAGGACTTGTCGAACCATATAAGCTCGCCGATCGTCATCCAGTCGTACATCTTCTGGTTTTCGGCGACGTATCCGACGCGGCTCCTTACCGACACCGGATCCTTTTCCGGATCGAAACCCATGACTTCGATACTGCCGAAATCCCTGGCGAGGAGCCCCATAAGCATCTTTATGGTCGTAGTCTTCCCGGCCCCATTCCTGCCAAGGAAGACATACACGGACCCCTTAGGCACCTGAAGGTCAATCCCCTTCACCGCCTCCTTCTTCCATCCGTATTTCTTCTTCAATCCCTGCGTGGAAATAGCTAGGTTATTCATTGTCATAATCCTTTCGTTATCGGTCCATGTAGATTTCTTTGTTATACCCAAGTCTATAGCTCTTTTGGTTGCCTGTAGAAATACTAAATCCATTACCTATGATTTTATATTGTAATTTCCCTTTATCGCCGGTATAAGCAGGAAGTTTAGGAATAATGTCTGGTACAAGTTGCTCAAACTTCTCCGGGTACTTGCCATGCTGAATCTTGAAGATTTTCAACGCAATGGAAAGCTTAAACATATCTGAAACTACGGCTTTTGTTGCATCTCTGTATTCAAATTCATAAAGATAGTCATACAATGCATAAGAGAAATAATTATTCATGAAAATCTTCCCGTTCAGAAAATCACGAGGGTACTGGATGCGCGGCAATGGCTTATTGGTCTTCAAGTCCTCCATGATCATAGTCGATTTCAAGAGGAAGGATGCTGTATCCTTTTTAAGATATGGGCTCATAATAAAGTTAGTATATAAAACAGCGGATTTCGGATCAAATCCGGAATCATAAGAATCATCCTTGGGGTTGCTGCGAACCATCATATTCTCATAATAGTGGACATAGACCATAGGTACACTGTCAATAAAAATCTGTTCAGTGAAATCTATTCTTTTGAAACCTTCGGACTGCAACATCAGTTTCCTTAAATATGGGAGCATGGCTGGATCCAATGGTACGTTCAAAAGGCTCTTGATGATCTTGTCATACGAGTAGGATGAGATAGCGTAGTGTGTCGGATAAAAATAGGCAGTAAGCTGGGCATAACTGTGCATTATCTTGAACTCGACATCCGCAGACGCCAGCGCTTCTTCCACCCGCCCTTCTTCAGCCAGAGCCGCAGTCCTGGATTCAATTAGAGACATAATCCACCTCAAATCAACCCAATGTTCCGTGAATGCATTATAGTCGTTGCTCTTGACTCCAAGCCGGTAATATTCCAGGTCCGAGCCCTTTTTAATAAGAGACCAGAGTTTGACAATGTCTTCGTCATCAATCAGCACCTTCCGTATTCTCGCCATCTGGTCGTCAGTCAATTTTACAGTTTCACATTTATAATGATAAGAGCATATATAGTCCCAGTCAGTCCAATCTTTGTGCTCTTCACTCTTTTTGATAACATCATTGGTTTTAAATTTCGTCTTTATGGATTCTAATTTCCGCCTTGCTTCTCGGTAGACTACCGCGGAATTCTGTTCATCTGGAACGTTTTCGCACATCTTGTTGATGATATTAAAATCAAACCCTGCCTTTTCGGCTTTAGCCTTGGCATAATTAACTTGGAGCTGTGACTGGATGCTGATCATGACATGAAACGTCCACGCTAAAACAAAGACTACTGCGCATGTTTTGGCGAGGATCTTCCATGGCTTGATGTCTTTTGCTACGGCTTTCTGCCATGCAAGATAGCTTAGTGCCACATTTAGGACGATAAACAACAATGCAATCAAAGGTAGAACCAATTCCAGACTGCAATAGTAGTAGATGCAGATCATGAACGGGCATATAATCACAGTTTCAGGAATAAGAAGCAGAGGCGCCAGGAATATAGATGGGAGAGACTGTCTGACCATTAAAGAAGCAAGAATGATAAGGTTATATGTCAGTACAGGCAATAGAACTGGATATGTCGTGATTGGCCCATAGTCCCAAAAGATGTTTTTATTCCCAGTACCTGCAATATCGCCTGCAAGCAAAAATGATATAATGCTCAAAATAATCAGCAGAATCAATCCTGATATATATTTCCCGATGAATATTTTCGATGTATTGAACGGCTTTGTCAGTAGAAAAGCTTTTGTGTTCTGCTGGAATTCACTGGTAAACGTCATTGAACCAATGAAAGAAAACAATAGCGGTAATAGAGCCCAGCCGGTAACGCTGAAATACATTCCATAATCAGGATGGACCGGATAGATTTTCCAGAATATTACGCACACGATCTTAAAAAATATCAAGATCATGACGGCGGCAACGATGAACATCCTGTACTCCCTCAGTTCTTTCCAGATTAATGCTTTCATGCCTATTGTTCGCATGACACACCTAGGTTTGGATATTGGAATTTACCGTCAACTCTGCCGACGCTATGGACAGCGAAGCCATTGCCCTTTTTCTCGTAAATGAAACCTTCACCGGAAAAAGGATCCATAGGAAGTTTTATTAAGAATTCAGGACAGACCTTTTCAAGAGATTCCGGATACTCGCCATATTTCGACTTGTACGCCTTAAGTGCAAGAGCCAGCGTATAATATCCTTCGGAAGCCTTGGCGTAATTGTAGTTGTACACGACATAGCCGCCAATGAACATGCCAGCTACTAGGCAATTATCCTTTTTTCTGCGATCATCCTCTTCGATATACCTTTGCTCAAGCTTGTTGAAGGGGGTGCTGCAAAGTTTCAGCTTGCCTGCATAGTAGTTTATAAAATAGGCCTCATCCCTATTGAGGAGAGGTGCACCAAGACAGCTTATGTACAAGCCGAATGCAAATCTCTCAGGCAATTTATCAAATCCATATTCTTCAGCCCTGTTTCGATAATTCCCTTCCTTCCATTTTTCAAAGAAATATCCATACAGGCGTGTTTGCCTGTTGATAAATTCCTTTTCAGTTAATCTGTCGCTGGAATATTCCTCTAGTATCTGCTTAAAAATCCCTTCATACTTCTTTTCGCATGGGATTGTGATTATTGCATTCGCAACCGACCTGTAAGGAGTGATATAATTATCGCCAAACCTATCCTTGATTATGCTTCTCATCCGAAGGCGACATAACGCGCTGTCCAAAAATGCCGAATAGAATTTTCTTTCAAACAGCATAAAGTCATTGATTTCAAATATGGGATTTATAATCCTGCTTTCAATGGCATAACCTTTTGAACCTTCGGCTTCCACGAAGTTCCGGCACCTCCTAAAGAACTCCAGTATTTCCTTGTCTTCCGTAAACAACCTGTAGAATTCCTGCTTCTTCTTTTCATCAACTTCATCTTTCCATTTATAGTTATATGGGAAGTCGGAACTGCTTGTGACAAAATCCCAAATATTGTTCAAATATTTTTCATTTATCCTGTCCGCGAGTTTGATAATTTCATCTAGGTCGGCATTCGTAGCCATTTTTTTAAACGATAAACTGATTCCTTCTTTCTCAGCTGCTGCAATTGCTTTCTCAAGCCTGAGTTTTGATGAGACAGTTATTGCCCCGTGAAACGCATAGAAAGCTGCCAGGATGACTGCAAGGGTGACAATTAAAGCCTTTACTGTCCCAGAATCCCTTACGACCGAGTATTTCCAGACTACGTAGCAGAATATCAGCAGAACCACGGTCATGAGTAACGGAATTAACACAAAAAGGCATTTCAATGGAGAAATCCCAAAATACAGGAAAATCACAATGGCCGGCAAGCACAAGATAAAGTCAATCACCACGACAAATGGAGATAACACAATTGATACGATTGAATTCTTAAACAGAAGAGAACTAAGGAGAATTGAAAAATAGACTGTTGTCGTGCAGATGAGAAAAACATAGATTGAAACTTCCGGAAAAAATCCCCTGTCGAGACCTATAATCCTACCCTTGTCGAGATTGGGCATGTAGAATACATAGTATGAGATTGCCGTCAGTAAAATCATTATCGCCAGTCCGCCAGAAACCTTGACGAGAAATATTTTCCACGTCGCCATCGGCCTGTTCAGCAGGAACTGCCTTGTGCCCTGGATGAATTCTGAATTAAAAGGTATTGCAGCGGCAAAGGCAAAGAGGACAGGCAGGATGAAGATTCCGAAATATACGTTCCAGATGTCATAGGTGATCCTAGAGCCTGATATGTAATGCGGAATGATCTCATGGGATACCCGGATCAAGGCGATAAGAAACAACGTTACCCAGAAGAACATCCTGTACTCCCGCAGTTCTTTCCAGATTAAAGCTTTCATGATGGTTCCCTTTATTTTCTAACCTGAGGCAATTTCAAAGTTGCCTCTCGTGAGCTGATTGCTTAGGTTGGAGTCCAAGCTTTAGCTTGTGTAACCTCTCGAATACCAAGACAAACTAAAGTTTGTACTCCAACGGGGTAATTCCCGCAACAACCATTTCCCATATTTTCCCAATCAACTCACCTATTTGCTTTCAGTAATAAATTCCGAAAGGATTTTTTTGATTTCTTCCTTGCTAAGCCCATAATTCTCCGCCTGGCCAATCAGGTTCTTCAGGGATTCCCTGATGATCTTCTTTTTTTCGAGGGTGGCGGAACCGGAAAACTTATCGGAGATGAAGTTCCCCTCGCCCCAGCGGCTGTCAATCACTTCCTCGTGCTGAAGTTCACGGTATGCGCGGGCAACGGTATTTGGATTAATGCGGAGTTCGACGGCGAGATCCCTGACGGATGGCAGCTGGTCGCCGGCCTTCATTGCGCTGCAGAGCACCATGTTCTTTATCTGCTCTATTATCTGCAGATAAATTGGAACTCCGCTTTCAGCATTTAGTTTGATATTCATAAACTGTACTATTATTATAATACAGTGATACATCATTGTCAAGAGGATGGAGAGCAAATATGACAATTTAAGCTTATCTTATTGGTTATTAATGTGATATGATATGCCCTAACAATGCCGTTAACTTAAGACATAATATACTGATGACTCACATGTTACATGCATATATTAATCCTGAAGGGATTGAGTAATATAGCCTGTGGTTTCAACCACAGGACATATATGGAAAAATGATTCGTCCTGTAGGGACGGAGTATACTCTGCCCCTTCAGGGCAAAACAAATTTTGGAATCCAATACCTATGGTTGAAACCATAGGCTTTATTACCTAACGCATTCCATGCGTAAAGAAAAACAATATAACAGCTCCATTATTAAGATGTTACGCTTAAGTTAACGGCATTGATGCCCTAATGGAAGAACAGCCCTTGCGGGCTTAATGAATTCTAATTCTTTTTCTCGCACAGAGGCATCCCGATGTCCTATCCAGAATCGGGATAGACTCTGCCCAAAGTATCCCGGCCTGAAAGCGTCGGGAAGCATTCTCACCACGAAGAAAAGAAGGACACGAAGTTTATGTATCTTTATTCCTTTGCGGCTTTGCGCCTTTGTGCGAAAATGAAAATTTCGTGTGTTTCGTGGTTATAAAATTTGAGTCCTCAAATTTTATTGCGGAATTGGCTGGGGCTTTTGCCGGCGATCCGCCTGAAAAGCTTGTTGAAGTGCTGGGGGTCGGGCAGCCCTACCCTTGTCCCGATCTCCTTTACAGGAAGGGCCGTGCATTCCAGCAGATGCTTGGCGTACTCGATCCTCCGTATGATCAGGTACCTGTTCATCGTAATCCCGTACTGCCTGCGGAAAAGAAGAGCGAGATAATTCTGCGAAAGACCGGCAGTCCTGCTTATTTCTGGTATGCTGATCTCCTTGGAAAGGCACCTGTCAATCTCCATGGCAGCACTGACCACCGCAGTCCTGGCCTTGCGTCCGAAATTTTCCGACCGCGATTTGTTGATCCAATAGAGCCAGATCAGGAATTCCTGGAGCACGAGGGAGGCGGCATGGTCGGCTTCCGGAGAGGCTTCAGCCTGCTGGATCCACCATACGAGGTTCATGAACTTCGACTCGGCAGCAGATCTTGCCTCGCCAAGCTCAATGCACAGAGGCAGTGAAAGCTCCTTTCCACTCTTTGCGGATTTCGCAGGGAATTTGAAGTGGGTGCAGTAATGGAATCCCGGTTTTTCCAGATCGTATCTGGCATCAGTGCCTGTCGGTGTTATCGAGATTGTCCCGGGCGCAATGGCGTATTGGTTTCCGGAAAGCCTGATCTTCCCGTGGTAGTCGTATATGTGAAGGGCGTTGGTTCCGCTGTTCAGATAGCTTACTGAGAAGTTCCTGTCGGCAAGCGGATAACGTCCGGCGCGGATGACCCGGGGAAGGTCATCCATTTGAAAGTCAAATGGCATTGAACTCCTTGAGAAAAACAAGGATGACTGGAGCTTGGAAATGAAAAGTTTTTACACCGCTCACCCGCCACCCAAGGATCCAGTCATCCATGTGTTATTGTTGAAATAATACCACAGTATGTTGAATATTTCCAATTGATATATTTTTATTTCATAAAAATATTATATTATTGTTTTTTTACCATTAATAAAGAATCTCATTGTGTGGGATTCTTTATAAAAAAGGAGATTATACATGACACCACGCGAAAGATTCATTGCCGCACTTGAACGAAGGCCCATCAAGGGAAGGGTCCCCCATTTCGAGCTGGTCTTTTTCCTCACCATGGAGGCCTTTGGTAAAATCCATCCGTCACAGAGGAACTACGCACAGTGGGACCAGATGGAGGAGAAGGAACGGCAGCTCCACCGCAATGAGATTGCCGACCTCTACATCATGACTGCCGAGAAGTATGAGCACGACGCCATATTCATCCATCCGAATCCCTGGAAGATGGAGGAGATAGAGCGTCTTGTGGATATCATCCGTGAAAAGTCCGGCGACAAATATTTCCTGATGCTCCACGGCGACGCCACCTATGGAATTCCGGACGGCAACCACATGGTCGAATTCTCATACCGGATCGTCGATGAGCCGGATGTCCTGAAAAGCGACGCGGAAAAAAGGGTCAATGAAGCTCTTGAACGCGCCCAGAAGTTCAAACGCAAGGGCGGACTCGACGGATTTGCGCTCTGCAGCGACTACTGTCTGAACACCGGGCCGTTCTTCAGTCCGGAGCAGTTCGCGGAATTTGTCACTCCGTATCTTACGAAGCTCATCAAGGGCTACCGTGACATGGGATATTACACGATCAAGCACACCGACGGCAACATCATGCCGATAATCGACCAGCTTGTCGGTGCGAACCCGCACGCATTACATTCGCTGGATCCGCAGGCGGGAGTTGATATTGCCATGGTCAAAAAACTTTATGGAGACAAGGTCTGCCTTATTGGAAACGTAAACTGCGGGCTTCTGCAGACCGGTACTGACGAGGAGGCCAGGAATTCCGCACGTTATGCCCTGAAATCCGGAATGCCCGGTGGCGGATACATCTTCTCGACGAGCAACTGCGTGTATACGGGAATGCAGCTTTCCCGATACGAGATGATCCTCGACGTCTGGAGGAAGGAAGGGAATTACTAAACACAGAACATCTGGAGCAGCTTGCGCCGCCGCGAGCAGAGACGCAAAGATGATTTTGAGTTGATTCCCCAAGGCTTTTTCAATAAGAGGAAATATTATCCTTGCGCCTTTGCGCCTCTGCGTTGAAAAAATTCTGGTTTTGAAATAAAAGTACAGAAAAACAAGAAGATGACGGACTGGAAAGTCCGCCCTACGTTATTTAAAACTCCATTCTATACGGCATCACCATATCTGAGACTCGGCACGGCTGGTCTCGAGCAGTTACAGAGATGTCACTGACAGACGATCTTGAACGGCATCTGAAAGGGGAGACCCTGAAGTTCGGGCTTACGGAGAAGGATCTGCACTGCATAGCGTGATAAACTCGCAAGATGTAGAATGAAATCCAATATGGAATTCAGCTCTTGACCTATTCTAAATACTCGTCCTTGATTGCTTGAGTTCCCGAAACTATATTCACAGTCAATAAAGGAAAACTTGAAAACAAAACATCCAAATGTACTTCTCCTTTTTTCCGACCAGCACCGGATGGAAAATCTGATCAAAGGCATTGAAGAACGCTTGTTCTCCGCGGAGGACACAGTCTGCCTTGAACGCGCAAATCTTGTGACCGCGGCGTATCGGGCACATTCAACTGAACCGATGCCTATCCGCAGGGCGCTGGCTTTCGGGCATACATTGAAGAACATGTCCCTCGATCTCGAATCCAACCCCGTTTTCGCGGGAAATACGTCGTCAGCTCCGCGCGCATGGATGCTAGTTCCCGAATTCGATCTCCGCGAGGACGCGCAGATTTCATTTGAAAATCCTGCGACAAGAGGGATTCTCGCAGGAAGGATACCTGATGAAATCCTTTCATTCTGGGATTCAAGGAAGTTCGGTGGCACTCCAGGCGGTTCCGCAGGTGTCGGTCATATGGGGCTTGACTTCGACATGATCGTCAACCAGGGTCTCAATGTCATCATCAGGAAAATTGAATCCCTTTTGGATCATGGCTCAGAGGAAAACCGCATGTACCGAAAGGCAATGATCATTGGCTGCCGTGCGGTAATTGCCTGGGCGGGACGGTATGCCGACATGGCGGAAAAACTTGCCATGAAATCAGATGATCCTGTTGTGTCTGCATGTCAGAGGCGCGTGGCCGAAACCTGCCGGCGTGTTCCTGCCGAACCTGCCCGGAACCTGTTCGAAGGCCTGCAGTCAATTGCCCTGGTCCATCTTGCAAGCGTGATCGAAGGACAGGGAATGTCAGTTTCAATCGGGCTGCCGGACCGGGTCTTGTCAAAATTCTCATCCGAGGCTGAAGAAAATACTGTTGAATCAACTTGCCTGATCCGTGCGTTCCTTCTAAAAATTGCCGCAAACAGCTTCCAGGGCCGTGGTTCAAAGACACAGGCGGTTACGATTGGCGGTTCAAATGGAAAACACGACGCATGCAATGCCATTACGCGATTGTTCCTTGATGGATTTTCCAAGACGCCCGTCAATGATCCCCAACTCTTTTTGCGCTGGCATCCGGACCTGGATGAAGATTGCTGGAAGAAGGGGCTCGAGATGCTGGCAAGTGGACGTGCAATGCCGATGCTGGTTAATGACATGCAGGTTGTCCCGGGTCTTGTGGAGGCCGGAGTATCCAAAGATGATGCATGGAATTACTGCATAGTCGGATGCAACGAGCTGGGGATTCCTGGACGATGCTGCCAGTCGGGCTTCTCCGTATGCATGGGATTCAACGATCTTGAGGTGATTGATCGCGTAATCCGCAGTACCAGCTTTGCAAATCCGACGGCATCATCCATTCTTGATGAATATGAGAAAACCGTCTCAGATATTACACGCGACGGCCTTGCGATGCGTTTGAAATGGATGGACAAGCTCGAGGAGACGGCGCCGTTTCCATTCTGCAGCGCATGCTGCCAGGGGCCTGCCGAGTCCGGACAGGATCTGCTCAAGGGCATGAAATATCCAAACATATATGGCCTGTTCGTCCGCGGAACAAGCAACGCTGCAAATGTGCTCGCTGCTATCGATGATCTCGTGACCAGACGGAAAGAATACAAGTTGCCTGAACTTCTTGAATCAATTGGTTCCAGGGATCCCCATACTCTTGCGGAAATCGCAAAATCTCCGAAATGGGGAAATGATGACGATTCCGCCGACCAGCTCTGTCTGGAACTGAACAGACGGCGTGACAGAGCATTGCGCCTGCTCGCGAAAGAGTCGGGCCTTCCGCCTTTCCCAGTTTGCCATGTAGTGCGTTCACTGCACCATCTTGACGGGATGCGCATCGGAAACACCTTGGATGGCCGTGAAGCAGGATCGCCGGTCGCCGACAGCATTGGATCCGTACTTGGCACGCAGACAGAAGGTCCGACTGCATTGCTCAACAGCGTCGCAAAAATCGACGCTTCAAGGTTTTTTGCCGGCATATATAACCTCAATATCACTTTGCCATCATCTCCAGACAATCCTGGTCTGCTCCGCTGCCTTACCGAGGCCTTCTTCAAAAAAGGCGGACAGGAGATCCAGATAAATGTCTTTGATGCGGCAAGGCTCAGGGAGGCGCAGATCCATCCGGAACTTTTCCGCGACCTGATCGTCAGGATCTCCGGCTTCAACGCGCGGTTTATCGAGTTGTCAAAGGCCGAACAGGACGAGTTGATCCGGCGCGCCGAAAATGCCAATACCACAGGCAAGATGCCTGTGCTACATTAAAGAAAGAGAAAAATGAAGACAAAACACCTGAATGTACTTCTCCTTTTTTCCGACCAGCACCGGGCGGACGTGCTCGGATGCGAAAATCATTCCGACGTAAGCACGCCAAACCTTGATCAGCTTGCAAAGGAAGGGATACGCTTCGAAAGGGCCTACTGCCAGGATGGCGTATGCGTGCCCTCGCGTTGCTCGTTCATTTCCGGGCTTTATCCGAGAACTCTTGGATGTCTGGACAATGGTGACCGCAGTCCGATGATGGACAAAGTTGTTTCCATGCAAAAGATGTTCCAGTCGAATAATTATTTGACAGCTGCATTCGGCAAGAGGCACCTCTTTCAGGCGTGCGATGAGGGGTGGGACATCAAGAAGAGCCATCTCATCGAGGAGCATGACGAAGAAAACTACATGAAATGGGTGAAGGAGAAAGGTTACGGTAGGGAATTCGCCCGTGACTGGGCTGCGGAATGGGGCGGCAGCCATCCGGAGGGGCCGGAAGGCGCCGGGGAGTTCCAGGTGTCTTCGATGTGCGCCAGGCCGACGCTTCTTCCGGAAGACATGACAGCGGAAGCATACACGAGGAAGGAAACTGTTGAGCTTCTCGAAAAATGTTCGAAGTCGGATCGCCCGTTCTTCATCTTTTCCTCTTTCCTCCGTCCCCACCAGCCATATACTCCGCTCCGCAAGTATTATGATCTTTTCGACCGGAGCCATTGGGGAAAGGGAAGGATCATGGGCGAAGGGATGGCAAAACCACCAGCGTTCGATCAGCCACCGGAAGACCTTCCTCCCCTGCTAAGGGAGCGAATGGAAAAGACAAACATTCCCTGGAACCACAGGCCGGCGCACGAGGACCAGCAGATATTCCGTGATGCGATTGCGGCATATTATGCCGGAGTCATGGAAATTGACACGTGCATCGGGCAGATAATGGAGGCCTTGGAAAGGCTCGGACTTAAGGAAAATACTATCGTCATCTACACCTCCGACCATGGAGAATTCGCCGGTGGCCACGGTATCATGGAGAAGATCGCATCGGGTCACAACGTCTACGAGGACACTCTCCGGATCCCCATGATGATCAGTTGTCCGGCAATACTGCGACATGGGATTGTCAGCAAAGACCTGGTGGAGCTTGTAGATTTATATCCTACGCTGATGGACCTGTGCTCATGCGGAAGTCCTTCAGGCATGCAGAAACTCCAGGGGCGATCTCTTTCCGCCCATCTCAAGGGAGGAAGTCCTGTCGGCAGGAAATTTGCAGTTTCCGAGAACTGGTCGCAGGCGGCAGTCATCACAGACCGCTACAAGCTGGGGATCTGGCTGGAGCCTGCAAAGAAGGGAGCTGCCGACTACCGGAGCTGGGGGAACATGCTTTTCGACAGGAAGATGGATCCCTGGGAGTTGAAGAATTGTCATTCGGATGAAAATCTTTCCGAAATTAAAGATGAACTGGGCATGATGTATGAGGAATGGAAAAGGATCTCGGAATATTAGCCACTGAACACGCAGATGACACAGAAAATAAACTGATAAATGAGGCGATTTTGCAATTGCCTCAAATGAAATACCTTTTATATTCATCTTTAACGCCTTTTTAGTCTTTTCCTTTCCACAAAATAGATTTTTTCTATGTTGTTGTTGCTTTACAACTTTTGTTGTGCTATCATTACAACAAAAGGGAGATAAACCATGAAAAGCAAAGGGAAAAAACCGTCTTTTGGTTCTTTTTTCAAGGAGCAAAGAACAACAAAGAGAATCACGCTGAGGGAATTCTGCGAGCTTGCCGATGCCGATCCGGGGAACATCAGCAAAATAGAAAGGGGGGTATGGCCTCCTCCACAGGACCGCAAAATCCTCGAAAGATATGCAAAAGCCATGAATATCGAGAAAGCCTCAGACGACTGGTTTAAATTTTTTGATCTTGCCGCCGCTGATCGTGGAATTATTCCCCAAGACATCATGAATGACGAAGAGGTCGTAAATATGTTGCCGGTCTTTTTCAGAACTTTGCGCAGGGAAAAACCAACACAGAAGGACATGGAGAAACTCGTTGAAAAACTCAGGAGGGCATAACGAATGCCCAAGTTTCCCAAACGAGCAGCACTTAGCTGGGTGGAAATCTCACGAAAAGCCAAGGCTTTTTGCGATGAATATGGTCTTGCAGAAAGGGACTATCCTCTTGACATTGAAGAAATAATAGAGTTTGATCTCGGTATTGAGATCCGCTTTTCCTATGGGGTCCACGATGATTTTGGTTCCCCGGCACAAATATGCCCTGGCATCGGAAAACCTATTATAATCGCGGATTATGATCAGTATCGTGCCAATTCCCCTTATTATCGTTACTCGCTGGCTCACGAAATAGGCCATTATATTCTGCATAAAAGCTGGTTGGATGAAATTGGAAGGCAGATTGATTCCATCGAGACTCAGCTCAAGAAACTTGATGAAAAAAGCAGGAACTTGAACATCGAGGACATTCTTCCATATCTTGCCGTACCAGTGTCAAAACATTTTGGAATGAGCAATTCGGCAGCCCAGGCCAGAATAAGGAAAAGTGCGAAATGGAAAGAGTTCTGTAGTTAAGATATATCATTTTTCCTTATAGAATTGCGCTGTTACATATTTTATAATCACAGTCATATCCTTATCAATCAATACACCAAGCACCCGTGTTATTTTATACCAGTTTTGGTCTAATTTGACTTGAAATTGATTTCGCTGTCATGTAGCTTGCCTCAAATACGGGGAGATTCCATGAGGCGCAGCAAGCATATCACTGCGGCTGAAAGACTGATCAGGAGGATCCAGAACGGAGACTTCTATGTGCGCGGCATCCCCTCCGAACGCGAACTCGCCGAGGAGATAGGCGTCAGCAGGATGACCGCCCGCAAGGTCGTGAAGAAACTCCTTGACGATGGACATCTTTCCCGTCTGCCCAACGGACGCCTCCAGATCCGCAACGGAAACTCCAGACCGCAGATCGCCCTCCTCGCCTCGGCATATCCTTCGACCGAAACCGAAGGATGGAACATCAGCCTTTCAAAGCTCTCCAGGGAATTCGGCTTCCTTCTCAGGCCGGTCTATTACTACCACAACGACGATCCGGTCATCAAAAGCACAATAGAACATTTCGACTGCACTTTCTTCCTTCCGTCATGCCCTCCGGAAAATCTGGCGCCCGAACTCAAGAAAACAGGAAAGCCATTTTTCATACTGAACAGCGACTGGAGCAGTTCCGACGTACCGTCAATACTCCTGTTCCCTCCTTTCTTCGTGAACAAGCTCCTGGACCATCTCTCATCCCTCGGACACAGGCGGATCGACTGCCTGAACGTCCAGCCCGGCTCAGATGTCATATCCGACCGAATTGGACAATGGAAATCCTGGATCGACGAACATGGATTCAAAGGCAGGCTCTTCAACGAACCGGTAAAGGAGTATTCCGATCCGTATCCGGCGGCATACGGAATCATTGACAGATTGATCCGCAGAGGAAAATTTGACACCAAGGCGTTGCTCTGCATCTCCGAACCTGCGGCTCTCGCTGCGATGTGCGCAATGATCGACCATGGGATACGGCCCGGCAGGGATGTCGCCGTCTGCGTCGCCGGTACAGGCATGCATCCCGAATCCTTCAGGCCTAGCCTGACTTCGCTGAAGGGCGTCGATCCAGTCCCGTTCCTTGTCACATGCATCAAATGGATCATGAAGAAGAAATCCAAATGGACTGGGCCGCTACTTCTCCAGCCTGACAACATTGAAGTCTCCGTCCACCAGTCGACAGTTCCTGAAATTCTAAATAAGTCAAAACTAAAAATCAAATAGAAGGAGGAGTTATGAAAAGATCATTGGCGGGAAAATCCTGGAGACTGAGTCTTACGGCACTGGCGACTATTATGTTAACTTTATCTTCCAGCCTTTTCTCCCAGGACAAGGCCGCAGCTCCAACATCTGTTTCTGCACTTCCTTCGAACACAGGTCCGTTCGGCATCGCCTCCGGAGCCGAATGGTCGAAGGACTATCCGAAATTCAATCCTCTTTTGAACCAGGCCGGCGTCAGATGGATCCGCTATTTTCCCGAATGGCAGACAATACAGCCGAAGAAAGGTGAATGGAGCTGGAGCTGGGCGGACGCATTCGTGGCCGACGCAACCAAGAACAACATACACGTCACCGGCTGTTTTGGGTATTTCGCACCATGGGCGTCGGCAGACGGCGGCACGCGCAAAGGTCCGGTGAAGGACATACAGTTCTGGAAGGATTACGTAAGCGGATCAATGACACGGTACCAGAAGGAGATCAAGACCTGGGAGGTCTGGAACGAGTTCAACGGAAGTTTCTACCAGGGCATCAACAAGCCGAAGGAGTATGCCGCCCTGGTGGTTGCCGCATACGACGAAGCCAAAAAGATCAGCCCCGACATCAAGATCGGGATGAGCTGCGCAAATTTCGATCTCGGATTCTTTGACGCCGCGATCAAGGAAGGAGCCGGAGGCCACTTTGATTTCATCGCCGTACATCCCTACGAAAATCTCGGAGCTGTGATGGGAGACGGTGCGGAATCGGGTTTCCTGAGCATGGCCGACAGCATCAGGAAAATGCTCTCCGACAACAAGCAGAAGGCCGACATGCCGTTGTGGATCACTGAAATAGGTTATCAGGCACCGATCAAGCCTAATCCGGAAAAGGACGCGCTCCAGGCCGAAGCCATAGTCAAAGCATACATCCTCTCATCCGCGCAGGGATTTGAACGACTTTGCTGGTTCGAGGCGCGCGGTCCGGCGTATGGACATGGGACTGATCACGGGATCATAAGGGAGGACTGGACGCTCAGGCCCGCATATGACGCTCTCAAGACAATGACAGGCCTCCTCGGCGAATCTCCGAAATATCTCGGCTGGCTCAACATGGAGAAGAACGGATATGGTTTCGCTTTCCAAGGAAAAGACACAAAAGTTCTCGCAACTTGGTCTCCTCCGGGCGCAACGAACAAGATCAAATTCGAATCTCCTGTAAAAATCATAGACTTGACCGGCAAGACAACGACTCTTGATGCTGGAAAGGAATTTGATCTGACAAGAATGCCTGTATTCATAATCGATCTTCCGAAGAAACTTGCGGATCTCGCAGAAAGCCAGATCAAAAAACCTTTCCCATGGGGGACGGACTACAGCAAAGTTGACACGGCATCCTGCAAGCTTGGTGCCACCAACGATGACAAAGGTATCAAGCAGGTGAGGATGGAGACGACGGCCGTCGAGAACGGGCTTACGGAGACCTGGCGCCGTTCGAACTTCAAGATCGGCGGGGAAGGACGCTACATCTATTTCCGCGTAGATCCTACGTTTGCTTCGTTCGGTTCCAAGGATCTGGAAATCACCATCGTCGCACGCCGGACCGCGCCTGACAAGAAAGCCGTCATCAGCCTGCTCTATGAATCATTGAAGGGATACAAGGGCGCGCCAGGAGGAAATTTTGAAATTCCTGCAGACGACCAATGGCATGAGAATACATGGAAGGTGAACGATGCCAATTTCGTCGGCGGATGGGGATGGAACTTCCGCACCGAGGCGACCGGATCCCCGAACGAATTCTTCATCAAGGAGGCAAGAGTGAAGAAATCAGCACTGGCAAATACTATGACGCCAGCTTCAGCTCCAGTATCCGACAAAAAATAAGAATATGTTACATTATGGAAAAAGAAAAGAAACACACATCTGATAATTTTACACTAATAGAATTATTGGTCGCCGTGCCCGCCAAAGGGATTTTCGATTGCCGATTTTACAATCAAAAATCAAAACCCAAAAATGCATTCACTTTGATTGAATTGCTAGTCGTAATTGCGATAGTCGCAATTTTGCTCGCGCTTCTCCTGCCGGCTCTCCAGACGGCCAAGGAATTAGCCAAGAGCGTATCCTGCATGAGCAATCAAAAACAACTTGGTTTGATAGTAATGATATACGGAACCGATCATAGTGGAGTAATACCGCAAGGAACTACAAGCGGTCCCGGACAGCCCCGGTGGTGGTACTATTTTTATCAAAATGCACCCTACACGGAAGCCAGCACTACGAAGCTGAGATGCCCCAGCAATGATCCAAGAGATCATGGCTTCAGCGGTCCTAACTACGCGATGATCCATCCTGGCAAGCCGTCTGCCATAAACGATACAACTGTCGGATTCGAAGGGGACCCTACAAATCCCCCCGATGACGCCAAGTTCCTTGGGATATATCTCGCGAATATCGAGCAACCTGCTACTTACATTATGGCAAGCGATTCCGCTGTACAGGCAGGAACCAATCCCGTTCTAAGTGAACCTAAAGCTCCGGATGCAGGAACCAGCATTAATCCGAATGGCATGCAAAACCGCGGTGGATGTATTGACCGCGTATGGATAGGACATCGCAACATGGCCAACGAGATCTTCATGGACGGACATGTGCAATCGTGTAATGGCAATGATTTGAATAAACTTGGAGTCCAATATTATTGGGATACAAGAGGACTTCTTCACAACTGAAGGGAGAACATGAAAAACGATCATTCATTTGATTTCCATCGTCTGGACCGCCGGGATTTCCTGAAGGCGGGTATCGGGACTCTTGGCGGGCTGGGAGTGATTTTGATGCTGCCAGCAGTAGTCAGAGGGGCCGAGGACTCGGCAATAAAAGGACGCAAGCCCAACATAATCTTCATCCTGACCGACGACCAGGGCTACGGAGACCTCTCCTGCCACGGCAACCCTCTGCTTAAGACGCCGAACATAGACAAGCTCTATTCGGAAAGCGTGCGATTCACCGATTTCCAGGTCAGTCCTCTCTGTTCTCCGACCCGCTGCGCGCTGATGACAGGCCGTCATGAATACCGTTCCGGCGTGCATAACACCCGCGGACCAGGCCAGAACATGGATATCAAGGCAACGACCATTGCTCAGGTGCTCAAGTCCGCCGGATATTCCACCGGCATCTTCGGCAAATGGCATCTTGGTGCGGAACCGGAATACCAGCCATGGAAGCGCGGCTTCGACGTGGCTCTTTCATTTTCCACCGGCATGATCGGAGAAGGCTCACCCTCCGGCATGAATCTCTTCGACGGCAACTTGTGGCGGAATGGCAAGAGCGAGAAGACCAAGGGCTTCTGCACCGATGTTTTCTTCGAGGAGGCAAAGAAATGGATTGCAGACATAAAGGGAAAAGGGCCTTTCTTCGCCTACATCCCGACAAACGCCCCGCATACACCGTTGGACTGCCCAGAGGAGTTCATTAAGCCGTATCAGGGAAAGGCGCCGACGGAAAACATGGCCAAATACTTCGGCATGATCGCAAATATCGATGCCAACGTCGGAAAGCTCATGGCCCAGCTGAAGGAATGGAAGATAGACAACGACACGCTTGTAATCTTCATGACCGACAATGGTGCCTCAAACCATTTCAAGGACAAGCCCAGCCCCGTTGCATTTTACAATGCTGGAATGAAAGGATCAAAGGGCTCGGTCGAAGAGGGAGGCACGCGGGTGCCGTCGTTCTGGCGCCTGCCGGGCGAATTCAAGGGCGGTGTCGACGTGGACCGCCTCACCTCCAACATCGATGTCTTTCCGACGTTGGCAGAAATGGCTGGCGCTAAAATTCCGGCGGATCTCAAACTTGACGGCCGCAGTCTCGTACCCCTGCTCAAGAATCCGAAGTCCGACTGGACAGACCGTTTCGTATTCATCCACGAAAGCAACTGGGGTGGAAATCCTGCTGACCACAAGGCAACTGGTTTTGCCGTGCGCAATGACCGTTTCCGTCTGGTCGGCAACAAGGAGCTCTTTGATGTAAAAGCCGACCGTGGCCAGACGAAGAATGTATATGATGCCAATACCCAGGTTGCAAACAAGATGAAGGAGGCCTACGACAAATGGTGGGAGGAAGTCCTGCCGCCGCTCCAGGAGAATGCAAAAGGGGATGAGGCTGACGAGAAACAAGACAAATCAAAAAAGAAAAACAAGAAGGAGAAATAATTTTTACTTTTCGCTTCCGAAAAGGAAAAATTATAAAATGAAGAAACAGGCGGGACGCCTGTTTTACACTCTTGAAAACAATTAAAGATAGGATATTTATGCAAATGAAAAACGCAATTATGATTTCCGCAATGATCCTGCTTTCAGTCATGTCGGCCATGTCCGAGGAACCGCCTGCGAAGGAAGCAGGTGAAGCCAAAACAGCTCCTGCCCTAAAGCCCGATCCCGTGATGAGTCCATTCGGAATCGGCAGCAGCGCTTTGCGCTCGAGAGATCATGTAAAGTGGATGCCGCAGATGGCGGAGATTGGATTGCGAGATCTGCGCGCATGCACCGGCGGATGGGCTGCCGAACCTGAAAAACAGGGTGAATGGTCCTGGACGACCATCGACGACAGGATTGCATATCTGGAAAGCATCGGAGTCACATGCGGAATCATATTGAACGGTCTTCCGAAATGGAATACAAAGGATCAGAAGGGCGGTCTTCCCCTGAACAGCCTTCCGGAGTGGGGCGAGATGGTCGGCAAAGTAGCTGAGCACACCAAAGGCAGGGTGAAATATTTCGAGGTCTGGAATGAACCGCCGAACGGCACCAAGAACGCCCCTGCCTCGGATTATGCCAAAGTTGTGATCGCCACCTATGACGCTGCAAAGAAGTCAAATCCCGACGCCCTAGTCGGCATGGCTGCGAAATCCGCACATATCTCGTACCTTGATCAGGCGATCAAGGCCGGAGCAAAAGGACACTACGACTACATCACACTGCATCCCTACGAGATTCTGGGAACAATCGTGAAACATCCCGGCACCGAACCAATGTATATGAGCATCGCCCCAACCGTAAGGAAAATGCTGGCCGCCCAGGATCCGACCAAGGTCAACATCCCCATCATCCTGACGGAAATCGGATTTGATACCAAGCACGGCAACGACAACCAGACCCGCGCCGTGATCATGGCATACACAATGGGAATCGCGCAAGGCCTCGCCTGCATCCAGTGGTTCGAGGGCATGGACGGTGACAGCGGGCCACTGGGCTTGATAGATGTCAAAGCCAAGCCACGTCCAGCATACCACGCCCTTGGCCGGCTTGTCCAGCAGATTGGAAGACATCCGAACTATATTGGTTGGATTATGCTGAACGAGAAGCATTATGGATTTATCTTCCAGGGTGAAAAAGGACCTGTTCTTGTAACATGGGCTGCATCTTCGAAACCAGATGAAATAGATTTTGGACAGAATGTCCAGATCATCGATCCGCCGACGGGAAAGACTACCGATGCTGCCAAGTACAAACTGAGCATGGCTCCAATCTTTGTAACCGGCATACCTGACAAACTTGTAACTCAGGCGAAGGAGAACAAGGTCAAGCCGTTCCCATGGGGTGGCGACTACAGCGGCGCGAAGTCGGTCTCGGTCACCTTCACAGACAAGTACGTCGAGAAGGGACTGCATACCATGGCAGCTGACACCATCGCCGCGGATGTGGTCGCCTACGGCGGCAACGCCAGGGCCGGCGAGGTTCCAAAGGGCGGCAACGTGTTCTACGTCGATCCCAACTTCCTCTCCTATACCACGTGCCCGATCGAGATCACCGCCGTCGTCAAACGCAATGAGAAGAACGATCCAGCCAAGCTGACCCTCGAATACGAGTCGACCACCGGCAACGGCTACAAGAAGCCGGAGCCTTACGAGATACCGGAGAACAAGGAATGGAACACCGCGACCTGGAAGATCGACGATGCGCAGTTCGTCGGAACCTGGGCATTCAACTTCCGTTTCAACGCCGGCAAGTTCCTCGTCCAAAGCGTGACGGTGACGAAATTGGATAAGTAAATGTACCACAGGCATCCTGCCTGTATCGGAGCGCCGGCGTCTCGCCGGCAATAATTACTGCACAGGCAAGATGCCTGTGCTACATTAAAGGAATACAATGAAAATCAGACCAAACATAATATTCATCCTCGCCGATGACATGGGTTATGGCGACATGAGCAAGTTCAACGGCGGGCTCAGCCAGACCCCAGTATTGGATTCTCTTGCCGATGAGGGAATCTGCCTGACACAACACTACGCTGCATCGCCTGTCTGCAACCCTTCGCGTGCCAGCCTGCTGACTGGCCGTTATCCGCATCGCACAGGCAGCATCGACACATTCGACCATCTCGGATGCGAGAGGCTGTCCCTGCGCGAACGCACTGTTGCGGATATCCTCAAGAATGCAGGATATGCCACCGGCCTCGTCGGCAAATTTCACAATGGTACGATTGGAGATCAATACCACCCGAACAGGCGCGGATTCGACGAGTTCTTCGGTTTCCGCGGTGGCTGGCAGTATTATTTCGAACCTCGCATAGAATGCAATGGAACTCCTCTCCGTCCCAAAGGTAAATATCTGACGGATCTTCTCACTGACGAGGCAATTGATTTTGTGAAACGCCACAAGGCCGAACCGTTTTTCCTGCATCTGGCATATAACTGTCCTCACTTCCCGATCGAAGCTCCGGAAGAGGACGTGAAACCCTTCGCCGAGAGCGGAAAATTCAATAAAGGCGTCAGCAAACTATACGGAATGATCCGCAATATGGACCGCAACATCGGACGTCTCCTCGAGGAGCTGAAACGTCTCGGGCTCAGCGACAACACAATTGTAATGTTCACCAGCGACAACGGTCCGGATTTCGGAGGACATTCTGAAGAATTCTCGCTCCGCCGTTTCAACTGCAACTTCAATGGTTCAAAAGGAACTACATATGAAGGGGGCATACGCCTACCGATGATCATGCGCTGGCCCGAAGGTCTGCCCGGACGAAAAAACATTGATTCGATGATGCATCTGACCGACTGGTTGCCGACATTGCTTGCAATGGCGGGAGTTGAAGTTCCAAAAGACAATTTGCCTTTGGACGGATGGAACAACCTTCCTGTATTGCGCGGGGAAAACGGAAAAACCAACACGCGACGGTTCTGGCAGTGGAACCGCTACTATCCGTATATCGGTTCCAACGCAGCAATGCGCGATGGCGACTGGAAGCTGGTTCAACCTCGTTCACCGCAGACATATCGCGACAATGACGGCAAGCTCGACCAGCAGCTCCGCCAGAATCCGGAAACATTCAAGGAGATCCTGCCTGTACAGCCGAGATCATTCTTCTCGTACGGCCCTCCCCTGCCCGCGGAACTTTACAATTTGAAGGACGATCCAGAGGAAAAGAACAATCTCGCGGAAAAGGAAGCGGACAAGCTGAGACGCATGCTCTGCGATCTTGAGAAATGGTTTGAAGATGTCGAAGCGGACAGGAGACAATGCGTTGACGCGGTATTCAAATAAATAATGTAACACAGGCTTCCAGCCTATCTTTAACGAGAAAGAAACAGGCGAGACGCCTGTTCTACACTCTTAAAGACAAATTATGAAGATATAATAAAAGCATGACTAATTCTCAATTAAGAAAAGAATGTAGGACAGGCGTCTCGCCTGTCATTAACGAAACAGAAACAGGCCGGAGGCCTGTTCCACACTCTTTCAATCCCTTCTCTCCATCCTTGCCTATAGAATCAAGCCATCGCCATCTTCCACACTGGGATCAGGAAGACAGAACTTATTTTGTTACATTTAGGCTTGCCGACTCATTGCCCATGGAAAAGCTGAATACGCTTGGCAAACAAAGGGAGGGATGGCTACTTCTAAATCCGGAACCTTGGAATGAGATACAACTGAAGGAATACTCAAGACTGTTTTCAGAGAAAATCGACAAATGGCTTGATGCAGGAAGCGGCTCGTGCATGCTTGCCAACCCTTCCTTATCTGAAATAGTCGAAAGGGCCTTGCTGCATTTTGACGGAGAAAGGTACGTTGTTGATGATTATGTCATTATGCCAAATCATGTTCACCTTTTGATTTCACCCAGCGGAAAACATGATCTGGATAAAATTCTTCACAGCTTGAAATCCTTCACATCCCATGAAATCAATAGGAAGTTAAATCGGACAGGCACATTATGGATGGATGAATCCTATGATCATATTGTCCGGAGTCTTGAACAATTGGAATTTTATCGCAATTACATAAGGGAAAATCCGGCAAAAGCACATTTGAGCATTGGAAAATATAGGATGAAAGAATGTAGTACAGGCGTCTCGCCTGTAATTAATCAAGAGACAGGCCAGAGGCCTGTGGATAAGGAGTGTAAGACAGGCGTCTCGCCTGTAATTAATC
>MHBH01000067.1:23239-35782 GCA_001804805.1 Lentisphaerae bacterium GWF2_49_21
GGCGTCTCGCCTGTAATTAATCAAGAGACAGGCCAGAGGCCTGTCCTACACTCTTAAAGACAAAAAGGAGCCATGACATGAGCAAGAAACCAAACATACTGATGATTTGTTCGGATCAGCATACTGCCCGAGTTACTGGCTGTTATGGCGATCAAATCGTGGAGACTCCCAATCTCAATGCACTTGCCGCGGAAGGATGCCGCTTCGATTCCTTCTACTGCAACAATCCGATCTGCGTGCCGTCACGGATGAGCTTCATGACAGGCCGCTATTCATTCAAATGCGAATCCATCGGCAACCAGACCATGCTTGACAGCCGGTACCCCACTCTTGCGCATATCGCTGTCCGTGGCGGATATCATGCGACGCTCTGCGGCAAGATGCACTTCAACGGCCCCGACCAGCGCCATGGTTTCCTCGAATTGCTCCTCGGATCGAATTCCTCACTTGGGATCTACAACGGCATTGACCGCCCGTCGAAGGGTCCTCTAGGCAAATATTCGCTCGGAAACTGCTCAAGGCCAGACCCGCTCTTCTATGTCGGAGCCGGAGAGAACCAGATGGCTGGTTATGATGATGAAGTAACTGCAAGGACGGTAAAATGGATGAAGAAATATGCGGAAACCCCCGATGCCCCTCCTTTCTTTTTCGTAGCAGGCTTCATGCTTCCACATTGCCCGTATATCGGGGCTCCCAGGCTTTATAGGAAATATAAGGACAAGGTCAGGGCCGCAAAACTTACACGCGAACAGCTTGATGCCCTGCACCCACACCACAAGGACTACCGGAAATACATCCTCCTGGACGAAATACCCTGGAAGAACCTCGACAAGGCCACTGCCGCCTATTACGCCATGACCGAGCAGCTGGACCAGAATATCGGAATGATCTTCAATGCTCTCAGGAAGAACGGACTCTGGGAAAACACTATAATCCTCTATTTCGCCGACCACGGTGAAATGCTCAATTACCATGGTCTCTGGCACAAGGAAAGCTTCTACGAAGATTCGGCCCGCGTCCCGATGATAGTCAGGCATCCTAAAATTAAGCTTGCAAAGACATCGCCGGTACACCATTCGCTTGTGGATCTCATGCCGACCCTCTGCGAGCTTGTCGGCGTCAAACCACCGCCGGGAATCGATGGAGTCTCGATGATCCCCGCATTGAAAGGTGCCACTCCCGACCTTGCCGCCAAGTCGGAAACATACACGTTCTGGGCGACGCACAAGCCAGGCCTGAGTTCCAACCGCATGGTCAGGAAAGGCCCATGGAAGCTCTGTTACTATGGAGCCTACGACTCATACCAGCTCTTCAACCTCGACGAAGATCCCGAGGAACACAATGATCTCGCGAAGTCACCGAAACACAGGACCGTGATAAGAAAACTGTCGAAGCTGATCTTCTCCGACGGCTGGTCTGCGAATATCGCAAAAGAGATACAAGAGAGGCTCAGCGCCTTCGGCCATCCCGAGAACATGAAGGCATACCGCGACGTGCTGCATGACGGCGCCCTGAAAAATGATCCGCTGCCTATAGAATGCCCGGACTACTGGGAGGGAAGCAGGAAGATATTCAACACATTGGAGGAATAAAGAATGTACAACAGGCGTACTTCGACAGGCTCAGTACAAGGCGCGCCTGTATTAAAAGAATGTAGGACAGGCGTCTCGCCTGTACCACATTGATAATAGGAAAATACCTATGACATCCCGCGAAAGATTTTTCTCCGCAATGAAACATAAACAGGCCGACAGAATCCCCTTCGACATCGGTGGCACATGCCTGACTGGCATGCGTCCGGAATGCCAAAAGGCGCTCATGGATTTCCTCGGAAAAGATGGGGGATATGTGATGGCTCCGGCGCATGAGATCCAGAAGGACATCCCTGCGGAGAATATCGTGGCATGGGTGGAGACGGTAAAAAGCGTAAGAAAAGAATGTAGGACAGGCGTCCCGCCTGTCATTAACGAGACAGAAACAGGCGAGACGCCTGTTCTACACTCTTAAAGACAAGAAAAGAAGGAAAAGCAATGCGCATACACATGGTTCCGAATTCCCACATCGATCCTGTCTGGTTGTGGGACAAATACGAAGGCATCGACGAGGTATTGAACACTTTCCGTTCTGCATGCAACAGGATGGATGAATTTCCGGCCCTCACTTTTTCCGCGAGCTCCCTGCAGTTCTATGAATGGATCATGAAATATGACAGGAAACTGTTCAAGCGCATCAGGCATAGGATCGATGAAGGCCGATGGGAGGTCTGCGGCGGCTGGTGGATCGAGCCAGATACAAACCTTCCTCTTGAATCGAGCTTCCTCAAGCACGCCGAAATCTCTGCGAAGTTCGCAGACAGGCATCTCGGTGTTAAAATCGTGACGGCATATGTCCCCGACACCTTCGGCCATCCTGCGACACTTCCGAAGATCCTTGCTGAAACAGGATTCAAGTATTTCATCTTCTGCAGGCCCGGCCTGCAGGAGAAGCCGGATCTGCCATCAAACCTTTTCCACTGGGAGTATGAAGGTCACAGCGTGCTCGCATACCGTCTCAAGCACCATTACGGTCAGTGGGGCTGGAGGCCAAAAGAAGAGATACTTTCCATGCTCGATGACGAGGAATACAAAAAGCAGAAGACTAACTGTTATCTGTTCGGTGTCGGAGACCACGGCGGCGGTCCCAGCATCGACGAGATCAAGTTCTACAATAAATACATGGAGGGCCGTCCAAAGGGTGACATGGGATATTCCACCTGTAATAATTTTCTCAGCGAGGCTGAAAAAATTATAAAGAAGATACCAAAATACTCAGGAGACCTGCACTTTCATGCGATCGGATGTTACTCAGTGATGCGTGACGTAAAGAATGCGATGCGCAACAGCGAGCATGCACTGTCATATGCGGCGCGCGCCCTCAAGATGAACGGCAAGAAGGACGACTGTCTGGATGAGACCTGGAAGACGACACTCTTCAACCAGTTCCATGACATCCTGCCAGGCTCATGCGCTCCTGCAGCCGCAGAAAACGCCAAGGGGGAACTAAAAGGAGTAGAGAGCGCCTGCAAGGACACTGCTTATTCCGCGCTCAAGTCAATTTCGCAAAAGAAGAAGCCTAAGGTGAAGGAGGGCGAATTCAGGATATTCAACACTCTTCCGTTTGAAGTGACAGCCCCCCTCTCCATCGAGTCGATGGTCTATTTCCGTGAGAACGCGGCGTTCAAGGATGCCAAGGGGAGCCTAATCGAGATCCAGGAGGTTCTTCCAAGCGTGCGTTGCGCAAACCGCAGGTGGGAGTTTGTCGACACCCTGCCAGCTAAAGACTTCAAGTCATATCATTTCGACAACAGCAAGATCGTCGAAAGGCCGAAGTCCGATTCGGTGCACTTCCAGCCGGGAAATCCTCACCTTTTGCGCAAGCAAATTATAAAGAATCTCCATCCTGCACGGAAAGCGGGGGATTTTATAGGCTATAGCCTCTTGCATGAGGGTGCGACAGGATGGACATCTGGAGATTCTTTATCATCTGTGAAGTTTCTTGTCCTCGACGACAAGTCCGACACCTGGGGGCACGGGATCAGCAAGTATGATTCCGTAGAAGGTGAATTTAAATTGGAATCCACGTCTGTGATGACAGGCTCCGTAACAGGAAAGCTATGCCAGAAATTCACCTATGGCAAGGCAAGCCTTGATATTATCTACTCGACATATTCCAGAATTCCCGGTGTTTATGCCGACATCAAAGTCAAATGGGCGGAGCACCGGAAGATATTGAAAATGGAAATCCATCCTGAGAAGGCCAACTCCCCTCTCCTGCACATGCAATGTGCGGGAGGTTCTGCCAGACGCGCAGCGGATGGCAGTGAACTCCCAATGCACCACTGGTCATGGATGCCGGCCGCTGACAAAGGAATGGCCATTTTCCAGAAAGGCGCATTTGCCTGTGACTGTCTTAATGGACGGTTCCGCCTGACACTTGTTCGTTCAAGCCTTTACGGATTCCACGATCCGGCAAGGCTTGATCCGAATGATCCACAGTTCGACACCGACATGGGGCGCCACAGCTTTAATCTCATAATGCTGCCTTGCCAGAAACTGGATGAAGATTACTTTAACAGGATGTCGGAAATATTGAACGAACCGTTCACGGTGGTGCGGGAATCGTAAAAAGATTGGGTGATTGGATGATTGGATTGATGGCCTGCCCGAGACGAACTCTGGTCGGCCAGGGATGAATGGGAAAACCAATCAAGAACAACAGGAATATTTTGACAGGATAACAGGATTTTCATGATTAATAAGGAAATTTCAAAACTACTTTGGAACGCCGACCTTCCGCCGTCGCTAAGAAGCTATGGCGGGACACGCCAGGTCGGCATAAGAGCCGGTCTGGAGACCGGCGATCCTTTAACAGTAGTTCTGAAATTACCCTTGCAATTTAGTTCATCCTGTCAATCCTGTTATCCTGTCAATTCTATATTGTCTTTGCATATCATTAAAATAGGTAGTTGAGTCATGTCAAAAATTAAGACTTATCTTGGGCTGGACATTGGCGGAACTAAATCCGCGACGATCATCGGGACTTCCGACGGCAAGCTTGGCGAGAGGAACGAATGGCAGTCGAACGCGAAGTCCGGACAGGAGCAGATGATGTCCGCGATAATTGAAAATGCCAGGAAGATGCTCGTGAAATATCCGGAGATCTCGTCTATCGGTGTTTCAATTGGCGGCCCGCTCGATGCGAAAAATGGAATTATCCAGTCACCTCCGAATCTTCCGGGCTGGGACAATATCCCCCTGAAGAAAATCCTTGAAGATAAATTTTCCCTTCCCGTGCATGTGGACCATGATGCCGGTGCATGTGCGCTAGCCGAGTACTACTGGGGCGCCGCAAAGGATCTGCACAGTGTCGTATATCTCACATGCGGGACCGGATTTGGACTGGGGATCGTAATTGATGGAAAAATCTACTATGGCGCGCACGGACACAACTGCGAGATCGGGCATGCGAGATTCGCAGACGACGGTCCGGTGGCGTTCGGGAAGGCTGGAAGCTTCGAATCATACTGCGCAGGTTCATCCCTGGGAAGGATAGCCACCTGGAAATTCCCTTCTGTATGGCCGAAGGCTCCGGCATCCGAAGAGATAGGCAAGCTTGCCGAAGCTGGAAATTTCGAAGCAATGCAGGTTGTTGAAATAAATGCACACGCAGTCGGAAGGGCATGTTCACTGATAGCCGACATGCTCTATCCTGATGTGATAATTCTTGGAAGCCTGGCGAATCACCTCGGCAAGAAATGGATCGACAAGGTGAAGGATGTCTTCAACGACGAAGTTCTTCCGGATGCCCGCAAAACCTGCAGGATATCGCCTTCGGTACTCGGTAAGAAGCTCCAGGACTATTCCGCGATCGCTGTCGCGCACAGGAGGGAGTAACCGAACCCGAGAAACTGCAAGAAACTTTTACCGGTTAAGTAGGGCGGTCATTCCTGGCCGCCATCTTGTCGGGCTTCCGCCGTCGCAAAGAAGCTATGGCGGACACGGGAAGCACGTACCTACTTAACGCGCCACGGACGGCTACGGAGAGCTGGAAAATCTGCGGCAGGAAGCTTGTTTATGGCAGATCTGAAATTCTATTAATATTCTTATCGGACGATAAATACATAAGGGGAGTAAACAAATATGAAGAAGGCAATCATGATGCTATTTCCTATTTTCATGGCCGGAATGGTCTCCTGCACTACGGTCTATCAGCCGGGGCCGATCCCTTTCAGGAAGAGCCCTCTCAATCCGGAACTTAACCTGCTGATACTGCAGAACCAGCAGATCCTCGTCGGGATCATGCCGGACGTAGGTGCGCATATCGTCCTTTTCAGGACCCATGCCGGTTCGAACGTCCTCCTGTCCGATCCGAAGTTGTGGACGGAGCCTGCGCCGAAGTTCTCAACAGAGAATCCCCCTTTCCTTCCCTACAACGGGCACATCTACTGGGTCGGCCCCCAGAAGGGATGGTGGACACAGCAGGATATGAATCCCGGCAAGAAGAACAAGAAAGACTCATGGCCTCCAGATCCTTATCTGACACTTGACAAGTATGAAGTCGTAGAGAAATCGAATGAATCCGTGAAGCTGAAAAGCCCGGCAAGCCCTGTCAGCGGCCTCCAGATGGTGAAGGAGATCAGCATCAAGGGAAACAAAGTCTTCCTAAAAGTGACGGCGACAAACATCCGTGAAAGCGATGTTTCCTGGGATATCTGGTCTAACACCCGCCTGCCCGGAAACGCCAACGTCTATGTGCCTGTCAGCAAGGAAGGCGGAGTCATAAAAATGGAATTCACTGCATGGACCCCGGATAAGGATAGGATTTATCCCTATGACATAAAGGACGGCTTCCTTAATTACGACATCGAGTCGGTTGCAGCAGACAAGGAACATGTATTCACTTCAAAGACATTCATCTATCCATCGAAGCCCCTCATAGCGGCTTTCAGCAATGACTATCTTCTACTGAAAAGATCATCAGTTGTTCCGAAAAAGGAGATTCACCCGGATCATGCCTTCGTGGAAATATACAAGCTCATCAATGTTCCATGGGCATTGACGGAGATTGAAATGCATGGCGCATTCACGACATTGAAGCCGGGCGAAAGCATCTCCTTCGAGGAAAACCTGGAGCTCATCCCCTGCAAGGCTCTTCCTGGAACCGCTGAAAGGATTGAATTCCTGAAGGAAAATCTGAAGTAAGGGCGCAACCGTTAAGTAGGTACGTGCTTCAGCATGTACCATCTTAATATTCAAGAATGGGACAGGCTAAAGCCCGTCCCTACTTCAAGAAAACGCCTTGTGGCATTGATCCACTTTCGTCAAAGCACTTCAGCGCGACAGGCTACAAGCTTATACAAGACAAATAAAAATCCGCTTAGTAATTATCATGAAGTAAATTCAGCGTCCGCTGAATTTACCGGCGGTGATGCCTGTCATTTTCTTGAAGGAGCGCATGAAATAGAAGACATCCTCGAAGCCGCATTCTTCTGCGGTTTCCTTTATGGATTTCCCCTCGGAAAGCATTTGCTTCGCCCTTGACATCTTCATCGAAAGTATGAACTCCTTCGGGGAATTTCCCGTGTGCGCAATGAAAAGCCTCCTGAAATGCGTCAGGCTGATGTTCGATTCCGCGGCAAGCTTCTCAATCGAATAATCCCTGCTTGGATTTTCACTTATTTTCGCAATGATACGTTCCATTACAAGTTTGTTCTCGGAGAGGACATCTTCTTCCATGGACGCCCTGTGCAGTTCCAGGATCATTTCAATGACAATCCTTTTCCGTTCAAGGATGGAATCCATGTCCTCCCTTCCCTTTATATGGAGCATCGACATGAAAGCCTTCCTGACGGATTCATTTTTATCGCGGAACACCGGTTTCCCGAGATATCCCATCTTGTCGAGTGTTTGCGATTCAGGTCCGCCCCAGACGATCCAGATGCTTTTCCATTCGCCCTTAGGATAATACATGGTCGGAATCCTGGGATAGACAATCATCACATCGCCGGCTCTTACGGACTTCTTTCCTGAGCTTTCCAAAATATAGACCCCCTCGCCCTTCTCGATGTAGACTGCGGCGTAAAGCCCGAGTATCCTGAGCTTGCCCGGATTTGAAGAACTGACGGCCTCGCCTGTCCTGTCCACCCACAGTCCGAGCTCCTTCTCGAATCCGAGAGGGGTCCTGAAGGTTTCAGACCTGAAGATTTCTAATTTATGTGCCATACTCAAAGCAGCCTCTTCTTTAATGTAGGACAGGCGTCTCGCCTGTCGAAGAAAGACAGGCCGGAGGCCTGTCCTACACTCTTAAATAGAATTTAAATGAGCAATCATCATTTAAAAAGAAAGTAGGACAGGCGTACTTCGACAAGCTACTTCGACCTTGCTCAGTACAGGTCAGTACAGGTCCCGCCTGTCGAAAAGAGACAGGCCGGAGGCCTGTCCTACACTCTTTTATTATGGTTGTTTTATCCATATTTATGCTTTTTCCGTCCATTGCCGTTTATACGATACTATAGCATAGTAAGCCAGAAACAAGAAAGATATTTAATATGGACGATAAGTCAATATATAAGAAGCAACCACAGAGTTCACAGAGGGCAATTCTCTGCGCACTCAGAAAACCAAGAAAGATTTTTATAGTATTTAGAGAACACAGAGTTTGGAGCTCCATCGTATCATCTACGGTATTATTCCAATCAAATATCATACTGATTAAATTATCTCTGTGACCTCTGTGGTTGAGTTTTAATGAATGAGGAAATAATAAGGAGAATGGACATGAATGCAAGGCAGAGAGTTCTGGAGACCTATCTATTTGGAAATCCCGACAGGATCCCGCTGAATCCCGGACATGGAAGGAAATCTACCCGTGATACCTGGAGGACGCAAGGCCTTCCCGCAACGGTGAAGGACGGCGACATATATGAATACGCCTACCGCCAGGCCGGTGGAAAGCTCGAATGGCCGAAGGGAGGAAAGGGGTTCGGCGTCAACGAACGCATGATCCCGATGTTCGAGGAAAAGGTCATTGAGAAGAAGGCGGATTCGCAGATTGTCCAGGACTGGAAAGGGAACATCTGCGAGATCGGCAACGAGTTCACCGTCGAATATCTCAGGAACGCAATTGATTTCGTGACGCGCCGCTGGGTAAAGTGTCCTGTCGAGAACCGCGCCGACTGGGAGGACATGAAGAAGCGATATGATGCAAACGATATGTCGAGATTCCCGGAGAACGCCGCGGCACTTGGAAAAGATCTTGCCAGCAGGGATTACTTCCTGCAGATCTCATTTTCCGGACCGTTCTGGCAGCTCCGTGAATGGCTTGGATTCGAGAACCTGTGCACGATGTTCTATGACGATCCGGATTTTGTCAGGGAGATGATTTTCTTCTGGCAGGAGCATGTTTCCGCACTGCTGAGAAACACCTTCAAGAATTTCACTCCGGACTCCGTCCATCTCTCAGAGGACATGGCGTACAAGTGCTTCTCGATGATCTCCCCTGACATGGCGCGTGAATATCTGCTTCCGACTTGGAAGAAATGGGGCGAGATAATTCGCGACGCCGGAGTTCCTGTATATGCGATGGATTCTGACGGATTCATCGGCGAACTGATCCCTCTCTGGATCGAAGCGGGAATAAATGTCTGTGACCCCATCGAAGTCGCGGCCGGGAACGACATAGTTGATTTCAGGAAGAAATTCGGACGTAACATTGCATATTCCGGCGGGGTTGACAAGAGGGCGATGGCCAAGGGTGGAAAATTCATCGAGGATGAGATTAAAAGGATCGAGCCTGTGATCAAGGCCGGCGGATTCATACCGAGCTGCGACCATGGCGTGCCTCACGACGTGTCCTGGCCGAACTTCGTATATTACACAAAACTTCTTTCCAAGAGCACCGGGTGGCTATAAGTAGGTACGCCCTTCAGGGTGTACCATGTATTTACGAACCGAGACAAGCATTCAAACCGAATCAAGATTGGTACACCTTAAAAGGCGTACCTACTTTAAAAAGGAACGCCTATCTTCCGCCGTCGCTAAGAAGCTATGGCGGGACACGCCAGGTCGGGATGGAAGAAGCCGGTCTGGAGACCGGCGCTCCTTTATAGTCACCTGCTTATTTCATTGATGTTTTTTCTGTGTAGTCTGTGTGTTCTGTGGTCATTCTTAAAAGTCTTCTTCGTGTGCTTTGTGGCTTTGTGCGAGATAATATTTACGGATAACATCGAGGTCACATCACCAGTATCCAGCTGGCTCCAGACGTTCAGGCTGGAAGCAACTTACTTATTGAACAAGGGATATCCTATCACGAGGCGGAAGCCCATGTCGTTTCCACGAGCATTAGGAGCGAGCGAACTGCGATCTATTGGTTTGCAACCCCAGTTCTCCAGAACCCATGCCCCTCCACGACGAACACGGTTTGCTCCGGATCCTGCCCCCTCCGGATCTGTTTCGGAATCCTTGGAATATTCTCCCAACCAGTCATTGCACCATTCCCATACATTTCCGCTCATGTCATAGATGCCCAGTTCATTAGGTTTTTTCTTGCCAACCGGATTTGTCTTGCCACCGCAGTTTGCCTTGCACCATGCAGCCTCTTCCAGAACATTTGAACCGCTATAGTCGTAGCCTTTTGCATAATTGCCTCCCCTGGCGGCATATTCCCATTCCGCCTCGGTCGGAAGCCTGAAGACGAGACCCTTGGGCAGGACTTTCCCATGCTTGTCATTCATCTTCTTGCAGAATTCCAAGGCATCAAACCAGGAAAGCTGCTCTACTGGAAGATCCTTGCCATTGAACTTGGAAGGATTTGCCCCCACCACCTTTTCATACTGCTCCTGCGTAACCTCAAATTTCGCCATCCAGAACTGCCTGGTAATACGCACTTCCGTGCGTTCCTTGGAATTTCCCATTGTGAATTTACCTGGTTGAACGGGCACAAGCTCTATCTTTGCACCGCCACCGAGGTCAACTGTAATTTGCTTGTCCGTCATCGCTCCGCTTTTATCCTTCAGGGTTTCCGGTTCGGATTTGAGAATATTCTTGCTTGGATTGGCAGTGACAGGAAGATCGGACAGGACAAGGTTGTCGATGAGAATATATCCTTCACCATGTCCTGAATGGCCCAGTCCGCCGATTCCCAGATACGCAGTGGCGGTGTCTGTAAACGACTTGCTGGTGAAATCATAGGTGCCTTTACTGCCGGAAAGAGATACATCCGAGATAGAACCATTAGCAGTACTCACGGTATAACTGAGGGTTTTGAAAGTCACGGGATCAAAAGCTCCTCCAGTCCACTTTATGCTTTTCCCTTCAGTTCCATTTTCCACAAGAACCAGACTTCCATCAATGGTGAGTTTCAGTCCAGTAAAAGCAGTCATGGGTTTCATCATGCGCCCACCGGGAAGGCCGGAATAGAATCCCAGGAGGACATACTCGCATGATGTGTCGCCGAATCTCAGGTCAGCGCGGACCAGCATCTTGACAGGCTTGACATACGATCCTTTGCTTGCAATGGAAAGACCGGAACTTGCAACATTGTGGAAGGATGCCTGGTTGGGGCTGTCGGGTTTCAAGGCACTTCCCCTGATCCTGATCTCGTATTCCCCATCCCCGGCCACCATCTGCCATTTTGAACCTGTAAGATTGGTCGGAACCGAAGTTCTTTCAGACAACAGCACATTGCAGTTTGCATCAGCGTAATTGAAATCGTCGAAGACGATGATTTTGCCGGGAACGCCCTTGGGGCCTTTACCCGTTGCCGCTACTGGTTTTTCCTTGGGTGCGGCCTTTTCCTTCAGAGTTTCGAGTGCGGAATTCGCGGATTCCGAGAGCTTCGCAAGATCATCCGCTTTTCCAGCTGCGAATTTCGCAGTCTTATGCGCTTCCGGGAAGGACTCAATGGATTTCAAGAAATCGCCGATGTCCTTTTCGGTCATTCTGGAGACGGACTCTGACTTTGCGAGGAGTTTTTCAAAATCCCTTTTAGCGGCAGTTTCAATCCCTCCGGCTTTCATTTCATCTATCTTGTCCTTCAGGGGCTGTGAGAGCATTCCGCAGTTTTCGCAGGATTTCGCGGCATCATCAAGCTTTCCGGCCTTGATCTCGGATATGCCTTTGAAAACTGCTCCGGCAATCGGATTAGCGGCTGAAAGCCGTTTGATCTTTTCATCGCAGCCCAGGTCTTTCACCGCATATTTATTGACAATCATTGCCTTGCCGACGGTCTCTTCGCAGTAGATGCCACCTCCCTCGACTTTTTTTATTTTCAATTTTAACGTCTTGTTTTCAACCCCCATGGAAACTGTGCTTCCAATCTCCTTCTGAAGGCTGGCAAGGATGATCTCATCTGATTTAGAAAGCGGTTCGAGGATGTTCCTCAACTCCGGCACGAGAGACGGTTCTTTTGCGAATTTCGCAGAAGCGGACTTGAAGTCCTCTTTAACAATGTCGGAAGCTATGGAGTCAATCAGTTCGGATTTTTTCCCCTCTAATTCCGCAGTTGCTTTTTCGGCCTGAGTTTTTTTCGCAGCCTCGTCGGCGATACGTTTATCCTCTTCGGCCTTTCTGCGTTTCAGCTCTTCAAAATCGTTTTTCGCTTTTGCGAGTTTCGCAATTTCGGTGTCAGCCATGCTCTCGAACTTCGTGCCCTTGCAGCTTGTCTTTATTTTCTCCAGGTTTGCGATGGCGGTTTCGAAGTTGGATTTGTCCGCGAGCGACTGGTTTGCGGATTTCGCAGCCGCATCCCATAGCTCCTGCTGCTGCTGGCTTTTCTCGAGTTTCGCCGTATCTTCCTCCACCTTCTTCTTTTCCAACTCGGCTTTTTTAGATTCCTCGATCCTGCGGGCATCTTCCTGTCTTTTCTGGTCCTCGGCACGGGACTTTTCAGCTGCAAGCTTGCTGGAATTATTGGCAGCTACAAGCCAGATGACCAGCGCAGCTGCAAGAATCACGATCACAGCAGCGACTCCGATGATCAATGGCAACTTTGAAGACCTTGAAGAAT
>MHBH01000067.1:35828-113074 GCA_001804805.1 Lentisphaerae bacterium GWF2_49_21
AACTGCTGCCTTTTACTAATAACCCGGCTGATCTTTTCAGTGTTATTGGTAATGCTCCCGTCGGAAAGCTGTGTGGCAGGCATCTCCCCGTCAAGGACAAGATTTATGTCCTTGATGAGATCATCCCAGCTCAGTTGACGCGCCTCCCTTTTTTTCGCCATCATTATCTGCACCAGGACTTCACACGGCTTGCTTACAGAAGGATTGAGCGAATGCAGGAGCGGCGGCGCATCGGTGAGATGCTTGGTCATGACAGCTATGGAGCTCTTGGCGTCGAAAGGAACCTTGCCGTCAAGCATGTGGAAGAGTGTCACTCCAAGCGAATACAGATCTGAACGGAAATCAATCTCATCTTCGGCGGAAACCTGCTCCGGGCTGATATAATGCGGCGTGCCCATGATGGTTCCCGCCATGGTCATGGAAGCATCCTCTGAAAGGCTTTTCGAGACACCCATGTCCATCAGCTTCGGTTCACCGTTCTTGTCAAGCATTATGTTTGAAGGCTTGATGTCACGGTGGATCATCTGATAGTTTTTCCAGGCATAGTTCAGTCCGTTCGCAACGGCGCAGATGATCTTCAGGGCTTCCTTCTCGGGAATTTTACCGGCGCGGTGGATCCTGTCCTCAAGAGATTCCCCGTCGACATATGACATTGCAAGATAGTATATGTCTCCGGCGACTCCGGCATCGAAGGCGGTGACGATGTTGTTGTGCTGGAGCCTGCCGCTGTTGCGGACTTCGCGCATGAACTGGTCGACAAACTCAGGATCGCGGGTGAGGTTCGGGGAAAGTATTTTCAGGGCGACCTTGCGGTCCATTCTGGTCTGATGAGCGAGCCATACTTCTCCCATGGCTCCTGCTCCAAGCTTGCGTTCCAGCAGGAATCCGCCGATATCGAGACCTTCATGGAGACCCTGTCTCGGGACCATCAGTGAGGCGCCGCAGCTCGGGCATTGGACTGCGCTGCCCGCCATTCCGGCATCGCATTCGATATTCACATTGCAGTTCGTACAGGTAAAGGAAAGATCCGGCATATCTGATTACCCCCTCAGCACCAATCATTTCAAATAAATACATTATACAATATATATATTCAACACTTTAAATCAAGCATTTTGGAATACAATAAGTTGATGTGTGCTGACTGTCCCGGCTGGGACAGGATGAGAATAGGCAGGGGCTTCAGCCCCTGTTGAATGGATTATATGTATTTAGGCGTACCGTAGGCACGCCATGAAAACCATAGAACCGAGACATTAACATCGCGTACCTATGGCACGCGAACACAACCACGGCAATAAACAGGGGCTGAAGCCCCTGCCTATTTCCATTTCGTCCCTCTGGGACTCAAGCCTGCAGAGATATTTCTTATATGCAAATATGCGTATAGCAGACAGGGGCGTCAGCCATGGGACATGTGTGGAATAAAACATATCCAGATCCCCCGCAGGGCGGCGACATTGAAGGAATCACCTGAAAGGCAAGCTGATTATCCACTGAAGCAATCGCAACAACGGCAATCATGTGTTTTATTTCAAATAGCAGTTAAACACAAATATTCAGCTTTTTATTACATTGTGCGAAATCCCTGTTTATGATATACTTATTGACAGTTAAAGACAAAAGGTACGTATTCAGCAAACTATGTCGTTTGCATAAAATGTAAATATTTACCATTTGACTGGCTTGGGGGCAGGCAGGCAGGGCAGGCAATATGAAGGCTGAAACATATATTTTTTCCGGACGAAATAAATATTTTACGCTTATCGAACTGTTGGTGGTGATAGCGATCATCTCGATTCTTGCAGCGCTCCTCCTTCCCGCGCTACAACAGGCCAAGGAGATGGCGAACTCCGCCGTCTGCAAGAGCAACCTCAAGCAGATCGGGACCGCCGACCTGTGCTATGCCGCGGACTTCAATTACATCGTTCCAGGAGACATCTCCTACTATCCCGATGAGACATGGACATGGTATGAGTTCTTACAAGGATCCGTTCCCGATGCGCCAAATTACATCTTGAACTCCAAAGTCTTCACATGTCCAAAGATGACTGGAGGCACCTATGGAGCTTACAAGGCCGCTTCTTCAGGCGCCGGCAATACTGAAAAGTTCAATGTCCGTACCACGATGGCTCCTGGAAAGGATTTTTTCGGGATTAACATGCAGAAAGTGCCAAACCCGGATTTTATCGTGATGATAGCCGATACTTCGGCTGGAGACGGGACGCCTGGAAAATTGAAATACACCGTCGGAACATATACATTCTCCACCGGCTCCTTTACATCCGGATCAAATGACAACGTAAGAGGCGTCTGGATGGCTCACGGCACGGCGAACTGCCTTTTCGTGGACGGACATGTCGAGGACTGCACACGGAGCGGTCTTCTCAATATTGGCAACTTCAATTCCGGCTGCCCTACTGTGCCAAAACATGGCATTTCGGCATTCAAGGACAAGAATGGAGCCGCATACGATCTCTTCTGAGATCATGTCAAGACAGTTTTTTTTCAGCTGACAATAAAATATTGGGGGGATTTGAATGGCAAGAGAAATTGAATCAAAAGAAAGTGATACTGGTTGCTGGATGCAAGATGCAGGATGCGAGATGCCGGATCCCGAATGCAAAAACCTGTCATCTGCCGTCTGTCGTCAGTCGTCTGCATTCACACTTATCGAACTCTTGGTAGTTATTGCGATCATCGCAATCCTGATCGCGCTTCTGCTTCCTGCCCTTAAAAAGGCGAAGGACATGGCGAAGACGGTCATGTGCCTCGGCCACCAGAAGCAGTGCGGACTTGCACTGGCCTCATATGCGGGGGACTACGACGGCGTAATGATCTCAGCTTGGGAGAACGCCGGCGGCACACTGCATCTCTGGCCTCTTTTCATCGCCGGCACCCAGGCTTCCCAGGGAAGCGGAGTCGGAGATGACGGACCAGTCTATATTCCTGAAAGAAATCCCGTTTTCGGCTGTCCGGCAAATCCGGTTTATGACAAGATGGTACCGAAGCATGGAAGAGATTGGACCGGTAGATTCGCCTATGGGATGTACAATGCCAGCGACAATGGAATGTCATTGGGCAACTTCGCCCAGCACAAGAACGTCCTTGATGAAAATTTCGCGGAAGCCGTCTATCCGGAAGGCGGTCCCAGGCCCGGCATACAGCTGCATCGGCTGCTGCGCGTCAGGAAACCGGCGAACATTGTCTGGCTTGCGGACATGTCATCGACCAGGAACTGGGACGGCAATCCGACGGACAACCGCTATGTCTCAACTTTTTACCGCGCCTCTTCCGGGGGCTGGAGCCAGGCGATCCATCTCCAGCACAACAACAGGGCAAACTGCCTGTTCTACGACGGGCACGCGGAATCGCAAAACAAGTCGGATCTGCGCAGCGGCGGATCGCAGATAACGACGATGTTCATGCAGAATTTCCAGCTGCTGGTATTGCCGTAGTTAAAAACAAAGAACATATTCTCGCACAAAGGCACAAAGACGCAAAGGATTAAAAAGGAAAAGTTTTCGGAAAAGAGTCAAAAGTATTCTTTGTGCCTCAGCGGCTTTGTGAGAGGAATAATCAATTATTTTTCCCGGATTGCATCTTGACAGGCCCGGCATTTGGACTATAATGATATATATCAATACAAGGACACAAAATGGCAGATAAATCAGGAAAATCACCTCTCAACGGGCGCGGGGACGGTACAACGCTTCGCACGCAGATCAAGGAATGGCTCATAAAGGAGTTCTCCAGCTACCAGCTTGAGGACAAGCTTCCTACCAACCGGGCCCTTGCAAAGCAGCTCAAGGCCTCGCTGATGACAGTCCACAACGCCATGAACGAGCTCTGCCGCGAGGGATATGTCACGCGCCGCCAGGGGAAGGGCACTTTCCTCTCGTCGCGGGAAAGGCAGGTCGTGAACGAAGCCAGCGGCAATGCCAGGACGAAGAACGGGAAGATCATAATAGCATGTCCCAATTATTTCTCCTCGGAATACTGGAACAGGGTAGCCGACGCAGAGGAGCTGGCCGTTAAAAACGGCTTCGACCTCGTTGAATTCAAGATGAATCCCGACACGAAATACGAGAACCTGATGTCCATGGCGGAAAGGGAGGAGAATCTCAAAGCGGTACTGATAGTTCCGGTCAGAGGCTCCCTCACGCGCGCAATCTTTGACAAGCTGGACTCGCTTGAAATTCCAGTAATCCTCCTGTCCCAGTGCCAGTTCATCAGTTTTGGCAAGAATGTGGTTTCAATATGCGGCGACCGTTTCAAGGTGGGATACAAGCAGATGAAGCATCTGCTTGACAACGGACACAGGAAGATAGGATATATCAGCAACGAGCCTTCCGAGAAGGAAATAAACCTGAGCCTGAACGGGCAGAAGCAGGCATTGCTGGACTATGGTCTTTCCACTGGGAGCCTGATACAGACACGCAAGACCATACAGCCATGGGGGAATTCTGCGAATTTCGCATACGAGCTCACCGGGGAGATACTGAAGAAGCATTCCGTCACCGCCCTGATCTATGCATCTTCGAGCGGCGCGCTTGCTGGCCTCCGCAAGCTGAGGGAGCTCAAGCTGCGCGTACCGGATGACGTCAGCATTGTGTCCACCAGGGGCAACTGGATCATCGATGAATATGCCCCGCCTCCATTGACCGTCGTCGGTACACAGCACAAGAAGGAGATGGAAGCCGCCTTCGAGCTGATCAAGGGGGAAAGCAAGCTTATGTCGAAGGTAATCCTCTTCGAGCCGGAACTTATCGAGAGGGAGAGCGTGAGGAGGATCTGAGGGTACGTATTAAGTAAACTATGTCGTTTACTTAATCCGTACTAAAGTAAATATTCACTGAAGGACATACTTCAGCGAATATTTACCTCGGTGAGAGCGCCCTACCTTTAGAAATAAAGACTGACGCATTACCCGGCTATAAATTTTTTAATTTTTCCAGCGATCACAGCTTGACAAGCCCCTCTTGCGGGCTATAATGATATATATCAATATTAATATTCTATATATTGCATTATATCATTTACGGGCAACACGGAGGTTTAAATGTCAGCATTCAAGGAAGCATCAATGGACCAGGAATATCCGCAGATGCCCGGGGACAATCAGATGATGGAGCAGCCATTGCAGGGGCAGGATACATACGCTCCGTCCTATGAGGAGATCATGGCGGCCCAGAAGATAACTTTCGCGGACATCAAGAGACATCTTACAGGACCAGTCCTTTCTTTCATAGGCCACATAATCATCATATCCCTGCTCTGTTCGCTGATGGTCTACAATGACAAGCCTGAAACGCGCGAAGTGCAGGTGACCGTGATGGAGATCGACAGCAGGGAGCTTGAGAAGATGCCTGAACCTCCCCCTCCTCCGGAGGAACCTCCGCAGCAGGTCGATCAGAACATAGAAATAGACAGGCCCGCCTCCAATACCGTGTCCACAGAGGTGAACGTGACGGTCAGCAGCGAAGCCACCGGCCAGATCGGCGGCGATGTCATCGATGGCCCTTCGGTGCAGCTGCCGAACGTGCTGATGGTAGCTCCTTCTAGCTCTTCGCTGATAATGCCCGGACTGATGGCAGGAAGAGGCACTGCCGGAAGGAAGGCGGCCCTCGGAAAATACAACCGCGGAGGAGCCGCGGCAAGCTCGATCGAGAGATCTACGACCAAGGGTCTGAGCTGGCTCAGGGACCATCAGAACGCGGACGGTTCGTGGGGTGACAATGCCGGACATTCACCTGCGATGACCGCTCTCGCGACTCTCGCATTCCTCGCCCACGGCGAAACTCCAAGCTCGCAGGAGTATGGCACATGCGTGCTCAAGGCGATCAGGAAGCTCATCGAATTTGGAAACAGCGGCAAGGGCGACGGCCTCATAGCGAATCCCGGCGCCGGATACGGTCATGGGATGGTTGCATATGCGCTTTCCGAAGCTTATGCTCTGACAAAGATCCCGATGATCGAAGAGGCCATGAACAAAACCGTCGCGAAAATTGTCACCGGACAGAACAATCTTGGATCATACACTTATAACTACAAGAACGATCCCGAAAAGGAAAGCGGAGGTTATCCGAGAAGTGATCTTTCCGTAGGCGGCTGGCAGTATCAGGCCCTGAAGGCGGCATTTGCCGCCGGCTGTACGGTGAAGGGGCTTGAAACCGCGATTGAAGTCGGAAAGAATGTCGGTCTCAAGAAGACGCATTACGTCTCAGGCGGGGGGTTCTGCTACAGTGGATCTCCGACAGGAGGGAAAGGGGCCAGCGAGACATTGACTCCGGTAGGGACGCTCTGCCTCCAGCTGTTCGGTGACGGGAAGTCGAAGGAGGCGCTTGAAGGGCTGAGATGGATCGAGACCACCCAGAATGGAAAGTACATGAAGTGCAACTGGCAGGAGCCCAGGGGACATTCCCTCTACCAGTGGTACTACCAGACGCAGGCGCTTTTCCAGGGATATTCCGGAAGCGGCGGCGGCTGGGACATCTGGAACAAGGAATTCCAGACCGCGCTGATGAAGGAGCAGGAGTCCGATGGACACTGGTCGTCCCCGATGGAGAAATACGGGCCGGCGAACAAGGGCGGCGGAGAGACCAACGAAAAGCTGAAGGGGATAGATCTCTTCGTGTATTCAACCTCCTTGTGCTGCCTGATGCTGGAAGTATATTATCGTTATCTTCCGACCTTCAAGGTCACGGAAACAGTTGCGGCCGCACCGGGAGCCGAAGCGGGAAAATCCGCTTCTGCAATGAAAGATCAGAAGGATGAACTTAAAATAGAATAAAAGGAGAGAAAATAATGTTAAATGGAATTAGAATCTTTTGTGGAACACTTCTTTTTTCTGCAGCGGCTTTAACTGGTCCGGATGTGCTTTCCGCCGATCTTCCCGACATGACCGTGCCGAACGGATGCGGGATGCAGATCAAGCCGAACTGCAGTTCCATAGAAGATCTTGATGACTTAAAGGCTCTCGGATTCAAATTCGTCAGGCGCGGATTCCTGTGGAACGGGATAGAAAAGGAGAAGGGTGTCTATGATTTCAGCGCCCATGACGAGATCATGAAGAACCTGAAGGAACGCGGCATCAGGGTGATCGGAGTGATCGGACTTAACAGCAAAATACACGGCCACCCGAAGGACCAGCCCGCACGGGGAGAATATGCGAAGTTCGCAGCGGCCCTAGTGGAAAGGTATAAGGACCATGACGTGATATGGGAGATGTGGAACGAGCCGAATACTATGCACTTCTGGGGCAAGCACGGCAACAAGGGGAACACAGAGCAGTACGCGAAGGAGTACGTGGCGCTGGTCAAGGAGGCCGTCCCGGCGATGCGCAAGGTCGATCCGAACTGCTACATTCTCGCGGGCTCCGTATCATGCCTATGGGAACCGTCGTTCAACTGGACTGAATTCTGCTTCAAGCAGGGGATATTGCAGACCGGCATAACCGGATGGTCGGTGCATCCATACGGATTCAAGCTGCCTGAGGACTATACCGAGGCCTACGCGGTGGTCCGTGATATTTTTGCGAAGAACAATGTTCCGAAGGATTTTCCTATGCTCAACACTGAAAGGGGATTTTCTCTGAGCGGGAAGAATGTCGAGACCTGGGCCGGCGGCGACGAGAAGATGGCGGACCAGTTCCAGGCATGGCATTTCGTGCGCCAGTACATGATAGACATGATGAACGGCATCAGGGTCACGATCTGGTACGAGTGGAAGGACGGACAGCAGGAATGCGAATTCATAAAGAGCGGTGTGAAGCGCCCCGCCTATGAAGCCGCAAAGGTGATGCTCGGACAGCTCAGCGGATACCGTCTTGTGAAGAGGATGCCTCTGGAATCCCCGCAGGACTACCTTCTCCTTTTCGAAAAGGCAACGGGTGAACAGAAAATAGTCGCATGGTCCTCTCCTCCGCCGAAAGAGACGCCTGACAAGGTAAAAGTCCATCAGGTCGACGTTGAAGTGAAAGTGCAGGGAGCCGTAGAAGTATATGACGTCAACGGAAAAAAGAGTTCCGTCGAGTCAAAGGACGGGAAGATCAGCATTTCCCTCAGCGGAAGTCCGCAGTATGTAGTGTCAGCAGGAAAGAAATAATCATATATAATTAAGGAGAAGGTACTATGAAAATGAAATCGGTGATCAGTGTAATTGTTATAGGTTTTGGAATCTTGGCATTTCAACATTTTGCATTTGGGCAGGATGCCGCAAAGGCCGATGATTCGTGGCTTAAGGACGCTACGAAATGGAAGTTCAGCAACGGGCAGGAGATAAATGGAGGGGCTAAGGGCGGATTTTCAGTTGCAGAAGTTGATGGCAAAAAGGCCGGAAAAATTGATTTTGACTTCTCGGCAGGCGGAGGATATGTCATGGCGTCCTGCGAATTTGTCGGCGGAAATGCTTTCTCCAGCATAAAAATATCCGTGAAATCCGAGACCAAGGCGGCGTTGCTTGTCAGGATCAAGGATGCTGCCCAGGAAACCTACCAGTACAAGCTGAAGTACACGACGCCGGGCCAGTGGCAGGAGCTCACCATAGACCCGAAGAGCCCGTCGGCGAAGTTCGGCGGCGACGCGAACGGGACATTCGATTTTCCCGCGAAGAAGTTTGCAATTGGCGTAAGCAAGGGAAAAGATGCGGACAAGGGTGTATTGTATTTCTCGGCAATCCAAGTTGTCAAGTAATATAAATTACATTCAAAAAATATGGCGGTTTTTAAACCGCCAGTTAATCGTCGGGTTAAAACCCGACATACTTATAATGAGTTGCTATATCTATAAAAGCTAAATTATAGTATAATAAGCAGGTAACAGGGAATAGATGGAATGAACTACCAGTTTGACAGGCGTGATTTTCTGAAGGCCGGCGTTGCGGGCATGGCGTTCTTTGCCGTGCCCCGCTGGCTGGAATCCGCCACTGCCGCAGCCGGCCGGAAACCGAACATCATATTGCTACTGGCCGACGACTACGGGATACCCGGAGTCGGATGCTATGGAGGGGAATTCAAGACGCCCAGCCTGGATGCGATGGCCAAGGGGGGAGTGCGTTTCGAGCATTGCTTTTCGGAACCGCTGTGCGCCCCGTCGCGTGTTATGCTGATGACCGGGCGCTTCCCTTTCCGCACCGGTGCCGTCAGCAATACCGGAAAGGCGATTACGCCGCAGAAGGAGACGATCATCCCGAAGGTGCTCAAGGAGGCCGGATATGCGACTGCGCTGGCTGGCAAATGGAGCCAGATGGCCTTCATGGATACGGCGGAGGAAGGCAAGGCCTGGGGCTTTGACGAGTTCCTCACCTGGGACGGCTCCGAGGGAGGCCGTTACTGGAAGCCGGCATTGTGCAAGAACGGACAGGCTGTAACGGTCACCGACAAGGATTACGGTCCGGACATGCTGAACGAATATGTAATGGACTTCATAAAGCGCAAGAAGGATGAGCCGTTCTTCGTATATTATCCGATGACGTTCATACACAGCCAGCTTTATCCGACACCGGACGGCACCAGCGGCAAAGGTATTCTCGCCGACAACATACTGTACATGGACAAGCTGGTCGGCAAGCTTCTCGCAGAACTCGACAAGCTCAGGCTGAGTGAGAACACTCTTGTGCTGTTTGCCGGCGACAACGGACTCGGACTCGACTGCAAGATAAACGGCAAGGGGATCAGCGGGAACAAGGGGTCAATGCTGGAAGGCGGGAGCCGTGTGCCCCTGATCGCAAGCTGGAAGGGTGCGATACCTGCCGGGAAAGTCGTGAAGGACCTGGTGGAGTTTTCTGATTTCTACGCCACCATTGCGGAACTTGCAGGCGCGAAGATGCCTGAAGGCGTAAAGATGGACAGCCAGAGTTTCGCCCCGCAGCTCAAGGGTGAGGTTGGAACTCCGAGGGACTGGGTGTTCATACAGCTGCAGGAAGAATGGTACGTGCGCGATCAGCGTTGGAAGCTTACGCAGGCTGGAGCTCTTTTCGACATGAAGGAGGCTCCGTTCAAGGAGATTCCCGTTCCGGCGGATTCGAAGGATCCCGAAGCTGTTGCCGGAAGGAAGAAACTGCAGGAGGTTCTTGACGATCTCAAGCCTACCTCGTCGAAAAACGGCGATCATGCCGGAGCAGGCGGTGAAAAGGGCGGTGGGAAAAAGAAGGAAAAGAAGGCCGACAAGAAGAAACAGTGAGGGAGTTCTTTATGAAAGCATTCTTTATTGCCAATTTGAAATTCGAAAATAAAATCGGAAATCGGAAGTCGGAAATTGGAAATGTATTCACGCTTATCGAGCTCCTGATGGCCCGTTCGACAAACTCAGGGCGACGAGTGCTTTTTTCTCTGTTTACCCTTATTGAATTACTCGCTTGCCAAGGCGTAGCTCAAAGAGCGAAGCGCTCATCAGCGTTTACGCTGATAGAGCTCCTGGTCGTAATTGCGATCATCTCGATCCTTGCCGCGCTCCTGCTTCCCGCATTGAAAATGGCCAAGGAGACGGCGAAGAAGATCGTCTGCGTGAACAACCAGAAGCAGCTTGGAACCCTCTTCGCCTGCTACCAGAGCGATTTCAACTCCCACTCTCCCGGCAGTTCAAGCGCATGGGGGGACGGCACTTATACGTACTGGTATAATTTCATAGACGGCGACGCAACGACTGGTGGCGGTTCGATAGATGACAGTTATATGACAGGCAATGTATACGGCGATGGAAGCGTCTTCAGGTGCTCGAAGAACAAGCAGACCGGCACTGCGGGCAGCGTATACGGTGTTTACGACTCAAGACGGGCAGGCTCGGAAGACATGAATTTCATGATGGAGACAACATGGCAGGCAGGAGGAAAGCTCTGCACCTTCGCAATGACAAAAATGAACAAGCCTTCCTCCTTCATCATGCTGAGCTGCTCTCTTGCAAGCCTCGACGGATCAAAAACATTCTGCGGGAATGGAACACTGAAGTTCCGCAGGGAGTCTGTGAATTCTGATTCTCCTGTCAATACCACCCATGGACTCTGGCTGGCGCACATCAAGCACGGCAACGGACTTTACGGCGATTCGCATGTGGAAAGCCTCGGTCAGGCGGAGCTGTTTTCAGCCAGGAACGGTTACAAAACTGATGCGGACACCGGCATCCGTGCCTGGAAAACGGAAGAAGGAGTGGAGATGGACGTTTATCCATGAAATCGAAACATTTCACTTTAATCGAATTGCTCGTGGCTGTGCCCGCCATAGCTGCCCCGCGTCCGCGGGGAGCGACGGCGAGAGTAGCTCGATTTACTTTAATCGAGCTACTCGTGGTCATAGCGATAATCGCAATTCTGATTGCACTGCTTCTGCCGGCATTGTACCAGGCCAAGGAGACTGCCAAGAAGGTCGTCTGCATGGGCAACCAGAAGCAACTGGGTCTTTTGCTTGGTTCATATCAGCTTGATTTCGAAATGTATTCTCCGGGTGCCGTAAGCACAATCGACTACAATGCAGTCTACTATTGGAGCAGATACATCGACGGTTCTGGTGACGCAATCGTGGACAGCTATTACGAGGGGGATGCCTATACGGCAAATACCATCTTCAGATGCCCCAAGAACTTCCAGACGGACACCGATGAAAGCAATATATACGGCATGTACTACAATGGAAGATACGGTTCCGAAGACACACGTTTCATGGAGGAATATGCTCCTGTAGATGGAACAAGGTACTATCATTTCGTGATCACCAGGATGCCCTCCCCTGCGACCTTCCTGATGCTGGGATGCACATTGAAGGGAGCAAACCCCGCACATATTTCATACCTGAGGGGATCTCCAAAATTTTATCGGGAGGCCGTCAAATCCACACCTCCGGTCAACACAATGTACGGTCTCTGGTTTGCACATAAGACTTCCTGCATCGGCCTCTTTGCGGACGGGCATGCGGCCCAGCTCGGTGCCGGTGAACTGACGTCCACCAGGAACGGCTACATATCCGATGTTGACACCGGAATCCGCGCCTGGAAGCTGTATAACGGTACCGAGATAGACCTATATCCATGAAAAGTAAACCTTAAGGTCATAAGTTTTATCTACAAATATACAGGAGGTTTGAAATGAGGAAGTCGTTCATACTTGTGTTTGCGCTCATGCTGGGGCTGTCCGCCTTGATCTCACAAGCGAAGGATGATGACAATCAAAAGGCCAAGGATAAAAAGGAGGCCAAAGCTAAAAAAGGTGATGACGACAAGGCTGTCGATAACAAGGACATTGTCGTCGCCGGTGACAGATCCAAGAACGTGGTATTCGCCGGGAAGGAAGCCGGCAAAGGCAAAGGTGTCCGTCTATTCATTCTTTCCGGACAGTCGAACATGGCGGCACTTGACCATAAGCTTTCATTCGTACCCGCGATCGAGAAGGCCTTTCCTGACGACGAACTGATCTTCGTGAAGGATTCGCAGAGCGGACAGCCGATCCGCCGTTGGACCAAGGATTGGATCAAGCCGGAGGGATGGGATGATTCAAAAAACAGGTTCAAGATCGGCAAGAACGATCTTTACCAGCGTCTTATGGAGTCGGTGAAGAAGACAGTCGAAGGAAAGAAGCTTGATTCAGTTTCTTTCATATGGATGCAGGGAGAGGCCGATGCCAAGGGAGGAACCGCCGGAACATACGAGGATTCTATGAGAAAGCTGGTCAAGCAGGTGCGCGATGACATGGGCAGGCAGGATGTCACCGTGGCGATAGGCCGTATCAGCGACCACTTGAAAGGCGACAAGGACTGGGAGATTGTCAGGGCCGCCCAGGTCAAGGTCGCAGAAGAAGATCCTCTTGCCGGATGGATTGACACTGATGAATGCAATGGCACTGCAAACGGCCTCCACTGCGACGCCAACGGATATAAGAAGATGGGAGAGGCGTTCGCCGCAAAATTGACCGAACTGATAAAGAAACAGAAGAAATAAATAATCTCCGGACGGAGATTCTTTATAACATGAAAAGGGCAGGAAATATGCTAAGATCCAGCTGTATTTTATTCATTTTTCACGCATGTCTTGTTTCATTTGCACAAGTCCAGGCGCCTGAAACGGAGGGAAAAACGGTGATAGAAGGTCCTGTAAAGAACGACGCCAAGGGCATTCAGGTGTTCACGGTGGCAAGCCCGTATACCGGCGGAAAGAACGCGGTGGAGGTTCTTCTTCCCGACAAGATGGAAGCGGGCCGGAAATACCCGGTGCTGTATGTCCTGCCGGTCGGCGGGGATTTTGGCGGCCAGTACGGCGACCAGATCCAGGAGGTCCGCAAGAGCGACGCGCACAACCGCTACGGGGTGATCTGCGTAAGCATGGCGTTCGACAAGGTCCCATGGTATGGAAGCCATGCCACTGACAAGGGAATCCGCCATGACGAATACATAAAGCTTGTAATCGTGCCGCTGATCGAAAAGAGTTTCCCAGCTTCGCAGGAACCGAAGGATCGCCTTCTGATAGGATTCAGCAAATCGGGATGGGGCGCTGTCTCGCTGTTTCTGCGCAATCTCGATTTCTTCGGTGCCGCATGCGCCTGGGATGCGCCGCTTATGATGGATGAGAAAAATCTGAAATGGGGAAGCGCGAAACATTTCGGCACTCCGGAACAGGCCGCTCCGCATGTTCCTGTAACGCTCGTGAAGCAGCATGCCGCGGAACTGGCCGGAAAACCTCCACGCCTGGCTATTGTGGGCTTTAACCTCTATGGTGCAGACACGAAGGCGTTCCACAAGCTCCTCGACGAGCAGAAGGTGCCACATCTATATGATGATACCCTGAAATCCAAGCACCACTGGGAATCCGGATGGCTGCCAAAGGCGCTGGACCTGTTTTTAAAGCAGAATGTAAAGACAGAGGGGAAATAATCCCGCAGGATTTCAGATGGATTGCTGGATGACCCGCCTACGCTGAGAAGCTGCGGCGTGGCAAGATGGATGATTGGGATGAATGAATGAGAAACAGACCAAACATAGTATTTATCCTCGCCGACGACCTCGGCTACGGGGATCTGAACTGCTATGGCGCCGATGAAGAGCACATAAGAACTCCGAACTTAGACCGTATTGCCCGCCAAGGCGTAAGGTTCACTGACGCTCACTCTCCGAGCTCGGTATGCACGCCGTCCCGTTATAATTTCATGACCGGGAGATACTGCTGGCGCACTTGGGCAAAGACTGGCTGCATCTGGGCGCACGATCCCTGTCTCATCGAGGAGGATCGCCCGACAGTCGCATCAGTCCTGCGCAGCGGCGGCTATGCTACGGGGATGGTCGGCAAATGGCATCTTGGATTCGGCGCTCCTGGCGCTGGGAGCTGGGACGACATAATCGGACCGGACTACAACAGGCCCCTGAGCCATGGCCCTCTCACCTGCGGTTTCGAGACGTTCTACGGCGTACCCCACATCGGGCAGAGGCCTCACTTCTACATCGATGGCAACATGGTGAAGGATCTCGAGAGTGGAGATCCGATCCGAATCATTCCCGATCCGCGTCCAGAGTTCCTGAAAAAGTTTTTTGAACGCCCCCGCACCTGCAATCCGAACCTGAAGGTGGAAGGAGGGAAGCGGGCAGAGTACCGCCACGAGGAGGTTGCCGTCCATCTTACGGAAAAGGCGGTGGACTGGCTTGAGGCGCAGACACGCCAGCCTTTCTTCCTCTACTTCGCGCACCGCAACGTCCACGCTCCGCTCATTCCCCACCCCCGGTTCAGCAACACCAGCGCAGTAGGCGACTATGGCGACTTCATACATGAGCTCGACTGGTCGGTCGGGGAGATCCTCAAGACGCTGGATCGTCTCGGCCTCTCTGAAAATACAATCGTCTTCTTCGCCAGCGACAATGGTGCCACGGAGCGGCACCGGCCGACTCTGCACGTCGATTACAATGGACACAGGGCGAATGGAGTCCTGCGCGGACAGAAGACCGAGGTATACGAGGGCGGACACCGCATTCCCTTCATTGCGCGCTGGCCCGGCCGCATTCCTGCAGGAACGACCTGCGGGCATCTGCTTGCGCTCACCGACATCCTTGCAACTTGCGCGGAACTGGCGGGCATAGGCATACCGCAAGGTGCGTCGCCGGACGGCGTCAGCTTCGCCGCCTCGCTCCTCGACCGAAACGCGAGGCCGGCGCGCGAAACACTGATTCACGACAGCATGATGAAGGCGATGTTCGCAGTGCGGCACAGGGAATGGAAGCTTATCATCGGACAGGGTGGAGGGGGCATAGGCTACGGATGGCCGGGTGTCGAGTCCGTTGAGCATTTCACCGGCGCAGATCCAAAGGGCCAGCTCTTCAACCTTGCAGGGGACCTCGGGGAGGAAACCAACCTTTACGATAGGCATCCCGACATTGTGTCTGAATTGTCATCATTGCTCGAAAAGGAAAAACAAAGGAGCTGAGCCGATTTAAAAACACTGGATTCTTCAAAGTTTTGAAATCGGTTCATCCATAGAAAGGTAGTGAAATGAAATCGAATTTCCTGATATTGATGTCTGACGAGCACAATCCTCTATTTTCCGGGCCTTATGGCAACACGAAGGTAAAGACCCCGAACATGGACCGTCTTGCGGAAAATGGTACTGTCTTTGAAAATGCATACTGCCCTTCGCCGCTATGCATGCCATGCCGGTCCTCATTCATAGCCGGACGCAGGGTCCATGAGCTCCAGACCTACAGCAACTGCAATGTCAATCTTGATCCCTCGCCGTTGTCCTTCGGCAAAGCGCTTGCCGACCAGGGGGTATTCTCGGTTTTCATCGGAAAGTGCGATGCCTATGCCCCGGCAAAGGATCTTGGTTTCAGCGCTGTGATGAGGCCCTGGGACCGCAAGCTTCCCGGTGACACCAGCCACAGGCGGAATCCGATGACAATAAGGATGGATGCGGCCGGGCGTTCGTTCGGATACGGCCCGAAGGAAAACGCTGGTGCCGGCGATGCAAAATGCGTTGACGATGCGGTGGAATGGCTGAATTCCAGCGCGAATTCCCTGAAGACGCCATGGGCGCTTGTGGTCAACATTTCAAATCCGCACTTCCCTCATTTTTCCTCGCAGGAGCTGTGGGATATGTATCCGGACGACGGGGATCTGCCGGAACACGGCCCGGAACTTGAATCGGGACGGCATCCATATGCTGAAGCCCTCAGGAAACATTTCCAGACGGAAATGTTCACGGAAGAACAGATGCGCGGCCTGAGACGTGGCTATCTGGCATGCATAACATTTGTCGATCGCCAGCTTGGAAGGCTGATGTCCGCTCTCGAGTCGTCCGGACTAAAAGATACAACTAATATCGCCTACACCTCGGATCACGGCGAGATGCTCGGTAAGTTCGGCATGTGGTGGAAATGCAGCCTCTATGAGGACTCGGTCCGTGTTCCCATGATTGTGTCCGGTCCGGAATTCTCCAAGGGGAAACGTATCTCGACTCCTGTGGACCTCCACGATCTGCGTGCCGGAGTTTTTGAGTCAACTGGAGCACTCCAGCCTGAAGGATTCCTCGGATCTCCGCTTCAGTTCATAAAGGACAAGGACGAAGAAAAGGTCGTTTTTTCCGAATATCATGGGCACGGAACCCCTGGCAGTTCATACATGGTACGCAAGGGCAGATGGAAATATGTATGGCACTCGGGCGCACCGGACCAGCTCTTTGATCTTGAGAACGATCCGGAAGAACTTGCGAATCTCGCAGGACAGAGGAAGGAGATCGCAAAGGACATGGAAGCGGAGCTCAGGAAGATCTGTTCTCCTGAAAAGGAGAACGGCCGCGCCGAGGACTTCATTGAGAGTCAGCTTTCAGCAATGTAACACAGGCATCTTGCCTGTGATCTTCTTGAATTGAAATCATTTTCCAGATGGACTGACGCATTATGCGGCACGATGAATTTATCCTATTTTTCATAAAACTGCGCTTGACTTTGAAATTTTGAATGATATATATTAATAAATTAATTGTTATATTTGATATATTTCATTCAATAAGAAGCCGGGAGAACCAGATGATACGCAGGCTTGGGACACAGTTGAAAGACTTAATTCCGCTTGGGCTCTCCGCCGCCTGCTCCGCGTTAATTGCCATTGCCATCCTTGCTGCCGCCACCGCATACGGAGCTCCCGCCGGGAAGGACGGCCCCTTCGTGAAAAAAGGTGACATCATCGTCTTCATGGGCGACTCCATCACGGTCGCCTCAACCTCGGCGAATGGTTTCGCGACACTCATCGGAGAATCCCTCAAGAAGAACCTGCCGGACGGCAATGTCCAGATCCATTCAGCCGCAAAAGGCGGCTGCGGCATCAAGTACCTGCACACGATATTCGATTCGAAGGTGGCCGTGCACAAACCGTCGATCGTGGTCATCCTGATTGGAATCAACGATGTCCGTCTCCAGGACAAGACTGGCGCTGATCCTGCGGAGTACCAGGCCCTGTTGAAGAAGCTTGTTGACCGCTGCAAAGGGATTGGCGCGAAAACGGTCATCTGCTCCCCGATCATGCGCGGGGAAAAGACCGACGGAAGCAACCAGTATGACAAGCTGATCGGCGAATATGTCGAAGCCGGCAGGAAGGTCGCGGGCGACAGCTCCTCCATCTTCGTGGATCTGCGTGCGCTGTTCATGGAGCGACTGAAGGCCGTCAACAAGGAGAACAAGGAGGAAGGCAATTTGTCGAAGGACGGCGTCCACCCGAACGCCGCAGGGAACGAGCTGATCGCAAACGCCATCCTGCAGGCATGGTCGGTCCCGGCAGCCAGGAAGTGAGCCCGGCCCGTTTTTTTTGAAGCTGAATGATATATATCAATTTTATATGAATTGCTAATGTTATATATGAGAGAAGCAATACAAAGGAGGGAAATGACGATGAAGACAGGTATTTTCGGATCGACACTTAAAGGTTCCGGAGAAAATGCAATCTCTTCCGGAAGAATGAACTTTCTGAAGCTGAGCCATGTCCAGATGAGGAAACATCTCCGTTCCAGCCTCATGCTCCTTGCCGCAGTTCTGATTGGAAATCCAATGTTTGCCCAGTCGGCGCCTCCCGCCGGGGAAGAAGGCACGGCTCCACAGATCCTCGTCGTTCCCGATCAGGTCATTGTCAAATACAAGGCGGGTGCAAATAAAGCCTTAAAGACTGCCGCAGTTCATAACCGGCAGGGCACCGCCGTCAAGCGGAAGCTTTCAAAGCGTCTCGGACTTGATCTGCTTTCCCTTCCCAAGGGAGCGGACATGGCGAAGGTGCTGGCCAGCTTGAACAGTGATCCCGATGTCGAGTATGCGGAGCCTGACTACATAGTATCGTGCACCGCAATGCCCGATGATCCGTATTTCACGGACGGGAAACTCTGGTCGATGCACAACACGGGGCACTACATTGCCGTCGAGGATGCCGACATCGATGCCCCCGAGGCCTGGGATATCCGGACCTCCGCGAAGGACGTGGTTGTGGCCGTGGTGGACACAGGCATCTTCTACACCCATAATGATCTCAAGGACAACATCTGGGTCAATTCCGGCGAGATCCCGGGAAACGGGATTGACGACGATGGCAACGGGTACATTGATGACGTCCACGGCATCAACGCAATCGTCCCCCAGGAAACCGCCCAGGCCGGAAACCCCCTGGACGACCACAAGCACGGCACCCATGTCGCCGGCACCATAGGCGCATCGGGCAACAATTCGACCGGAGTGGCCGGTGTTGTCTGGGAAGTCAAGCTCATGGCAGTCAAGTTTCTCGACCGCACCGGTACGGGAACTACCTCGGACGCAATCCAGGCTGTTGACTATGCCAGGCAGATGGGCGCTGACATCATAAACTGCAGCTGGGGCGGCGGTGGATATTCCCAGTCACTGCAGGATGCCTTCCGGGCATGCAATGAAAACGGCATCCTGGTGGTCTGCGCGGCCGGCAATACGAAAAACGACAACGACCAGTCTCCATACTATCCGGCCAACTATCAGCTGGGAAATTTAGTAACGGTCGGCGCCACTGACAATCAGGACCTGCCCGCCTCTTTTTCCTCCTACGGCCGCAAGACGGTCGATCTCTTTGCTCCCGGCGTAATGATCTATTCGTCATTAAACAACCAAAACTCATACACCGCTATGAGCGGTACATCCATGGCAACCCCTCACGTTTCTGGGGCTCTGGCCATGCTCCGTGCGCAATTCCCCCAGGAATCGCCATACGCGGCGGTAAACCGGATCATCAGCGGGGTTGATCACCTGGACAAATTAAGCTCCAAATGCTATTCCGGCGGGCGGTTGAACCTGTACAATGCGCTGGCAGCGTCAAGCCCCCGTCCGCGCAACGACAATTTTGCCAATGCCATATTCCTGGGCAACGTCGGCGGAGCGCTCGTGCGAGGAAACAACGGCGGGGCCACGGTGGAACCTGGCGAACCTGTCCATTCGAACGGAAGCGGCAAGACAGTCTGGTACAAATGGAAGGCTCCTGCAAGCGCTCCGGCGTTCATCAATACGCTCGACAGCGGATTCAACACAATAGTGAGCATATACAAGGGAACCAGTCTCGCCAAGCTGACTCTGGTCGCCAGCAACGATGATGATCCGCAGGGCTTTTCCACGAGCTGGATTGATTTCAACGCCTCCGCCAATACGAACTACTACATCGCCGTAGATGGAGCGAATGGAGCAGAGGGCGGCATTACCTTTGAAGTCGCCCAGCCGCCGTCGAACAGCAACTTCGCCAATGCGAGGGAGATTACGACCGCGGAATTCCATGACATCACCCACAACTTCTCCGCCGGTTACGAACAAGGAGAACCGAACCACGCCGGATCCCCTGCCAGTAACTCCATCTGGTACCGTTGGACCGTGCCTGCCACCGGGATGTACAGGATTGATACCCATGGATCCCCAATCGACACCCTCCTGGGTATTTACCGGGGTGACAGCGTCGGCAGCCTGACGGAAGTCTGTTCCGCGGACGACATGATCCTGGGCGTTATCCGGACGGGGCAGGTGCTCATTTCCGCCCAGAAGGACGAGGTCTACCATATCGCCGTGGACGGCTGGGAAAGCGCCACTGGCACCATCAAGTTCAATATCATCGGTGGGGATGAATTTGCCCCCGTCGGAATCGGGAGTACCGATGCCATGGTGACAGTCGACGGACCGAGCGCCTACACGATCGGGAAGAATAAGGGAACTCTTACCGCGAAGACTGCGTTTGACAATGCCTGCGCCCTCATGCGCGTCGCGGAAGGCGAAGGGGAACTGGTCATGTGCGTCAACAGCGTCCAGCAAACCGGCGCCGGCGGTGAAATCGGCCTCATGATCCGTCAAAGCCTCGATGATTCAAGCAAGCATTCCACCATATCCCTTTTCAACAACGGCACCGTCTGGAATGCGCGCTTCATCAACCGTTTGGCATCGGAAGGCATCACCTCCATTGTCACGGACGACGAGATATTCGCCGCTCCCACGTTGATGTGGCTTAAGCTGCGGTTCCAGGCAGGTGATCTCACCGCCTATTTCTCCACTGATGGAAACAACTGGACGCAGATCCGCAAGCGGGTCTTTGATTTCACCGGTCCGTTCTATGTCGGGGTAGTTGCCGTGGGCAACAACAACAAGAACGCTATCACGGCCTCTATTGACAACCTGGAGTATATCTCCTATACGGACGGCCAATAACTGAAATGGCGCGCCCCCGCCTGGAACGGGGGCGCGCCACATACCTATCAAGACATGAACATCGAACATTCAACTTTGAACTTCCAACATCGAATGGGAAAAAAGGAGAAGCAACACATGGAAAGGAATTGCGTCATGAAAATGAAAACCTTTGTCTTCAGCATCCTGGTTTCCCTGTTCTGCATCAGTTGCGGAGCTGCGGATAATACGACTAGCTCCATGCTGATTGTGCGCTTTGTGGACGGGGTTTCCAAGGAAAAGGCCAAAGAAAAAATTGAAGGCGTTGGAGCTTCGATGGTCGAAATCGTCTCCGCAGAGCGAAGCACATACCTTGCCAGATGCACGACATCCTCCGCATGCGACAAGGCAGTCAGACAGCTTCAGAACGACAAACAGGTCAAATACGCTGAAAGGGAAAATGTCTATGCGGCAGACCAGAAGAAACAACAATTGAAACAGGAGTAGCCATGTCGATATTGAAAAGGAATCTGATCGGACCGCTGGTACTGATTGAAGGAATCCCTGCTTCACCCTTCACCACGGAGGAAACCATGCCATAGCAGTTAAATACAACTTTTCAGCTTCTAAATACATTGTACGGACCTCCTGCCTGCATTATAATTAGACAGTTAAAGACAAAAGGTACGTATTAAGTAAACTATGTCGTTTACTTAATCCGTACTAAAAATGTAAATATTTACTGAAGGACATATTTCAGTGAATATTTACCATTTGACTGGCTTGAATACAAGGCAGGGCAGGCCATATGAAATCATCATCATATAATTTTTCTTCTCCGCAGGAGAAAAAAAATATATTTACCTTAATCGAACTGCTCGTGGTAATTGCGATCATCGCAATCCTCGCCGCCCTTCTTCTTCCAGCCCTCCAGCAGGCGAAGGAACATGCCTGGCTCACCCTCTGCCTCAGCAACAAGAAACAGATGGGCGCGGTGGTAAGCATGTATGGGTTGGACAATAATGACATACTCGCCACCGGGGGCCAGACCTATGATACAGTCGGCAACGACTGGGATCCTCTCTACTGGAGATCCTTCTACTGCCCCGATTATCTTCCTGTCACCCGTGAAAGCCTCAGAATTACCGGATGCCCGAAATACAAAAGTCCTAATCTGACCACGGCCAACAGCCAAAGCGGGCAGGATGCGATATATTCAACACTCGGCGGGGGCAATTCGAGTTTCTGGGAATGGGATGCCAGGGTGGAAGTGGATACGCCAGTCGCAAATTTCTTCAAGGGGACAAACTTGAAGAAGCTGCGCTATGCATCCACCACGATGCTGATCGCCTGCCATAATTCCTCAATGGCCAATTCGCCGAATCACATCGGCGGCGGCTCGACGTTCCGCTACAACGGCAGCACGACCTATGGAGGCGGACTATATACCTGGCCATGGCTGGCACACATGAACCGCATAGGGTCCGTGTTCTATGACGGACATGCCGAAGGCTGCAACATGTCCCAGATAACAAACGATGTTTCAAACGCCCTGAAGAAGAACTATTCAAGTACCGGAATCCAGGAATTCATCGACAAGAACCGGATCGTGATCTCGGTGGTGCCATGATGAGTATTTTAAAACTTAAATCAACTGAGGCAAGAATGAATCACTTTGAAAAAATCCGATTTACCTTAATCGAACTCTTAGTCGTCATTGCGATCATCGCAGTCCTCATAGCGCTTTTCCTTCCCGCCCTGCAGCAGGCCAAGGAGTATGGCTATCAGACCTTCTGCCTAGGCAGCCAACGTCAGATCAGTATGGCGCTGAACTTATATGCCGTCGACAATCAGGGCATGATCTTTGGAGCCGCCTCATCCAGCTATCCATCGAGCTACCGGCATATGTGGTACTACTTCATAAACGGCAGATATGGTGATGACTACATAGGAAGCGGCTATAAAACCGGGGGCGAAGAAAAAGTGCTCAGGTGTTCCAAGATTAATAACAATAGCGGTTATTATGGCATGTATGGCAGCAAGGATTGGGCTACTGCGGCCGACCACAAGTGGATGTTTGACAGTGAGCCGTTTCCCGACGCGACCGCATATGGCGGCGAGGCGGTCTGGCCCTACTACATACCGGGCCAATGCCCGGAACCGGGGAGAACTGCCTTAGTCGCTTGCACCCGTGACAAGAGCGGGACCGGATACTGGTCATTCAACGGCCGTGACACCAATGCCGGGGGGCAGGTCACCTACAAGCCGGCCGGCCCCTGGCTCGCACACCCTAACAGCTGCAATATTCTCTTCGTGGACGGTCATGTTGCCCCTCAACACCCCGCAGATCTCAATATACTTGCCAACCAAGGCAAGTACCATGTGACATCAGACACCCCCCCGTATGGCATATACGCCTATATCCTGAAGAACGGTCTCGGCTACAACTATCGTACCGGCGCCTACACCACTCCGTAGCAAAGAAGATTCAAACAAATATTAAGGAGATAATTATATGCGCAATACAGCAGTTCTCATCATCTTGACGGCGTTACTGATCGGCGGATGTACAGAGTCGGTCATCCAGCAGCCCCCTGCCCCTGTGCCGCAACCTGCCGAGATTGAAAAACCCAAGGAACAAGTAAAACAGGAAACCCCAAAAGCAATGGAACAGGAGAAACCCAAAGTGGAACCGGAAAAAAAGAAGATCAGCGGCGGACAGCCGGGGAAATTCCCGGAATTGACTGTGCCGATGTCACTCGGCATGCAGTTAAAGCCGAAATGCTCCACTACGGAAGACATCAAGGAGGTCGGCTCACTAGGTGCAAAGTTCATCAGGCGTGGATTCTACTGGGGCGGCGTTGAAAAGGAGAAGGGGAAATACGATTTCACCGAATACGATCGCATCCTGAAGGACGCCGATGACAACGGGCTCCGCGTGCTGGCCTGTCTTTTCGGAGACAACAAGCTCTATGATTGCCGTCTGCCCAAGAAGCAAGGAGGGATCCAGACCGAAGAGGGAAGGAAGGGATATGCGAACTTCGCAGCCGCACTTGCCGGACACTTCAAGGGGCGTGGAATAATCTTTGAAATCTGGAACGAGCCGAACGTGAGGACATTCTGGCGGAAAGATGGAATGCACAACTCTCCCGAATTCGCCGAAGAATATACCGCACTTGTGAAGGAGACCGTCAAGACGATGCGTGCGGCAGATCCTGACTGTCTCGTGGTCGCAGGTTCGGTCTCATGTTTCTGGGATCCTTCCTTCAACTGGACTGATTCCTGTTTTTCCAAGGGGATGCACCAGACCGGAATAAGCGGTTGGTCCGTCCATCCTTACGGGCTCAAGAGCCCTGAGGAATATACTGCCGGCTACGCGAGGATGCGCAGCATCATGGAGAAATATGGTGTCCCGAAGGACTTCCCGATGCTTAACACTGAACGGGGATTTGCCGTCACGAAAACAAAGAGCTGGGAGGGAAATCCTGAAAGCGAAGGCTGGGCCGGAGGGCCCGAGGGGATGGCTTTCCAGTACCAGGCCTGGCATATCGTGCGCCAGTACATGATAGATCTGATGAATGGAATATGCCTGACCAGCTGGTACGAATGGGCGGGAGAGGAGTTTGCGATCGCCAGCAAGGACAAGAAGCGGCCCGCATACTACGCATGCCAGAACATGATAAAACAGCTCGACGGCTATTCCCTCAAGGAACGCATCAAGACCGCATCGGACCTGGATTACATCCTGCTCTTCGAGAACAAGGCAGGCGCGAGGAAGCTGGTCGCGTGGACTTCTCCTCCGCTCAAGGAAACTCCCGAGAAGGTGAAGGAGCATGAAGTTACGGTTCCAGTTGAAGCGTCAGGCTCTCTGTCAATTATGGATCTGATGGGAAAAGAGTCCGCCGTTGAAGCGGTGAACGGAAAATTATCACTTAAACTTTCGGGCGCCCCTCAGTATGTCACTTTGAAACGCTGAAGTCCATGATAAATCTAGAGTGGTATTTTTAAATTTAGTATTAATCGAATGGAGCTTTTTATGAAATTTACCGGGCTTTCCTTCGCGATAGTGTTCTTCCTTGCAGGAAGCATGATTGGTTTCTGCGCAGAAGAGGAAAACGAAACGACTCTCGAAGCGGCAGATGTCAAAATGGCTGAAAAGGAGAAGGCTCCTGAGCCCGCAGGCGCTGTCCAGGCCCAGCCGGCAGCTGCAGAGGAGTCCAAGACGCCGGAAAAAAAGAAACTCACTGATCTGGAACTGCGCGTCGCGCTTGAAAAGGCCGCGTCGTTCCTCCGCCAGCAGGCGGAGAAGGATGATGAAAAATGGTTCCTCCCTCCGGCGCGGACGAGGACCATCACCGGCTACGACAACAAGCTTGTCAGATATTCGAAGAAGATTGTCGATGAGCCGGTCTACGAGTGGGGTACGCGGAAGGAGATGGTCAATGTCAAGCAGGGGGATTCCGTGAATTCGACCACCGTCCTCAAGGAGATCGAGAGGAAGTTTCCCATAAAGCAGATCGGAACCAAGAAAGTCGAAAAGCTCGTAAGGGATCCTAATGGCGACATCGAGAAATATGAGAAGTTTCCGGTATTCGGCGAAGGCGGGCCCGACTACTGGAAACAGAACCAGCTGGGACAGAACGCCCTTGCGGCATTCGCGATGATCAGGGCCGGAGCGGAGCACAGTGATCCTGTTGTCGCAAATGTGGCGAACAATATCGCCAGCATTGCCGAAGTCTACGGCCTTCCTGACAACACCTGGGATCTGGTCTGGGCTACAGCCCTCTTCTCGTCCCTTCCTGTTGACAGGTACAGGGAACTTGCGCAGGAGGCGGCGGGAAAGCTTCTTGACGGCCAGCTTGAGAATGGTCCGGGCATCGGTTTCTGGGGCCCTGTATGCCTCAATCCGAAGCTCCTGGCGGCGGGCATGAAGCTCAAGCTGCTGACCTTCGACAAGGCTGATGAGGACAAGGACGACAGGAAACACGCGAAGAAGGACGACAAGAAAAAGGATGAAGAGGTAAACAACAAGGAGGACAAGCAGGCGGCGGTCGCCGATGTGATGAACAGGGTGAACAGGCAGCTCCGCGCCGTGACGATGCTCGGAATGAACACCGCTTCGATAGAGGACGAAGTGACTCTCAAGTCCGACATCATCCATCCGGTGACATTCGTCGGATTGCCCCAGTTCATATTCAACCAGACTTCATCGGACCTGCAGAGCACCTCGCTTGCACTGTACGGGCTCAGTGTCGCAGCCGGGAACAAATGCCTTCCTGCGACCACGAGACATCCGAAGAACGAGAAGAAATCCCCCCTGCTTCCTGACCTGAAGGCATCGGCGATCCTCCAGCGCACCATAGATTCCGTTGTAAAATACCAGGCCAAGGACGGATCCTGGACCGAGATGAACTCCCACCAGCCCGTGACAGAATTCTCCGGCTTCAATTTCCGCGGGATTCCGGTCAAGTCCAGCACCTTCACCGCCCTTCCTTCCGAAACTAATTTCGCCAGCAATGTCCATGGGCTTTCATGCCTTTCCGACCTGGGCCAGATCTTCGGCGCAGCCACGACCGCAAAACTCGATAAGAACTTCAGCCTCTCCCTCAGCTCCGTTAAAAAAGCGTGCGATGACTTCAGGACGATGAAGGACGACTCTGGAACCGTACCCCCCTTCGACCTGTACTTCTGGATCCTCCGGGCATTGAAGAACAAGGATCTCCCGGACGCCAAGGCTGCGGCCATTTCCATCGCGGCTTCCTTCTATTCGAGGCAGAACGGCGACGGATCCTGGGCATCACATTCTGAAAAGCCATTCTATTTGTCGACAAGCCACCGCGCGAGGATCGACAAGCTCCCGGTACTGCCTGAACACGCTAGGGAACGGAAGGACTTCGACTGGTGCGCCGCGCATGTGCCTGACAATTCAAAAGCCAAGGTCCTGGAAAGGAAATACGGCATCGACACGACACTCGTGTCGACCGCCTTTGCAGTGCTCGCGATTGTAGACGGCATGAACCTGTTTTCGGAAAACCCGACGGACGTGAAAAATCCCGCCAAGGATTCAGGAAAACCGGCAGCGCCTGCAAAGCCTGCCACAAAATAAACATCCAGGAACAGAGGTAATTTCAAAACATAAGAATTGCTAAAGGATCTTGTTTGTGGTTAACGCAATATTGCGTGTTCTTAATTACTGAATACACAGCCAATAATGGCTTGACTACCAACTAATATAAATAATTGAAACAAGGAGTGGAAATGAGAATTCAGAAGATGTTCTTGTTAATATTCGCCATGATGGCAGCCAGTTGTATCTCATATTCAGACGAGGCCAAACTCTTCGATCCGGCTGAAAAGAAACTGAGCTGGGGATTCGGGAACGGACCCGAGTTCAAGGGCGCCGCCGGAAAGGTGTCAGTGGAAGAAGGGGTTTCGAAGGATGGAAAACCGGCGCTCAGGCTCGATGCGGATTTCACTGCCGGCGGAGGATATGTACAGACCAGCAGGAAGATACCGGTCGAACTCGATGTGAAAAATCTCTCCTTCATGCTCAAGCTGCCCGGAAACGAGATCCTGAAGATAAGGCTGATCGACAGCGCCGACACCTGCCATCAGATCGAGTTCAAGATAAAGAAGTCCGACGACTGGCAGCTTGTGAACTTTCCAATCGATGGATTCTTCTCAAAGATGGGAACCCCGGACGCACTCGATATAATTGCAAAATATCAGGCTTGGCCCAAGGAAAAGGACAAGAGCGTAAAATGGAAGGCCCCTCTCAAGGACGTGATCTTCCTGCTTACAAAATCCGCGTTGCCCAATGACAAACCAGCCGGCTCGCTCTGGCTTTCAGATGTGAAGGCCGAAGGTGTGAAAGCGGAGCTTGTCGAGAAGGGTTCATTCATGGAGGATTTCGAGAATGCTGCGAACTTCGCAAAGAAATGGGAGGTGAAGGGGACCGGCGCTGGGACATTGTCGAAAAACAATCCCTACAAGGGCACGTCATGCCTTCACTTCGAGCGGACAGTCGACAAGGGAAATGAGGAATGCTCGGTCACAAGCTCGTTGTTCGAGGCGAAAGAGGGAGAATGTGAAATATCCGGAGCGGTGAAATCTGAACTGAATTCGCCGGACAACTCCTACCAGGGCACAATATTTGTCGAGTTCATGAACGACAGCGGCAAGGTGCTGGAGAAAAAGGAAACGCTGATACAGACAGGGAACAGTCCGTGGAAGACTTTCAAGAAGACGCTTCAGGCTCCTGCCGACACCGGCAAGGCGAGAATGAATATCTCACTGAGGAAGACCTGGGGCTCGATGGACATCGACGAGCTGGCTTTCACCAGCAGCGGAAAATCCGTGCCGAAGACCATCGAGAGCGTTAGGATCTCCAGCGATTCCCCTGGAAATCTTTTCCTGCCGGAATCCAAGGTTCTCTTCCATGTTGTGGTCGAAGCGGTCAAAGTTCTAAGTGAAAAGGAGGAGACCGCCATCTGCACCGTGCGGGATTACTGGGGTTCCGAGCTTGGCGCACCTGCGAGCCTCAAGTTCAGCAAGGAAAGCATGAAGGACAAGAAGTTCGTATACAAGGCGGACCTGGATCTGAGTTCCTTGAATCCGGAGATCGGGAAATATTATGAACTGCATGTGAAGATCCCTCTCGAAACTGGCGTTGAATACAAGGAGTTTTCCGGGTTTACACGCCTCCCTGAGGCTGTGACAAAAAAATATAAACCGGAAGAAATTCCCTTCCTCAGCAGGAACTGGGACAACCGCGTGAAGGAATATTACACACTTTCCGACAGGATAGGGGTAAGAATCATAGGCCTCTGGTCCAGCATCAGCGCCGTGCCACCATACAAGCCGGTCGCGAACAACGCCGATCTCTGCCAGCAGCTCGGAGCAAAATGGGTTGTTATGTCCAGGGCGAGCGCAGTTGAAAGGGGCAATAAGGAATATACCGACAAATCCCTTCGCGAAGGGATGAAGGAGTTCCTGGAGAACTTCGCTGGCAAAGGGATCGGATATGTATGCCTTGGCAACGAGCCGCATGGCGATATTGAGCAAGTCAAACTGAACGTCGCGGCCTACAAGGCGGTCTACGAGACCATAAAGGCATTCAACAAGGACATTCCGGCGATTTCAACAGCTGTCGAGCCAAATGAAAACTATTTCAAGGAAGGATACCAGAACTATCTCGACATCTATGATTTCCACGTCTACGGCTCATACGAGACCATCCGCAAGACGATCCGCGAGTACAAGGAGCTGATGAAGAAATATAATGCCGTGAAACCTATCTATTCCACGGAGATAGGTTTGAACAGCCAGGGCATGCCCCGTCTAGCGGTAGCTTCAGATCTTGTGAAGAAGGTCACTTCGTTCTTCGCCGCGGGCGGCGAGAAGATCTCATGGTTCGGAATCAACTATCCGGATCCGAAAGGCGGCGCACGCGGCACCTTCGGCGATGCGCACAACGTCTTCGACTGCAAGTACAGCCTCTACAATCCCAAGCTGGACGCCATCGCCTACTACAACATGGTCAACTCGATCTGCGTGAAGAAATTCGCGGAGGAGAAAAAATACGGCGATGACATCTTTGCTTTCCTCTTCAAGGACTCTGACAACAACTGCCTGCAGGTGCTCTGGAAGGACAAGGGCCGCGCCGACATCATGCTGCCGCTTGCCGGTGTCGCTTCAGCAAAGGTCGTATACATCGACGGTTCAAGCTCCGAACTTGTCCCTGTCGACGGAGGAATAACTATCACTGCCAGTCCGGAAACCGTCCTGCTCCTATACAAGCAGGACAAGCCTGCACTTGCGGAAAAACTCGGTGCTCCGGTGCTGTCATTGGCTTCGCCGCCCTCCCCGATCGTGAAAGGCGGAGCCAGTACGTTGCCGCTAAAGCTTGACAAGATCAGCGCAGATTCCGTGAAGGTCGAAGTGCCGTCGTCGTGGACTGCGAAATTCGCAGACGCGTCCGCATCTACGCTAAACTGCATGCTGAGTGCACCACGCGAGACCGAGGCCCGCGAAGGCAGGATCGTCATCAGCAGCGGAAAATCAGCGGAGATAGTCGTTCCGGTAAAAATAAGCAGCCGTGTCACCGCAACCGTCTCGCCGAAACCTCCCAGGGAGAAGGGACAGGGCATTGTATCGCTGAGCCTGAAGAACAATGGTCCTGCGAAGGAGGAGGTGTCATGGAAGATGGAGGTCAAGAGCGAATATCCCATGCTCGCCGGCAGCTACAAGCTCGGGGAAGGTTCTCCTTCGAAGGCGACATTGTCATCCCCTGCGGAAGGCGAGGAATCACTTTCCGGCGGCGCTGAAAAGACCATGGATATCGTGCTTGACAAGATCGAACCTTTCACGCTCTACAGGATAATGACGACCTTGAAGGATTCCGAGGGGAACATCGTCGAGCAGGAACGTCTCGTCTCAGGATTCATTCCGGTCCGCAAGACCGACAAGGCTCCCGCTGTCGACGGAAAGATGGACGAGGCCGTCTGGGGCAAGGCGGAATCAACAAAGGTGATCGACAAGAACAATTATGCCCTGTTCAAGAGAAGCGACAAGTCACATGAATGGGACAATCCCGAGGATCTTTCCGCGGACGTCCGCTTCCTCTGGGACGACAAGTGCCTGTATGTCGGCATGAAGGTCACCGACGATGTGATGAGCTTTGTCAACGAGGATGCAGCGATATGGAATCAGGACGGCCTGCAGCTGATGATCGATCCGTACCGTGATTCCGACAGCAAGCCCGGCAAATACGAGTATGGCGCGGCCATCGGCAAGAAAGGTCCCCAGATGTGGTGCTATTCGGTGGCCGACCAGGACATCAAGCTCGGAGAGATGAAGGATGTGAAATTTGCGATTGTCGCAGATGAGAAGAACAAGAATGTCCTGAACTATGAAATTGCCATTCCCTGGACGCATCTCGCGCCGTTCAAGCCCGGTCCCGGCAAGGATCTCGGATTATCGGTGATGATAAACGAGGATGACGGTTCCGGCAGGAAGTCGGTCATGGGCTTCTTCGGCGGCGTCCATCTCAAGCAGGTGGACATGGTAGGGGACCTGATTCTGACAGAATGATGAGTAACTCGGGCACTTGTCCCGTCGAATGACTGGGATTCCTGCCCGAGAGGAATTATAAAGTAGGTACGTGCTTTAGCATGTACCATCTTAATTCCTAAGAATGGGACAGGCTAAAGCCCGTCCCTACTTTAAGAAAATACTTTTGAAAGGATATGAATATGAAAACAACGTTGAAAGCAAATATCCCTGTTCATGCAGCCTGGGACGTAATTGTAGTCGGCGGAGGACCCGCCGGATGCACGGCCGCCGCGGCCGCTGCGCGTGAAGGGGCGAAGACCTTGCTGATCGAGGCGACCGGATGCCTTGGCGGAATGGGCACGAACGGACTTGTCCCATGCTGGTGCCCGTTCTCCGACAAAGATAAAATAATCTACCGCGGCCTGGCGGAGAAAGTTTTCAACGCGACGAAGGCCGGAATGCTCCATGTCGACAAGAAGGCCATGGACTGGGTTCCAATCGATGCCGAACTCCTGAAACGCGTCTACGATGATCTTGTCACTGAAGCCGGTGCAAAGATCCTTTTCCACACGATGCTATCGGGAGTGAACGTTGAAAAAGGCAAGGTTACTGAGATCATTGTGTCTAACAAGGAAGGATTGAGCGCCTACAGGGCAAAAGTTTTCATTGACTGTTCCGGTGACGCCGACCTGTCGGCATGGGCAGGAGCCAAATTCCAGAAGGGCGACAAGAAGGGCAAAGGGCTGATGCCTGCGACTCACTGCTTCATGATAAGCAACGTTAACTATTACGCCTACAAGCACGGCGAGGCCCTATTCTGCGCAAATCCCAAAAGTCCCATCTACGACATACTCAAATCCAAGAAGTATCCGCATATCCCCGACTTCCATATCTGCAACTGTCCAACAGGCCCGGGAACTGTAGGTTTCAATGCGGGACATCTCTTCAATGTCGACAGCACCAATCCCGAAGATCTTTCGAAGGCGATGATTCTCGGACGCAAGATCGCGTCCAACTTCCGTGATGCGCTCGCGGAATATAGTCCGGCCGCATTCGGAGATTCACATCTCGTGGCGACAGGTTCACTCATGGGAATCCGCGAATCCCGCAGGATCATCGGGGATTATTTCCTGACCTATGATGATTTCCTGCAGAGGAAGAGCTTCCCTGACGAGATCGGCAGGAACTGCTATTACATCGATGTCCATAACAAGAGTTCAAAGACCGCGATGACGCACAAGGACTGGCTGAAGATGGAATCCGATCCAACGAAGAGATACAAGCCCGGCGAATCACATGGCATTCCCTACCGCTGCCTGACACCAAAGGGCTTGAAGAACGTTCTTGTAGCCGGACGATCAATATCCTGCGACCAGACAGTCCAGGGAAGTGTGCGCGTAATGCCTGTCTGCCTGATGATGGGTGAAGCCGCAGGACTCGCCGCTGCAATGGCGATGAAGGCGAACAAGCCGGATGTCCATGCAGTCAATACGGACCTCCTGCGGAAACGCCTGAGGAAATACGGCGCATACCTTCCATAATTTTTTTCTTCGCAAAAAATTATAACTATTTAGTTGGAGTTCACAGCTTTAGCGTGTCTTGAATTTAGTTTAGTTCGTAGTCAAGCCATTATTGGCTGTGTTTTTTTATTAAAGGAAGATATGACACTCAATAATGAGTTAACTACCAGCAGGAACAAATGCTTGATTACTTTCCGTGAATAGCCTATTTTAGCCGCATTATGAAATTCAACACAGTCGAAATCATCGCACACCGGGGCGCGTCGCATGATGCGCCGGAGAACACCGTGTCCTCCTTCAAGCTTGGCTGGCAGCAGAACGCCGACGCTTGCGAGCTTGACATCAGGCTCAGCTGCGATGGCAGGATTGTCGTCATTCACGATACCGGCACCAAGCGGACGGCCGGAGTCGACAAGAAAGTATCCGAGCAGACATTTGATGAACTTCGTACACTTGATTCAGGTTCATGGAAAGGATCTCAGTGGAAGGGAGAGAAAATTCCAACTCTTGCGCAAGCTCTGGCAACCATCCCGGACGGTAAAAGGTTTTTCATCGAGATAAAATGCGGTGCTGAAGCACTGCCGGAAATGGAAAAGGTAATCAAGGCATCCGGCAAAAAGCCCCAGCAGCTGCCCTTAATAACATTCTACCCGGATGTCGCAAAACAGTCAAAACAGAAATTCCCGGACCATGATGTGTTGCTGTTATATGACTGGAAGCCTGACAAGATTACCGGCAAAACACTCTCTGTGGACGAATTAATTGCCAAGGTCAGGGAAATGAAGCTCGACGGCGTAGATGTCAAAGACGATCCCATCATTGATGCAGGACTCGTGAAGAAGTTCAAGGACGCGGGGCTGAAGTTCTATGTATGGACAGTTGACGACGCAGAAGCCGCCAAAAAGCTTGTTTCCTGCGGCGTCGACGGCATCACTACGAACCGTCCCAGCTGGCTCAGGGAGCAAATATACCGAGTTGCATTCAAAGAGTAAGGCGGTTTCCTGCCACGCCAAATGGCTGTGGTTAAATCTTTCACTTTACCAGCAGCACATCCCTGTATTCATGCGGATTGCCATACGGTTCCTTGCCTTTCGGTGACAGAGTCAGGCCGATCTTTCGGCCCTTGCCGTCGTTGTCGTTCACCAGCAGGGAGAATCCGATGTCGCCGGATTCTGCGAGTTTCGCAGCCGGAATGCATTTTGTCTTCGGGAAGATCATTTCATAGATGGTCTTGCCGTCCTTGCGCTGGATCGAGAGCTGGACATCTACATCGTTCAATCCTTCCGCCTTGTTTGCAGCTCCCTTGAAGTTGCCTTCCGCACCCTTGTCAATCCATGCCATAGGCTTGCCTCCGATCTCGCATATAGTGTAGCTTACGTCATCCGCTGTGCGCTGGGTTGCCGCGTCGCTTGCATCGTTCAGAGGATCGAAATAGACCTGAATGCAGTCTCCTTCCCAGCCGACACGTTCAGATTCCGCCGGCTTATGGATATCATCACTCACCTCCGCCGCCAAGGCGAAATATTCAGCATTCCAGCCGCATGCGAGACGTGCAGAAAGATCCTTTTCCCCGTCACGCTTGAGGTTCGGATTGAAATCCTTGGAAAGATTGTTCTCGTCAAGCTTTATCCAGACGGCATCCTTCCATTCCGACAGGTTGCAGTCGGCCTTGACATCAGTGATCTTTTTTGCGAATATCGGGCGAATGACTAGTTCCTTTCGGACAAATTCAGTTCCTGATTCGGCCATGAGCGAAATTGGATATTCACCCAGGTTCTCAACTTTCATGGTGTCAAAATCAAAATTGACGCTGCTGCGTTTTCCCGGGGCGAGATCCCTGAACTCCGCCTGCATGTTCAAAGTTTTCCAGCCTTCCGGCACGGACATCAATTTAATTGTACCGTTAAGAGGTTTGTTGCGGCAGCTAGTGATCATTGCCGTAATACGTTTTTCACCTGTGACAGCCATATCGATCTTGAAAGGTTCGCCAAGCCCAATCACATCCGCCTTGCCGAGAGCTGTCTTAATGGAATCCACGGACGTACCGGTTTTATAGCGGATATAAGTCGGATCAACGGCTACTCTCAACCCCTTTTTCCTTTCCTCGGCCGAATATGTATTCCCCATTATGTCGTATGCCTGATATTCGCCTTCAAGCATCATAGACGCTTCCACCTTCTCAAGCGGTGTCCATATCGCGAGAAGAGGTCCTTCCTTCGCAACGGGAAAGATCATGGCTGTCAAAGACGGTCCCATTTCAATCTCCTCGCCCTTTCCGGCAGTGACAAGGAACCGTGTCGCCGCATTGTATGCTGAAAAGAAATCATAAACCAACATGGCATTTTCCGGACCTATGTTGAAAATAGTGCCTCCGGGATTGAAGGCGCAGTATGGAATGCGTTCGGCGGCATTTGTTATATAATGGATGATTGAGCGTCCGGCAGTCTGCAGCTCCTGATTGTACGGCAGGTAATAGCCTCTGCGCGTCTCCTCGTATCCGGCCCTGTCGTAGAACAGATTGCATCCATAGTATTTCTCACTGTTGACAATCGGCTTCTTGAATCCGAATTTCGCCAGTGTCGCCCGAAGTTTCACGGCTTCAGGATAAACATTTGTCCATGCATATGGGTGGAAGGAGAAGATATCCATGTATTCCCCTCCTCCGAGCTTCATCCATTCCTCGATCCAGTCCTGCGGCAGATTGTTCAATGCGTTACAGACTACGATCATATTCGGATCGATCTTCTTGATGGTCTTGAATGCGAGCTTCTGGAATTCAAAATATTTCTTCGGGTACATAGTAGGCTTGCCCTTGTCTGCTCCGCTGCCAGCGCGCCATAGGTTCGGTTCGTTGAAGACCTCCCAGTATTTGATCTCCGGCTTGAGGGCCGTCACGTATGCCCCGAGATATTTCCCGAAGTTGTCAAGATCCTTCTGTTCAGGCATGTTGAGATTTGCACACGCGTTGGATGTTTCCTTGGGAAAAATATCGAAGCATGGCAGGAGATCGACGCCTGCTTCACGGAAAGGTTTACACTTCGCCAGAAGATCTGCGGTGAAATCATCGGGGATCGGCAATGGCATGTCCGGAGGCACTGATGCAAAGAAACGATTCAGGCGCACTCCGAGATCAGTATGTATCTTTGCGTGATCCTCGCATAGCCAGACAGGGAAGTTGAAGCTTTCCTGGCAGACTCCGAACAGGCCCAGGTTTCCGGGCGATGTCTCCTGCAGGACAGGCTTGTCAATGATCGCATATCTGGAAATTCCGATTCCCCCGACTTTGCCATCTGTTTTCGCAGTCAGATCCACATGGAAGGTGCCAAGCTTGTCGGATGGAAGATCGATTGGAACTATGGTAGTCTCATTAAGCGGAGCTTCAAGGGTCTTCTTCCAAACCTCACGCTTCCAGGCGTCTTTCGCCACAACTTCAATTGAAGCTTTTCCTTCCTTCTTCACTCCGGGCACTATCTTGAGCTGCATTTTTGCCTGGTCGCGTCCACGCAAGAAATATGGAAGCCGGTCGGAGACAAGACCGAGCATGACAGGCGGAGCCTCATATTCCTTGAGATCCCCTTCTACAACCTGCATGCGGTCCACCAGCACTCCTTTTTCGCTGTCGATCCTGAAATATCCGCGTTTCTGGATATTGTTCTTCTCCCATTTCACAGTCCAGCTGTATCTCTGCCATTTGTCGCCGGGAATGCCTGTGACTTTCTTCCAGAGCACTCCATTCCATTCAGAGTCGAAGGAGTATGCCATGGCTTCTGTGCTGTTCTGTCCTTCAGGCGCCCTGAGATCTACAGAGAAAGTATATGTCTTGCCGGTGACAGCCGGAAAGCAGTATGCGCGCAGTATTGCGCCTTGGACAAGAGCACAGGTTCCGCCATCGACACCTTTGCCGTTCAGGAGGAGAGTTCTCCTGCTGGCACGCACCGGCTGGTATTGCTTGTATTCCTTCGGCCAGGAATAGTCATAGAAATAACCTGTGCCTCCGAGTTCAAAATCAGGATTGTATATCATGTTCCTTCCGGGTGCACCCTGCCATCCGGCAGATGTCTCGTCAACTCCTCCTTCGGTCGTCTTCCCATTCGGGTACCATATGACTTTTGCATCTGCAATCTCAATGGAACCGTTGACATTCGCATCGAGCCGCACAAAGAAGAATTTCTTCTTGCCATCCGAAGGGACAGGGAGTTTCGCAGTTAGTTCCTTCCATGTCTCAAGCACCTGTCCTCCTCCTTCTACGCGCGGACTCCATCCGTCGCAGACGACATGCATTGTGAGGTCCGCCTTTGATGCGCTCGAACGGACCCAGGCGGTGAACACGATTTCGCCTTTGCATGGAAGAGGCATCGAATGCGATGACAAGATCGCCGCTTCCTTGTCCTTGGAAGTCAGACGCAGAATATTCTTCCCTGTGCGGAACGATGTGTTCTTGACAAGGGAATATTGTTCTGCAGGAAGTTCCTTTTTCCATTGCCAGCCTGTCGGAAGTTCGCCTGCAGTCCCTTTTTCCCAGTCACCATTGACCAGCCAGTTTTCTCCGCCCTTTTCAATATCGACCTTAGCGATCTTGATTTTCCTGAGGAGGATTTTCGCTCCGTCGGCGGCATTCTGGAAATTTCCAAACCTGGCAATGAACTTTTCCTCCTTGTCAATGATGAAATAAACGAACATTGGAGACCAGCCTGATGATGCCTGATACATTTCGTAGCCTGAGAGCTTTGTCTTGAAATCCGTCTCCATCACATCGACTGCGAATTTGCCTAGGGGTACAATCCCTTCGGTACGATATTCCGCTTCCAGACGATAATATCCGGCCGGCATCGCCTTTGTCGCCTCGAGAACTCCCTCCTTTTTGTCCTTTCCGAGCGCAAGCTCATCTCCGCCAATCTCAAATGCACGGCTGACCTTGAGACAGTCCGCTTCGAAAGGAGCTGCAAAAAGAGAGGATGCGAGAAATCCCGAAATAAAAAATGCGGATAATTTCCAATAGTTCATTATTTCATCCTTTATCATATGCTTAGGAATTGATTAATCCTTCTTATATGTGAACATCGCATTGGTGAAATCCGGACTCTGCACATGTTCGATATGTCCGTCGATGAAAAGTGTGTTCACTCCCAGTTTGCCATGTGTCCCCTGTGATATGCGCGGTTGTACTGCATAGGGAAGGTTCCCGTTCCAGGTATATGACCAGCACCAGTTTTCCCTGGCATCCACAAGCAGAACTGTCTGCGGATAGATTGTTTCAAGCCCCCTGCCCTCTATACCCTGCCAGCCAAGGGCGTTGAAAAGATAAGAACGTCCCAGCATGCCACGCGAAAGGAATGTCGGACATTGCAGCCGGTAGTCCCTGGGGCTGACCGATGCGGGATCGGTCGGGATGGAAGTATACTGTCCCGCATCAAGCGCCTCGCTCCACTGGGGATCGGACTGTCCCGGAAAACATTGGTGATCCATTATATACAGCATGAATCCGGTGTGCATCTGCCTCATATTGCTGGCGCATACCGCCTGACGCGCCTTCTCCTTTGCCTGGTTCAGAGCAGGAAGCAGCATGCATACCAGGATTGCGATGATCGCAATTACGACCAACAGTTCGATCAATGTGAATTGCTTTGTTCTATTTTCCATAAGCCATATTTCTTGGTAAGCGTTAAGCTAGTAACTTCTGCCTCATAAGTAAGGTGGGTTTTAATCCACCTGTTTAAGAATTGTCGGGCTAAAGCCCAACATACTTTTGTCGTACAAAAACCTTTTTATCCTTATCACTTCTTCCTCATGTATTTCTCCAGTATCTTCAGCTGGGGCCGGTCCTTCCTGGCGGTGCGATCAGCCGGATCCTTCCAGCCCTGGGGTTCGATAATGCCATTGCTCCCTGGTGTCCAGCATGTGCCGGCGGACCAGAAGGTGCTGGGAAGGCAGTTCTCGTCCATGAAGGCGACCGTGTTTTCAAGTGTCACCATCCATCTCTCGTCCACGCCCGGATTTGCAGGAGTGCTGTATTCACCTATGAATCCCTTCACCTTGTGCTTCTTCAGCCATTCAACGAATGGACGGATGCGGTCGACGCCGGTATTGGGGCCGACACGGACCTCGGGACCGTCCTTGCGGGTGATTTCCTTATCATATGAATTCTTGTATGTACCACTGTTGTCATGGTCGAAGTATGTGTGAAGTTCAAAACGCAGCATGTTTGATGGATCTTTCAGGACTGACGGATCCGGAATCCTTATGCTTTTCTCAATGAACTCAGCCAGATCGCCCTTTGCGCGGGTGGCGGACCAGCCGGCATAGTCATTGGCAACAAATATTTTTGTCTGTTTGTCAACAGTACGGATTGCGTCGATTGCGGCCTGTACGGCCTTCGCCCAGTCGCATTTTCCGGGTTCGTTCATCAGGCCGTAGCCCCAGACTGCAGTGTCATTGTTGAATATCTCCGCGAGACGGCGCCACAGATCTGCGAATGCCTCTATCGGTAATTCCTCGGATCCAATCAGGTTCTTCTTGTATTTGGCATAGTTGTGGACATCCAAGATGACCAGCATGTCCCTGTCGCGGATCAGCTTGACGGAATTTTTCAGCGAATCGCAGTAGGTCTTGTCGAAATCCTTCTTCAGTTCCGGCTGGAGGCGCTCCCAGAGGAATGGAAGACGGATCAGGCGCACCCCCTTGGCTTTCCAGTAGTCCAGACTTTCCGCAGTCGGCCACCCGAAGTTCTTCCCCTCGACTCCAGGAAGGGAACCGGGTGCGAATTCCGCACCGGCCCAGTTGACGCCGACCATGTATTCGCAGTCCTTGTTTCCGCATCTTTTACAAGCCTGTTCATTGCTTCCGGTGGAAGTCTCTCCCAAAACTGAAACTGCCATAAAGGTCAAAACTGAAAATCCGATCATCATCCGTTTCCAAAAACTCATAAGTCTCCCCTTCCATATTATTAACTTATTTTCGGTTCAGTCCTTGTTCCCTGTGAACATGGAATGTGTGAAATTAATACTCGGGACCAGTTCGACATGTCCGTCTATGAAAAGTGTGTTGACCCCGAGTTTCCCATGAGTTCCGGGAGATATGCGGGGCTGTGATCCATATGGAAGGTTTCCGTTCCATGTGTATGCCCAGGACCAGTTCTCCCATGGTTCCGTAAGAAGCACTGTCTGCGGATTAAGCTTATCGACAGCCCTTCCTCCGGAAAGACCCTGTCCACCTAGGCCGTTATACAGATATGAACGGCCCTGCTTATTGCGCAGGATGAATGTCGGACATTGAATCCTGTAATCCTTCGGGCTGACGGAAGCGGGATCTGAGGGGATCGGCGTATATCCGTTGTCGTCGAGGGCCGCGCTCCATTGCGGAAATTGCTGGTCGGGATAGAACCTCTGATCATCTATATATAGGAGGAACGACAGATGGAGCTGCTTCAGATTTCCAGTGCATATCGCCTCACGCGCTTTTTCCTTTGCGTTCTGCAGCGCCGGCAGGAGCATCGCCGCAAGAATTGCGATGATCGCAATTACGACGAGTAGTTCAATGAGAGTAAACGCTGACGACGGATGACGGATCCTTCGACTTTGCTCGGGACAGGCGACAGACGACAGATTCTGGCATACTGCATCTGTTTTGTCGAATTTCAAATTTCGAATTTTGAATTTCAAATTCCACCTCCTGCTGGTTTTCAGACCAGGCTGCGGTCGTTTTCTATTTCCGTCTGTATCTCTCCAATCTCCTTGATTCTCGAAACAGCCTCGTCGATCGTGATCTCACCCTTGAGCGCCTTGTCAAAATAAATCCTCATGATCTTCATGATGCCATGCTGGACCGGATGGTCGCAGCGCATCGTCCCTGTGCTGATGGACTGCATGAACGGTGCGTATTGCTTCTGTTTCTGCTGTTCGGCAAATACTTCCTTGTTGATCGCGATGCCGAAATAATCCTCCACCAAACGACGCTGGCTCCCGCTGTTGCAAGTCAGATGCCTGATGAAATCCCAGCCGGTGATGGTCGCACCGTTTGTCTTTCCTGTTTCACTCACTATCCCCATGCCCACGGAGCTCGTAAGGGAAAATGGGCTGGTGTTTTCATCCGAGGGGGGAATTGGACATAACTTGAGACGGAAATCCGGGAAGTTCCGTTTCTGCTGCAAGATCCATGAGCCTGCCCTGAATGCAAAAAGGATGTTCCCGTTGAACAAGGGCGACACATCAGAATGCTCTGTCTCAAGGAATATCTGTCCGGTCTCGTGGCAGCGATGGAAGAAGTCCAGCCATTTGCGTCCGGAACTGAAGTCCAATGCGACGTTGCCATCCTGGTTCGTTATGAAGTTCTTCCCGGCTGAGGCTGCTATATAATATGAGAGGGGAGGTGCATGGTTCATTTTTTTCCCTGTAGCTGATAGAAGTCCGCCGTATACATCCGTACCCTTATTCCTGAGCTTCTTGACTTTCTCCAGCCACTTTATGATCTCGTCCCAGTCCCTGGGAGCCGACTCACCGATTCCCGCCTTCCTGGCAAGATCACCGTTCCAGGCGAAGACTTCCGTATCAATGAAAAGAGGGATCGAGTAGCATCTCCTCTGTCCATCGCGGGACTCGTTCCACTCGATATAGCTGCTGTTGAGGAAGCTCAGGCAGTTGGTGAACCCGTCAAGCTCATTCAGCGGCATAAGCATTCCGGTCGATGCACGATATCCGAAGTTCGGGGCGAAGATGATCTTTATTCCAGGACGGCTCCTGACGGTTTCAACGAGTTCACTGGACTCAATACGGAGGATCCTTATGTCAGCCTCTTCCTTCTCCTCCATGAACCTTTTCGCCTCGTCCTCGAAATATGACTGGAGCTGGGGGGCGGTCCCGACACATATGAACCATATGAGATGGCAGCGCTTCTTAGCAGTTATGAACGTGCCTCTTCCGACCTCCCTGGAGATCAGCTTGCCGTCTTCAAGATCCGCAAGGGCCTTCCTGACCGTCGTCCTGCTTGCCTTGTACATCGTGCAGAGGTCGCGCTCGCTGGGAATTCTTTTGATATCGCCCTGGAAAACTGTCAGGAGCTCATCCTTGAGAAGCTCGAACTTGAAGCGTTTTTTGATAGATACCATAAAAAATACCATTTAATGCTAATTTACGTCTGTCTCTGCAAAAAATGAGCTTATTTATTAATTCTAGTACCAATATGGTATCTAAATTAAAAAAGTCAAGCGCCTTCCTGAAAATATTAATAAGATTTCTGCATGCGGGCAGCTTGTCGGACTTAGAGATAAGTTCAAAAACACCTGGATTCGCTCGTAGTAGCGCATGTTTGCGCGTTCTTACAGTAGGGATGGGCTTTAGCCTGTCCCATTCTTAGATTAGGATGATACATGCTAAAGCACGTACCTACTTAACGCGCAAACATGCGCTACTACAAGCAAATTCACTCGCAGCTACGCTCTTTCTAAGACCAACAGGCCTCTTAGTTTGACGACTGTCATTCCCCCTCACTTCAGATTCAGCGAAAAATCGTCCAAAAAGAACGACGTCTTGTCCGTCGCATTGCTTATGAATCCTACCCACGTCAGTTTTACAAAATCCGGATTGCTGTACGGAAGATCCTTGTATTCGCGCGGTTCCTGGCCGGACACTTTCACCGTAAGCGTCCACTTTCCGGCATTCCCCTTCCCTGCAACACCGGTTACCCCGAAATGCACCCATTGCCCCTCGGGCAGATCTAGAGATATCCCGTTGTCCAGTTTCAGTTTTGCGTCACGAATTGCGAAATGAGCAGCGGTCTTGTAGTTGCCTTCGCTCCAGTCACGCCACTCGAAATCAACCATCGACGCTTTCTCCACGCGAAGATAAAAGCTGTTTTCAATGTTTCCTTTTGCATAGTCGACCTTCCAGCAGAGGTGCGGATTCCAGCTGTTCTTCAGACCTGGAGCATCTGTGATCTTTACAGAACGACGTCCTTCCGCCGCCGTCTCCTCAGTGACAACGATCGAATCGCCTTTCTTCTCAGTGTGCACTTCGGGACCTGATGGCGGCTGTCCGACCGCGTCGTGCTCAAAGTTGTCGTTCACAGGAACCGGTTCCCTCTCCGGCGGAAGCTCCAGAGGCGGATATTTGACCTCCTTCGCCTTTGCAATCCACGCTTGGTTTCCATACACACCCGCCTTCGTGCAATCAAATGGCTTGAATCCCTGTTTGAGCACTGGAGAGTCCGGCTTAAAACGGAAGTCGCGGCGTTCTGGATTCTCGAAGAGAGGATCGACGATCGAAGATCCTTTTTCGTGTCCATCCTTCTGCCAGTCTTCGAGTGATTTGCCTGTAAACTGCACCTTTGCGCCGGAACTGTTCCAGTACCAGTTGTTCCGGGTTTCCACCTTGACCTTGTCCCACTGTCCAGCAAGCGCCGGTCCCGTGCTCCAGAATATGATATTGTTCTCGAACGTGAACGAAAGATGCGGTTCGACACGGGTCACCTGGATCTGATGTTCCTTGCTGAAGCATAGGATGTTGTTGCGGATTATGTTCTCCTTGCCGTAATGCTGGTGGAAGCTGCCGGTCTTTGTGTCGTAGACCAGATTGTTCTCGAAGAGGATTCCCGAACTGCCTTCGTCAGTATACATTCCCCAGCCGCCGTAGGAATACGCATAGATGTCATGGAATACGTTGTTCGACACCACCGTCCCTTCCGACGGTCCCAGAGTGTAGATGCCTCCCATGTCGCTGAGCAGTCCCTTGCCGATCTGATGCACATGGTTGGAACTGATCTTGTTTCGTTTGCAGGTGCTTTCATCGTAGCCCCAGCGCCATCCGACAGAAATGCCCGTGTAGAAAAGGTCTGCGATCTCGTTGTGCATAATCATGTTGTCCGGGCTGAATCCAATCCAGACACCGACGGCGCATGGGAATATGTATCCACCGTGACGGATGATGTTGTTGTCAACAATCACGCGGCAGGTCTGCTCCGCCTCGTTCTTGGTCATGGACAGTTCACCGATGCGTATCCCTCCGGCGCCGAAATCGAACAGATTGCAATGCCTCACCAGAATGTCGCGGCATCCCTTCCTAAACCATATCGCATATGTGCCGATGTGTCCGATCTCGCAGTCCTCGAACCCGATATTGAGAGCTCCGTCAGCCATCATGACCGCATCGATCGGAGACGCCGCCTGGGACGGCTCGAATCCTTTCGGAGGAGTAATCCACTGGGCATGATGGAAGGTCAGCCCCTTGAAATTCACGTGCTCGACATATTTCTTCGCAGCCGGATCACCCTTCAGGACTATGAACTTCTCCGCCACCGGGGCGACTGCTTCGATCTTGCCTATCTCCTCGCCCGGCAGGGGAATATAATAAATGGTGCCGTCGCGTGACAGGAACCATTCGCCCGGGACGTCAAGGGCGCTTCTGAAGTTCTCGAACACAATGGTCGATTCCTTCTTCCAGGGATTCCATGGCTTCATGGCTTCACCGCTTGTCGTTACGGTATGTTCCTTGGGATCGATCGAATCGATGAAGCGGCGCGTGTTGTCCCAGTTGTGGTAGACGATCTGGTTGACGTCCTTCAGTTCCTCGGGCGTCAGCTTTTCAAGACATGCGAAATCCGCAGGGCGCAGCCAGACCGTCTGCCTAGCCTCCTTGGCGCGCTTGGCGTTCTTGTCCACAGAAAGTTTTTCTTCAAAGACCTTTAGTATATTGAACCAGAATTTATTCGGAGTGCGTGCGCGCACTGCCCGCCGTCCATTGACGAAAAGCTGTTCGAAATACCATTTTCCGGCTGCGACTTCCGGCACTTTCGCCGTCCATACGCCATCAGCTCCGGCAGTCCAACCGGTGATGGGGCGTCCACCGCTGAAAACGGGCCGTGCGCCCTTGGCGGCCTCGTATGAGATTGGCGCCTTTTCAGTTCCGCTGTCCTCGGGACTCAGGACAAGAGGCTCGGTAATTGTGTAGTGACCGTCGGCTACGAGGATGCGCACTGGCTTGTCAGGTGCTTTGCCGGCGAAACGCTTCCGCAACGCATCGCGCGCACCGGTAAGTGATGCCAGCGGACCGTCGGTCTTTCCAGCATTCGGCTGGGCAAGTGTTCCGGACCAAGAGTCATTGCCATTGGGAGCGACATGTAATTCCATGGTATCCTCGGCGGTTAAATTGATTGTGAGAGAAAATTGACAGAGCGCAAATAGGAAGCAGGCAAATCTTCGCATAGCTTTTCCTTTGATTCACGTGGGAGGTACGCGCATACATTAAGCTGTATGATGAGGCCCTCCCGGTAAATATTTTGGACTTTATGTAGCATTGAAAATAGTTCAGAACCGGTGAAAAAGCAAGAAAAACACTCTCATTCATCCACCTTCGATATTCTGTCTCCGTTTGTAGCCTGTCCGCCATAGCTTCTTAGCGACGGCGGATCAAGCTCGCAAGAGTTGTTCTTGATTATCGGAGCGCTGGCACTTGTCTTGGCGTAGCATCTTAGCGAAGCCAGATCTCGCCGGCAACTCTTACCAATGTAGCACAGGCGTCTCGCTTGTAATTAAGTTCCAAGTTCCAAACCTCCAAATTCCAGACAAGCTCCAGTATTCAAACAAAGAAATTTCCAAACTATACACGTAAACAATTCAATCAAGAACATCCGCCTTGGTGGATTAACTACAAACGAATTCATAGGAATCTCCCTTTGTGCCTCCGTGACTTTGTGCGAGAATGCTTTTTCTTCAAGATTTCTACATAGCCTAACCCGGGTTAGGTATAGCAATGTCCGGTCATTATCGAGCGTTATAAAAATCACCAATACTCCTTGAAATGTACATTCATTAGATGTACACTGCTCCCATGAGATATGAATGGAATCCAGAGAAAAATGAATTGCTCAAGAAAGAACGCAAGATCTCTTTTGAGAAGATAGTATTCCACCTTTCAAAGGGTGATCTATGGAAAGTTTCGGAGCATCCCGACAAGGATAATTATCCTGAACAGAAAATATTCTTTGTCATTGTGGAAGGATATATATACCTGGTTCCTTATGTGGTCGGAAGGGAAATAACATTTTTAAAGACAATCATCCCCAGCAGGAAGGCGACAAAAGCGTATAGAAAAGAAAAAAAGGAGAGCTAATATGAAATATGATAACGAGGAGAAAGCCATTATAGATGCGTATGAAAGCGGAAGAATGAAGCTTTCAAAGCCCACAAAGGCTGAAATTGCATCTATCAAGTCGGCCGCAGACAACACCTTCAAAAAGGACAAGCGTGTTACCATACGCCTTTATGAACACGATTTCACTGGAATACAGGTAAAGGCAATGGAAATGGGCATCCCCTATCAGACACTCATATCCGGAGTCATCCACCGATACGTTGAGGGCGATCTTAAGATTAAAGCCGGATAACGATTCCCATTCGGCCAATCAGCCACGGCAAATGGATGATAGAGAGGCGGAAATTGTATATGCCAATCATAAGAAAAGAAGCAAAGGATACATTGACAGCGGTCGAGATGGACCGCGGGGATGTGCTGGAGTTCACGCTCAGATCCGGAAGCGTTGTCCGGATGGAACTCGTCAGCACCAAGGCCGAGATATTCCGCACTACCCTTAAGCAGATCAAGATCGAGGAGCATCTTGCCAGGACAGACTACCGTTTCAAATGCAGGCTTAAAATCAACGGAAAGGAAGTTGAGTTAGAGCGGGAAGTGTCAACACAGAAGAGTTTCTACGAGCCTTGGACCATCGGCGGACTCCAGATCTGGTTCGATGCGGTCGATGACATCTTTGAATTTCTCACCGACACCCACGGCGGATGCCGTCCGGGCAAACATGCGAGATTCGCAATCCAGGATCCGACTATGCGGATATGTCCGGTAAAGCTGCATCCGTGGTGTCCACTGCCGGAACCTGGACTGAAGATCGAGAACTGCTACACAGGCGAGGACTGCTGGATGGGTGCCTACTTCGGAACGTCGGCTCACGGCGGACTCGACATCAACCATCCGCGCGGGACTCCGCTCTGGGCGCCGATTGACATCCATGATCATTTCTTTTTCAACAGTCTTGAGATGGGGCACAACAACAACCGCTGGCGCGGGATCCACCACTGGGAGAACGGGGCCGAATGGATCCTCCAGGCGCATCACATGACTTCTCTTGCAGTACCTGAGCATCGTCCATTGAAGAAGGGCGAGCAGTTTGCGAATGGCGCGGGTGTGCTTTCAGGTGAAGTCGACCACAGCCATTTCGTCTTCAAGATCCATGATGAAGGGGAGACAATTCTTCTTGATCCGTGGATACTATTCCGTCAGATGTATATTGAAAAATAAAAATTTATTTTTCAATATCACTTGACAAAATAATATTAACGTTAATATTAACTCGAAACGGAGATTGTCTTCATGATTAATACAATACAGAAAAATGTCACCCTGAAAGAAATAGCCAGCGCATGCGGCGTCACTCCGCAGACAGCAAGCAGGATCCTCAACAGCACCCAGGGGAACCTCTACCGGAAGGAGACCCGGGAGCTTGTATCGAAGACCGCCAGTGAGATGGGATACCGTCTGAACACTTCGGCGCAGGCGATGAGAAAGGGAAGGCACAGATGCATAAGCCTGCTTGGCAGTCCATTCTCCTGGAACACCCTTTTTTCAGGTGAAATACTGCTTTCGATCCAGAAGACTCTTTCATCTCTCAAGTACAACATAATAATCAATGTACTCCCTGGAGAAAAAACAAAGGCCGGAGAAGAGCTCCCCGTGATCTTCAGGGAGAATTCAGTCGACGGCGTCCTGGTAGGCATCACCCATATCATTCCCGAATGGCTGGAGTCGATGACAAGCAACATGAACGTGCCTGTGGTCTGGCTGGGGTCAAAACATAAAACTGACTGCGTCCATCACGACGACTTCGATGCAGTCTACAGGATAACAAAGCGCCTTATCATGGGAAACCACAGGAAAATCGCATATGTCGACTACGGAATCGGCATTGATGAGGCCATCCCTTCCAAATGCCATTTCAGCGTGCTTGACAGGATGAACGGATACAAGAAGGCGATGGAGGAGGCCAAATTTGAACCTGTTGTGATAAGGACCAGGACTCAGACTCCTCTAAATGAACGCGTCGCCTACACCACTGATCACCTCCTGAAAAATATCAAGCCCTCTGCGATTATCACATATGACATGCACTTCACAGGAACACCGGTCTTGTATTCAATCTACAGGAACGGACTGAAAGTGCCGGATGACATTTCATTTGTCTCCTTCTGCCCTCAGGAATGGGTGGAGAACGACCTGGCCATTTCAAGCTATATACCGTCGAGGATGAACGTCGCGGAAATCGCGGCCCGCCTGCTCTATGACAAGATCAACAACGGGGGGCAGCCAACGAAGCCGGTGGTCATCCCATTCGACTTTGTCGAAGGAAACACCATCAAGGAAATGAGGTAGGGGTATGAAAGACATCGAATCTAATTTTTTCTTTTCGGGGAAAAGAAAAAATAAATTCACGTTAATCGAGTTACTCGTGGCCTGCCAGCCGAAGTTACCCGTCAGGGGACGTAGGCCAATTCAAGCAAAGTTTACTTTGATTGAATTGCTTGTGGTAATCGGCATCATCGCAGTACTTGTCTGCATGCTTCTTCCGGCGATCAAGAATGCGAAGGATACTGCAATCATGGCGATGTGCAGATCAAACATGAAGCAGATGAGCTCAGGCTTCATCATGTATTCACTGGACAACGAGACTTATTTCCCTCCTGACACCGTCAATCTCCTGGAATTGACCTGGGAGGGAGTCTATCGCGGTCCCGGATTTGGAACCACGGCCGCGAGCGGCGTCTGGGTTCCATGGTATTCGGCAATACTTGCCGGGCAATATTTCGACCAAAAACACATCTGCTGTTCAAACTTCAGTCCACAGCAACAGCTCCCATCGAACCAGGTTGTATACTGTCCCGGATGGGACAGGCAGTACTATGGTGCGTCAAGAGTGCAGACCGGCATCGGCTACAACAACAACGACTGGCCGTTCCCGAACTTCACGTCGGGCATCGACTACAAGCAGGATCCTGCGGTAGTGGCAAAACCGTTCCAGCCTACACTCTCCGTATCAAACGCATCAAAACTTGTCACCTTGGTTGATACCAACGGTGGAAGCATATGGGGCAATCTCACCACCAGCAATGTGAATTACCGGCACTTGAGAACCTGCAACATCGCCTTCATGGACGGACATGTCGGAGGTTCGAAGAACGCCTACAACGACATGGTCGATGGAACAATACACACACAGATGAAAAAATAAAAAGGGAGCAATATGAAACTGAAATCTTTATTCACTGGATTCTTTGTCTTTGGTCTTCTTTCACAGGGATTCGCTGCTGCCGCTCAGGACAAGGTGCTGATCGATTTCAAACAGCAGGGTGTCGAATCACGGATAAAAGACAACGGTCCTGACACCAAGTTCGCGATCGTCGGCGGTCTGAACGGGAATGTCCTGGAAGTCACGAACACACCCGGTACTAATGGATATCCAGGTGTGAAGATCGCGCCTGATGGAGCAGTATGGGACCTGTCGCAGAACAGCCGCGTGGAAGCGGATATCACCAACCTGTCCGATACGAATATCACGATATGCCTGAGAGTTGACAATCCCGGAGACTGGCAGACAAATCCGTGGAACGGGGAGAATCTCTCCCTCGCCGCAGGCAAATCCGGAACAGCAAAGGTCAATTTCGGATATTCCTGGGGCAATCCCGGATTCAAGCTCGATCCGTCCAAGGTGTCCATGGTGATGCTCTTCACGACGAAGCCGAAGAAGGAGATCAAGTTCCGCGTCGATGCTATACGCGCCGCCGGAAAGGCCGGAGAAAAGCCCAAGGGATCGATTGAAAAAGTCAAACCGAAGGACGGCGTAATCCTTGAATTCACCAAGGGATTCTCTGAAAATCAGATTGATAACCGCGGATCAAAGACGGTAATAGCCGGAAATTCCGCGCAAATCACATTCTCGACCGAGCCCAAGGACAAATGGCCGGGCGCCTTCTTCAAAACTCCCGAAGGCGTGATCTGGGATCTTTCCGGCTGCAACCAGGTGGAATTTACAATAACCAATAATGGTTCGAAGCCTGCCAGGATCTTCTGCAGGGTCGACAACAACAACGCCGACGGAAAAAAGCACTGCGCGAATGCGGACGCCACCATCGAGGCAGGCGCCAAAAAGACGGTCATAGTTCCGTTCGTCACCGACAAGATCTGGGACGGTGAGGTCAAGAACTCAGGTTTCGTTTTCTCAAGCGCCGATGTCAAAGGCTTCCTGGTATTCGTGGAGCAGAACGGCGAGGAGAAGAAGATCACCCTTGATCCGGTGAAGGCTGTCGCTGCCAAGGGGCCGACAATGCCCGAATGGCTTGGAAAGAAGCCACCGGTGGATGGAAAATGGACGCTGACATTTGAAGATAATTTCGATGGAACCACACTTGATATGACAAAATGGACATTGCCCAACATAAGGGAGAACATCACAGAGGATACTTTCCCCATCGAGATAGAAGGCGAAAAGAGCTGGTGGGGGAGCCCTTCGGTACACGTCGCAAAGAACGCGTCAGTTGAAGGCGGATTTCTGAAGCTGAAGACGGACAAACCGAAGGAAATCCCGGAAGCACTCCCGAAATTCAAGGACATAAAATACACCACGACAGTCGTCACCACCTTCGGCAAGTTCACGCAGAAGTATGGATATTTCGAGTCGAGGATGAAGCTCCCGACGACAGTTGGCATGTGGCCTGCGTTCTGGCTTATGCCTGATCGCGGCAAGGATGCAGGAATATGGTGGAAACGACAGGACACGACCAACGGCGGGATGGAATTCGACATCATGGAATATCTTGTCCGTTACGGAGCCTACCACTACAATGCCGCTTTTCACTGGGACGGCTACAAGGAGAAACACAAGTCCATCGGCACGGAAAGCATTTATTTCTATACCGACAAGGATGGCTTCCTGACCTCCGGTCTTCTCTGGGAACCCGGCAAAATCACGCTCTATTGCAACGGCAACGTGGTTGGAACATGGAAGAACGACCGCATCGCCAGTGTGCCGGAATACATCATGTATACGATGCCCATCGGCGGATGGGGGGCCGGATGCAATGTCGATGACAGCAAGCTGCCGGCATATTTCACGGTTGACTATGTAAGAGTATGGCAGAAGGACGAATGGAAATAAAACTTGCGGACGCAAGTTTTATAATTTAAAGGAGCGCTGGCCTCCGGCCGGCAACAGTAATAAGGAGTTTTAAATGCCGATCATCCATCCAAAGAAGCAGATACTGAAACGATATGCCGGAAATCCGATCGTCACGAACGACATAATGCCCTTCAGCTGCCGCGGAGTCTACAACAGTTCCGCCGTGAAGCATAAGGGGAAATATGTGATGGTCCTCCGGGCCGAGGGCTACAACCTTATCGACAGCTTCTGGCTGGCGCACAGCGATGACGGCTACGCATGGAAGATCGGCGACATGATTCCGCTTCCTGACACCAAGGAATACCGGGAATACGGAGCAAACCAGTACGATCCGCGCATTACGAGAATCGGCAACATCTACTACATCACCTTCTGCGTCCATGGCACTGATGTAAGGATGGGTTTGATGAGCACAAAGGACTTCAAGAAATTCTCCTGGGAAGGATTCATCACGGGAAGCGGATTCCGCAACACAGTGCTGTTCCCGGAAAAAATCAACGGTCTCTACACCGCACTGGAGCGGCCGAACGAAATGGGAGATATATGGCTGACACAGTCCCCTGACCTTCAATTCTGGGGGAATCATAAAAGAGTCCTGCGTCACAACGACGTGCCCTGGGCCTGGGGCAAGATCGGCCCCTGCGGCACACCCATCCGGACTTCCAAAGGATGGCTTATTATTTTCCACGGCGTACAGCTGGTCTGCACGCACGAATCAGTCTATCACGCTGGCATCATGCTTACGGATCTGAAGGAGCCATGGAAGATCATCCGCGTGGGGAACGAGCCGATCCTCACCCCGGAAACTTCCGAAGAGGTAGCAGGACATGTGCCGACAGTCGTTTTCGCGTCCTCGCAGATCGTCGAAGAGGACGGTTCCGTGAAAGTGTATTACGGGGCCTCCGACCGGTATCAGTGTGTGGCGGACACTACTATTGATCTGCTGCTGGAAGCGGCGCTGAAGAGATGAAAACGGATGGATGGATTGCTGGATGATTGGGTCTTAACCAATTAGAGATTTTGAAATAAGGTTACTAATAGTCTCGAAATAGAATGGAGTTCAAAAACAAAGGAGGGCGGGTTTTCTTACCCGCCATAGAAAGAATGCCGCGGGTTGGAAAACCCGCGCTCCGTTGAAGAGGAAATGCGTCGAGACTATTATGAGACGATTAGTAATATAAAGGAATCTTGAAGATGATGCCGAGGAAAACCATGGCTGGAATCGCTTTCATTCTCACGCTTGGAATTTGCGCGGGCGCCCAGGACGACAAGCTCGTGGTCGACTTCGCCCAGAAGGGTATTGAAAAGCAGATAAGGGGGAACGCCCCGAACAATACTAAGGAAGGCGCTGAATTCATTATCTCGGACGGCGCCAAGGGAAAGGTGCTTGATGTGAAATGCATCCCAAACAGCCTGCATGTATATCCCGGGGTGTCCATTGATTTCGATCCTCCTTTGGATTTTTCGAAGTTCGGCAGGATCGAAGTGGATCTGACGAACTACAGCCAGGAAGAGATAATTTTCTGCCTCAGAGTAGACAACGCCGGCTACTGGCAGACCGAACCATGGAACACCGAACAAAAGATCATTCAACCTGGCAGGTCAGGCACCGTCGCCGTGCATTTCGGATATTCCTGGGGTAAACCGGGCTTCAAGCTTGATCCGTCGAAAATAGTTTCACTTATGTTGTTTGTCTCCAAGCCGAAAACCGAACGGTTTTTCCGTATTGAAAGGATCCGCGCCACCGGAAAACCGGGGGATAAGCCTTAAAAATAGTTGGAATTATGAGATTTTTTTCAAAAAACACGATTCCGGATGCTGGATACAAGAGGATGGATGGCTTATTGGATGTTTGGATGATTGGGTTCAAATTCTGGAATGCAACCATCAATCAATCCAATCATCCATGGTATTAAAATGAAAGGTTTAAAATGCTGATAATCTCAAGAAGAAAACTGGCTGCAATCGCCATTGGCTCTTTGTTCTCCGCTGGAACACTCATGTCTGCCGACACACTCCCTGTCCAATTCCCGGACAAGGACGGGAATCTTGTGGTCTTCAGTCCTTCCTATGACACCGCCGCTGTAAAAAAGAACGGAGCCGACATACAGAACTCCGGCACTGAAAAAGCGCCCTCCGTTAAAATCACGACCTTTGCAAACAAAGGATGGCCTGGTGTCAACATCCCGGCACCGGGAGGTTCCTGGGATCTTTCCAATTACGAGTTCATCACCCTGGATGTGCGTAACATCGACAAGCATGACATAGATCTGTTCGTCAGGATCGACAATCCCGGCGCAGACGGCCACAAGAACTGCATGACCGAACGTATAGGCATCCAGCCCGATCAGCGCGTCACCATGAGCATACCTTTGAAGCGGAAGAACACTACGGACATCAAGCTTTTCGGGATGAACGGTTATCCGCAGGGCCTTTTTGAGAGCGGAGGAATTGAACCGTCAAAGATCATTGCCGTGACCATATTCACAGCAAGCACTCCCACTGACAATACCGTTGAAGTTTCGAACATACGCGCATTCGGCAAATATGAGACTCCGAAATGGGCGGGCATGACCAAGAATGATTTCTTCCCTTTCATCGACGAGTTCGGGCAGTTCATCCACAAGGACTGGCCGGGAAAGGCAAAGTCCCTTGAGGACATGCAGAAGCGCAGGGACGAGGAGACGAAGCAGCTCGAAGCTGATCCGGGTCCGAAGGAATGGAACAAATGGGGCGGCTGGGCGAACGGCCCGCAGCTGAATGCAACCGGAAATTTCCGCACCGAGAAACACAACGGCAAATGGTGGCTGGTGGATCCCGATGGCAAACTTTTCTTCAGCACAGGACTCTGCTGCGTCAACATGAATTCCGGATCGACGATAATCGCGGACAGGGACACATGGTTCAAGGATATGCCCGCCAAGGATTCTCCCCTGGGCAAATTCCGCTTCAAACACTGGAAGATCTATTCTGGCTACTATAACGGCAAGGAACCGGAGGCATTCAATTTCTCGGAGGCGAACATAATGCGCAAATATGGCGAAGACTACAAGAACATATATCCGGACGTCGTCCACCGCCGTCTCCGCAGCTGGGGGATCAACACGATCGCGAACTGGTCGTTCCACGGTATTTACCTGCAGAAAAAGACTCCCTACACTGCGACGTTCTGGTATTCCTCCCCGAATCTCAGGGACAACAAGATGAAATTCCCGGACGTATTCGATCCGGAGTTCTCAAAGGTAATCGACCAGCGCGTGAAGGAATGGCTGAAGGCCACGCATGACGATCCCTGGTGCATCGGATACTTCATCGACAACGAGATGGAATGGGGCGGAGACGAAGCGCTCGGAAGGAACTCGCTGGCCTCGCCGGCGAAGCAGGCCGCGAAACAGAAGCTCGTATCCTTCCTCAAGGAACGTTATCCTGATATCGCCGCCTTAAATACGGCATGGGGAACGTCTTTTGCGGACTGGGATGCCTTGGCGGCCGAAACTAAATCAAAACCGAACACTGAGAAGTCCCAGAAGGATCTGGTGGATTTCACCGGCCTTACCGCCGATGTCTATTTCAAGACGATCAAGGAGATAATCAAGAAATACGCGCCCAACCGCCTCTATCTCGGCTGCCGCTGCGTGGGAGGCTCCTCAAATGTGATAGAAGCCGCCGTGAAATACTGCGACGTGGTCAGCTACAACCGCTACTGCGCTTCGGTGCGCGACATAGCGCTTCCCGACAAGAGGGACGCTCCGGTCATCATCGGTGAATTCCATTTCGGAGGGATGGACAGGGGATTGTTCTGGGGAGGGCTGTTCACGGCCGAGTCCCAGTCGGACCGCGCAAAGAAATATGCGGCGTATGTTGAAAGCGCGCTGGACAATCCGCAGATCGTCGGTGTCCATTGGTTCCAGTACCAGGATGAGGCGACCACAGGCCGCAACGATGGTGAAAATGCGCAATGCGGATTTGTGGACATCTGCGATACGCCATATGCTGAGACCGTCAAGTCCGCCCGTGATATGGCTGAAAAAATGTACCAGATCAGAGGGAAGTGACAATGTTGAATAGAACTGATTTTAAAATAGATAAAATGCTTGTTGCAGAAGTGAATCTTGTTGGAGTTCACAGCTTCAGCGTGTCTTGGTATTCAGAGAGTTATCACTCTGAAGCAGTTTACCCCAACATAAGAGATCAGCTCAAAAGCGGCAATTTTGCGTTAAAGCTTGTGTTTTGAAAGTAAATTTGATATAATTGGCCTTGGGGAGATGAGGGGGCAGGGTCAAGGCATTACGAATTAAGGAGATGCCATGAATCGTGCTGGGAACAAATCTGAGCTTGCCATGAAGAAATTGGCAGGGGGGTATTTTACGCTCATTGAGCTGTTGGTCGTAATTGCGATCATCGCAATACTCGCCGCCCTGCTCCTGCCGGCGTTGAAGAACGCCAGGGATATGGCCTGGGGAGCCCTATGCGCCTCAAACATGAAACAGCTGGGAAGCGCCTTCAACATGTATGAGCAGGACTTCGACAACTACTATCCGCCAAGCTCCGGAATGTTCTCCACATACACATGGAAAGGGGTGACTAGAACCGCAAATCCCCTGTATATACCATGGTTTTCAAACATCTATCTCGGCCAATATGTCAACAACAATACTATTGGCTGTACCAACTTCTCGGAAGAGGAACAAAAGCCCTCGAATGCGGTTCTTTATTGCCCTACTTTCATAAATGCATACAAAGGTTCTTCTAAAGTCGCGCTGGGCATAGGTTATAACAGGACCGCATGGCCCATCCCTGATTTCAATCCGGCGATCGACTTCAGGACCGATCCCGCGACTCACTCCACTTACAAGAAGATCGTCCTGGGCCGCTTGTTCGACAAGGTCCTGGTACTTGCGGAGGTGGATGGGGGCTCCTCCCTGAAACATTGGAATCCGGCCGCAGGTGAATACAATGGAACCCTCCCCCATCTGAGGTCTGCAAACATCCTGCTGATGGATGGACACGTGGGCACTACGAAGAATTACGGCAATTCATATAACAACAAGGAATTCTACGTGCAATTGAAATGAATAACAAAACAACATTTCATTCTTTTACTCTCATTGAGCTGCTAGTGGCCCATTCGACAGGTTCGGCATGCTCAGGGCGACGAGTAACTCGTTCGAAATTCACGTTAATCGAGTTACTCGTCGTAATTGCGATCATCGCAATTCTTGCGTCTCTTCTTCTCCCGGCGCTGAAAAATGCCAAGGAGATGGCATGGGATACTCTCTGCAGGTCAAACATGAAGCAGGTAGGGACGGGCTTTCTCATGTACTGGAATGACCACAACAGTTATTTCCCGCCAAACGGCCTCCATCACACAACATATGTCTGGAACGGTGTGACACGTGACGCTTGGATACCCTGGTACTCTGCAATATTCATGGGGCAATACGTTGGAAACACCCGTATCTGCGCATCCGCCTACAGTCCGCAGGAACAAGTTCCTTCCAATCAGGCGCTCTACTGTCCGGCCTGGTTCAAGCAGTATTCGGGATCTTCACTGGTGAACACGGGATTTTCCTACAACAACAGTGACTGGCCCTTTCCGAAATTTACCTCTTGGGCAAGTGATTCCGGGAGCGGATGGTCCTTTTCCAAAACCTATGTACCCGTCACAGACAGATTAATATCCTCATGGAAACCGACAAAAATCATTCTGATCATCGACAGCAACGGGGGCACAAATTTTGGAAATCTCACCACAACGAATGTCAACTACCGGCATCTGGATCATGCGAACCTGCTTCTGATGGACGGACATGTGGACTACACGAAAAACGCCCAGGGCGACACATCCGACACTCCTTCTTCTTCAAAACCTTTTGCCAAGGCAATGTATTAATGCATACCTCGAAAGAAAATATCGTTACATGCCTGATGGAGCTAATGAAGAGAAATCGGACTGTAGCAACTTGTTTCACGTTAATAGAACTGCTCGTGGCCTGCCAGCCGAAGTTACCCGTCAGGGGACGTAGGCCAATTCAATCAAAGTTTACTTTGATTGAATTGCTTGTGGTCATTGCGATCATCTCGATTCTCGCCGCATTGCTCCTGCCTGCGCTGAAAATGGCCAAGGAGGAGGCCAGATTGACTAATTGCATTTCCAACCATAAGCAGATCATACTGGGCATGATTCAATATACGATGGATTTCAATGAACGCCTGCCTCCGGTATTGCAGACCTTTGCCGCAGATGCCGCTTATCCTTATAACGGCAACTATCCTTGGTACTCCAACCGCTTTATCGGACAGTACATAGGCAATACTAGATTGAACACGACAGATAACAATGCGTATACCGCGCTGTGCCCGTCACTGATAACGGCCCCGAGCTGGGACAGGCTTGGCATCGGCTACAACAGCTGCTGGGACACGAACATCCGTTCAGTTCCCTATTCAAGCTTCTTAAAAACTGAAAAGACTATCATCCTCGTTGACACCACCCTCAACAATATTGCCGGGCAGTGGGATTATGTCGCCCCGAACGGACACAAGGCCTATGAGTGGTCGCAGCTATATAAGTTTGACGATGCACCCCGCGACAACATGAAATATACACGCTGGGTCATGTACCGGCACAACAGGCAGACTTCGGTTTCATTCGCCGATGGACACAGCGAGCCGTTCCGCAGCTCCAAGCCTGACAACCTGTCCAACCAGTTCAACGAAGGCCTTCATGCAGCCTACCTGCGCGGAGAAGTGAAATACAAGGCCAAATAGCGGCAGGGGCCTATGTTGGCAAAGACACCTGGTAACCGTGAAAAATATTCTTCCTGCAGTATATTATAGAATTTACCTTGTAAATTTTATTACTGAAAGGAATTTTTATCATGGAATGGGACAAGATCACCTCTCCGGATTTTGCAAAGGCCGTGAAAAAGACAAACGGAGTATGCCTGCTGCCGATCGGATGCATTGAAAAGCACGGCGGACATCTTCCTCTCGGAACCGACATCCTCTTCATCCACAAGCTATGCTGCCTTGCCGCGGAAAAGGAGCCGGCCGTAGTGTTCCCATATTTCTACCTGAGCCAGATATCCGAAGCCAGGCACCAGCCCGGAACTGTCGCCCTGAAGTTCGACCTCCTCATGCCCCTCCTCGAGAACATCTGCGACGAGATCGGAAGGAACGGCCTCAGGAAGATCATCATCGTCAATGGCCATGGCGGCAATCTCGCCTTCCTCTCCTTCTTCAACATGATGTTCAACGACAAGAAAAGGGATTATACTGTTTACGGAGTAACACCTTTCATGACAGCCAACTGCGCAGGACTGAAGATCATGAAGGCGAAGAAGGACGGACATGGAGGAGAGAAGGAGACCAGCCAGATCATGTATTTCTATCCGGAACTTGTCAAAACTCCGGCACCGATCGGAAATGGCATGCCATTGAAGCGCCTTCAAAAGCTCCAGGAGGACAATATTTCAACTGGAATAGACTGGTACTCGAACTATCCGGACCACCTTGCGGCCGACAAGACGCCGGGCAGCCGTGAAAAAGGCAAAATCCTGGTTGAAATGCAGGTTAAAAAACTCGCCAGCCAGATCCGCCTGATAAAAAAGGACAGGACAGCCCAGTCCCTCTTCCGTGAATTCCACGGGAAAACGACTTCGCATTAACCGTTGAGCGGATTTCAAAATACAATAAAACGGTTGCCATGGAAATATGCCCGTTGGAGTCCAAACTTTAGTTTGTCTTGATTTTGCTGGTAGCAGCGCAATTAATTGCGCGTTCTTAAAGTAGGGACGGGCTTTCCTGTCCTGAGCTTGTCGAAGGAAGCCTGTCCCATTCTTATGGTCAAGATGGTACATGCTTCCGCCGTCGCAAAGAAGCTATGGCGGACACGGGAAGCACGTACCTACTTGGAGTAACGGCGTATAAATTCGCCGACAAATTCCTGACCGCAAACACCAAGATCAGCGACAGCATCGTCGACAAGCTGATCAGCATGGGCGGAAACAACAACGCGGCCGAATGATATTCAGAAAAACTGTTTCTTTCGATGAATTACTATCTTATTGAGAATGAGCAATGGTTCGTAGTTAAGTCTTTTTTATTTCCTCGAAGAGTTTCCTTATCTTTGCATGATCCTTGATCCCGGGGGACGATTCCACCCCGCTGCTGAGATCAATTCCAAAAGGCCGGACTTGCCCTACAGCTTCTGCGACATTCGCAGGACTGAGCCCGCCTGCGAGGATGACCGCTACGCCAAGTGCCTCAACTGCGAATTTCGCAAGTTCCCAGTCGGCTGTAATTCCAGTCCCTCCATAGGCATTGCCGCTGGAGCTGTCAATCAGGAATTTTGATGCAGGAAACCCTTTGAATTTCAAAACATCATCCTTGGTCTTTGGCCGTATGGCCTTCCAGACTTCTGCGGACTTCGCAGTTTTTTCCGCGAACTCCGCAGTTTCATCGCCGTGGAGCTGGACAACGCCGGCTCCGGCATCGATGTATTTTGCAACCTCGTCGGAAGTGGGATTGACAAAGACCGCCACCTTCAGGATATTTCCGGGGACTTCCATCATTATTTTTCCTGCGGAGGAAACTGGGATGAAGCGGAGGCTTTTTGGATAGGCGATGAAACCAAGCGCCGCAGCTCCGCATTCCGACGCGAAAACAGCGTCTTCTTTACGGATGATGCCGCATATTTTCACAAAAAGCCCTCCTTGCCCTGTCATTTTTCTTCTCCTTCAAAATTGCAGACAATTCGATTGTGCATATTATGGAAACCTTTGAAAACTAGCATATGGCGCGCAAAAGTAAATTATGGATGGACGACAAGTAACAAAAATACGCCGAATGCTAATCTTTAGAGGTTCCCTTGTATTTTCCAATAGAAAAATTAGGTTATTCAGTTCAGATTTCAGGATGAGCTTTCCCTGAAAATGGCGGTTGCCGTCATTCTTGGGCATCGGGATCTGCACAATATATTATGTCAGACATGCATTTTAAAATTGTTCTCATAATCCTGCTGATCATTGCGGCAGGCTATATCTTCCATCTCAGATTCAAGAACTTCAACCTGAGAAGGCTCTTGGACGACACTCTCCACAAGAAGGCGGAAATAGGCAATTTCCTCAGCATATTCTCGAAGAACCTGAAGACTGTCGAGGAAATTGAGGATTCCATGAACATGACAGCCCGTTATGTCGCGGATCTGGTGGGTGCGAGTTCGCTTTGCATTTTCACGCTGGAGGAGGACGGATTTCTCAAGGCCGCAGGCATTGCCGGGGCGTTCCCTCCGCTGCACAAATCGACGGAATATGTACTGACCAAGCCCCGTTTCATCCTTGAATCCCTGCGCAGGGAGAAGATCAAGGTCGGGGACGGGATCATCGGTGAAATCGCCCAGAACCGGGAATCGCTCCTACTCGAGGATGCCGCGGAGGATCCACGCATCGCCGCCACTGGCGCTGTAATCCCCATAGAAACACTGATGGCCGTGCCGATGGTGAAGGAAGGGAAGCTGATCGGCGTGGTATGCGCAGTCAACAACAGGGAGGATGGGAAACCTTTCTCACCGGAACAGTTCAGCTCGTTGAAATTCATGGCAGGACAGGTCGAACTTGCATATAACATCGTGAAAGTCTATTCAACCCTGAGCAAACAGCAGAGGATCAACCAGGAACTCGAATTCGCCAAGCAGCTTCAGCATTCGCTCCTTCCGAAGGAGTTTCCAGAATGGGGGCAGTTCTCGGTGCACGCCTTTTCCAAATCCGCCAAGGAGGTCAGCGGCGACTTCTATGACTTCGTCGAGATCGACAAGGACCGCCTGCTGGTGATCATCGGAGACGCCTGCGGCAAGGGAATTCCCGCATGCCTGCTGATGTTCATGGCGAGGAGCTTCATCAGGGCGAACATTGAAAGATATACCACTCTGAACGAACTCATGCAGGATCTGAACAACAACCTCTACAGGGACACAAGCGCCGAACGATTCATTACTATCGCCTGCTGCGTGCTCAACAGGAAGGAGAACACTATAGAATACGTCAGGGCGGGACATACGGAACTCCTCATATTCGTACCCTCCCACCACCACTCGCTGAGGAAGATATTCACCCAGGGGACCGCGCTCGGACTCATGCCCGGCGACATGGTGGATGAATTCGAGACGTTCACATTCTCCTTCCAGAAGGATCTGTCAATCCTGCTTTATACCGACGGTATCACCGAGGCGCTGAACAAGAACGACGAGGAGTTCGGCATGGATAGGCTGAGGGATAATTTCATGGCATCCTGTGAAACCAGAAGCTCACCGCAGGAGACTATAGAAAAGATGCTCCGCTCCGTCGACATGTTCGTTGAAGAGACCCCGCAGTCCGACGACGAAACTCTCGTGGTCATAAAGCACCGTGAAAATTTCGTATAGGAGCAATGATGCCCTGCAAAAAGACAATCCTGCTGGTCCTCCTCTTCTGCGCGTTCCATCCCTGTCTCTTCTGCGACGAGGCCGTAGGTCCAATCAGGCAGTCCGTCAATCCTCCCCTGGTCGAATCAAAGATCGGATACCTTACGGCCCTGTCCGACCTCGATATCGAGCCTGACAGCACCAGGATTTTCATCGCCCCCCAGACAAGGCTTCCAATAATGCAGGATTCCGGCGACTTCTATTATTTCCTTGTTAAAATAGACACCAGCGACGTCTGCTGCAAAATCCCGAAGTACCAGAAGTATATGATCCTCATGGATCCTTCAAAAGACAAATCCTACATGTATTTCCGGGGCGGTATCGAGGCCGAAATAGTTCCATTCCTGATCAGCTCCGGAGAGGAGATGCCTATACTCAGTTCCAATGACAATTACTTCTTTGTCGCAGTGAAAAGGCGTGGATTCAGCGCGACTATAAAAATCCCCAGGGACAGCAAGGGAGTCTCCATCAGCAGGGAAAGCGCCTTCGCGAAACTCTCGGTCGAACAGAAAAAGAAAGGTCTTGAATATTTCAATGGGAGCTGGATGACGCCCGCCAAGGCCCAGGAGCTGCGGAATTCGCAGCTCGACAAGGAAACATTGAGGCAAAAGAGATGGGATGCCCTTAAAAAGCAGGCGGGTTCAGGAATTCTCATTTTGAAGGATGGAAGGATAATCCATGGAACCTACAGGGGCGGAGACAAGGTTTCGATATTTTTCGAGTCACAGGGGGATACCCTTCAGTATCGAATTGAAGATGTCGCCGACATCGACTACGAAAAGGCTGTCTCCATGGGGAATCTTGATTCCGCCGCCACTCTTGTCGCACAGGCAAAGGGCCGCGTGGACGAATATCCAGGACATGCGAGGCGTTTTCTTGAACAGGCGCAGTCCTTCCTGATAAAGGTCAATCCGTCATTTACTGAGCTCATGGGCAAGGCGATGGATCTTGGAGCGCAGGTCAAGAGCATGAACGAAGGCATTGACAGCTCCCTGAAGAAGAAAAATCTCGCCATCTACAACTATGAAGTCTTCCCTGCAGCCATTCTGGACTACCATCTCAAGAGCGGACACATCCTGGCGGGAAAATCATGGATAAATCCAGAGCAGCTATGCAAGAGATGTTCCGGCGGTGGGGAGATCTCCTGCGCTAAATGCCAGGCCGCAGGGAAAGTCAACAAGAAATGCCCGAAATGCGATAACGGAAGGATCGCCTGCCATTTGTGCGAAGGAAGCGGCCACAAGGTCTGCAACATCTGCGGCGGACTTGGAGAATTCCTAAGAACCTGCACAAGGTGCGGGGGAAGTGGAGTGATCTCAGGCTATTATTCCTATCCTTGCGGACCGTATCTTTATCTTTCAAGCGGCGCTGTGATGGTTGTGGGGACAGTCAGCCCGTTCTATTATTACCCCAACTATGCGACGAGAACATGCCCTGCATGCAATGGGACCGGCAGAATGAGCACCGTCTGCTCATACTGCGGCGGTATCGGCAAGATGGTATGTCCGAAAACCGAGAAATGCGACCTTTGCAACGGCGTCGGCTTCACAAAAGTCATGTGCCCTGACTGCGAAGGCCGTGGCAAGGTCACCTGTCCGGACTGCAAAGGCAAAGGTTTTTCCGGAGCTGCACAGAAAGCTCCCGGCGAAGATGAGAAATCCCCTGCCCCCTCCGGCGCCGCTCCTGCCAGCGGCGGAAAATCCCAGACAATGGTGCCGTAAATAATTCCGCTGATGCGGAATTATGATGAGTGAAACTGGGAATGGAATAAAGTCAATTGCGAAAACGTAACCCCAAAAACCTCTTTATATTCCCATTCCCGATAACAGGAAGTTGAAATCCGCATCCGTATTACGATGCCGCAGGCATCCGCTGGAGTGCGCAGACAAAGTCTGCGCTTTCTATTTGACGCGATGCGTCTTTGGTCTGCTACAAATAAGAAATGAAAGCGGTGACTCCGTCACACGCACTCCATCGGATTCGTGCGCCGGTGGCCACGAATCGTAAGAATATCATTCAAATATTGGGATTTATTCCTGTTCCCATGTCTTACGATGCGAAGCATCCGCTGGAGTGCGCAGATGAAATCTGCGCTTTCCATTTTTGCCAGAACCGCAATCCGTCAATTAGTAAAATGCAGTTCATACCATTATAGTTTCGTAAAAAAGGGAAACCTTATGTCCGACTGGCCGCATTCGCCGCCACACCGTATTTTCGAGCCCGGCTCCTACATGATCACGGCAGGCACCTACAAGAAGACACTTATCTTCAACTCTCCTGAAAAGCTTTCTCTTCTCACTGACAAACTTCTTAATCTTACTTCGGAATTTGAAATTCCTCTCCCGGCATGGGCAGTCATGTCCAACCATTACCACTTTGTCTGTTCACCGGGAAAATCTCCAGAAAAGATCAAGAATCTCCTTTACCGGCTTCATAAGGAGTCTGCATTGAGGATTAATGAAATTGACAAGATGCCCGGACGTAAGGTCTGGTTCCAGTACTGGGACAGGCGAATCGCAAATCAGAAATCCTATTATGCGAGATTAAAATATGTCCACAACAATCCAGTACATCATGGGATTATTCCTGTCGCAGAGAATTATGACTGGTGTTCAGCTGCATGGTTCAAGTTGAATGCTCCATCCGGATTTAAGCGAATGATTGATACCTTTAAGACAGACAAATTGAATGTCTTCGATAGTTTTTAGCGATTAGCTACGACATAAACTGCTAACAAATCTAGCGGTGACTCTGTCACCGCACTCCGACGGAACGCTGCCGCGTTCGTAATACCATGAGTAGCATCCATGGGAGTGAAAAGACACAGGCAAGATGCCTGTGCTAGATTCCTTACTTCGAATTCAATATCTCCTGGATGACCAGATCAAGGCCAGCAACCACGCGTGCCATGCTGTCATAGTCCAGCTTGTCTGGATTGTCAGAGGACGAATGGTAATAGGGATATCGGAAAGGCGCAGTGTCGGTGACCATCAGTGCAGGATATCCCATCTCCCAGAATGACCAGTGGTCCGACCATCCGACCCCGGGAATGCTGGAAAGAAGGGCAGCTCCTTCGCTTGGAAATTTCACTTTCTTCCTAAAGATACTGGCCGATTTCCTTATGAGGCCGATCGATGAGATGTTTCCCACAAAACCGACGAAGTCCCCTTTGTCGGGATAGACATATTTCAATGGCGGAGGATAATCCTGGCTTCCCGGCTTGTCGGAATAATAGCCGATAGTCTCAAGGCTGTACATGCCGATGATCTTCTCTTTCCTGTCCCTGCATCCCTTCGCATAGACATAGCTCCCCATCGAGCTTGTCCAGAAAAAAGGAGGCTCCTCGTTGGGAAATGAGACGAAACGGACTGTCCTGTCGAAAGTCTTTCCGGAAAATCTATGTGCAAGCTCCAGGACGGCGGCGACTCCGGACGCATTGTCGTTTGCAGCCCTGCATCCATCGACTGCCGCGGGAGAATCATAATGAGCTCCGATCACAAATATCTCATCAGGCAGCCTGCTGCCTCTGATCTCGACGGCAATATTCTCGTAGGTGATCTCATTGTCCGGAGCACTCGGATAGTCCTTTAACAGGCCTTCTTCGGCCTTGAACTGGGTGCGGACGGGGCTGTATCCGAATTCACGGAACTGCCTGTCGATATAATCCGCCGAAGCGGCAAGGCCTTTCGGATTGAGGAAGTTCCTGGGGCAGATCTCCGAGCAAAGATATTCGACATGCCTCCGCAGATTCGAGGATAGCTCCTTTTCATCACTGGAAAGTTTTGGAAGCACGCCGGAATAGCTTTTCCCGGGCATGGAGACCAAGCAGTATATGAATGCGGTAAAAAAAATCGCCAGGACCGCCAATCCTATGGCAATCCTGACGAATGATTTCTTCGTTGCAAACTTGATCTTTATTCTACTTCCTCCTGGACCGACTTGTTGTAGGCTTCGATTATAACCTTGGCCACCACTGCAGGAACCTGCTCGTACCTTGAAAATTCCATTTCAAAGGAGCCGCAGCCCTGCGTAAGACTGCGAAGTTCGCTGGCATAGCGGGCCATTTCGGCAAGAGGGATATCGGCATTGACGACCTCCATTCCTTCTTCGACGTTCATTCCAAGTATTCGTCCGCGCCTATGGTTTAGATCGCCTGTAATGTCGCCCATGTACTTCTCAGGAATCATTATCTTGACTTTCTGGATAGGCTCGAGAAGGATCGGCCTTGCGACCTGCATCGCCTTCTTGAAGGCCGCCCTGGAAGCTATCTTGAACGCCATTTCAGATGAATCGACGTCATGGTCCTTTCCATCATATACCGAGACCTTGATGTTCTCGACATGGCAGCCGGCGAGAGGCCCTTTGAGCATGGCCTCCTTGACGCCTTTTTCAACTGCGGGAATATAATTCTTCGGGATGCTGCCGCCAAAGACATCGTTTACAAATTCAAATCCGGTCGGATTTGCGAACACGCGGAGATAGACTTCGGCGAACTGTCCATGTCCGCCGCTCTGCTTCTTGTGCCTGTGGTGTCCTTCACCGTTGGACGTGACCGTCTCCCTGTACGGGATCTTCGGGCTCGCAAGATTTACATCGATCTTGTTGGTGTTCTTGAGCTTCTTGACGACCTGGTGGATATGCTGGTCGCCCATTCCACGCAGGAGGAGCTCATGTGTCTCATCGTTGCGATCAAGCTTGATCGTAGGATCGCTTTCGGAGATCTTCGTAAGCCCTGCAGTGATCTTCTCCTCCTCCCCGCTCTTGACGGCGGTGATGGCATAGGACATGACAGGACTCGGGAACGGAACAGGTTCGAAGAACATACTGGCATGGGCATCTGTCGAAAGCGTGTTCGAAATCTTGGTGGCCTTGAGTTTTGGAACCGCAACAATGAATCCCGGCAACGCCTCCTTTACCGGAGTCTGGATCTTTCCATTGGTGATGAAGATCGCCGCATATCTTTCCTTTTCCCTGGTTGAAAGATTTTGCATTTCCGATTCAGCTATGAACTTCCCGCTGTAGACGCGGTACAAGGTCAGCTGTCCGATGAACGGATCCACAATCGACTTGAAGACGAACGCCATTCCGGGGCCGTCCTGTTTCAGGGCGAGCTTCTTGTCATCCTTCATCAGCTTTTCGCCGGCGACGAGAGGATCCGGGAAGAAGTCCGCTATTCCTTTCATGAGTTCTGTGACACCGATGTCCTTTGCGGAGCTTCCGGCAAAGACGGGAACCAGGGTGCCCTTTGCGATGGCCTTGGCGAGTCCTTTGGATATCTCATCTTCAGTGAGAGGCTGGCCTTCAAGATATTTCTCAGTCAGCTTCTCGTCTGTTTCGGCGACGGCATCCATGATCTTCTCCCTGGCCTGTGCAACCTGATCGGCAATCTCGGCAGGAACATCCTTGTCAGTCAATATGTTCACCACTTTGGAGAAGCTGTTTTCTTTCCCGACGGGATATGTAAGAGGAACGCAGACGCCCTTTCCGTATGCCTCCTGGATCTGATTAAGCACCCTGTCGAAATCTGCGAGTTCGCGGTCGATCCTGTTTATGAAGATCATCCTTGGAAGATTCCTGTCCCTGGCGAGCTTCCAGGCCCTGCTTGTCCCAATTTCAAGCCCTGAGACAGCGTCGACTACGACAAGAACCGCGTCGCTGCTGTGGATGGCCGCAATGGCCTCTCCGACGAATTCGCCGTATCCGGGCGTATCGAGGAAGAAGAAATGATGATCGTTCCAGGCGCAGTTGAGGGCCGTAGTATATATGCTGCTCAGCTTCTCCTGCTCGTCAGTGGTGTAGTCTGAAACACTCGTCTTCTGGTCCACGCTGCCAAGCCTTTCAACCATCTTCGTCTTGAAAAGCATAAGATCGCAGAGGGTTGTCTTGCCGCTGCTGGTATGGCCCGCCACAGTGAAATTCCGGATTTTGTCAACAGTTGCTTTCATCGGAGAACTCCATGTTTTTGTTTATTGCCAGTACAAGATGTCCTTCAACCTCCTTTCCGCCTGGACAAGGCTCAAGGAGGGACAGAAAGTATAGCTGAAACTACGAGAATTGCAAAATAGTTTTCAAAGTACTTTCTTTTTTCATGTATTATCCCTTCAAAAACCTTGCATTTCCAATCTATGGTTGTATATAATTTGAGTGGTCTGGGCGGGGGATCTTGATTTAGGTTCCATAATAAGGGAATCGCTAAATATTTTTAGAGGCTCCCATAATTTATGCTTTAGGAAAAATGCAGGATTCTTCCGAAAATAAAACTGTAGCATGTGACAACATCACTCCACTTGATGTCGTGGCCAGCACCCATGTTGGCCTCGTCAGGGAAGTCAACGAGGACAGCTACGTATACTGCGTCGATGAAACCCATAAAAGCGCCTTCGTCGCAATCGCCGACGGCATCGGCGGCCATGACAGCGGCGACATTGCAAGCAGGATGTGCGTGCGGACCCTCCTGATCGCCTGGAAAAAAAGTCTCCTCTGGCGCGAAACGACGTCCGAAGAGGCGTCCAAATTCTTCGATGTGGAAACTTCAAGCTCAAACGACTCCATATACCAGCTCAACAAGACCTTCAACGTCCAGCATCCAATGGGCACGACGCTGGTCGCCGGAATCTACACTTTTGATTCGATCATAACAGCCCACGCAGGCGACAGCAGATGCTACAGGCTCAGGGACGGTAACCTCAAGTGCCTCACGGAAGACCACAGCTTCGTAGCGGAACTCATCAAGAGGAACATCATCAGCAGGGAAAAATCCAGGAACCATCCGTTCGCCCACATAATTTCAAAGTCCATCGGCACCACCCTAGACTTCAAGCCGGAGATAAATGTTTTTGACAGGAAGCCGGGCGACAGGTTCCTCTTCTGCTCTGACGGCGTGAATGTCCATCTCGAGGATCCTCAGATTGAAATCATAATAAACGACGCCTCCAATCCTTATGAGGCCGTAAAGAATCTGATATACGCCTCCCTCCGCGGTGGGGGCGAGGACAATATCACTGCAGTCTGTGTATTCACATAAGGGAGGGTACCTATGAGAATTTCCATTCCCATTTTCCTGATCGCCGTATTCGCCTTGTCCGTGAATTCCGCCGATGAATCAAAAGTTCCGCTGAGAGCCAAAATCGAGAAGATCGTCATTGAAAAGATAGATCTCCAGGACGCCAGGCTCTCCAGCGCCATCATCCTGATCAAGGACCTGTGCAAAAGCGCGGATCCGGAGGGCAAAGGGATCAACATCTCGTTCATCGCCCCGAAGGACGACAAGGGGAAGGCCATTGATCCGGTGATCAAAAACGAGATCAGCCTTACAAAGGTGCCCCTCAAGGATCTCCTCCGCTATGTGTGCGACGAGACCGGCATGAACTGGAAGATTGACGAGTTTGCCGTGCTGATCTATCCGAAGAACATGGCTCTCGACAAGATGGAGACCCGCAAGTATCCAATGGCTCCGGGCGCAGTGGACATTATAGAAAAAGAAAAGAAATGACAATTTCGTCCTTTACACCACGAAGCGCACGAAGCACACGAAGGAAAGTTTATTTATAATTAATTCCAAGATTTTTTGACAGGATAACAGGATTTCGTGTCATTCGTGTGTTTCGTGATATTTTTTCCGTGTGGTCTGTGGTTAAAAATTCTTAGCTTCGTGTCCTTCGGTAATCTTCGTGGTAAGATTCTTCCGCATGTGCAGCTTTTTAGCAAAGGCAAATGGTTTAATAATTTACTTTTCTATTCCTGATGCTAATTTTAGACGGAACAAAGCCATTATTATAAATTTACGGAGAAAATCTATGAAAATTCTGGTCACCGGCGGCGCGGGCTACATCGGCAGCGCCTGTACTGAATATCTTCTCGACAAGGGCTACAAGGTCACAGTCTTCGACTCGCTCGTTACAGGTCATCGCGGAGCCGTCGACAAGCGCGCGGAATTCGTGAAGGGCGATCTTGCCGACCGCGAACTAATCATCTCCGTCCTCAAGAAAGGCGGATTCGACGGCATCATGCACTTCGCCGCATACTCTCTCGTAGGCGAATCGATGACCAATCCCGGAAAATATTTCCAGAACAATCTGGGCGCAGGGATAAACCTCCTCGACGGCGCAGTCGAGGGAAAAGTGAAATCCTTCGTATTCTCAAGCACCTGCGCGACCTACGGGGAACCGACTCAGATTCCGATCCCGGAAACTGAAAAACAGTCTCCGATAAACGCCTATGGCGAATCCAAGCTCATGTTCGAGAAGGCCCTGAAATGGTACAACCAGATATTCGGGATCAAATACGCCGCGCTCCGCTACTTCAACGCCGCAGGCGCGACAAAACAGTTCGGCGAGGACCACAGTCCGGAAACACATCTTGTCCCACTCGTCCTGAAAGTCGCCCTCGGCAAGATGAAAAGCATAAAGATATTCGGGGAGGATTATCAGACGCCGGACGGCACATGCATAAGGGACTACATCCACATCCTCGACCTCGCGCAGGCCCATGAACTCGCGCTCAGCGCTCCGCGCAGCGGACATTACAACCTCGGGACCGGCAACGGATACAGCGTCAAGCAGATCATCGACGTGTCAAGGAAGGTCACCGGACATGCAATTCCTGCGGACATCGTAGAACGCCGTCCCGGCGATCCGCCGCGCCTCATCGGATGTTCGGCACTCGCCAAAAAAGAGCTCGGATGGAAGCCCCAGTTCGAAAATGTCGAGGCCGTAATTCAGTCCGCCTGGGACTGGACGAAGAAGAATCCGGAGGGTTACAAAAAGTAATCAGTTATCAGTAACCAGTAAGAGGATAGTCTGAGGCAAGTCATGAGTTTATCGGACAAAGATAAGATTTCAAAGAAGACCAAGCCCAACCTGATTATATCCCGTAAAGAAGAACTGGAGAATCTGGAAAAAGACGGTCCCGCTGTCCGATATGTTGACATCCTCATATATTCAATGATTAAAGAGAAAGATTACCTGAAGATAATAGATTCAAAGAATTTGCCTGTCATTGATGAATATAAGGAAGTGGATTACAAGCATGTCCTGAACAGGATAAAAGTCATGGCTGGCTTAAATCCCTATCCTTACAGGGAGAAAGCTGAAGGTATAATTACATTACGTGTGGCAGGTGTTCCATATACGGCCCATGTGACAGTTGCTCCTAACGATGAATCAGCAAGAATCCAAATAGAAAAGGACAATGAAAAGACAGATTCAGGCAGTTCCATTTCCAAGGATTCCTGAGAAGAAGCGTTGGTAAAAAGCAAGATAAAACAGTCAATCCCACCAAATAATTCTAGATGGACATACGAACTGAAATTCGCATGGATATTTCCGGCTCTGAATTGAAAAACCCAGAGATACCCCTATATTATGACATAACAATAATATTATATGGAGATTATTATGAACTATATTGCTATCAAAGATCTGAAGAAGACCAAGGATCTTCATGCGTCTCTCGCTAGGGACCATGAATTAGTTCTTACAAGAAACGGAACGCCGTGCGCGCTAATGATTGAGATAAAACCGGACTCTCTTGAACAGTCGCTCGCAGCAATAAGGAGAGCCCTCTTCACAAGCGCCGTATCCGCAGTAAGGGAGAAAAGCGCGAAATATCCGGTTACGGACGATGAGATATCAGGGGAAATAAGAAAGTCCCGGAAAGAGAGAGGATTAAGTTCTTGATCATAGTCCTCGACACAAACGTCCTTGTTTCGGGCATGATAAATCCGCATGGTACGCCAGGCAGGATAATCGATCTTCTCTCCGCCGGAGCCATAGAGGTCGCCATTGACGATAGAATCTTTGCGGAATACAGCAATGTGCTGGAACGTCCAAGGTTCAAACTCAATTTTCCGGATTTTGAAAGAATATCCATACTTGAATTCATAAGATTCAACGGTATCCATGCGAAAACTTCGGTGGTCGTCACAGATCTTCCGGACAAAGGGGATATTCCGTTCCTTGAAATAGCCTTAAGCCTTGAAGTACCCCTCGTCACCGGCAACCTGAAACATTTTCCCAAAAACAAGATCCATAATTGTCGAATAATATCTCCGGCAGATTTTATCAATCACTTCGGAGGATTAAAATAAAATCTATGAATCCAAAAATCAAAAGCCTTCTCTGGTTCATAATAAGGATCCTTCTTGCCGCCGGAATTATAGGCTGGCTGGTCTGGAAACACTACGATGAGCTGTCGGACGCCATCCACAAGATAAATCCGTTCTGGCTGCTTGCCGCCGTCGTCCTTTACGGCCTGCACATAGGCGCCGGGGCCTGGAGATGGCAGATCCTTCTGAAGGTCCAGAAGATAAACCTTTCATTTCTCGAATCTCTATCCCTTACCATGCAGGCCCTTTTCTTCTCGCTCGTGATTCCGGGCGGAGCTGTTGGTGGAGATCTGGCGAAGGCCGGCTTCCTGACGGCAAGGACTCAAAAGGGGGAACGCCTCAAGGGCGTATTCACCATACTCATCGACCGCGTTATAGGAATGATCGCGCTGTTTTCGCTGGCGGGATTCATAGGAATTATGTCGGTGGAATTCCTAAGGACTCTCTCCGGATTCATGGAGATCGTCCTCTATTCCCTGATTGCAGGCTGTTTCATGGGACTGCTTTCGGCCGCCGCCCTCTTCTTCCACAGGAGCCTGGAGAAAATAAACATTATAAAATGGATACTCTCACACGGCGACAGACTGTCCAAGGGCTCCCTCCACAACCTCATGGAAGCCATGGACGAATTTAAGTCAAAATACAAGACGCTGATATTCTGCTTCGCCATAAGCGTGCTGCTTGTCCATCTCAACATCGCCCTGGTCGTATATCTCATCGGGCACGGGACCGGCGCCGACAGCCTGACCTATCCCTTCTCAATTCTTGCAAGCTCCCTCTCCAATACCGTAGGAGCTCTGCCGATCACGCCGTCTGGAGTCGGCACCAGGGATTACGTAATGAAGGAACTTTTCAGCGCCAAAGGCATAACCGAACAGGCCCTTCTCATCCCACTGATCTATACCTCGATATTCCTCTTCTACAACCTGCTAGGAGGGGTAATATTCGTGTTCAGCAGGAAGAAGACGGGGAACGTAACCAGTGGTCAGTAATCAGTTATCAGAAACATACTCAGACACAGATTACTGATTACAGGTTACTGGTTACCGATTATCCGACGACGACAATTATCATTAATGTCCTTTGCGAACTTCGCAGATTCGCGTTAGATTATAAGTTCACCATAAATAATACGGGAATTACCATGAACAGAAACCTTTATATCAACATCCTCGGCACAATATTGCTGATCTGCGTAGTCTTCTTCGGAATAGCCATCATTGTCTCCATCGACAAGATGTGCAGGAGCACCGAAAAACTCGCAGACAACCTCAATGAGATCCAGACAAGCATCCGCAACCTCGACAAGAAGATCTCAGAAGGCCAGTTCTCCGCCCCCTCCTCCTCGCAGAAAGCCCAGGATCAGAAGACCGGACAGGTACAGCCTGCGAAAATCGCAAACTTGGAATTCTTTGATCCCAAGGCCGAATCCGGAGGCAGGCTGATAGCTTCTGTTTCAAGCGAGACGGAGAATATGAATTACCTGATCAACAATGAAAGCTTTGTTTCTGCAATATGGGGATATGCCAATGATTCAATCGCCGACAGGAACAAGGAGCATATCGAAATCTTCGAACCGAAAATGGCTGAAAGCTGGTCTCTTTCAGAAGACAAGATGACTTATACGATAAAGCTGAGGAAAGGTATCTTATGGCACGACTTCAAGGATCCGGTATCCAAAAAGGAATGGAAGGATGTGGAAGTCACTGCCAAGGATTTCAAGTTCTATGTGGATGTGATAAAGGATGAGAACGTAGACTGCGCTCCGGAACGCACGTACCTGAAGGATTTGGAGAAAATCGAAGTCGTTTCCGACTATGAATTCAAGGTGGTCTGGGCCAAACCCTATTTTCTCTCGGAATCGATTACCCTGGGCCTGAGCCCCCTGCCAAGGCACCTCTACCATGCCTATGAAGGTCCATTCGACGGGAAAAAGTTCAATGATGATCATGAACGCAACAGGCTGGTCGTCGGATGCGGCCCGTACAGGTTCGACCGCTGGAACAAAGGGCAGAGGATAATATTAAAGAGGTGGGAGAAATATTTCGGGAAGCAATATGGGATAATGCCTCCAATTGAAAACATCGTATTCGAGGTCATCCCACACCCGAACACCCAGTTCCAATCTTTGATTTCCAGCAAGATAGACAGGATGGGATTGACCCCTGAGCAATGGACCAAGAGGACGAATATTCCTGAATTTGATGAAAAAACAGGCGCGATCGGAAAATATAAATATCCTGGACGCTCATATTTCTATGTTGGATATAATCTTACCATGCCTCTTTTCCAGGACAGGAAAGTCCGGCAGGCACTCACGCATCTGGTAGACAGGGAAAGGATCGTAAAGGAAGTTTACTACGGACTCGCCAGAATCGTTTCCGGACCTTCATTCATTGATTCACCCTATTACGATAAAAGCATCGCCCCTTATCCTTTTTCCATTGAAAAGGCAAAGGCGCTTCTGAAGGAGGCTGGATGGAAGGATTCCAACGGTGATGGGATTCTGGACAAGGACGGCAGGAAATTTGAATTTACGATCATCGGAGTCACCAACCATCCCATCCAGGAGAGAATCCTTCCGATGATAAAAGAGGACATGGCCAAGGCCGGTATCATCATGAATATCACTTTCATTGAATGGTCCGTCTATACCCAGCGTCTTGAAAATAAAAGCTTTGAAGTTTGCACTCTCGGATGGGGAATGGGATTTGAAGATGATCCTTATCAGATATGGCATTCCTCCCAGGCAGACATGAAGGCTTCAAGCAACCATATAAGTTTCAGGAACAAGGAGGCCGACAGGCTGATAGAAGAAATAAGAGTTTGTTTTGATTTGAATAAAAGAGTTGAGCTTTTCCACCAATTCCACAAACTTCTCCATGATGAACAGCCATATACGTTCCTTGTTTCACCATACAGTCTCGTGGCCTTGAGCAAGGTCTACAGGAACGTCAGGGTCTTCCCTGGAGGCATTGATTCAAACATAATGTGGTGCCCGAAGGCCGATCAGAAACCGGTACCGTAATGCAAATGCCTGTAACGGCGTAACGGAGATTGGGCGTATCGGGGATAGATTTCGGAGGACAGAGGACAGACGGCAGTAGCAAGAAAGTAGGAGTTCACAACTTTCCGTGTCCGCCATAGCCTCTTTGCGAAGGCGGAAGTTGTGTCTAATATGACTTTGAATTTGCTCGTAGTTAACGCATTCTTGCGTGTTTCTATATTATCAAAACCACAGCCAATAATGGCTTAACTACAAACATTTGAAATCTAAGGAATAAACATGAAAAATAAAATCAATGCCCTCAATGCTTACATAAAATCCTGCGGAAAGGTGATGGTCGCCTATTCCGGAGGGATCGACTCCTCGTTCATGCTCAAGCTCTGCGTCGAGGCCGTCGGCAGGAAAAATGTGCTGGCTGTCACCGGGGCTTCTGAAACTTTCACGGACGTCGAACTTTCCGGCGCGAAGAAGTTCGCAAAGTCCGTCGGGGTCGGTCATGTAATCGTGACCACCCGTGAAATCGACAATCCGGACTTCAGGTCGAATCCCCCTCTCCGCTGCTACCATTGCAAGAAGGAGTTCTATACGAAACTTGCGGAAGTCGCAAAAAAATGCGGGTTCAAATACATCTTCGACGGCTCGAACAAGGATGACACTTCCGATTACCGTCCAGGACGCAGGGCCGCCCAGGAAATTGGAATAATCAGCCCCCTGATCAAATTCGGAATTGACAAGGCAGAACTGAGAAGGCTCGCGAAGAAGATGGGGATAAGAATCTGGGACAAGCCCTCCAATCCCTGCCTCGCAAGCAGAGTTCCCTACGGTGAAGAGATCACTGAAGAAAAACTTGGGATGATCTACAAGGCGGAGACTTTCATCAGGAGCAGAGGATTTAAAAACATACGCGTCCGCCACCATGGGAAACTCGCCAGGATCGAAGTACCGGAAAATGAAATAATTAAGCTTCTGAAAGAACCTCTCAGGAGCAAAATCATCAAGGAGCTGAACAAGATCGGCTTCGCATGGGTGTCCGTCGACATGAAAGGCTACCGCACCGGCAGCCTGAATGAAATACTGGGGTTGAAGAAGGCCAAAGGATGAATGGATTACTGGATGAATGGATTAAATTTCAAAAGCATAGAATTCCAATTTGATATTCTTTCTGCTTCGCATAATCATCTGCCCTATTTGTCTGGACGCCACCAGTCATTCGACCATGACGTAATATCTATCTCATAATAACTCTGTGTTTCCACGTGCCCATCGGCACAGACATAATTGGGTTTTAGACCGTGACGATCCCAGCCATAACGCCTTTGCTCATCCCAAACGCCACCCCACGGGGTGATTCTTGGACGTGCGCACCAGTCATCGTTGAATTCAAAAGTCCCATCCACAAATTCAACCTTCCTCTCAGGCTTCCTTATCTTGCGAATTTGTATCGATGGCGGCTTTGGCGGCCAAGCTCCAGCTCCCAGCCCGGTGCTTCCAAAACATTCGTTAAGCCCATATTTTCTGTTCTTCTCGGACGGGCATGCGGAAAAGATCCCTATTGGGACATAGTTTCCCAGCCCATAACCCTGATATAGAACTTGCCCAAACCATGTTGCGGGAACATCATTCCGCCACCAGCACCATAGTGACGGCATCCACTCCTCGTTGTCATCCACATAGTTCAACATCGCCGAATGAATCTGCTTCAAATTGCTGGTACAAACGCTTTTTTTTGCGGTTTCCCTGGCATTACGCAATGCTGGCAGGAGCAAGGCGGCCAGTATTGCAATTATCGCAATCACCACAAGCAATTCAATGAGTGTAAACCCGCTTGTCCTATCAGGCCTTTCCAATGCGGAATCCATATTGAATTTATTTTCCATCTTTATCCGTCCGTCCGTCAAAGTCTTTTTTCCTGTCATTGAGGATTGTCCAGACCATTTCTGCATTCCAGCTTTTTCCGGGCAATAACTTCATTCCTGCCACGCTGTTCATATACATGCTATATGCACCCTGGCCGAACCAGATTCCTGGTTGCTGAAAATTGTCGGCGGAAAAGTCCTGGCGGAGGAATTCTCCGGAAACTGTATCCAGGACACCCCACCATTTTTCCGTCAGGATCCCGGTTTTCTTCTCGCCCAGTCCTGTCCAGAAAGGCATCCTCACAATTCCTTCTGCAGCAGGCAGAAGGAAAACATCAGATACTGAATCACCTGTCCCTCCTACGGTATATTCCGGGTGCATGTAATAGTTTATGCCCTGCTCCTGTTCCGATTCGTTCCTGATTTGCAATTTCAATCTCAGCTGATTCTTTTCAAGACACCAATCCTTGACGAAGGAGAGCTTTTCCTTTGTTGTTCCTTCAAGGACCAGCCGTCCGGATTCAGCCTTGAGAACCTTGAAAGGAGAATCCCTCAGCTGATTATTGAGCTGATCCCATATCCCATAAGTATAACGGCCTTTCTGAAGGTTTGAGATCAGTTCATAATTGATATTGACCTGGCTTGTCCTGTTTTTCCTGTCAATGATCTCGAGGACGCGGCCTCCGCAATCCGCATCAAAACTTACTTCCAGAAACGGATTTGAAATCAAATATATGCCATGATCGGTCCCGGCCATCCTGACTTTCCTTGTCATCTGCGTATTGTCCGCTACTTCAAAACAGCGGACATGGAAAGGCAGTTCTTCCGTATACGACGAATATCCGTCCTCATAGATGGTTACAAGGATGAACCGGGCAAGGATGGCTCCTTCCATGTCGGGAGAAAAGCTGATTGTCTCAGTTTTCTGATCTATCGGAGGGACCTTCGAATCCTTTTCCACAACTGTCTTTCCTTTTGAATCCAATATCCGTAGATTCACCTTTGCTTCCTTGCTTGAAGCGTTTTTCATTACAACCTTCACTTCCGTGGCACTACCTGAAGGTTGTATTATGGCCTTTGCACCAAGTTCCACCTTGAGCCCCTGCTCATCCCCTCCTGAAATCTTAACAGCTTTCTGTTCAAGCTGCCTGATCGGCTGCGAACTCCGCAGATATGTCAATGAAGGGCCGTATGTGAGGCTGAAAGAGCCGTCCGGCAGGACAGCAATCTTCCTTTCCTTCCCAAAAATATCGGTAATTCCGAGTGAAGGGGATGATGTCTGAAATTTCCCCATCGCATTTCCACTCCCGTCCCAGATGACTGAAACGAATTCGTTCGTTTTCACGTCCTTGAAAAGATAGGCCATCCCCGGGAGGAGCGAGCATTCCATCTGTTTCTCAAGAACACAGTTTCCAA
>MHBH01000068.1 GCA_001804805.1 Lentisphaerae bacterium GWF2_49_21
CCTTTGAGGGCCGGGAGCAGCAGCGCAAGGAGAATTGCTATGATCGCAATAACAAGAAGCAACTCTATCAAGGTGAACTTATTCGTTTTCATCTTTAAATTCCTCCTTATTTAAGCTATATTGCGATAGAAAAGCTCCTGCAAGATGCTGGAACGTAATATTATTGACAATTGCCTTACGCCTTATATTGTATACTATGCTGACAGTCCTGACAAGAGGTTTGAATTTGATATTATTTAACATGTTGTGACATGCGATTCTATGGCTGCCTCATTTTATAACGTTCAGTCCTACGGCATTATTGCCAAGGCTCAGCACCATCTCCTGCGAGAGTTGATCCTTCTTGTCACTTCTTGTATTTCATATACCAGGTGGCGTTCGAGTCATTGGAGGTGCTCCCGTTGCAGTCGGCGTTCACTCAATTATTAGGTCCACGTAAACGCAAAGATGTCTGGGGGTTTTGCGCCGCTCAGGAATACACCCTTATCTCTCCGGAATTCCATGACGAATTCCTTTTTCAGTACCAGTTACCGATTTTTGAGCATTTTGGACTGACCCATTACGGTTGCTGCGAAGACTTAGGTCGAAAGATTGATATGCTGCGGAAACTCAAGAACCTGCGCAGCATCGCCGTTACGCCCGTAGCGGATGTGCGCAAGTGTGCCGAACAGATTGGCGCGGACTACGCCATTTCCTGGCGCCCTAATCCGACAGATATGGTTTGCTGCGGCTACAATGAAGACCTGGTCCGACGCATCATCACTGACGGCCTGGATGCCTGTCGCGGTTGTTTTCCGCACATCCATTTGAAGGATGTTGAAACCGTCGAAGGCGATGTCACCCGCCTGACCCGCTGGGTCAAACTTGTGCGCGAAACTACAGCAAGATGTCAATGATATAATTATATTATCCTTATGCGCAATAGACCCAGCCATCAATATCCAAAGTTGTTCCGGTGATGCTCCTTCTGAGTTCTTCTTCATGAACGGCAATGACTCCCGAGTCCAGACGAAGAGGCAGAAACTAGACGGGCGCTTGTGGACAAGTGTCCGGATCAGCTGAAATTGCCATTTGCGCTATGGAAGCGCAATGCGGTGAGGGAATTCATAAGACAGAGATTTAATGTGAAAATGAGTCTCCAGACGGTGAGTGATTACTTGAAACTATGGGGATTCACTCCCAAAAAGGCAATCCGCCGCGCCTATGAGCACAATGAGAAAAGAGTCAGGGAATGGGTGAAATACAAAGCGGCAATGGAAGTCTCCGAAGAAGCATGCAGTCAATAATGTTCATGCCCTCCCTTTCAAATGCCAGGAAAGCGGCGAAAAGCATCGCATGTCACAATATGTTAAATAATATCAAATCTAACCCTCTTGTAGGAAGTTTCATATTGCAATAAATTAAGAGTCATGAAGAATTTGACACTTATTGAACTGCCTGCAGTGAGTTGGGTAAAGGCCAGAGCCTTTACCCTTATCGAACTCCTGGTGGTAATTGCCATTATTTCGATCCTTGCAGCCCTGCTTCTTCCCGCACTAAGCGCGGCAAAGGAGCAGGCAAAGATCATCAGCTGCATAAACAACCTGAAGCAGATATATACTGCAACGATTAACTATACCACCGACTATGAGGATCGTATCATGTATATTGGAGATCCTCCATCAGGAGACAATTACATGAGGAGTTTCTACCCGTATATGTCCAGCGAATCGCAATCGGCAACCAAATATATTCCTTCCCTGAACTGTCCGGCAAGCAAGCAAAACCCCGAAGCCAATAGGCTGTATTCGACATACGGGCTCAACCAGCTCTTCGGCGGTTATTCGGGTGCCGGCGGAAAAGATTACTGCAAATACACCCAGCTTACAAGGCCTTCCGTCACACCGTTGTTCGGGGACAAGGCGGGTGGATCTGGCGGCACGTCGACCTACAGCGGGGATATAACGAACACTAGCAGGGTTCCCTACATATTCCGCCACGGGAGCGCAAGCTCATATGAGCGGATGAAGGCGAATTATCTTTTCTGCGACGGGCATGCGGACACATATTCATATTCTGCGGCCTTCACTGGAACATATCCTTTGACGGTCTACAGCACCTGGGCTCCGAGAGGTAACTAGCAAAGGTGTTTTCGGGGCTGGCTGTAGCAGGATTATTCGAGAATATTTGAAAAGATATAAGGAAAATGTGGCGGTCTAAGAAACCTTCACGAAATCAGATATTAATTAACAACAGGAGTGGAAAAAATGAGAAAAACGGTAAAAATCGGTGCGATGTTTCTGGTGGCGGGAATGATTTCGGTTTCTGCCTTGGCGCAGGATCCATTGGCTAACGGTCTGACCTTTTACGCTCCTCTGGACGGTTCCGCAGATGCAACTCTGGCCGTTGGGAGCAAGACTCCGGCCGTGAACAAGGAAACCAAGTTTGTGGAAGGCAAGTTCGGCCAGGGAGTCGAATTGAAGGACAAGGCCCAGCTCTACTATTCAGGAGACATGAATTTCAATATATCGGAAGGTACGGTTGCCTTCTGGGTCAAGCGCTATGAGAAGTGGAGCGGCGGCAAGAAGAGCTACATCCTCTTCAAGAGCGCGGTCGCCAACTGGAACAAGAGCTCTCTATATCTTACGGTAACCGAGTGGGGGCAGCTGCGTGCATGGGTCTTTCCCGACGACGGCAAGCAGTCCATGATCATGAGCCCCAACGGTATTCCCTACGTCGGCAACGAATGGTACCATATGGCGATGACCTACAAGGACGGCAGCGTCAAGATCTACGTCAATGGCGCTGAAATTTCCTACGGCGCGGAGAAGTCTGATCCTATGATAGTCATGCCGACAGGAATCCCCAAGCACATTCAGTTTGGATGCGACTATGACGGTGCGAAATTGAACGGAGTCATGGATGAGCTCCGCATTTACAAGCGCGTGCTCTCAGCCGATGAAATCAAGAAGCTCTATGAGTTCGTTCCTGGAAAATAATCAGTCGTTGCCAAATTGAGCAAGGACATGGAGGAAAAGCATGAAGTCGCTTTTGCACAAATTTGGATTTATTGCGTTATTTGGCTGCTCGGCGCTTGCCGGTGAAGCCGCTGATGAAACTTATGAATTTTCATCGGCCTACAAGCCCGACCTGTCATCAAATTTCAAAAAGGGAAACGCCTTCAGGAGCGAAATCAGCCTCAATGGTGTCTGGAAAATTTCCCTTCAGGACAAGATCGGCGACGCGGCTCCTGCTGACCAGTCAGCCTACGGTTATGTGTTAGTGCCATCCGCCTGGACATATCCTTCGGAATTTCCAATAACTGGAACTCCAGATTTTAAACTTGGGAAGTGGAGCGAAGACTGCCGGTGGAAGGGCAAGCCGATGAAGGACTATCCTTGCGCCTGGTACACTCGCAAATTCAATACGCCGCAGGACTTGGACGGACGGAAGATCTTCCTCAAGCTCGACCGCATCACCATGAGCGGTTCAATCTTTCTCAATGGGCAGAGCCTTGGCGAGCAAAACGAGCGTGAGGACTGTGAGTATGATGTAAGCGCACTTCTCAGGAAGGATGGTGTTGCCAACGAGCTTGCGGTTCGCGTTTCGGCGATTCTTAACGAGGAGGTGAAGAGTTACCTTGGCGGCGACAACACGGTGATGACAAAGATTGTGGCATCGCTTCGTGGTATCACGGGGGATGTCTGGCTCATCTCGCGTCCGGCAGGACCGTTTGTCTCCGATGTCTTTGTGACGAGTTCCGTCAGGAAGAAGGAGATCAGGTTCGACATTGAGCTCAGCAACGATGCCAAGTCCGCAGGCAAGTGCTCTCTGCTCGCCGAGGTCTTTGAGAAGGGTGGCTCGTCTCCTGTTGCGCGCTTTGAGCAGAAGAACGTGAAGCTTGACGGAAGCACCCTCCAAAAGGTTTCCTTTGGCGGTGCTTGGACGAATCCGGTTCTCTGGGACACTGACAATCCGCATCTCTATGAGGTCAAAGTCTCGTTGCTGGCTGACGGCAAGAAGATTGACGAACAGCTACCCGAGCCCTTCGGCTTCAGGGAAGTATGGTTGGACGGCCACGACATCATTATGAACGGCAAGCCCGTTCACCTTTTTAGCTTCCATACGGCGGCGCACGATGCGTTTGTCAACGCCGCGAGGAAAAACGTCGAGCGCGAGATCGCCATCATGCGTTCGGTGGGCTTTAATTCCATTCAGTTAGGCAGCGAGGGTACTTTCACCAAGGGGCGCAGTGCCCAGTATTACGGAGACATTTTTGATATTGCGGATACGCAGGGCCTCCCTGTCATCATGCCGGTTGCGCCGGTCTACGCCTATGAGTGGCAGACCGAGGCCGGAAAGAAGAAGTGGCAGTCGGTCAATCTCAACCTTATTCGCAAGTACCGCAATCATCCATCACTTATATGCTATTCGCTCAATTTCAACTATCTCGGCTACGCTGGCGACCTGAATCCGCGCTACTGGGGCACAAACTACATGCCGCCGGACAACATAGGTGACCTTGGCCGCAAGCGGAAGGAAGCCGGAGAAAGCGAGCAGTTTGTGCGCGGTAGCGATCCTAGCAGGTTGGTCTACCACCACGCCAGTGGCAATTTCGGTTCTTTCATCACATCCAATTTCTACACAGGGTGGCCGCCTATTCAGGAGCTTGAAGATTTTCTTTCGCTATGGAACGAGAAGGGCGTGAAGCCGTTCATCCCCGTTGAAATAGCTCTTCCGGTATACTGTCTGGACCTCAACAGGGCACGGCTAGGAAACTATGAGACGACGCGCTACTCGGAAATGCTCGAGGCCGAGTACCTGGCGCCGTTCCTTGGGCCGTCAGCCTTCAGGATGCAGACGGACGGCTACCTCGACATCCTGTCGAGAGGAGCCACGGCTGAAAAGATTGCAGGCGCTGACAAGTACGATGTCAACCAGAGCTATACTTGGGGCTACAATCTCAGCTTGCACGAGCCGGTCGAATCAGGCATCGTTGCTCTGCGTCCACGCTTCTTTCAATCTTGGCGGACTTATGGCATGAATGGATTCTCACCAAACAACGCACTCGACATGGAGATAACCGGACGGACTTTCGAGCCGTGGCAGGGCGCCGTAGCCACCTACACATACGACGACTATACTGTTCAAGGGCCCAAACCGCTCTGCAGCCATGTGCCGCTTGAACAGGACAAGAAACTGACAAAGGCCGGCCAGGCGTTTGTCGTAGGGCTTAAACCGGTGCTGGCCTATTTTGGAGGCAGCTCCAAGGATGGCTTCTCGTCAAAGGATCACGCATGGTTCGCCGGTGACAGCATCGAGAAGCAGATCGTCGTGGTGAACGATCTGCGCAGGGATCTTGATCTTGCCGTAAAGTGGAGCATGATCAGTAATGCTGATGGTGCTGCGCTTGCATCTGGTGAGGAGAAAATGACTGTTGCGGCTGGGCGCTCAGGCTTTAGGAACATAAAGATTGTCGCGCCTGAACTGAAGGAAAAAAGCTCCTTCACTCTGAAGATGGAAATTGCGGGGCTTTCCTCCAAGGACGCGGTGCCTCAAAACTTCAAGTTGCAGGTATTTCCCAAGGCAGGCAAGCCTTCTGTGGCGAGCGTCGCTCTTTTCGACCCCGCAGGAGAAACTGCCGCGATGCTAGGTAAGATGGGAGTCAAGGCTGTTAGTATCGACGCCAAATCCGACCTGAGTAATGCAAAACTCATTGTCATCGGACGTGATGCTCTCGCTAAAGAAAAACTGCCGGTGAACGTTCTGAAGGCCGTCTGCGAACAGGGTGCGACAGCGCTCTTCTTCGAGCAGCGCGACTTGGGGATCTTTGGCCTGCGCATGCATCAACGCGGCGTCAGGACAGTCTTCCCTCTTGATGTAAAGGCACCCGTCTTTGCAGGTCTGGGTCAGGAGGATCTTTGTGACTGGCGCGGCGACGTGAGCCTTTCGGCGCCCTATTCCACGCCACAGAGCGATTCTCCCGACAGCTACCCCGAGGAAGCCTACAAGTGGGGCAACCGCGGAGTTGTCTGCTCGTTCATGATCGAGAAGCCTCACGTTGGTGCTGCCCGGCCCCTGGCCGAATGCGAGTTCGACCTCAACTTTACACCACTGCTTGAGGTGAAGGACGGCAAAGGCCGCCTCATCTTCTGCCAGATGGAAGTCACCAATCGCTACGGTCTGGATCCGGCTGCGACAAGACTTGCCAACAACCTCATGACCTTTGCCGCCTCCTCAGTTTCTCAGCCCCCTGCAAAAATAGAATGCGGATCTGACATGAAGGACTACTCGGACTTTGTCAATGCGGTGAGGGGGCAGGATGGCGGAACGAAGATAATCGTACGGCGTGGCGCAGCTCTCAAAGACAACGAAAAGGCCGAACTGCGCAGGATAGCAGAGGACGGTGGAACCGTAGTGCTCGTCAGTCAGGAGCTCATGAAGGATCTCTCGTGGTTGCCGTCGTCAGTCAAAACCAAAAACGTTAACTACTACCGCGCCGAGCCCAGGGGCGCAAGTCCGCTGATGGCCGGAGTGAGCGTGTCCGACCTCTTTCTTAAGGACAAGCGCAAGGATCTGCTTGTCGAGGAAGGCTCCGGCGTGAACCTGCTGAGCGATCCTGGAATCATCGCCGAAGTTCCAGCAGGCAAGGGCAGGTTCATTCTCTTCGCTATTGACCCGCTGAGCTACAAAAATTCCAAGATCAGCCCGGAGCGGATGGACCGCATTTACAGCAAGCTCACGAGGACTCTTTCCACAATAATCGCCAATCTCGGCGGTAGCTTCAAGCCGCTCTCGGAGCGCTACCTGTCAGGCGCGGAGGCTGGGAATATACCGCTTCCTCCCGAATGGCGCTTCTCCATAGATCCAGAAAATACCGGCTTGAAAAAGCAGTGGCAGAGCACCGCCTTTGACGATTCCTCGTGGCGCATGCTCAAGCTAGGCGCCTGGGAAAATCAAGGTGTAAACGACCCCAATCCCAACTATTCCGACGCCAAAAGGCCCTATGATGGTTTTGCATGGTACCGCTGCATGGTCAAGATTCCTGAAAGCTACAAGGGCAAGGAGCTCTACCTCTTCCTGGGTCCTGTCGACGACATGGACACCACCTACTTCAATGGAGAAAAGATTGGCAGCATCGGACAGGAAAACAAGGAGTACTGGGCCGCGATCCGCGACTACCCGATTCCTGCAAAGCTCATCAAGTATGGAGCTGAAAACGTGATAGCTGTCCGTGTGCTCGATATCCGGGGAGATGGAGGTCTTATGGGCAAGGAACAGCAGATCAGGGTCGGGAATAAAAAGACCTATCCCTATTTCAACGAGAAGCCACCATTCAACCCATATAAACTGACCCGATGGTAAGGACAGTTTCAGTTCACTTTCTTTTAAAAGGATAAATATAAAGGATAAATATTATGAGACATGTTTTTGCCCTGCGTATTCTCCCGCTTATTGCTTCCATTGCATACGCGGTGATCGTCCTGGCTATCGCCGGCTGCGATTCCCCGGCCTCTAGCCGCCCGCCGATTCCGGCAGCTGCTCCGGGCCAGGTCGCGCCGGCCCCGTCCGCCCCCGTCCCGGTCGCGACACCACCGCCGCATGCCGCCGGGCCCGTCGTACCATCCTTTGAGGCATCCGTTAAGGTTGAGGCAAACGAGGTGTATTACACGCTGCCCAAGTATGTTTGGGGTATGAAATTTACGGGGTATGATAACGGACGTGTAAATGACGAGAGCACTAAAAGCGCGGATGGGAAAACGTATTCAGAGTTGATTCTGGATCTAAAGATGGACTGGCTCAAAGCGGCGTATTATGCGCGTTTTGGTACGCCTGCTGAGCCCAGCATAGTAGCGCAGAACTGGAAAATACTGGCGGATAAGATCGTCGATGCGGGGGGCGCCTATTTCCCGGAAATACATATTTTGCCCAAGGGCTTTCCCGGCTCAAAACTGCCGCCTGAGGACGTGAATAATATGGATGATGCTGTTGGGGGTGGGGGCGTTGAGAACGTCATGGCATGGTTTGATCTGTTCGCGAAGGAGAAGGGCGTGGATAAGATTCGCGGGTACGAGCCCTATAATGAGCCGTGTACACGCACGGATATTTCGCCCTCCAAGCAGTATTGGTATTCTAAGAAGGATGGTCCTCATCCAGATCGTAAAGCTGCAGATTGGGCTACGGTTCACCAGCGTCAGATCGCGATTCCACTCATGGAGAAGTATCCTGACCTGACCGTCTGCGGCTCGGCGTTTTCCGCACCTGCGAGTTCATATGGCATAGCCGAACTCACTCGCTTCATTGAAGGTTATGAGGGTTGGCCATGGAAAGATAACAATACCAAGTATATGACCGCGCTCTCCATTCATAGCTATGGTTTTAGTGGTATTAAGATTAAGGGCATGCCTGCCGCGCCTGATGGGGGACAATCGTCAATCAATTCGTACTTCTTTCCAACGTATGATAATCCAGGTCGCAAATCAGGATACAGAGCGGCGGTCGACAAGATACGGACAGTCTTGGAAAAGAATGGCGGCGAGAATGTCAAACTCGCCAATACCGAATGGTGGGCTTTGGGCACCAAGCTCTTGGATCCGGCAGCCGGCTCGCGTTCGGCATTGGGCGACATCATCGGCACGGTTGTGCATTGCCAGAATGCCGATAAGTGGAAATTTGACAGCATTTCATTCCATGCCTCCAATGCCTCGCCGATGGCGAGCGATTTAAGCACTTGGACCGGACCCGAGGACTGTATGGTTGGTATCGCTAACAATCAACTTTATCGCCCGGTTCGCTATTATGTGGCAAAGGATATTGTCGGAAAGTTCTTTAACAACTATAAGAAGCTGGTGCGCGTTCAGTCGACCAGCCCCATCGGGTCGCAGGGAATTGCCAATAATCCAATTGATAGTATTCAGGCATGCGCTGGTTTAAGTGAAAAAGGCGATAAAATCGCAGTATTGATTATGAATGCGAACACTCAAGAAAAGGGAAATGTCACTGTCGCTTTTGACCGGGTTGCTTCCGGTACCGTGCAGGCAACGATACTCCCCGCAGCGCAGCCGATTGATACGCCATTGCCAGTTAAAATGATCGATGTCAAGAATAATCAGGTCTCGCTGACAATTGATCCGGCAGGTGCAGTTTTGCTTGAGGCATCATTACAGTAACCAAAAATAGTGGCGGGAAAAGTTAAAAACAAGATGATTTCGGGTGCCGCCGGATAAAAAGCGTGATGCAGAATATTGTGGGAGTGGCGGGAAACGAGAAGACTGTTTAAGGAAATGGAAAACAAAGAGGGAAAACGGATTTTCTGCCCGTAAAATATGGAAAGGATGTCAAGCGAGGAGAAAATATCGGAAATGGTTAGCCAAAATGATAAAATGATTCATTTCAGGCTATTTTAAAAATGAAGAATTAACAAAAAAGTGATGGTCTAAAAATCCTTCAAGGAATCAGGGAGTTCTTATGAAATTGCTGAAACTTATAATTGCAATGTTGGCTATGGTTACTGGATTCGCTGCGACCGCCGAAGTCAAGGTGGAAGTGAACGGCAGCGAGTGGAAAGCGGTTTCCCCCACTTATTCCGCCACATCGAAAAAAGGCTATATCAACAGCATAACAATTAACAGCTCAGAATTTCTAGCACAGGCAAACATTGTGGGCGGAAGTTACCTTTGCGGTAAAAATATGCCTGCACTGAAGGAAATAAAGCAAGAGAAGCCCAATATGATAAGCGGAACATGTTCTCTGGGAAAGATTATCTACACGTTTAACGACAATGATATTGACTTAAGCTACGAAAATACTTCTCAGGAAAATGTTGTTTATTATTTCATCATTAATCCCGATGTCAAGACGGTTCTTATTGATGACACTAAAGTCAAAGAGGTGCCTGGTACAGATTCAGGATCCAGCTTCAAGTGGGTTCTTGGGCAGTTGGCGCTGGATTTCAAGGCCGAAGCTAGAATATGGGGGCCGTGGAAGGGCTTTCAGGTATGGGAACTGGCCATTCCGGCAGGAAAAACCAAGACCGCAATAATTGTTTCAAGGCATAATGCGGATAGCGCAAAATTAAATCAACAGGCAATAAAGAACAACCAGTACAACGACTTTGACTATTCTGCTGTCGGGAAGAGCGGACAGATTCCACTGTGCATGATAGGCGACAGCATTACCTGGTATGGAAAGGGTGATTGCTGGCGGAAAGAACTCCTGGCGCGACTGCCAAACCTGGCGTTTGTCGGCACTCATACCTCGATGTTCGGTTATAGCCACGCCGGAGAAGGCGGTAACGGTACCGGGCAGGTACTGGCAAGGATTAAATATATCCCTGACTGCCCGTATTATAATCTTCTAATTGGAACGAACAACACTAACATCAAAAAACCTGATCTTATCCAGGAAAAATCGAATCAGACCGCTGAGGATATAATAAAGATTGTCAATGAACTGCTGAAAAAGAAAGGTGTCGAAAAAGTGTTTCTTTCTTCAATCCTGCCATGCGCAACCGATAATCCGCTCCGAGATCAGTGCAACAGCGCCACCAATAAAATACTGCGTGAAAAATTTGACGATGCGTTTCCGAAAGACAAGGTAGTATGGGTGGAATATGAAACTCCGATCCGCCAGGTCAAAGACTGGGAAAAGAAAATCTTTCTGCACCCGAATGAGGAAGGTTATGCGCTGATCGGGGATATTACCGCCAAGACGATAAGCGTGGCACTGAATATCAAACCCGGAACTGAATCCGTACGTCCTGGCAATACCGGAGTGCGTGTTGTCAACCTGATGGGGGAAAACAATATTACGGTCTGTCCGGTGATCGCCGGATGGTACTTGCTGTCCTGCAAGGTGGATACGCTTACCGCTCCCAATCCGGAAATAATACTGGAAAGCAAGATTCCCGGCAACAACACGTTCAAGCAGACGATTCCAGTCAAGGCTGCACAGGGCGAAACAATAAACACGGAAATTTTTACCAATTATGAGGGTTACGGCTATACACGTGATTATCTGACGCTGAAAGCCAACGGCTGTACTGTTTCGAATGTATTGCTGGAAAAAATGCGCCCGTCGAAGAAAGCGTCAATCTACGGGAAAGGCTCCTATGTTGACACAGCGTCGCCGGTCTCCAAAGGCGAACTGCTGGAATATTCTAGTAAATTGAAGGAATAGCAAAAGTACTCAGAAATTCAGTAGTCAGTGTTAAGAATAAATCCGGGTTCGACAACTATGTAGTGATAGGCGATGGCACTGATTGGTATGACATGGCGCGGATACAAACTGTACATCGACACGATGGATGGGGACGTTCCGATAAGCGCACATCTGATATCGGCCTCAGTCCATGACAGCCAGGTGGCGATAATCGATTACAATAAGCGCAGGGGTGAGGCGAAAGAGCTCGAACCTCAAGGACAACTACAAATGTGCAAGTGCAGTGACATGAGAAGGTATTTGCGCACTTGATGTTCGGGATAATAGTCATAACAGTGAACCAACTTTATAACATGTTGCTATGAGTGGAGTTGAACTGACATGAAAGTTCGAAAGAAAAACGTTTTAAGAAAAAGCGGAAGGACTCTTATCGGCAGGAATAGAGATTTTATGAGCATAAAGCCGAATTTTGTAATATTGTATCCTGATTCCCTGGCGAAAAAGGCGATTTCCTGTTATGGATGTCCTTCGGCTTTCACTCCGAACATCGACAGGTTAGCACTCGGTGGGGCAATGTTTGAGAACTGCACCTCTCAGAACCCTGCCTGCATGCCATCGCGCGCAAGCCTTCTCACAGGAAAATATGTCTCTGCACATGGCGTCTACGACAACGGCGTGGCTGATTATCCGCAAGGGCACGTCACTTTCCAGCAGATCCTGAAGAGAAATGGATATCATACGGCATATTACGGCAAAACCCATTCCATCAACAATCAGGAATGGGACGATGTTTTCGATCTTTATCCGGATTACAACAGATATCTCAGTTCCCGGAGGATAGATGTCAAATATCCGGAAAAATTCCCGCTTGAAGATCTTAATGCCGGTTTCTCAAGGATTCCTGCAGAAGATTTCAGCGAAGTCATCCTCGGTAATCTAGCAGTGAGCTACATCAGGAGAAAAAAGGGCGGCAAAGATCCATTTCTTCTCTTCATGAGCTTCGAAGCACCCCATTCGCCGTGGTCCTTGCCTGAGGAATACCGCAGGTTCTACCGCCCGGAAATGGTCTCTCTTCCTAAAATTCCGCCTGAAGACAGGAGAAACAAGCCCCAGTACAGGCTTAAATATCACGGCAAAAGATCAATGATGGTCAAGACAGACGACAAGTTGAGACATGCCATAGCCATCTACAACGCTCTCGTATCCGTCGTCGATGAACAGATCGGGCGCATAGTGTCCGCCCTTGATGAAACAAGGCTCAGGAAGAACACAGTAATTATCCTGCTTTCCGACCATGGTGATCATCTCGGCAATCACAGGACGATGGGGAAATGCCTTTCGCTTGAGGAAAATCTGATCAATGTGCCATTCATCGTCAACAGTCCCGGCCTTTTCAAGCCTCATCGTTCAAAGGAGCTTGTCGAAAGCATTGATGTTTTTCCGACATTGATGGACCTCGCCGGAATCCCATCCCCTTCCGGCATACAGGGCACGAGCATCCTGCCATTTGCCAGAAACTCCAGAAATGCATCCGGCAAGGAGTTCTGCTTCAGCGAGGAGTATTATGATCCGTTCCCCGGACATCTCAGCGTCAGGAACAGGGAATTCAAGCTGATTGTAAACTCGGAAGGATTCGAGGAGCTGTACAACATAATAGAAGATCCCTATGAATGGTTCAATCTGGCCTCGAATGCGGAATACAGGAGCACGCTCTGTCAATTGAAGGATGCCCTTGTCCAGTTTAGTTTCAAACATGTCGACAAATCACAGAAGTCCGAATCTAACTGGGTGACGGAATTCATGAAGCCCGGTTTCAACAGATACTGAGGAAGATATGAAATATAGGGCTCCTCTAATAATTGCCTGAACATGTGCTGCAACGACGATCATCTTGATCTATATTGAAAGCAGTTGGAGAAACAACAGCTGCAAAATGGGGAGAAAGATGTTCAATTGATTTTTCGATATTGATTTCCGTCTTGAAGAACTGGACAAGGCCGGGGACCCGCTCAAGAAGTTGAACGAGGTGGTAGAATGGGAAAGCATCCGCGAGGAGCTTGAGACCATACTCGAGGACGACAGGAAGAGCAATGCGGGACGGAAGCCTTTTGATGCGGTTGTCATGTTCAAGATACTGATACTCCAGTCGTTGTACAACCTTGGGGACGACTCGATATAATACCAGATATGGGACAGGCTTTCGTTCATGCGCTTCCCCGGGCTCTCCCCCCGGTGATACCGTTCTGGACACCAAGGCAATCTGGATCTACCTCGAGCTTCTCGGGAAGGCTGGACTTGTCGACAGGATGTTTGCAAAGTTCGATGGGGCAGCTCAGGGCCGAGGGGGGGGCTGCAAAGAGGGGGCAGATCATCGATACTTCGATAGTCTCCACGCCGGAGCAGAGAAACACTGGTATATGAAATACAAGAAGTGATAAGAAGGATCAACTCTCACAGGAGATGGTGCTGAGCCTTGGCAATAATGCCATAAGACTGAACGTTGTAAAATGAGTCAGCCATAGAATCGCATGTCACAATATGTTAAATAATATCAAATTCAAACCTCTTGTCAGAACTGTCAGCATAGTATACAATATAAAGCGTAAGGCAATTGTCAATAATATTACGTTCCAGCATCTTGCAGGGACTTTTCTATTGCAGTATAGCTTAAATAAGGAGGAATTTAAAGATGAAAACGAATAAGTTCACCCTTATCGAACTCCTGGTGGTAATTGCCATTATTTCGATCCTTGCAGCCCTGCTTCTGCCCGCCCTCAGGTTAGCAAAGGAGTCGGCAAAGACCATCAGCTGCACAAACAACCTGAAGCAAATATCTATTGCGACGTTCAATTATAGCACCGACTATGAAGATCATGTCATGTATATTGGAAATCCTCAGACAGGAGACAACTACATGAGGGGCTTCTACCCGTATATGTCCAGCGAATCGCAACCGGCAAATAAATATATTCCTTCCCTGAACTGCCCGTCAAACCTCAGCACGCCTTCCAACAGCCGCAATTACTCTACCTATGGATTGAACGCACCTTTTGGAGGCTATGCCGGTTCAGCCAGCAAAGACTGGTGCCTATTCGCGCAGCTTAGACGCCCTTCGGTAACTCCGCTTTTTGGCGACAGCGGCGGCAATACGAGTGGCGCTTACATGTGGAGCGACTCTGTCAACGCTTCGAACATAGAACAATATCAAAAACACATTTTCCGTCATGTAAAACGCCTTGGTGTGGGCGTCTTTTCCCGATGCGATGGCCACGTGGATACGGTCAAATATCAGGATGCGTACAGCGGGGAGGCGCCTTTGTCAAGCATTTTGACATGGAGACCAAGACATTACTAATAGTCGTGGAAGAAAACTTCTTTTAAATGGGAATTTTTTCAAAAAGTCAACTTTTAAACAGTGGACTATTGCCGACGACATGCTGGGAAGGCTGGAGCAAGAATGAGTTTGAAAAAATGAAAAAGTTTACCTTGATAGAGTTGCTTCTTGTTATTGCGATCATAGCAATTCTCCTTGCGCTGCTGCTCCCGGCCCTCAAAGGGGCGAAGGACATGGCAAAAAACATGGTGTGCATGGACAATCTGAAACAACTAGGACTGGTTCTTCCATCTTATGCGCTTGAAAATAATGATTATGTGCCACTATGGGAGGGTTGCCCTAACATATATATTAAGCTGGCCATAGCGGCGACAGGAAAAAGTCTTGGTGGAAAAGCAACAAGGACATGATTTTGAACTGTTCCCACCGCTGCAATGCGGCAGAAGGTTGGGCGATTACAGGACACCCACGTATTTTGTGAATACCCAGAAAGTATTCCTGAGTTCACTAAAGCAGCCTGATAAATTTGTCTTTTTAGGTGAATCCAGCACGTCTATCGCGAACGTCGCCGGGCTCTCCTGGAATTATATTGACTGGTGGAGACACACAACGGGAACAGCCTGCGACAAGTCATATTTCCTGTTCGTGGACGGTCATGTAGTTATGATCAACAGGAATGATGGAGAAAACACTTGTAGATGGGTGAGACCGCTGTTGAACTGCTGAAGAAAACCAGCAACTATGATAAGATTGGAAAAACTAGGAACATTGTGCCATTGAAAGGAAAATCCTCAAAGTAATGAACTCTAAAATGGAAGTTTGCCGGCGTTCGCGTATAAATGAAGCCGCTGACAGGTACAGGAAGATAGATCCTGATGTCAAATATCTGCGCTCCAAGGCGGAGAAAACAGATATTGCCAATGTTTCACGGCGTTTTTTTTCATCTCCGGAGGAGATAGCCGCCAAGGCTGCGATTGTCGCAAAGGACTTTCCTGAAGAAGCAATTGCCTTGAAAAGCACTTGCAAAGACATACTTGACCACAGGTTCAATCTTCTCGGATATGGGCCTGCAGGCTTTGGATTTCCGATAAAATGGCACTGCGACTATCGCAGTTCGAAGGAATGGGCAGGAGATGTCAATTACCTTGCATTGGGACAAAAGATGTTCGACGTCATTGTCGACAAGAAGGCCGGCTTGGAAGTGAAAGTCCCCTGGGATCTTTCGAACATGATGTGGCTGCCCTCCCTCGCCTGCTCCTATCACCTGACAGGAAACAGGAAATATTTCGAAGCTTTCAAGAATGACATGTCCGACTGGATTGTGAAAAATCCATATCCGCTTGGAGTAAACTGGATCTGTCCGATGAATATCGCCATAAGGGCCATGAACATGATCGTCGGCCTGACAGCCCTTTATCCTGCGCTGGAGAAGGATTTCCTGCTGGAAGCCATTTGCAGCCTGTTCCAGCATGGAATTGCGATCATGGCATATCCCGAGCTGGGGAATAACGACAAGAGGAACAACCATTATCTGACCGATCTGGCGGGGCTATACTTCCTCGGACATTTCTTCAGGGACACGGAGGAAGGTGTGGAATGGCTGGATTTTTCCACAAAGGAGCTCGAGCTGGAATTAGAATATCAATTCTATCCAGACGGCGTCAACTTCGAGGAGTCGACTAGCTATCACAGGCTTTCCTCAGAGATGCTTCTGCTCTGTGCGATACTCGCAAGGGACAACGGGAAAGGATTTTCAAAGGATTTCACTGACCGGCTACACAAAAGCCTTAACTTCACCAGGGACATCCTTCAGGCGGATGGCAGGATTCCTATGTTCGGAGACAATGACAATGGAAGGATGCTGCAATTCCATGGGTTTTCCAAGACTGCTTCTGCCGACCACAGGCACATCCTTGCGGTCGGAGGCGAGTTCTTCAATGATGATTCACTGCGTTTCCCTGGCAAAAATGCTGCGGCAGAAGCAGTATGGCTGCTTGGCAGTTTCAAATCCCCTTCCAGACCTGCAGACAAGACCGGTCCCATCCTGAAAAAATATCCGGACTCAGGTTATTTCATCATAGAGGACAAAAAGACGAAGATTGTGATCAGGAATGCCAGAATAAATCCATCATGCGGCGGAGGCCATGCGCACTGCGACCAGATGAGTTTTACATTGAGTTCCGGCTTGCAGGAGATAATCGTCGATCCAGGCACATATCTCTATTCAAGCAACTTCGAAGAACGGAACTGTTTCCGCTCGGTCGAATTTCATAACACGATCCAGCTCGGTTCCGAGCCGATGCATGAATACGACAGAAATACATTTGGCGGCCTATGGTGGATGAAGGATCTTGCCGATGCAGAGACAACAGAATTCAGGACCGAAGGGAAGAAGATTGTCTTTGAAGGGAAGATTCATTCATATGAGAAGAACTGCGGATACCTTGTCTGCCGTAAAATGACATACGAGCATGGCGTCTTGTCTCTTGTCGATTCTGCAATCCCGGTCGGGAAGAACATGAAAGACAAATGTCCGTCATGCAGCAGATTCCTCCTCGCACCAGGTCTTGTTCCCTCGGTCGAAGAAAAGGGAATTGTGATGATAAGGAAAGGCTCGAGAATAATCTGTTTCTTTGAAATCCTTTCCGAGACCTGCAATACAAGAATCAACGATCTGTGGTTTGCTCCCGGATATGGAACAAAAATCCCAGCCAAGCAGATCGGAATCGAATGGACGCCGGAAATAAATCTTAAATTAAAAATATTATTAGGATGACTCCAATGACATCAAGTATAAGGAAAATAAACAATTCGCTGAAACTGTCGAACGGACTGGTCGAAGCAGTGTTCAGCATTGACAGGTGCTTCAAGCTGGACAAATTCATTGATCTGGGGACAGGAAAGACGGTATGTACGCAGAAGGAGCATATATTGGCGTTCGACAGGGAGAAGGAGGATCTTGCCGTCAAGGGTTCTGTGAAATTCGCAAAAACCTCGATCCGCAGGATTGACGATGCGTATCAGAACACAGGAATGGAGGTGGTACTCTTCTTCAGGATGTTAAAATCCGGATTATCCATTGAAAGGCATGTATTCATCTATGATGGTGCACCGGCGATAAGGATTTACGATGTTTACAGCTCGGAAAAGGATCTTGCGGGCCTTTACAACTCGGACATTCTGAGTATTGAATTCAAAATGCCCTTCGAGGCAAGATGCGTGGAATTCTTTACCTGCACCGACCAGTCCAACTACAGGCTTATCGAGAAGAAGGCGGAGTTCAAGAACAGAGCTGGATTCTTCATAACTGATTCAGGAGCTTTCCTGTACAAGGAAGGACCGATGCCGGACAGCCAGCCGATAAAGGGCGAATATGATTTCATTTACCGTAAGGATTCCAGAATTGTTTCGGTCACAGGGCTAGGCTTCGAAAAGATCCGGAAAGGTGAGAAGCGAAGGGCGAACGGAATAGTCATTGGGCTCACGGAAGACAACAGTTCTTTGGGAGGGCTAAAGAAATATCAGCAGGCAAGGTATAAGATAAATTACGGGAATGACATTGAATATCTCGCAAACTCCTGGCCTGCGTTCCATCTTGACGTTACTGAAAAGAAGATCCTGAAGGAAATTGAGGCCGCTTCAAGATGCGGAATCAAAACCGTTTTCATCGACGATGGATGGTTTGATACATTCATGGGAGAGATCGACAAGGAGAAATTCCCGCATGGCTTTGACAGGATTTCCAAGTTCGCCGCATCAAAGGGAATCAATGTCGGGCTCTGGATGAATCCGTTAGGCCTTGACATAAAGGACAAGAACGCGAAGGAATGGGACGGTGCCGAGGCGCACGACACTTTTGTCGAGGGCAACAGGTGGAACTGGGTCGCACGCACAAACGATTTCAGATATGCCGAATACCTGGGTTCTGAGGGCGTGAGAGCATACTGCGCCATGGATATCATGGACAAAGGATATTTCGAGCATATCAGGGACAAAATCCTATCTCTCTACAGGAGATATGGCATAAGAAGGTACAAGTTCGACCTTTATCAGCTTCATCTTTTCGATACTCTGATCGGAGATCCGAACCGGCATTACGAGAAATATCGCGAGCTGCTACAAGTTTTGAAGAAAGATATTCCAGGTCTTGTGATTTCCATGGATATCACGAGAAGGAACCGTCCGTGTTTCGATTTCGGAATGGACTTCGGACGCCTGTTCATGGAGAACAGGGGAAGGAATCTGAAGGACCATCGTTACTATCATCCTTATGTGAGCTTGAGGAACCTCTGGTACACCGCGAAATATTTCCCGGCGCAGAAGATGGAACTGGAAATGATGCCGCAGATAGACGACTACCCGATTGAATACGTCCTGTCGACAACGATATTCGCAAATCCGCTTTATTGGGGAAGCCTTGCTGATCTTCCTGAAGAAAAAGTAAAACGCATGAAGTTATTCATTGACACATTAAAACCGTACAAGGAGGAAATCATGAAGGGGCTTGTTTTCCCTGTCGGCGAAATGCCTGAAAAGGGGAACTGGTCTGGCTTCATATCCATGCGGAGTGAGACAAAAGGCTATCTTGCAGTCTACCGCAATGGTTCAAAGTCAGGTAAATACAGGCTGAACACGAAGCTTTTGAGTTCCAGAAAATATATTTTCAAAGATGTTTTCAATTCAGGCAGCTTTATCATCCTGGATCCAGGCAAGATGGAATTCGCAATTGAAGAAAAGTTTGGTTTCAGGTTGTACCGCATGGAGAAGGCAAATGATTCTTGAAAAAATAACAATACAAGCAAGGGAATAATCAACTATGGCACGATTTGTCAACATTGCCACCATTCATTTTCAAGTATCGGAAAACCTTGAGGAACGCACCCGCGAGTCAGCTTATGCACAACTTGCGGAAGCTGCCGCCATGCTTAATGGCACGGGAGTAGACTTGGTGGTCACCTGTGAAGGGATGGAATCAGTCGGACAGACGATGGATCAGGCTGAAAATGTGTCCAGCCCAGGACCGCTTTTGCGCGCATATCAGGCAATTGCGGAAGCAAACCACTGTACGGTGGCTGGTTCCATCAAGCTGGAGGATGGCGGCAAAGTTTATAACGCTCTGGCCTTTATCGGACCGGACGGCGGCGTCCTGGGCGACTATCGCAAAACTTTTCCTACGACCGGAGAACTGAAAAAAGGAATCCAGCCGGGAAGCGGCGCAAAGGTGGTGGAAACACCCGCAGGACGACTCGGCGGGGCAATCTGCTACGACTTGAAGTTCGACGACTTGCGTGACCAGTATCAGCACCTCTGTCCGGATGTGTTGTGTTTTTCGAGCATGTTCCATGGCGCGCATACCCAGGCGAACTGGGCGTTTCAGTGCCGCTGTTTTTTTGCCGCCGCCTGCAAGGATATCAGCAGCGACATACTCAGTCCCCTGGGGCATAATCTCGCATCCACCAGTTATTATGGACGCATTGCCCGTGCCCGCGTCAACCTGGATCGCTTCATCACCGGTGATGGAGGTTATTACGCTGAACTCTCTGACATTTATCGAAAATACCGGAATGAGGTAGTCATTGAGAAGGATCTTGGGCTTGGTGTGTCCGTACTTTACAGCCAGTCGGATAGGCGCAGCGCCGCCGAGATCGCGAAGGAATTCGGTCTGGTGGATATTGACGAGCAGTTTTTGGCATATCGCTCTATGCTGCGGCAAAGACAAGAAAGGCTGTAGTAAATAAAATTGATATTAAAAAGAAGCATCAGAATGAATTCTTTATTGGACAATTAAACTAAGCACTCGACATTCTTGATATCGGCGGCAAACTTGTTGAAGCTGACTGGACTCTCAGCAAGGATGTTATTTTAATAAAAATATCAGATTACATTTGACATAATTTATAATAGACATATAGTATTATATAAGACCAGTACATGCCATGTATAAATTAGAGGCAATTATGAACATAGACAGGCGCAAGAGGGAGCAGGCAAAAGGAAAGATATCCTTTTATTTACAGGCCGAACAGATGCAGCCCGGAGAGAGGATACCGGCAGAAAGAAGACTGTGCGATGTGCCTGGAGTAAGCCACATCAACGTGCGATCGGCATTGTCAGAGCTTATACAGGAACGGAATACAACCAGTCCACACCGCATCCTTTTCCTTTCAACATATTTCGATAGATAATGGCAACTGGTTCGAAAAAAGGCTTGAAATCTGGAAGCGCCCTCCCTGCGGGTTCAAGGCGGCTTTATGAACTCGTGGCGAATCCTTCCCGGGGGCCGCGAGAATACGGTTGCCAGTCAGAAAAGCTGAGAAGCTCACGATAATCGGTTAAAAAGAAAGGAGGTTCGAATGAAATTGTATTCGGGATTTGTCCTGACAGCACTGTTTTTATCGGCAGTCGCCGAGGCCCAGCAGAACGGGGCACCGGGTTTGAACCACCGCCTCAAGCCGGGCGAGCACCTCCAATTTACCGTTGATGCCCAAAAACGGCTTCAGAACGTTCCACGTGGAGTGACAGGAATAGCCATCGGTAGCATTACAGGATACGCACAACCGTATTTTCCATATGAAAAAAATCCGGAAGGGACGTATGTGCTACCTCAGGAAACTGAGGATGCGGCACGAGAATTGAACCTGTCTATGACGCGGTTTTATGGACTCTCCCTTATGCCTTTCGGATTGAACGGAACAATAGACCGCTGCGCTGAACTCTGTAACAAGTTCGGCATCCCACAGGAAAGCACCCCTATTGAGCTGGAAGGGGCAAAGAAGTTTCTTTCGGTCGAAGAATGGATATCAACAGTGAAATATTCTCTGTCCAAGGGATATAAGTTCAAGATGTGGGAAATCACCAATGAACCTTGGGACCATTTCAAAGCCGAGGATTATGCAAATCATGTCATTGAGATAAGCAAAGCCATCAAGTCCATCCAACCCGACGCGCAGATCGGGATGGCCCTCAAACGTGCGAATGACCTGGAGTTCAAGCACGAAATGCTTCTGGAAAAGGCTGCCGGACACTACGACTGGATTTCCGCTCATTATTATGATTTTTCAGATGCATACGCAACTCCTTTTGAAGGCATAGTGCTTGCAGGAAATTTCCGCAGCCTTGACTGCATCCTTCATAACGCCGAACTTATTAAAAAGTATAATCCTGCAAAACCTGTATACCAGTATGACACTGAATGGGGGCTGCACAGCATCGCTCCCAAGGGTAAAAAGACCGATGATCTCAGCAGGAATGCAAATATCCATGGTGCCTTATATAGGGCGGTAAGGCTGATCTATTATGTCCGTGAAAATTTCGTCCGTGGCGCGGGTGCCTGGTCGCTTTTCTCATATCCGAACCGCCCGGGATTCGCTCATCTGGGGAAGGATCCCGGAAAGATCGCCATGCCTTACTGGGTACATTACTATTTCAACCGTCATCTGGGGGAGCTGGCGCTTGATTTGGACGGTACTGCTCCTTATTACAGCGGATCTCCAGGCGAACCTTACAAAAGCAAGAAAAAACAGACTTTTTCCGGACCTCTCACCCCCTTGGTTGTTACAATGAGCAAAGATGGAAATTCATTGTTTCTGATTGTCGCAAACGGCTCATGGAACAGGGAAATCCCATTGAGCATGGACATGAAAAATTTCACTGCCGCAAAATCGGCAGGTGTTGCGCTATCGAGTTCCAATCCCGACGCGCATCCGTTTCTTGAGAAGAAAGAGGATTTTGTCTCCGATCTGCCCATAGGTCTGGAGCAGAACACCTTGACATGCACTTTGCCGCCACACTCGGTCGTTTTCGTCACAATGACCGGCGTGGCGGGCAAATAATATAAATCTTTTCAAATGAATGATCATAAAAAAAGAGCCTGGCGAAAATGAAAAAGTTCACATTGATAGAACTTCTGATTGTGATTGCGATAATCGCAATTCTCGCGGCGCTTCTTTTGCCGGCCCTGAAAAACGCGAAGGAACAGGCCAAGCTGATCAGCTGCATGAGCAATCTAAAGCAGATATATCTTGGAACGCTCAACTACAGCATCGACTATGAGGAGCATGTCATGTATATTGGAGATCCGGCCACAAACAACTACATGAAAGGTTTCTACTCCTATGTTGCCAGTGAATCACATCCTTCCAACAAATATGTCCCTGTCCTAAACTGCCCTTCAAACAAGGAAAATCCATCGAACAATTATCTTTATTCGACATACGGGCTCAACACCATATTCGGCGACTATTCCGGTGCCGGTGGAAGGGATTACTGCAAGTTCTCCCAACTTACAAGACCTTCGGTGACACCGCTGTTCGGGGACAAGCAGGGGACGACCTCCGGGACGATAACCTACAGCGGAGACATAACAAACAGTTCCAGGGCTCGGCATATATTCCGCCACGGGGGAGCGAGCTCATATGCCCAGATGAAGGCAAATTATCTTTTTTGTGACGGGCACACGCTCACATATCCGTATCCTGAAGCTTTTACAGGCAGTGCGCCACTTACGGATTACGACACTTGGCGGCCACGGTATTAAGGAATGATTTAAAATTAACCATAAAGGAGTAATGAAAATGAAAAGAATGTTTGCGAGTCCAAAATGTCTTGTGTCGTGTGTTGTTGCTTTGGGACTTTTATCCTCGGCAATTTCCGCGGAACCGTTCAGCGGAGGTGACATTAAGAAAGGCGATTTGGAAATCAAAATCACCAACACCGGCGTTTTGGAAACTATCAATTACAAGGGAAAGAAGATTATTGCGAATTCCGGTATATGCACCACCGGCTCCGCGAAGGACGAATGGAAACCATGGGTCCCGCAGGCATGGGGCAAGGAAATGAAGATGGAATCCGAGGATACTCCGGAAGCCTTGACTTTTACCGCAAAAGGCATACTCAAATCTAAAGAGCTTGAAGGTACGAGCTCTTTCAACGTAAAAACAACCATTGATGCTTCGGGCAAGATAAGATTGGCTTGCAGTGTTGAAACCGATACGGCAGGACTGTGGAAACGGTGCGGATCCGGGTTCAGGCTGGACACTTCAATTATCGGCGTTCCGAAATATTCTAGTGATGGCGGTGAACAGAAACAGGTTCCAGAAGTTAAGAAAAGTAGAAATCTGGTTCAAGGTGCATCGACAATTGAAATCGAAGGCACAGATTGCATCATCAAATTTACCTTTGAAGGAATAAAGGCTTACTTGTTTGACAACAGGAAGGAAAATTCATCCCTGCTACTTCTGGAATTCAACAATTCTCCTGCTGAAATTGTAGACGAAAGAGGCGGAAAGAAATACGGTTCGTCATACACGGTGACAATCGAGGTCAAAGATAAACCAGCGAAATAAACTGCGAGGATAAACCAAGACTATGAATTTCATTACAGGCAAAGTCTTAAGTCCGTTTTTTAAACCGCATTTTGCCGCATTAATCTTTTCAGTTGCGGCAACGGTACTGAATGCCGCTGAATCTCAAATAGCGAGCTCGGATGCGCCGGCCTTCATCGACACATCCGAGCCGAATCGGATGATTGAAAGGGGAGATTTACGCTCTCGTTATAACCTTGACGGGCAATGGGACCTGATGAAAGTGGGAACAGATCGCAACTTTCCCCAGTCTTTATTCAAGTATCCTGTAAAATGGGAAAAGGTATCAAAAGTCGATGTGCCCGTCAAGGATTTTCCAAGCGACGCATGGACACCCGAGCATGCGGCCTGGTATCGCGTGGAATTTAAAATTCCGGAAAGCGCAAGGAACAAAAGACTGATCCTGAACTTTGACGAGATAAGCTTCTCCTGCGTCTTCCTCCTGAACGGGAAAGAGGCAGGCAGAAGCTTCGGCGAATTCGCCCCGGTGAGGGTTGAGATCACAAAACTTGTGAAAGAAGGGAACAACACGCTTGAAATCTTTGTCGGCGACAATTTTGCAGCCCTTGAAGAAAAAGCCTACGGCAACGTTCCGCCAAAAAATGCAGGATTCAACACTGCCAGCGCTTCAAGCATCAAGGCTTTCCTGTATGGATCCCGAAGGGGTATTCAGCAGGGTGTCTCCCTTGACGTCATTCCTTTTATATCTGTCGGCAATGTGTTTGTAAGGACATCGCTCTCCAATAAGACAATTGAAGCCGATGTGTCAGCGGTCAACTCCTCAGCCAAGCCCGTGGAACTGACATTGAAATCCTCAGTAAATGACAAATCCGGCAAAACCGTGCTGACGCTCCCCGACAAGAATATTTCCCTTGCCCCGTCTGCTGAACAGACGGTCACGGTCTCCCAGAAGTGGGAGAATCCCGAGCTCTGGAGTGTCGGGAAGCCGAATCTCTATTATCTGAAGACGGAGCTGATGGAAAAGGAAGCCGTGGCCGATTCCTGCACTACTCGCTTCGGATTCAGGGAATTCACAATCGTCAAGGACTCCTTTTACCTCAATGGCGTCCAGATAAGGCTCAGGGAACTTCCAACACATATCGGCTACCATCCTGGACGGCAGAATTGGAACAATAATCCGTATTATGGAAAGCCATATGAAGGTGCCAAGGCTGAAATGGAGTCCATCCTGTGGGCGAATTTCAACTGCACGAGGATGGTACACCGGCCACACCCGGAATTTTACTACGATCTGGCCGATGAACTCGGCCTTCTTGTGATATCCCACTTCCCTGTAGGATTCTACAAGGATCAATATGACTTCAAGAACCCGGAACTTTACGAGAATGCCGGAAGAGTCATCGTGAATCTGGTCAAAAAAGAGAGAAACCATCCTTCAATAATAATATGGGAAGGGGAGAACGAGGGACTTGCCTATGGAGAAAACGAACTTCCTCTCAAAACTGCGAAATTCTACAAGGAATATATCGGCGATGTCTGCGCCAGGACAGATCCGACCAGGCCGGTCAAGTACGGCGGAGATGGAGATTTGTTTGGAGCCGCGGCGATAGTGGATATGCATGGTGGCGATTCGCGCAGCTGCCCTCCAAATTCGAGCTGGGCGGTTTTGGAAAATCCTATGGGCAGGCCCTATGGAATTACGGGCGCTACAAAATGGCGCTGGAACCGTCAAAAGCCCCTTTACCTCGGGGAAACCCTCTACTGGATGTACAATGAGCCCAAAAGCGCAGGCGCACGCTTCATCGGAGAGGAAGTCTTTGAAGATACAAAACAAGGGGATGTAAACTACCAGTACGTAAAAGGCGCGGAAAAATACAAGTTTGAAGCCGCACTCGAATATTATACCATCGCCATTCCGGTGCTGCGAGGGCTGGATGTCTCAGGTTACGCCCCATGGAACATCATTCCGGGCTTCGGCCTTTTCCTTACGGACCGCGACGCTCCGATGATATCGAGATGCAGGGAGCTTATGAAACCGGAAAGATTCTTCCTAAAACAGCAATACAGGAATTTCTATTCCAAGTCCAACCTTTCATATGACCTATATGCTGTGAACGATGATCTGAAGGAACATGAATATGAAATTTCCTGGAAGACATCAGGAATGGACAAGTCCGGCGCATCAGGTTCATTCAAGATCAAGTCAGCACCGGCATCGATCCTATTTAAAAAGATTGAATTCACCGTGCCTGATACGGCCTCTTGTGGAAAATTGAACCTCGTCATTTCAATGAAAAAGGAGAGCGGAGTCGTTGTGCATGAGGAAAGTTTTGATATTTCAGTTTATCCGCGCCAGAGCTTGACGGTGACTGAAGGTCTCAGCATTGTTGTCTATGATCCGTCCGGTTTCACTTCCAATCTCCTGAAAGAGAACAAGATCAAATTCAGCTCGAAGCCATCTATTCCCGATGCCATAGCCACAGCTCCATCACTTATCATGATCGGACAGAACGCATTTGGCGAAGACACAAAAGTGCCGATAATTCTCGATGAATATGTCCGTGGCGGAGGGAAGGTACTTGTCTTTTCCCAGAAACACATGAAAAACTATGCACCTCTTGAACGGACTGACATTGAAACCCAGAGAACCCAGGAGAGGGCTTTCATAACGAGCCCGGGGCATCCTCTCTTGAACGGGATAAGCGCAAATGAGCTAATATACTGGAATCATCCCGACTGGGCGCAGTCCCATTCAGTCGCCATGAATGCGCCGATGATGTTCATCCGCGGGAATTTCCACTCCGTGCTAGAGTGTGACAACACCTATTTCACGCCGCTCCAGGAGCTCTATTATGGTAAGGGCTTCTACATTGAATGCTCGCTCGACCTGATAAGCAAGTTCAAGAGCGAGCCAGTCTGCGGGAAGCTCCTTCAGAACATTTTTGACAGGTTCTCAAAGAGGGGGCCTGTGGAATACAAGCCGTTATACGTGCTGAGGGACAAGGACATCTTCAAGACAATGAAAGACAGTGGAATAATCTGTTCTCTTACGGAACAAGTTCCTGACAACGGTATTGTGCTGGTGACCGACAAGTCGCGTGCGGACCAGGATGCCGATGCGCTTGCGCGTTTTGCGGAAGCGGGTAATACGTTGTGGCTCCACCAGGGAAAAGGATCTTCGCCAAAGCTGGCTGAACGCCTGACCGGACATAAGTTCACAACCTCGAAATATCCTAGCAAACCCGAAGAAAGAGCGGTCAGGATAACGACAGAAGGGCACAAAAGTGCTGCACTTGCCGGCATTTCAAGCTCGTTGATCTATGAGAAGGAATCGGTTGATGAGCTCTGGGAATGCGACAACGGTTCAGGAATTTCAATTCTTGCCACAGGCGGCGCCATCCTTGAATCTAAGCGTGGAAAGGGATCGTTGCTCATTGAAAGGATCAACTGGGAGCCCCCCCATGGGCTCGCACAGAAATATGCGATGTCCACATTCCTGCATGCCCTGGCGACAAATCTCGGCGCTGAAATCGACATATACAGGAACACTTCCCAGAACCAATACTCCCCTGACAAATTCGTACAAGTCAACTTGAAAAAGGAATCCAACCGCGGTTTCCGGGATGATGTTGCCGGAGATGGAAAAGGCGGATGGACGGATCAAGGACCGGAAAGTGATCTGCGAGGCATTAAGATGGGAATCCAGACTTTCCAGCAGGTCCCGTTTGACATAATCAAGCCAGAGGACAACGGAGGAAATTCGTGCATCGTCCTGTATTCGCAGAAAAATTCGCCGCAATGCCCTCAGGCGACAAAGGAGATCACCGTCGGTTCCAACGCCGACAAGGTATTCTTCCTGCATACTGCGGCCTGGTACAACAAGGGCAGCCTTCAAGACAAGCCCATCATAAAATACAGGATAATTTATGATGACAAGACTTCGGCTATCGTAGAGGCTCTCGGGGGAAAACATATAAGGGACTGGTGGGCTCCCGGCGATTGCGAGCTGGCAAAAGGAGTCCTGCTGACCCTTAACACCGAGACTGAAACCGACCAGGTCGCGAAGAAGCGCGGACTACAGATCCTGGAATGGACGAATCCTTATCCTGCGAAGAGGATATCCTCGATTGTCGTCGAAAGCGGCAAAACGGATGCCATTCCTATCCTGCTTGCGATAAGTGTGTATAAAAAGTGATCTGTCCGAAGTCAATCATTTGGAAGCATGAAAAAAAGAAGTGGCAATGAAAAAGAAAGAAAAAGGAGAATCCTTGTCATTCACCCTTATCGAACTATTGGTTGTCATAGCCATCATCGCGATTCTGATTGCAATGCTTTTGCCGGCCCTAAAAGCGGCAAAAGACAAGGCAAAAGAGGTGTTATGCATGAGCAACATCAAGCAATTATGCTACGCCTCCTGTCTCTATGCCGGCGACAACAGCGGCTGGTTGCCGGTAGCAGGAGGGGCTTATCCATGGAGGAGTTTATATTTGATCGAATATGTATATCCCGGCAATCCAAATAATTGGTATGGGAAAAACGCCGGAATCTTCCTGTGCCCTCTTTTCGACCGCTGGGATGTGAACAAGGTTTATCATTCAGGCTATGGCTGGAATTTTTATTATCTTGGCCATTGGGCTCCTGATCATGTGAATCTGCTCACGGTAAAAATACCTGTTGAAACAATAGAACTCGGCGATGCGACTGATTGGTATACAACCGGAGACTGGCAACTCGGATTTATTTACTCGCCCAGTTCGACCACTCCTGTTCCCCCCGTTGGAAATCGTCACAGCAAGGGGATAAATTTCGGATGGGTCGACGGGCATGCTTCATGGATGTCGCAGAAGTCCATCATGCAGGGAGTCAATGGCAATTTGGATTACTATTACAAGGTCAGCAAATAGTCGCGATTAGATGAACAACATTATGGAGAAAGATTAAGATGAAGAAAATGATGAAAGCCGGAAAACATCTTCATTGTTTGATTTTATTTGCCGTGTCATGCGGAGTGATACAATTTCACTCACAGGGGGCGCCACAAGCATCCAACAAGATCGCGGTCAATACAGATCGCCCTTCAGCCATATACAAGGTCTCAGAAAAGGTTGTCTTCACCGTTTCACTGGAGGACTCTTTCAGCAAGGAGGTCAAGGTACACTTCACGCTGCGTGAAGACGGGCGGGCCAAGCCCTGCGCGGAGGGAGATCAGGTCCTCTCCCCCGGCAAAACAAGCTTCACGGTGGAACATGAATGGGAACGACCCTCTTTTGTCCTTTTAAAGATCACGGCTCCAGACGTGGATGACACGCCAACGCTGGCAGGTGCGGCATGCGAACCTGAGAAATTGAAGCCATCGCTACCCAAGCCGGAGGATTTTGACGCCTTCTGGAACGCAATGAAGACATCCATGGATGCCATGCTGTTTAATGAAGTCCTTGTTCCGGTGCCCGAAGCCACCAACCAGAAGATCGAAACGTATGCCATTACTCTGGACGGCATCAACGGGAGCAAAATCCGGGGCTACTTCTCAAAGCCAAAAGGGAACGGGCCCTATCCTATTATCATGTTCGTCAATGCCGCTGGCATCTATTCGATAGGCACTCGTACAGTGACAGGCTATGCCGAACGCGGCGCAATGGCTATTGACATCAATGCGCACGACATTGAAAACGGTCAGCCGGTACAATACTATAAGGAACTGGAAAATAGCACTCTCAAGGGATGGAACCACATAGGCAATTCGGACCGAGAAAAGACATACTTTCTCCGCATGTTCTGCTCCTGTTACCGCACTGCACAGTACATCAGCTCAAGGCCGGAGTGGAATAAAAAACAATTCGTCGTTCAGGGCTCTAGCATGGGAGGAGGTCAGTCCTTTGTAACGGCCTACCTGTGCCCCCGGGTAACAGCTTTCGCCGCCAATGTGCCTGCGCTTTGCGACCACAGCGGGCCAATCGTAGGCCGGCTGGCCGGCTGGCCAAGATGGGTGTCGTACGCCAACGACAAACCGGACGAGAAGGCTCTTGCCGCTTCTCGGTACTATGACTGCGTGAATTTTGCGTACACGATTCACGCCAAGGCGCTGGTATCGGCGGGCTTCATTGACACCAACTGCCCGCCATCATCGGTTTATGCTGCCTTCAACGCCTTGCCGGGAGAAAAGACTTTCTTTAACATGCCGAAAGCCGGGCATAAAGTGCCTCCTGACTGGGTCAAAGAGCGTGACAAGTTCATTGCAACAGAACTCGGATTGGAGGAGAAATGAGCAAGCATCGTTTGAGTAAACAGACCCAAAGCCGGACACGGCCCGAGGCAAGCCGTCACTTCCCTCTCATAAAATTGTTCGTCATCATGAATGTCAAAGGGTCAACTTTTAAGCACTAAACTATTACAAAAAGGGAGGGGCAATGAAAAAGAATGGAAAAGGAGATTCTATTCCATTCACTATGATTGAGTTACCCGTAGTGAATTGGGGAAAGGCGCAAGTCTTCACCCTTATCGAACTATTGGTTGTAATCGCAATCATAGCTATTCTTGCAGCTCTCCTTCTTCCCGCTCTTCAGACCGCGAAGGAAATGGGCAGACGCACTGTGTGCATCAACAACCTCAAGCAGTTCGGCATAGCCACACATTCCTACGCTGAGGACAACAAGGATTTCCTCCCCGGCCGCGGTGCTACTTATCCCAAAATCGCATTCGTGGTAAATGTCGCCTACTGGGATGATGGTAGCGACAGGGCTACAGCCCAGCACGGGGAATATAATCCTGATTATATAGCCAGCAAGGACACTTATTACTGTCCCAGTGTCTATAATGAACTCTACACTGTTAAAAAATGGAAGGATTTGAGCAGCTACGGCTATTATATACCATTTCCCCTACAGCCGCCAAATCAGAAATACAGGCGTATTCAAGAGGTTCTGTCCGGATATACTCCCTCTAGCCAGTTTCTGATTTCAGATCTTTTAAACTGGGATATAACTGTAAAGTCATGGCATAATCCGAAAGGTTATTGCGTGTTGTTCTATGATGGGCATGTCAATTTCATATCTGATAAATTCTATCAAACTACTTCCGAAACATCATCAAGAAGTTTATTCAAGAACAATTACTGATTTATAAATATTTGGAAAGGAACGGAAAACATGCAGACTGCAGAAGATAAAGCCAGTCATTTCATAGAAAATGAAACTGAATTCCATCTCGGGGAACTGCTGACTGAGCAGTCTCATCAGAAAACAAGAGGTTTCTCTACAACGATTATTTCCAGTACTGCCGACGGAGTCCGTATGCTCCGCGAAGTGGACGATGAACTGCCGCCGATCGCTGACAAGGTTTTTCACGGAAAAGAATTCTCCCGGCTTGTCAGCTCGATACACGGATGTCTTGCTGGCAACCGGCGGATATTCCTGTCCGGTTGCGGTGCTACAGGCCGCCTGTGCATCCTGCTCGAAACGGTATGGCGGAGGTTCTGGAAAAACGGGAAGTCTCTTCATCCGGATAGCTTCAGGAGAATTTCAGATCGCGAGGGAAACGTCTTCAGCATAATGTCCGCCGGAGACCATGCGCTGATCCGCTCTGTTGAAGGATTTGAAGATTATGCGGAATTCGGGAGTCGCCAGATCATGGAGGCCGGAGTTGGAGCCGGAGACGTCGTGGTGGCCATCTCTGAAGGAGGTGAAACTTCATCTGTGATCGGGACGGCAAGGCATGGACTGGATGTTGGCGCCGAAGTATTCTTTGTTTTCAACAATCCCTCTGAGATATTGTCCAGACGGGTTAAAAGATCCAGGGAGCTCATAAATGACAAGCGGGTCACCGTACTCGATCTGGCATCGGGCCCCATGGCTATTGCAGGTTCAACCCGCATGCAGGCGACCACGATGGAGCTTCTGGCCGTCGGAACTGCTCTTGAACTCGGTCTTGAACGTTACCTGCAGGATACGATTGGATCAAAGGAACTCGATCTGCTTAGTTTTAATGATATGGATACTGTTGCATATTCAAGACATTTCTCAGGTATTTTAAATTCCCTCCGAAGTCCTGAAGCGATTACTGCAGCGGCCGGAATGATTGAATTCGAGGAGTCCGTATATCATCAGAAGGGACTTGTCACATATTTCGCCGACGAATATCAGCTGGACATTCTTACCGACACTACCGAAAGAGCCCCGACGTTCCGTCTTCCCCCGTTCCGTAAGTGCGATGATCGCATTTCTCCTCCCTCCTGGGCTTTTGTGAAAAATCCTATCCATCCGACAACGGAGGCTTGGGAACGGCTGCTTCACCGCCCCCCCCGCGGACTTGACTGGACAAAGGAAACATTCAGGGAGATGGGAGCTTCGCAAGAATTTCTCAAGCAGTCGCCAAATCTCTGTGTCAGCGAGATACTGAAATACCAGATTGGAAACGAGGACGACGTTTTCCGTCATTATCCGGAGTCGAACGCTGCCATCCTTGTGATGGCCGGAGAGGAAGATCCATCTGGCAGCAGTCCTCTGCTCTCAGGATTTACAAAACATTCAGCGAAATATCGGAAGAAGGCCGGTTTGTTTATCGGCATGGACAAGGCTCCTTCAGACTTCATAGGTATTTCATTTACCATACCATGCCGGTTGCCCAAGTCTCCTTTGGATATCTGGACACGGCTGGCAGTGAAAATGCTGCTGAACACTGTTTCCACCGGAACCTGTGCACGTCTTGGCAGGGTTCAAGGAAACTGGATGGCATTTGTTGAAACAAGCAACAAAAAACTGATTGATCGCGCGAGCAGGCTGATTTCGGAACTTGCGCAGGTTCCATACGAAAAGGCCTGCCTTGCGCTATTTGAGTCACTTGAACAAATTGAGCGCAACAGAAAACCTGGAGAGATTCCACCAAGCCCTGTACAGGTGTCGCTGGAACGGATCAGGCACAGACAAGCAAAAAGCAAAACATGAAATTTAGAACAGGCATGTTTTATGAACCCGGATTCATGGACAAGGAGTTCTTCTTCGGAAAGCATGGATCCGGACTAAAGCAGATATACCCGGATTTTTTTCTGGCTGACAGCTCTTTCCTGTCAACAAACCGGCTTGATCAGCATTTTGATGTCCTGATTTTCCCTTATGGAGGATATTTCCCCCATGACAGCTGGCCGAAGATCCTTGATTTCATCAGAAAGGGAAAGGACATCATCACTCTGGGAACCGGACCCTTTAGCTCTCCCTGCAGGAAGGAATGCGGGAAATGGGAAGTGAATGATCCTTTTGATTTTGGAGACCGCTGGCGCTGGTCGTTCACATCAATTTCAACCGGCAAACTTGGTTTGAGCTTCTGGGAAGTCCCGGACAAGTCGGTTCTTTCCAATGGAAATTATTCCATCAACATTGAACCTGGATTGGCAAAATATTTCCATGGAAAGACGCAGTTCGGATGCAAACGTTTCACGGGCACGCTCAATCCGCTGTATACCGGCCGGAGGAAAGTTGTCGGACGATCTCCAGAAGACAGCTCAACCGCTTATGACATGGATGAATATCTTGCAATAGTCGAACCCGGTTTTTCCCGGGAGATAAACGGCAGGTTCGTCCAGGCAGGTTTCCTCCCGGATGAGAACTGGACTATGAAGGATTTCAAGTGTTTTATCAAAGGCATGATTGATGTCCTCAAATCTGATGAAGATGACAGGCTTGCCTATGGAATGGAGCTGTCAGGATATGTCACCAGGAAAGATTCCGGATTGAGATGTTCCTGCTGGCAAAGAGGCGGAGGCAGGGAAATGCCCTCCCTGAATTTGACGGTGAAGAATGAGAAAGGCACTACGCTGTCATCTTTCAGTATAGACTGCAAAAATGAAATGTCATTGCCTGTCGAATCACTTCCGGAAGGAATTTACCATGCGGAGCTTCACGAAAAGAACAAGAAGCTTGTGTCATCCCAGTTCTCAGTCCTGCCGCCACGACCTGGACTTCCACAGGTCAAAGTATGCCGTAGGAACGGTTATGCTGCCTTAGATGTCGACGGTCAGATTATACCGGCGCTGGCATATGCGTTCAACCCATACGACAGGGCACTGGATGATCTTTCCAGGAAGTTCTCCGAGAGGAATATCAACATCCATCACTTCCTATACCCTTTGGTCTTCGGATGGGAGGATGAGAGTAGGTTTGACTGGACCAGTTTTGACAGACTTGCCGAACGAATCCTGAAAAACGATCCTCAAGGCCTGCTCTATCCCCGTGTTTTCCTACAGACCCCGGCATGGTGGGATGCAGACAACCAGGATGAAATGAAGGTTTACAGGAACGGAAGCAACTTCAAGGCGAACTATGTCTTCAACGATGATCCTCTGCATGCAAACAGCAAGTATTCAGTGCGAGGATTCAACCGCAGGATGTACGGCGCGTCCTGGCAGTCCGAAAAATGGCGCAGGGACTTGTGCAATGTCCTGAAAAACTTCATCGAACATGTACGTAAAAGCGTATACAGGGGAAACTTCTTCGGCTGTTTCATCTGCTGCGGCCAATACGGCGAATGGGTGTCTTTCAGCAATGACAATGGATGCAGCTGGGAGGATTTGAGCAGGCCGGCGTTGCGGGATTTCCGTTCCTGGCTGAAAAAGCAATATGGAGGAGACGATTCGAAACGCCGAAATAAATGGGAATGTCTCGGAAATATTTCCTCTGACGAGATCAGGGTTCCTGCCACCGGAACAGTCAAAGCAGGGAACGACCTTCATAATTTCCTCGATCCCGACAATGCAATGAAGCTGGCAAAGGAAATCCCGCCTGCACAGATAGGGAAGGCTGTTCCCCCAAATTTCGTGAGACGGCACATTTCGAAATATGGGATATTCCGGGATCCCAACCAGAGCTGGGATACGATTGAATATTACAGGTACTGGCAGGATTCCTTCGTTGAAACTGTCTCCTGCTTTGCGAATGCTGTCAAGGATGCATCCGACGGCAGGTCCGCAGTGGGCATGTTCATCGGCTATCTGATGCGGGAATATATGCAGGACCTAGACAGCGAATATCACCAGAACTCATTCCTCAAGATACTGAAGGGTGTCAGAAGTATAGACATCGCAACTTCACCTTATCATTATTACAGGCGATTCAACACGGCTGAAGCCGATGCGAATCTGAGGACCGTTCCAGGTTCGATAAACCTATCCGACAAGATATTTATCAGTGAGAACGACCAGAGGACTTGCGTGGGTGAAATCGGCGAATACTCGCACATGCTCACAGGAGAGGCGGATCTTGCGGAGACGCTTGAGGCGATCAAGAGGAATTTCGTCATCTGCATGTGCCACGGCACCGGACTATGGTGGTACGATTTCGGACGCGGCTGGTATGACCATCCGGACATCATGAAAACAATAGGCAGATGCGCCACTATCTACAGGAAACTCATCAGCGAGCCTAATCCCTGCCCTGCCATCCACCTGTTCGACGTCTTGAACATCATTTATTCTACCAAAGCCTATGATTACATTTCATCGTGCAGCATGATCTGCCACTCAAATACAACCATACAGGTGCAGGAGCATTTCAACCGGATAGGATTGCCATGGGAAGTTTACTTCCTGGAAGACCTGCCGAGTGCCCCACCTTCAAAAGCGTATCTTTTCCTGAATACATGCGCCATTGATGACGAAGACCGGAAATTTATTGACAAGAACCTGAAGAAGGACGGAAATCTCCTGATATGGCTTTATGCTCCGGGTCTATACAGAAATGATGTTCCAAATCCGGAAAACTCCTCAGAACTGACCGGTATCAAACTTGACTGGTCCCTGGAGAAAAAGGAGATTGATGTGAAAATTACCGACTTCACTCATCCTATTACCCGTGGACTCTCCAATGAGGATTTAAGACAGTTCACATCCGTTTATGAACCCGGGAAGGAATCTCTCTCAGCAATCAATGCCGCAGCCCCGGAATTCTTCTGCGTCGACAAGGACGCGACAATACTGGGTGTCAACAGCCATTCCGGACGTCCTGCTTTTGCCGTGAAGGAATTCGACAGCTGGAAAAGCGTCTATATCTCCTGCCCCCTGGTTCCCCACAATATAATGCGCAGAATACTAGTATGGGGCGGATTAAAGCCAGTACTTGATTCGGATGATGCGCTATACACAAACAGTGACATCATTGGAATCCGCGCAAAAGAGGCAGGCATCCGGAATATTTCGCTCAGGGAGGATTTCGAGATTGCGGATCTTTATGGTTCCGAAAAATACAAATCCAAGAATGGAAAAGCTCGTATAAATCTGAAACGCGGTGAAACTTTTATCGGAAGAATTTCCAGCGCAGAGGACGGTATAAAAAGGAAATTATGACGAAAGCAGAAAAAACTAAAGTCGTCATACTGCTTATTGGCTGGCATTTGTGCTCCAGCAAGAATCAACTATGAATAAATTTATTGCATTGGACATAGGAAACGTGTGCCTAAAACTGAGATTCGAGAGGTGCTTCTACGCCCTCGGATGTGCTGGAGATGAAAGACATTCAGACCGGATACTCCGCCTTGCTGAAAGACTTGGAAGAGGAGAAATATCTGAATGCGAATGGATAAAATGCATGCATAGGGAAACAAGGGAACAATTTTCAGACAAGGAAATTCTTGAGAACTGGAATCTTATTCTCGGAGATGAAATTCCGGGGATGCATGAACTGTTGGGTGAAATGAGGGAGCTCGGATATGAGATCATATTCTTCTCCGATACCTCCAGCATACATATTTCACGTATCTTCGACTATCTGAAGCTGACCGATTGCGTTGCAGGAGGAATTTACAGCTATAAAGTCGGCGCTTCAAAACCTGAAAGAAAGATGTATGAGGCTTTCGAAATAAAATACGGTAGACCGTTTCTCTATTCCGACGATAGAGAGGAAAATATTGAAGCTGGCATAAGATCAGGCTGGTTCAGCCATCTGTTCACTTCAGTTGATTTACTTAGAAAAACCTTTATGGAACGGCATGTTTCGTCCTTGATCTGAATTAGAAGCTATTATAAGCTAGATTAAACATCGCATGCCTTTGAAGATTGCCGATAATTATACTTGACATGTCTTATATAAGACCATATGTTATTTAAACAAACAAAGGACTGTCATGAAAAACACATATGAATGGCTCAGGAGATCCAGGACTTTCCTGTATGACGCATACTGGCCTCCGTTCACTCCTGAATTAAAATACACTTCGGAAGACGGGATAGCTGTCGCAAAAAAGATGAACGCAAACGTGATCCGCTTCGGTTCAATAGGCAAGTGGGCACTCTATCCAAGCAAGATCATGCCATGCCATCCGAATCTGAAGGGACAGGACCTTCTGGGCGGAACAATCGACTTGGCCCACAGGAACGGAATTAAGATTATCGTATATATCCCCGTCTCCCATGCCCTACCCACGGAAATCGTCTGGAAGAAGAAACCCGAATGGGCGTTCCTAGGCGACGGCGGAAAATTCGTCGAGTCGGTCAAACATTTCGGCGGACTCGAGATCGTCCCCACATGCATGAACGGAAAATACCACGAGGCCATATTAGGCATCGTGAGGGAGATTGTCAACAATTACGATCCTGACGGCATCTATCTCGACGGTCCTTATCAGGGCTGGGCCCATCACAAGACGATCTGCCAGTGCAAGGCCTGCAAGGATCTCTATCTTTCCGAGACGGGGCTCAAGTTGCCTGTAAACAAAATGCCTGACGGGAAATGCGTCATGAACACGCCTGAAGGCGGGAAATATCTTTCTTGGATAAATGAGAAGCTCGCAAATATTCTTTCTGAGATCAGGGATATCACGAAATCGAGGAAGGACATTCCCCTGATAATCAACAGGACGGCGGTCAAGATCACAGGGCTGGACAACGAAAGGGCGATGATAAAGCTCATAGACGGATTCCTGACGGAGACGGATGCCGGTGGAATCGAGGGATTCAGCTACGGAGCTGTTCAAGAGAAGATCGTCTGGAACTACACGACACAGCACAGGTGGTGGCCGAGGCTAAGTTCGATAAGGCTCGAGAAGGAAAGCGCGCTTGAGGCGTACCGAACCATGTCCATGTGCGCCACGCCGATTGTCGCATATGCCGGAAGGTATTTCTACGAAAGCGAAAATTCTAATTACATGAAATCAGCTTTGTCCAGGATGAAATCTTTGGAAGAATTTTCACGGGGCTCCTCCCCGGCGAAATTCTCAGCCGTCCTTTTCCCCGGAGGAAAAGCCCAGGCGACTGTCGACTTCCATGCCCTGATGAAGATCAATCCCGATGCATATGAAATATATAAGTGTCTTCATGCGAATGGAATCCCTGCGATGGTCCTTCCGGACTACATGATGGACGACAAGTCATTCGCCTCCTCATTCAAGATCATATGTGTTCCATCCTCACTCAAGATAAGCGGAAAGCTGTCGTTGCAGTTTAAGGAATTCGTTGAAGAAGGCGGAACTCTCCTTGTTTCCGGAAGCCGCAATACTGGAACCAGAGACAGGGAATCAAAGATAGAAGCTCTTCTTGGAATTGAAGTCCTGAAAGGGAAATGCGAGGAACGCAGGCTCATGGAGGAGCTGAGGTGGCTGGACAAGGCATATGAATTCTATATCAAGGCGTCAGACAGGGTGAAAGGTTTCAAATATGCTAAAACATTAATGCCTCAGTGCGACTTCATTCCCTTCAAACCTATGATAGGGAGCGAAATCGCGGCACATACGGTCTGCTGGCCGAAGGGCGAGAAGAGATTCCCGGCAGTCGTTGTCAGAAAAACCGGCAAGGGACAGTCCATATATTTCAATTCTCCTGTCGAAGATCTGCTTTCCATCTACGGACAGATCGAGATCAAAGAATTTTTAAGCCTGCTGCTGAAAAAATATGTTGGGAGGAAATTGCCTTTTGAAATTAATTCACCTCGTCCTCTATCTGTGTCAATCGCAGAAAAGGAAGGGATGAAGATACTGCATGTTCTCAATGAGGAGAACTTCGGCGCTGAAACGGAGTTTTCACTCGTCGTGGGGATTCCGTCAGGTTCTAAGATCATATCCGCTAAATGCCTTATTGGCGGGAAGTCTGCAAAGTTCACAACCGTGAAGAACGGAATTCAGCTCAAGGAGTTAAAGATTTCGGATTACGAATGCATAGTCTTAAAATTATCGAAGCTAATTTTATAAAACAGGAGATATGCGATGGGTTGTTTAAAAGGGAAAAAGGCTCTGGTAACAGGAGCGGAACAGGGCATAGGACAGGCTGTGGCGAGAGCTCTTGCCGAAAGAGGATGCGATGTGGCGATACATTATTATGCAAGCAAGGAGCTTGCCGAGGAAAATGCTAAGTTCGCAAAATCAAAGGGTGTCACGGCGGATGTCTTCCATGCCGACCTAACGAAGGAGCAGGACGCAAAGGATCTGGTGGCGGCAGCGGCGAAATTCCTCGGTGGAATTGACATTCTCGTGAACAATGTCGGCGATCTGGTTAAGAGGAAATACCTTAATGAGATTGATCTTGATTTCTGGAAGAAGGTATACGACATCAACGTAACCTCAGCCATGATGGTGACCCGCGAATCACTCCCTTATCTCGAGAAGAATCAGGATGGCGCCAGCATCATCAATCTGGCTTCCCTGGCCGGCAGGAAAGGCGGTCATCCCGGATCCCTCGTATATTCGACATGCAAAGGTGCGGTACTCACCTGGACAAAGGCTCTTTCCAACGAGCTTGCGCCTAAGGGTATCCGGGTGAATGCAGTCGCGCCTGGGCTGATCCTAGGCACACGATTCCACGCCACGCACACGTCAAAGGAATCGGCCGACGAGACCATCAGGGGAATTCCACTTGGCAGAGCGGGTACTCCTGAAGATGTCGCAAGGACAATAGTATTCCTGGCTTCGGAATACGACGGATTCATAACTGGTGCGACCATAGATATCAACGGTGGAATTTACTGCATATGATTTTTTGATTTGTAATTTCACAAATATATAAGACTGTATACCTCTAAAATGAGGTGACTATGAAAAACTTTGCCAAAATCGATAAGAATCTTCCGGTTCCGATCTATTATCAGATCAGAGAGGAAATACTGGAAAAAATCAAGTCAGGGAGGCTCGAACCAAAAACCAAGCTTCCTTCAGAGCTTGAACTCGCGAACGCCAACGGCGTTAGTCCAATGACAGTCAGGCATGCATACACTTGCCTTGTAAACGACGGTTACCTCTACCGTCGCCACGGGAAAGGCACTTTTGTAAGCGAATCTCCCAGGAAGGAAACACCGGTAGAGGAAGAGAAAAGCTCCACCGACATAGGATTGCTCTACAGTAAATACTCGAGTGCCCTTTCATTTTACACGCAGATGCTGCTCGGGATAGAAAGCGCATGTATGAAGTATTCATACCATTTCCACATGATCGCCACAAATGACAAAGGCATCAACAGCAGGGAGAACTTCATAATTTCCACACTGTTTTCAACAAGGCAGTTTGACGGGCTCATTGCGGCCGGGCCTCTCAAGGAAAACGATATCCAAACGATAAGGAGTTTCGGGATGCCGCTGGTACTAGTCGATCACGACTACATTAACGACGAAGTGGTGACAGTCGTCACCGAGGATGAGAAATTAGTGGAGATTTCCTTCAGGAAACTCCTGCAGGAAGGTAAAAAAAGGATTGCCATCCTAGGCGGGCCTCTCAGCGCAAATCCTGAAAAACTGCCGAGACGCGGCGACAAACTCCTGAAATCCTATAAGCTATCCCTGCTGAAGGCCGGCCTGGCGTTCAGGAAGGATTATGCGAGGGCATGTGAGAATGACGAGGAATCCGGATATAAGGAAGCACGAGATCTCCTGAATATGCCTGATAGACCAGATGCAATAATAGTCAACGGCGACGTGCTTGCTAAATCCGTACTTCGTGCGGCTGAAAAATGCAGGATCAAGGTGCCAGAGGATGTTGAAATCGTAAATTATGGAGATTCGGAAGACTCGCCTTGCTGTCTCTTGAGCAAACCGCTTTTCGAAATGGGAGAGACGGCAGTAGAGCTTCTGAAAAAAATGATAAATGATGACAAGATAAGAAAGCTGAGGAACGTTGTTCCCCTGAAAGGATAAGTTTCGTGATTAAGAATACTAAGGGATCCCTGTGTCTGTCCAACGGCCTGGTGGATGCGATACTCAGTAGCAACGGACACGTCAGTTTCGATGAAAATTGATAAACTAATTGCTGAAAATAAATATACGGTCTGGCTGGCGCTTGGCGACAGCATCACCGAGTATAACCACTGCGCAGAGGGGTATGCGAACTATCTACAGCACTTCGACAATCATCTTAGGCTGAAGTTCGGGAAAAGCAGATTTATGATTGCGAATTCCGCAGTCGGTGGCAGCAACTTAACGAAAGATCTCGAATTTGCGCTGGACCAGATAGAAAGGTTCAATCCTGGTTTTGTTACTGCGATGTACGGCATGAACGATTCAAGCAATGGCGAAAAAGGGCTCGTAGATTTCAAAACTAGCCTGAATTCGCTCTGCGCATTCCTAAAGAAGAGGAAGATCCCCTCGGTCATCCTGACACAGAACCCCATCGACTTCGGATGCGCAATCCAGTGCATCCAGTCGCGAAAGGATTTCCCCCTATACGAGAAGGCCATTGCCGAGACCGTAAAGAAGGCTGGCATTGAATGCATAGACATATATTCCATCTGGAAGAAGGAGATCCTCGACGTGAATCCGAACGAGCATTTTAAGCTGCTTCATGACGGTATCCATCCTAACCACAAGGGACATGAGTACATTTTCAACATAATGAAAAGGACAATGCTGAGATGATAAACAGAGCAAGATGGCAGTCGTCACACCCAAACAATGTGGCAGTTCCTGTTTTCAAGGATAATTCCACTGCGGGCAGGACATCCCTGTCTACGGAACTGAAATCCCCGGACAGCGCTGGTTTATGGACTGCTGATTTCGCAATTGAAGCAGGAGCCTCATACCGAATAATGGCTGAGGCGCATGTTACAGACTCATCGGATGTCTTCAATGACGCTGGTGTCGTCGTCACCTGGAAAAAGACAGTGGCTTTGGAAACCCAGATACAGCGTGAATACATTGATCCGGAGATCTCCGGCGGCAAGCTGATACTTTTCTCGTCGGTTCTGACAGCTCCTGAAAATGCGAAATTCGCAGAGATCAGACTCTTCGTAAAATGGCGGAAGATGAAGGTTGAATGGAGGAATATCGGTATCAAGAAGGTGAAGGCCCAGGCACCAAGGCCGGTAAGAATTGTGACAACAAAGGTGATTCCGGCAAATTCCCCTTCGACAGTTGAGGAGAATATCCGGCAAGCAGGCGCACTGCTTGAAAGAATAAGGAAAGAAGTAAAAAATCCGGATCTGATTTTGTTTCCTGAGAACATGCTTGACCGCTGTGTGCGCAGCCCGCTTGAGGAAAAAGGCGAGACCATTCCCGGAGCTTTTACAAAATATCTTTCAGCATGGGCCCGAAGACTGAACTGCAATATTGCAACGACAATCCATGAGAAGGCAAAGGGACGCTATCACAATACCGCCTTCATACTTGACAGGAAGGGGCGGATTGCCGGTAAATACAGGAAGGTGCATCTTACACTCTCTGAAATGGAGACTGGAATACTTCCGGGGAACGAATTCACTGTTTTCGATCTGGATTTCGGTAAGGTCGGATTCACTACCTGCTGGGACAACTGGTTCTGTGAATCTTCGAGGATATTAAGGTTGAAAGGTGCGGAAATGATATTGTTCCCTCTTGCAGGTGATGGAGACTTCAATCATCTTGAGCATATGTGGCCAACAAGGGCGATGGACAATGGACTTCCGCTGGTCGTGTCAGTATGGCAGGGTGATCCGAAGAGACCGGTGCCATCGAGGATTTATGACGGTACAGGGAAAATCCTTGCTGAGACTACAGAAAGTCTAGGTTACGCAGAAGCTCTCGTAGATCTGAACAAAAAACACAGGACCTATTGGCTTTCAGTTGGACCGTCTCTGGGAGAAGGAAGGAGCCTGTATGTCAGGGAAAGAAGACCAGAGATTTACGTAAAAAATATGAAAGACTGGGCAGGGACACATGGTGACCTCCAATAAATAGCAAAGTATCATAAAGGTACCGCACATGGCAAGCGGATATTGATCTTGCGATCATTGTGTTCAAATAGTTTATAATAGATTTCGAAATTTAGTCCAGGGGATTTTAATAATAAATATGAGGCATATAATATGAAAATATTGATTGCTGATTCATTCGAATCAAACGGGGTTGAACTTCTGAAAAAAGTGTTTGGCCCGCTCAATGTCGTGCAAGAATCTTCCCTCAAGGGGGATTCTCTGCGCGATGCAGTTTCAAAATACGATGTAATCGTGGTCCGCAGCAACAAGTTGACCAAGGATATCATTTATGCGGCAAGCAATGTGAAGTTGATTGTGCGTTCCGGAGCTGGAGTGGACAATATTGATGTCGTAGCTGCCAGCGAACACGGAATCTATGTCTCAAATTGTCCCGGGAAGAATGCGGATGCAGTTGCAGAATTGACCATTGGGCTGATGATTGCCCTTGACCGGCGTATTGTAGAGAATGTTGTCGACCTGCGGGCCGGCGTCTGGAACAAGAAGGAATATTCGAAGGCGGACGGCCTTGCCGGCAAGACGATTGGAATTGCCGGATTCGGATCTATCGGACGTGCAGTTGCTGAACGAGCAAAGGGAATGAAGATGAAAGTGGTTGCGTGGTCGCGGTCCCTCACTCCAGAAGATGCGAAGGCGGCTGGAGTGGAATTTGCCCCCGACCTGGTTTCGCTTGCAAGGAGTTCAGATGTCTTGAGCCTGCACATCGCAGGCTCCTCAGGAACATCAAATATTATCAACAAGGAAGTCCTTTCGGCTCTCCCGGGAAATGCGATTCTGATAAATACGGCTCGGGCGGGCATTCTTGACCATGTCGCCCTTCGTGAAGCGGTTGCGCAGAAAAAACTCCGCGTTGCCCTTGATGTATATCCCAATGAGCCAGGTTCAAACGACAAGCAATTCAATGATGAAATAATTTTCTTGCCGGGACTGCTTGGAACTCATCATATCGGGGCTTCAACGGATCAGGCCCAGAGAGCTATTGCCGAAGAGGCAGTGAGGATAATCATTGAATTCAAAGAGACCGGAAACGTGCTCAACTGCGTGAACTTGTGCAAGAAATCGCCGGCGGTAGCGGATCTGATTGTAAGGCATTATGATCGTGTTGGCGTTTTGGCTGATGTCCTGACTGCGCTCAAACAGGCCAATATAAACGTCCAGGACATGTCCAATATAATTTTTGAGGGTACAAAGGCGGCTTGTGCGCATCTTCACTTGGATACCTTCCCAGACGAGGTTCTCCTTAAGAGGATAAAGGAGTCGAACATATCAATCATCCAAGTCGAATCAATAATACTAAATCAAAAACAGGAATTATCAGCAAGTCCAAATGTTTAAACATATGACTGTGCGTAAAAAAAATTAGAATTGAGGAAACAATGAATCTGACAAACAACCTGAAGGCAACCCCTCTATATGACAGGCATCTGGCCCTTGGCGCAAAAATGGTTCCGTTCGCAGGCTGGCTGATGCCTGTCCAGTATGCTGAAGGAATAATTGCAGAACACAAGCACACAAGAACGCTTGCTTCTATCTTCGATATTTTCCACATGGGTGAGTTTCGTGTAAAAGGCGAAGGCTCAGCGATTGCCCTTGATAAAATACTTGCAAGGGCGGTAGCCGACCAGAAGTCAGGAACGTGCCGTTATAATTTCCTCCTGAACGACAAGGGGACTGTCATAGACGACCTGATCGTCTACAGGATTGCTGAAAATGAATTCTTCATCGTCGTCAATGCAGGCACGAGGGACACTGACGCCGCCAGATTCCGAGAACTCCTTCCCAAGGGCATCTCCTTCACCGATGAATCCGACTCAACAGCAAAAATTGATCTCCAGGGACCGGAAAGCGCGGACGTACTTGTAGCTCTCGGCCTCAAAAAGGAATCTCTTCCTCTTTATTACAGGTGGATGAATACCGCAATCAGCGGAATCCCCTGCCTTCTCAGCCGCACCGGATACACAGGCGAACTTGGTTTTGAGATTTATTTCCCTGCGGACAAATCGGAATTCATGTGGAACCTCCTTCTTGCACAGAAAAACGTGAAACCGGCTGGTCTCGGGGCGCGCGACACTCTCCGCCTTGAAATGGGATATCCTCTGTACGGACATGAACTGAATCTCAATACTACTCCGGTAGAGGCGGGATTCTCAGAAATCATTCGCCTAGGAGACAATCGGGACTTTATCGGATCCGACGTATTGCGGAATTCGCAGCTGAAAAAGAGGCTCGTCGGAATCGAATTGGATGGCAGACGCGCCGCTAGGGAGGGGACGAATGTATTGATCGACGGTAACCCTGTGGGAACTGTATCATCCGGAGCCTTCTCTCCATCCCTCGAGAAATCCGTCGCCATGGCTTTTATTTCCGAAGAATTCAAGATTAGTGATGGAATGGGGCTTGAACTTGCAACCGAAAAGTTCAAAGTGTCGGGTAAAATTGCATCTCTTCCGTTCTATAAGAGTGGGACGGCCAGAATTAATATTATCCAAGACAAATTATAAAATTATTTCTTTTAAAATTACATGGAGGCGTAGATGAAAAGATACACAAAAGAACACGAATGGGTGGAGATAATAGGAAGTGAAGCAGTCATCGGTATCACAGCCCATGCCGCAAAGGAGCTTGGCGATATAACTTTTGTAGAAATCCGCCCGGAAGGAACAGCCGTGATATCCGGCGATGCGATAGGGACAGTTGAGTCCGTTAAGGCCGCATCCGATGTATATTCCCCTATTAGTGGCACAATATTGGCAGCCAACTCTGAGCTTGAGGAGGAACCTGGAATTATTAATAACTCTCCTGAGGAAAATGGATGGATCTGCAGACTGAAGAACATTGACATTGAAGGTTTTCAGAAGCTCATGAACCGAGATGAGTATAATAACTACATAAAAGAACCCTTGAAGTAAAAACCAATGCCTTACATTCCGAATACTGATGCCGACAGGAAGGAAATGCTCGAAGCCGCAGACTGCAAAAGCATTGCCGAACTGTGGCAGAAAGCTCATATAAGGACAGCTCCCCCGGCACTTGAGAACATGCCAGCAGGAATGTCTGAATACGAAGTCACACGCCATCTCAGCTCACTGGCCTCGCAGAATGCAATACATCTCGTGAACTTTGTAGGTAGCGGATATTACGACCATCTCATTCCCGCCGCAGTCGGTACAATGGTCGGACGCTCGGAATTCTATACCGCATATACTCCGTATCAGCCCGAAGCCTCGCAGGGAACCCTTCAGGCAATATATGAATACCAGTCCGCCATATGCCGTCTGACTTCCTTGCCGATGTCGAACGCCTCCCTTTACGACGGTGGAACTGCGTTGTTCGAAGCAATCATGATGGCTGTCAGGATCACAAACCGCCGTCAGGCCGTTATATCCGGAGCCGTATCCCCTATTTTCCGTGAAATGATCAGATGCTACAGCAGCAACCTGGATATTGAACTTATCGTCGTACCTGTCAACGATTCAAAGACCGATTCCTCGCAGAGCGCACTTGTTGACGCTGTCACTGACAAGACAGCCTGCGTAATCGTCCAATACCCGAACGTGTTCGGCACTGTTGAAGAATGGACTGAAACAGTTGAAAGATACATGCGAAAAAAGCCATCGCCGTTTGTTCCGCCTATCCGATCGCACTTGCAATGCTGAAAACTCCAGGGGAAATGGGATTTGATATTGTAACAGGAGAAGGACAGAGTCTTGGAATTCCTCTCAGCTTCGGCGGTCCATACCTCGGATTCATGGCCGTCAAGGAAAAACTTGTCCGCAAGATGCCCGGAAGAATTGTCGGCAGGACAGTCGATCTCGACGGCAAACCCGGATTCGTCCTTACCCTCCAGGCCCGCGAACAGCATATCCGCCGTGAGCACGCGATGTCCAACATCTGCTCTAATGAAAGTCTTTGCACGCTGACTGCCCTCGCCTATCTCACATGCATCGGAAAGGAAGGCCTTCTCCAGGTTGGAAACCTCTGCGCGGCAAAAGCGAATTTCGCAAGGGATATTCTCCTACAGATAAAAGGAATTGAGCCCGTCGGAGAAAAGGCATTCTTCAACGAATTCGTGATAAAGCTTCCAGGAGATTCCTCTGAAATCGTCGGAAAGATGATCGACAAGGGTTTTGCCGCAGGATTCCCGCTTGGGAGATATTACAGCGACAGGAAGAACCAGCTGCTTGTGGCCGTCACTGAAAAAAGGACCCGCGAGGAGATCAAGGCGTTTGCAAACGCAATGGAGGCAGTGCTGTGGAGCTGATCTATTCAAAAGGCAAATCTGGAAGACACGGTTCATCGCTGCCAAAGCTTGATGTTCCAGATGCAAATTCCATTCCGGACTCTCTCAAGAGGAAAAAAGCCGCACAGATGCCGGAAGTTTCCGAGCTCGAGGCCGTTAGGCATTTCACGCTTCTAAGCAGAAAGAACATGGGCGTCGATTCGACTTTCTATCCTCTCGGCTCATGCACGATGAAATATAATCCGAAGGTTAATGAGAAAATCGCCGCGATGCCTGGTTTCGCGGATCTCCATCCCCTCCTTCCCCAACTCAGACGCGGTGGGGCCCTCACACAGGGCGCACTTGCAGCAACACACGAAACCGAACGCATGTTGAGCGAACTTCTCGGTTTCTCACAGACCACTATGCAACCACTCGCCGGCGCACATGACGAACTTACTGGAGTTATGCTCATCGCCGCATACCACAAGGCCCATGGCGACAAGAAAAGAAAAATCATGCTCATACCCGATGCCGCCCACGGAACAAATCCGGCAAGCGCGGCAATGGCGGGATTCGATACAGTTACAATTCCCTCTGATCCTCACGGAAATGTTGATCTTGACGCCCTCAAGAAGGCGCTGAATGAAAATGTCGCCGGAATAATGCTCACATGCCCGAACACTCTTGGAATGTTCGACAAGAACGTCAAGGAAATCTGCGATCTCGTCCATAAGGCAGGAGCTCTGGCATACTGCGACGGCGCCAATTTCAACGCGATCATCGGCAGGCTCCGTCCTGGCGACATAGGATTCGACGTGATGCACGTCAACCTCCACAAGACTTTCTCCACACCGCACGGTGCAGGCGGCCCCGGTTCGGGCCCTGTCGGAGTCTGCGAGAAGCTTGTTCCTTATCTGCCTGTCTCATGCGTCGTAAAGCGCAGCGACGGAACCTATGCTCTTGAATACCATCACAAGGAAAGCATCGGATACATTGCACCGTTCTATGGAAACTTCGGAATAATCCTGAGAGCTTATGCGTATCTTCTGGTCCTCGGCAGAGAGGGTATTGTAAAAGTCAGCGAAAACGCAGTCCTCAATGCTAACTATATACGTGTCAAGCTTCTTCCGTACTATGATCAGCAGTATCCCGGATACTGCATGCATGAATGCGTATTCTCCGCCACGCGCCAGACCGAAAAAGGCGTGCACGCCCTGAACATCGCCAAGGCCCTGATCGACCGCGGAATACATCCTCCGACAATCTATTTCCCGCTCATCGTCAAGGAATCCATCATGATCGAGCCGACGGAAACCGAGTCGAAGGAAGACATCGACAAGTTTATCCAGGTGATGATCGACATTGCGAAACTCGCAGATTCAAATCCTGAGGAAGTTCAGAAATGCCCGATGACGACTCCTGTCAAACGCCTAGACGAAACACAGGCCGCCCGAAAACTGGATTTGTCTCTTAAAGAATATGAATAACTAGAGTTCCCCTTGAATATTAGGATAAGAAACGGCGTTGCTTCATGTGATTTTCATGAACATGGAAAATAATTGGATATACGCAAATTTACCTCTTGCCGCAGACATCGTGAGATTTGAAGAGTAATGTAGTGCCGCGCTTGCCGCATTTGAGCAAATAACAGAATGAATTTTCTTTTCCGGAGAACTTGCCGGTGCTAACATCATTCGCGTAGGATGTAACGTCAGTGCAGGAAACCATATAGATAACGGACGTAAAATTGGGATCTTGTCATATTAAGGTGAGGGGACGCTGTTGCGCAGGAGCGGGCAACAGTAAGATCAGTTTGAGCAAGCTCCGGGAAAGTGTCCAGATGTTATTTACAAGGGAATGATGTATTATTTCTTGAAATATACGAAAATCGTAATAAAATATGAATAATAATACGAAAATCGTATTGTTATTCATTCTTATAAGGAGCTTGTTTATGAAAGTGGGATTGGCAAAGGAGATAAAAAAAGAAGAATACAGAGTAGGGCTTACGCCCCTAAGTGCAAGAGAATATGTTGATCACGGGCATTCCGTATTGATTGAAGCAGGAGCAGGTTTGGGGTCAGGATTTACAGATGAAGAATATAAGGCGCAGGGATGTCAGATATTTGTCGACAAGAAGAAGCTTTTTGATAAAGCAGACATGATTGTAAAGGTGAAAGAGCCTCTTGAATGCGAATACGATCTCTTTCATGAGGATCAGGTTCTTTACACATATCTGCATCTTGCCGCGGACTTGAAGCAGACAAGGGCTTTGCTCGAAAGGAAAGTCAAGGCTGTCGCATATGAAACTGTGATGGAGAAAGACGGCTCCCTCCCTCTCCTCATCCCGATGTCCCAGATCGCAGGGCGGCTAGCTGTTCAGGAAGGGGCAAAATACCTTGAGAAAAGCTACGGCGGAAGAGGAATACTTCTGGGCGGCGTACCAGGCATCAAGAAAGGCAATGTCCTGATTATAGGTGGAGGAATATCCGGTACCAATGCCTGCAAGATTGCCATAGGCATGGGTGCGGATGTCACAATCATGGATATTTCTGCAAAAAGGCTTTCGGAAATTGACGATATTTTTGGAAATTCAATAAAGACAATGTATTCTAATTCGTATAACATTGATGAGATGATCAGAGTAGCGGATCTGGTGATAGGCGCAGTGCTGATTCCGGGGGCTGTTGCACCAAAGGTCATCAGGGGCGACGATCTGAAGAAGATGAAGAAGGGGTCGGTGATTGTTGATATTGCGGTTGACCAGGGAGGATGCACGGAGACTACCAGACCTACGGATCATGCCAACCCCACATATATAATAGATGGAGTTGTCCACTACTGCGTGGCGAACATGCCCGGAGCTGTCAGCCTGAGCTCGACATACGCCCTGACGAGCGTGACCAACAGATACGGTCTTATGATTGCCGACATGGGACTTGAAAAGGCCGCCGAGATTTCAGGAGCCATCCTTAAAGGCATCAACTGTTACAAGGGAAAGCTTACAAACAAGCCTGTTGCAGAGGCGCATGGATTAAATTATGAAAGATACTAGGGATAATTTTGATGCCACGGACAGGAAGATCATTACCTTGCTCCGCGATGATGGTAGGATTACCAACAATGAGATTGCCAGGATTCTTGGAGTTTCCGAAGGCACTGTCCGCAACCGTATTAGAAAGCTCACAGATGATGGCTCCATAAAGATAACCGGACTAGTAAATCCCGACTTCCTTCCTGAAAAAAACCTGGTTCTCGTTGAGGTGAAAGTAGCTGTCAGCAAGGATCTGAAATGCATCGCGGAGAAGATATCCATTCTTCCAGGTGTAATTTCCGTATATGTCATCACTGGTAGGATGGATGTCATGGTAGAAGCCTTTGTCGAGTCGAAGTTCGGACTCATAGAATTCGTAGGGAAGCACCTTGCCTCAGTAGGCGGCATAGTCTCGACCGAGACCCATGTGATAATGAAGCACTACAAAAAATGGATTAGTCTGAATATTCCTTGAACCATCAACTCTCAGAATTCGGGATGTTTTTCTTGTAATGCCAAGTGGCATTCGTTTTGACTCTGACATGTACAGGCATCTGATTCTACTCTTTCTTGTTCGTTGCTGGCGCAGACACCTTTGTTCCAGCGCAGTCCTGCTTGCGCACGCCTTTTCAAAACTCGCATGCTGTCCGCCCGGATAATGTCTCCCCCCTGAAAGTCATATACACATTCCACTTTCCTCTCTTTCTGATCCAGGAGACACCCCGTCATCCACTTGCGTTGCTACTGGGCGTTTTCGAGTGCCAGATGCGTATCTCGCTATGGTCCACAACCCGAAGGTTTTTCTTCCTGAAATCGAGGGAATCTCGGTTCAGATACGCAACAAGCAGTTTCCCGTCGCAGTCTGATATGAACCTGGAGAGCATGACGGACTTTCCTTTTATCCTGGCTTTTACACCTCTTCCGCCCAGACTCCATATGTGCCGGCCTACCTTAAGAGCATCGTCGGTATCTATCAGAGCTTCGGCTACAGTCCTGTTGGAGCTGTTCCTAAGACGGATACTGGACACAGCGCCTTCAATCTCTGTGCTATTTGGGCTAAGATGGGTATCCAGAGGAAGTATCTTCTTCTCCGCATAACGCTTGTAGTGTAGGATGCACATATTCCTTACACGCACCGGATTTGCGCAGTATTTCACCCGGCATAGGCCTCCGCTCCGGAACACCGAGTGGAACCGTTTCTTCAATCCGGTCTTCTCCACATAGGGGAGCAGATGTATCCTTTCAAGTTCCATCCTTCTCCTGTAGGCGTCATCGAAGCTGCTGAAGAAGCGTAATTACGCAAGGGAAAGGATATGAAGGACCGACAACTTTTAATTCATGATTAACCACATGCAAAATTACGTTTACTGGCCCGAAAACGGAAAGAATACGGTGGCAGGATAGCGAAAAAAACGGATGTTTTCCGCGACAGCTTCCTTTTTCATGCTGAAAAAGAGTCCGTTTCCATTACGAAAGTCGGAGCTTTCTTATCATTTCCTGCCCGCAAAACAGAAGAAAATCATAGCTGGATTGAGAATAAAATCTGTCAATGCTATAATAAACAATGACAATGGAGACAATGGAATGAAAACATTTTTCGACGGACTGGATGAAGATATCAGGCTCAAGCTGAAGGATCAGCTCAGGGACTTTTGGACACATAATTCAACGGCAATTGAAGGCAACAGTCTTACTCTTGACGAAACAGCATTTGTTCTCAGGGAAGACCTTGCAATTGGCGGAAAACTCCTCAGGGATCATCAGGAAGTCACCGGGCATGCCAGGGCAATTGAGATGATTTATGGCATGCTCGACAAGGGCAAGATATCGGAAAAGGATCTTTTCAAGCTTCATAAGGCCGTCCAGATACAAGGCATGTACGACATATATAATCCTGTCGGAGCTTGGAAGAAAGAGGAAAACGGAACGTATGTCGTTGACGAAAAAGGAAAGCGGATCTTCAAATATTTCGCAGCTCCTGACGAAGTTCCGTACCTTATGGACAGGTGGATTTCAAAATTCAATGAGCTTTACGGCAAGGCAAAATCAGAGTCAGAAGCTTTGAATTCTTATGATTTTCTGCATGTAAGCTTTACGAGAATCCACCCTTTTTATGACGGAAACGGCAGAATCGCACGCCTTGTTTCGAATCTTCCTGTCCTGAAAGCGGGACTTCCTCCCATAATCATATCAAAGGAAAAGCGCTGTGAATATATAGAAACACTGAGTTTTTATGATCTTGCCGCAGGTATTCCTTCAAGGAAAAATCCGGAATTACTGCCTTCGCATCCCAAATTAGACGAGTTCACATCTCTTGTTTTTGCAGAATGGAAAAACTCCATTGACCTGGTGGAAAATGCCAGAATGGAACAAAATAAGAGAAGAAATACTCGGAAACCTGTCACTGCTTCTGGCTAAAAAGGCATGAAAAACGTTCGGCACTGACCCCGTTCGGTTCCGCTCCGACGAGCTGCTTGCGGCCCATTCTCGCGGAGAAACGACTATTAAAACGCTCGAAAACACCCTACTTTGGGTGTCTCTGAAATGAGGTAGAATTAGGCAAGAAAACACGGCAGGAGGAGTGAAAGTGTGCAACTTTCACGAACCCGGTTTTATTTCATAAAACTTTCGGGTTCCTTTCCGCGACGAAAGCCGGGGCTTTCTGCTGCAAAAACGAAATGAACCTTGAAGGAATTAAGAAATCTTTTTAAAACTTAACCTGAAGTGTTTTCTTCAAAAAGGTGACGTACAGTATTTTTCGCACATTTTGAAAGACAGGCCCCCGATTTGTTGTCAAGTTAATATTGCTTAAGTAGAAACAAACAACAAACAGAAGGACCATAGATTATGAGTACCACTGGAAGTGACGTTGGGCAAGTCAAAGAGCTTAAAATGATGAAGGTTGATGAGACGGCCGTGAAGGAGCACATCGCCAAGATAGTTTTTGGTGGAGGAGACGTTGAACCAGCTTCTGCAGGACAGAGATGTACGACCTGGACTATATCCTTCCCGGTAAATCCTATTCATGCAACAGTATATTCCTGCTCCGATGCAACACCCTTTAAAACGTAAAAATAATAGTAAAAAGGGAAAACAAATATATTTCCGATGACAAAAAGCAACGCCCACATAATTTTTCTATTCATAGGTATTTTGTTATAAGCAAACAAATGGATAAACATAGTCAAATAGGTTAGGACGGTAAAGCCGATAACAACCACATGCATAATTGCCATGAACTTATATGGAACCCTCTGGAAGAAAAACAGAAAGATTGCAATGAACATAATGATGTACAAAAGAGGAATTGCGACCAACGCTCCGATTAGCCATTTTTTATATTTTTTCATACCAGTCCCTATTAGTTAATTTTGCAGCAGCAATTAGCTTCAATTACATAAGTGTCGCTATACCGTGTTTTATCCTTACCCCAGCTCCAACCAAGATCAATAGACCAAGGGCCAATTCCGGGGTTTAATCCGATTGACCATCTTTCTATAATGTTATATTTAACTGATTTTTTCAGAATTTGTCCAATATAACCAGGCGGACAGCTTTCTGTCTCATCCAATGTAGTATGCTCAATCCTTGAAATGGAAGATCCAGCAGGACAGAAAGATATCCCCAGACTATGGGATATGCGGCAAATGCCCCAGGGAAATCAAAGGACAGAATGGGCAATTCAAATATCATGACAACTTGCGGGGCAATCTGTAGTTGATTTTTATCCCACACCTTTTCCTGGCTTTTACCCAGCTTCCATTCCCTAGTTTTTTCATGCCAGAGGCAAGCAGATATTGATATTTCCTCCTCATGTTGGGATACGCGAGGTCAATTTTTCTGCGATAGAGCTCCAGGATTTCCCTCTTCACATCAGATCTGCTCATCTTCCTCCTCAGTCTAATTCCGTCATAATCAATACCAGCTGCCTTGACAGCAGAACCCCAGTTCTTGAACCTCTTTACTGTCGCCATATACAAGGGCTTGTTATTTTTCTGGATATAATTGGAGTTCAATGACTGCTTTGCCTTATGAGCCATTCTTATTTCCTTTACGATTTTCCTGACAAGTCCACTTGCGATATTTACATATCTTGCCGTAATCAAGGCCGCAGGCTTCAATCGCAGCCCCCCATGAGCCAAGAACCCGTTCGGCTGCCGCATAAACAGCAGGATAGCTTGAGGCATAATAATGTGCATTGAGGGGTTTCCGCCCATGTCTTGACAGGATATGGTTTATTATCGACTTCGCATCCCATTTTCGCTTGAACATTTTTATTCCAGTCCTTGTATGGTTTAATGTAAATTACAGCGGTAATAAAGCACTTCCCCAAGGCATTTCAATCTTTCGGTATTCCTTGCCTTTTCATGATAAGAATGGTATCTTGAGCCAATGTTCAGTCATAGCTGTCCTCTCACAAGTAAATTACAGCGATTGCAAAATGGAGGTGGAAGATGAAAAAAGGAACAACGTCCAAAAAGAACATTGACAAGTCTTCGCAGGTGCTTGTTTACAACAAAGAGGAAAACCTCAGTAGACTGTCAAGGATAAGTATCTTAAAGGACTTTGTCAAAGAAAACAACGGGAATTGGGATCATCAGAAGTGGCTTGAGCTATGCGATAGTATTGAAAAAAGTGGTTACGTCCCAGTTGATTTTGACCAGGTCGGGCTTCTGCTTGAGCAGGAAAAAGCTGAATTCAATCTTTCCAAGCCATCCTGTGATTCATGCCAATAAAGCTGTCTGAACACGTAGGCGATTCTACTGAGACCACTCCTATTCCTGTATCGGACATTGGAAGGAAGACAATCCCTGTCATATGTCCTTGGTGCAACAAACTTTTCAGAGTGGCGAAATGGGATATCAAGGATGGCGCTAAAACATCTCCAACTCATGGAATTTGCCCTGACTGCTTAAGGAAGATAAAAAAAGATACATATTGAGCTTGATTTCATCTGTCATTTAGCCGTCTTTCCCTTTTGAAAAATGAAAGGAGCCGAATTGTGCCAAAGAAAATGTCAATGACCTCGAATACCGGAACCTGCAATCTTTGCGAAGGAGTGTTTTCCCAAAAGGAAATATTGAAGCATGTCCGTGATTGCGCGACTTCAAAATGCGCCGGGCAGAAACAGGAAAAGATGTTTCTTGTCAATGTGAACAGCAGCGGCTTCTGGCTTTATATCGCTGCAAGCGAGAATGCAAAACTTAGCGACCTCGACAGTTTTCTCAGGCGAATCTGGCTTGAATGCTGCGGTCATCTTAGCGCGTTTAGGATAGGGGGCTCTTCATATCAGTCTGGTACATCAGACGTGACATCCAGTAAATCCATGAACTTCATTTTGAAGGATGTGCTTCATCCTGGAACTAGATTCGAGCATGAATATGATTTTGGTTCAACGACGTATCTGGCTCTTGCAGTGGAGGATTTCATTCAACTCCCTGCCGACAAGTCGAGAATCCTTCTTCTGTCCAGAAACAACATGCAGGACATCCCGTGTGGAGTCTGCGGAAAGAAGGCAACTCAAATTTGCGTTTTCTGTTTTGGGAACAAGAGCAACTGTTTCTGCGAGAAATGTTCAGAAGGGCATGACTGCGGGGAGGACGGTCTTTTGCCGATTGTGAATTCCCCCAGATGCGGAGTCTGCGGATATACCGGGTAACGGAAAGGGTTGTATGCTTATTGTATGTGTATGTTGTAGAATGCAGACATGGACACAGAGTCTCCGGAAGAGCCATTTAGCCTCATTGCTTATGCCGATGAGTTGAGGCACTATAGACTTCCAGCCTGTGATTTTTTACTTTGATGTAGAGTTCGCCGTCCCGGCGAAGAATCTTAATTCCTCAGTAGGTACGGCCTTTAGGCTGTACCAGAAATTTTGCAATTTTAAGAACTAAGAATGGTACAGGCTAAAGCCCGTACCTACTAGCGTCTCAGCGAAGAGTCTTGTTCTTGGACGAGTGCTTTCTTACTCCTTGCCCGTGACGGGCAACCCTACATTTTCCGACTCACCGAAAGTGCAATTCAGCCCAAACCGGGAAATGGTCGGACGGCCACACGTCCCCTTCGTGATCGTAAATCACCTCAGCCCGCGAAACGCTGAAGGCGCCTTTGCTGCACAGCAGATAGTCGATGCGTGCTTTACCCTTGCCGCTGAAGTTGTGGAAACTGAAACCGTCCTCTCCGGGATGGGCCAATCCCCAAGCGTCTTCCAAGGCCAACGGCCTTTCCTTATCAAGCATCCAGGCCAGTCCCTTGCCGTTCGGTGACGAGTTGAAATCACCCATCACGATCACAGGCTCGTTCATATGGGTTCTCTGGGCCATGCGCTGCTGAAGCAAGGCGCCCGCCCGGAGATGGAAGTCCTCGCTGAAATCCAAATGACTGTTGTAGATGTAAAAGCCCCGCCCAGTCTCCTTGTCGATCAGCCTGGCCCAGGTGCAGATGCGCACCCATTTGTTGCCCCAGTGGGTGCTGCCCGGCTCTTCAGGAGTGTCGGAATACCAGAAGGTACCGGTCTGGCCCTGGTCGAGATCCCAGCGCTGCTTGAGGTAAAAGACCGTACAGCTTTCTCCGCCCTTGTCTTTTTCCCTGCCCAGTCCGAAGGCGGCGTAATCTTTTGTGGACGCCAGCAGGTCATCCCGTTGCTGCAGCACCATCTCCTGGAATCCCACTACATCTGGCTGGCGTGAAGTCAATACCCGGGCCGCAACATCCCGGCGGCGTTCCCAACTTTTATCTCCCGAATCCGCCGGAACGCGGACATTGAAAGTCATCGCCTTGATCGTCAAGCCCTGCCCGACCGCAGCGTCGCTCTTCAGATCTCCCGGAGATGGATGACAACCGGCGATAAGCACCAGGGATCCAAGCAGGGAAATTACGTTCGTGCCAATGCGCATAGTGAAACATCCTTTATAAATATTTTTTTCTTTCCTGCATGACTGAATAGAGCGCAAGAAAACCAAGACCAAAGCCCAGTCCCAAAGCAACAACACCGTAAACCTGAGATTTCCCCTTTGAAATATATTTTTCATTTGTACTACCGTCTGAACTAATATATCATATAATCATAATATTATCTTTAATTCGTTAACAGGCAAATCCATGAAAACGCCCTCTTATAAATGCACAAATACCCTCAGCAAGCTGAGAACTACACATGTAACACCGCTAAAAACCAAGGTCAATCCCGTATGGGGTTCCCTCAAAGGCAAATTGGTTTACATCTCACCAAGTTTTGACAAGCCACTCGGTGACAAAGAATGGACGAACATAAATAAAGCGAATCAATGATTTATTGATGATCCGAAGCGAATCACATGGAGTGCTGAAGCGAAGGTCTTACGGAGATTCAGCTTTTCTTGAGGCGAAAGAATATAGACGTCATTAATAACCAATAACCGGCAATCTGGCGCTTGCCGGAAAACAAAGCGGCATCTACGCTGCCGCACTCCAAGGTCAGGTCAGAGCACCTGACAAAATAAAACCAAGATAAGATTCCCCAGGGGATTTAGTGCACCGACTCGTACATCCTCTCAAATTCTTCAGGAGTGCCGCTCGTCATTATGTAGATCCCGTCCCTGCCGATCTTGTCGAGAATGGATTTCAAATCATCCGGATTGACACCGATGATCTGCACTGATTTTCCAGCACCGATTATCTTTTTGTAGAGTTCGAACCAGCGAGGGTGGCCTCCTGGTTCGATGCCTGCCTGAGGCGTCCATTCAATTGCATCGAGTTCTTCGATCGCAAGAAGTGCATCGAGATGGCACATGGCCTGAGTACCGTCGAGATGATAGAGCGAATAGTCAAGCCATTTGCATTGTTCCGTCAGGCATGGCACGACAAACTCCTTGAACATTTCCGGTGAGAACATTGCAGAGGCGTCGCACTGCACCTTGGCGGTCTTGCCCGCGCCCCAGATGCGGAATGCGGCCCATGAGGAACTGCCGTCCTCAAGCTTGATGATGTCATATATGCGCTGATATGCCTCGAACCAGACCTGGTTGATCTCCCGGACCTTCTGCTTGACCCAATCGGGCCTTTCAATCATGTCAAACATGAGTGTCTGCGGATCTCGCAGAGATGAAAGAACATCGACGTTCTCGATGAGGTCGGGGGCGGCTGTCATGTATTTACCCTTGCCAAGCTTCACGCATTCCTTCATGGTCTGCTCCGTAAGCTTCCACCATTTGTTCTGCGGATCTAACTTTAGCGGAGGGAGCTTTTCCGGCTCGGGTTCATTCATCATGCAAGGTTCGAACCAGACAGTCTCCTTGGAGATTCCGGGTTCGCTGCCTATGAATGTCGCCAGGGAGCCCGGACCGAAACTGGTATCGCTGACAGGAAGTATGTCGGCACCGTAATAACCTTCGGATACCCGGAAATGGTTCACCTGCGCGCGATGGACAGGATCCAGATAGTATTTGTTGATGTCAGGAGCTTCCACCTTCCTGACTTTTTCCACGGGACGCGCAGCCTTCGGAGCACCCCATGAACTGATGATTACTCCCTTGCGGTTCCAGAAATTGTTGAAATTCCTCTTCGTATCCTCCCAGTTCGGCTTCCATGAAATTTCAGACATATATCTCCCCTATGATTTAATTTTGGGAATAAAGCTATAAAATATATCGAATCATTTGCAACACAAGGACTATTTTAAAGGAGTGCGGGGTTTCCCTGGCCGAAAGGCACGGGCAGGCCAACCCGCGATTTTTTAATTAATTGGCGGGCTAGAAAGCCCACCTTACTCAATACAATGAAAATTCCATCAAAAATTCATTTCGCAGGCGTCGGGGGGATCGGCATGAGCGGCCTCGCCCAGATGCTCAAATGGCTCGGTTGCAATGTCAGCGGCAGCGACCGCGACATGGCAAAGCCTGAAAATGAAAGAATAATCAACTCTCTCAGGAAATGCGGAATATCTCTTTTCCCGCAGGACGGATCATACATTAAAGACGGCAAGCCGGATTTCATCGTATATTCCACCGCCATCGAAAAGGACAATCCTGATTTCAAAGTTGCCGAGGATGTCCCGAAGATCCACAGGGCCGAGGCTTTGGCCGCAGCAATCCTTACTATGAAGAATGTAATTTCTGTAGCTGTCACAGGCACCTGCGGAAAGACCACTGTTACCTCCTGGCTAGCGGAAACACTCGTCAGGATGGGACAGGATCCCATCATGCTCTCCGGTGGTCTCGTCAACAGCTTTTCAACTGCGAAATTCGCAGGAAACTTCCGTCCGGGAAAAGGAAAATACTTCATCTATGAGGCTGACGAGAGCGACAAGAGCCTCCTTGCGTTCAAACCTGATTACTCCTTGATATTGAACATAGGCAACGACCATTATCCGATCAGCGAGCTCGCCAAGGTCTTCAGGAAATTCATCACCAGCACTTCCAAAGGCATCGTCATGGATGAGTCGGTAAAACAGAGCATCGGCAGCTTTGCCTGCGGTACGACTGCCTGTATAGTTTTCGGATCTGAGAAATCAAACGACTGGCGTCTTCTCTCCTATAAAATCCAAAAAGGTTCGCCCGTCGCAGAAATCATAAAAACAGGAAAGCCAATCAGGATGTCACTGCCCTCGCCCGGACAGCATACTGCCATGAATGCGGCCTCCATCCTTGCCGCACTCGACATTCTCGGGTTATACAAGGAAGGCTGCGAAAAGCACATTTCCTCATTTGGAGGTGTCTGGAGGCGTTTCAATATAAAAGGCAGGCTTCCGTCCGGAGCGCTGGTGATAGACGACTATGCTCACAATCCCGAGAAGATAGCCTCGTGCATCAGGACCGCCCGTGAAATTACAAAAGGAAAAGTCTTCGCCGTTTTCCAGCCGCACGGATTCGGTCCGCTGAAATTCATGAAGGATAATCTTTTCGAGGAGCTCGAAAAGATTATAAGTGAAGAAGATGAATTCATATTCCTACCTGTGTTTTATGCAGGAGGATCTACGACCTTCAGCCCAAGCTCGGAAGAGGTCGCCAGTGAGTACAGCAAAAAGAGCAGGAAGGAATATCTTGCCTTCAAGAGCCGTGAAGAGATTGAAAAACATATTGAGGCATCCACGTCTGAAGGAGATACTGTTCTTATAATGGGTGCGCGCGACAACTCACTTTCGACCTGGGCAGAGAAGTTAGCAGGCCAAGTTTAAAATCAGGGTATGGTCAAAATTCCAAGTTCAAACTTCCAAATCTCAAACAAGTTCCAATATTCAAAACAATAAGGCGCGGGTAATCCCGCGCCTTATTGGATGCAAAAGGTTATAAGCAGTTATTTGACTGCGGCCATCGCCTTTTCGACGAAAACCTTGAATGCTTCCGGATCCCTGACGGCGACATCGGCGAGAACCTTGCGGTTGACGGTGATATTCGCCTTCTTGAGACCGTTGATGAACTTGCTGTAGTTGGTGCCCAGTGCACGGCACGCAACGTTTATGCGGACCGTCCAGAGGCTCCTGTATTCGCGTTTCTTCTGTTTCCTTCCGATGAAGGCGTTGGCGTCGGCATGGTCGATCGCATCATAGACCGTGCGGATCTGCTTGCTGCTCGCGCCGTAGAATCCCTTCGCCCTGTCAAGCGCGCGTCTCCTGCGCTTGCGTGAAGGAACTGCAAATGTTACTCTTGGCATTGTAATATCTCCTGGAAATAATAGTTGAAATTAATTTGACCTGGAATCAGACTCCGTACGGCAGCGCCGACCTGATTCTCCTCATTTCAGTGCTCCTCACTTCATTGCTCTTGCGCAGACGGCGCTTGCGGCTGGAGCCCTTGCCGGTCTTAAGGTGTCTGGATCCGGCCCTGAAATGCCTGAACTTGCCTGTCCCGGTCATTTTCACGCGCTTTGCGGCGCATTTCCTCGTTTTCATCTTGGGCATCGTTTGTCTCCTTTGTTGTTCATCCGCTCATGCTTCTGAAAAGGCAGATGCCAGCCATCTTCAGTGATGTGCAGGATTGAAGTTGATAATAATGCTTCTTCCAATCAGCCTGGGCGTGTTCTCAGCTATTCCATGTCCCTCAAGATCCTTTACGACTTTCTGCATTATGCCGAAACCGAGTTCCTTGTGGGCCATTTCACGTCCCTTAAACATCATGGAGGCCTTTAGATTATAGCTTTTCTTCAAAAAATCAATCGCGTGATTGATTTTTATCTGATAATCATGAGGGTCGATATTACAGCCGAATTTGATCTCCTTGGCCTTGTGCGCGTGCTGGAGTTTCCTCTGCTCCTTTTCCTTCTTCCTCTGCTCGTAGATGACCTTGCCGTAATTGATAATCCTGCATACGGGAGGCGTTGCATTGTCCGCAACCAGAACAAGATCAAGCCCAGACTGTTTTGCAACATCAAGGGCCCGCTGGAAAGTCATCACCCCAAGCTGACCACTGTCTGCACCGATCACACGAACTTCCCGACCGCTGAGAAAACGATCGCCGATTTTTACTAACCTAGCTATGAGCAGGCCCTCCTATGTTATTAAATACTAAATCCGAATTCATCTTTTAATGTAACACAGGCTTCTAGCCTGTGATTTTATTCTTCTTTCCCACAGGCAAGATGCCTGTGCTACATTCCTCAAATTCCCAATTTCAAGACACGCTAAAGCTGTGAACTCCAACAAAATTTCTAATTTCCAATTTCGAGTTACCAGTTACGAGTATCAAGTTACAGGTTTCAGAGCTTCTCTGAAACCTCCTTCTTCATCCTCTCAATGAGCGCGTCTATGGCAATCTCCCCGATCTCCCCTTCCCTGCGGCTCCTTAGAGATACAGTTCCGGCTGCAATTTCCTTTTCACCGACTACGGCAATCATGGGAATGCGAAGGTTCCTGGCATCCCTTATCTTCGCCCCGATCTTTTCGGTACGCAGATCAATGTCAACCCTGAATCCCAGCTCCCTGAGCTTGTCCGCAAGACTGATTATCGCCTCGTGCTGCCCCTCGGTTATCGGCAGCAGTCTGAGCTGCTCGGGTGCAAGCCACATCGGGAAAGCGCCTGCACAGTGCTCGATGAGTATCCCAAAAAATCTTTCAAGCGATCCGAAAAGGGCACGGTGCACCATGTATGGACGGTGCTTCTGTCCGTCGGCCGCAATATAATTCATGTCGAAACGCTCAGGCAGATTGAAGTCGAACTGGATCGTCGTGGTCTGCCATTCGCGGCCGATCGCATCCTTCACCTTGAGATCTATCTTTGGGCCGTAGAAAGCACCGCCGCCCTTGTCAACCTCGCATTTGAGCCCGCACTTGCCGACGGCCTTCTCAAGCGAAGTTATAGCCTGCGCCCAGCGTGATTCCTCGCCGACGGCCTTTTCAGGACGTGTCGCGAGATACGCATTGATTTCGTTGAACCCGAAACATTTCCATATATACAGGCTGAACCTGAGGACTCTCTCTATTTCATCCTCGATCTGTTCCGGCGTGCAGATTATGTGAGCATCGTCCTGGGTAAATCCGCGGACGCGCAGAAGCCCATGCAGGACTCCGCCTTTTTCATAACGGTAGACAGTACCGAGTTCCGCCCATCGAAGAGGAAGTTCGCGGTATGAACGGTTCTTCGTCTGATAAACCTGAATGTGGAACGGGCAGTTCATCGGCTTGACATAGTAGTTGTTCTTGTCGATCTCCATCGGCGAATACATCGCGTCCTTGTAGAAGTCGAGATGTCCGCTGGTCTGCCAGAGCTTTGCAAGACCGATATGCGGAGTATAGAGGAGCTCGTATCCGTTCCTGTAATGCTCCTCGCGCCAGAAGTTCTCGATCTGGTTCCTGATCCTGCCGCCTTTCGGCTGCCAGATTATTAGTCCGGGCCCGACATCGTCGGCGACGGTATAAAGTTCAAGCTCTTTTCCAAGCTTGCGATGATCGCGTTTCTTGGCCTCTTCTATGAGTTTGAGATATATCCGGAGCTCCTTGTCATTGGCAAATGCCGTCCCGTACACGCGCTGGAGCATCGGATTGGTCTCCTTGCCGCGATAGTATGAACCTGCGATTGAAAGAAGCTTGAATGATCCGGCCTGGCCGCTGTTCTCGACATGAGGCCCTCGGCAGAGATCCAGGAAATCGCCGCACTGGTAGAATGATATGGCTTCGCCTTCCGGAATGTCGGCAAGACGTTCGAGCTTGAAGTTCTGCTTGTCCTTCTTAAGGATATCCTGGGCATCGGTGCGGGAGAGCTCCATCCTATTGAAGGGAAGCTTCTCGGACACTATCTTCTGCATCTCGGCCTCGATCTTCTCGAGGTCTTCAGGTCCCAGACGGTATTCCATGTCGAAATCATAGTAGAATCCGTCATCGGTTGACGGACCGATGTCGAACCTGGTATCAGGATAAAGCCTTTTGACGGCTGCAGCCATGATATGTGCGCAGCTGTGACGCAAGGTTTCGATGGGGAAAGCACTCATGACAGGAACAACTCCCGTCGGCAACTTTTCTGGCAGGATTTGATTACAATCATCTTAAGAAATATGAATCCTCATTCTGTTTAAATTGAGGCTGACAATATACCGCCTGTCCGGATTATGTCAATCCCTTATAAATTTTTCATGGGAATGAAAAATTTATGACTTGAGAGCCTCCGCAGAAACCTATCGGGCTTGGACATGAATTCAAATATGGCTGGATTTGCTAGTAGTCGCGTATGTTTGCGCGTTCTTTTATATGTATCCCGGAGGCCCATCTTTGCCGAAAGGTTAGCCCCATTTCAGTTTTTTATTTTTCGAAATATTTGATCAATTCGTCCCAGCTTTTTTTCTTGCCATGCCCCTTTTGCGCTTGCCCTTTACACCATTCTATTGTTGCCTTGCCTATTCGCAAGTCTCCAAGATGTTTATCCTGATTATCATGGATATCGAGTTCAATTCCATTGTTTTTAACTTCCATGTTGACTTGGAAATCCTTTACTTTCACCTTCATCTTCTACTCCTTTTGTTGGATTTATCTCCGTATATCGGATTATGTCAGGGTAGTTGGAACTCGGGGCCATACCTTCACTTAAATTTATCATCAGTATTTTTTAAACAAGCTTTCAAGGCTTGATACAAGCAAGGATAGTGAATATCTGAAAAATCAGACATATTATTAGGTTCATGAGAACTTAACTTGATAGAAATAATCTATAAGTTATTGTTCTCAAATGATTAACAAATACATATTTCGTTCCCGAATTTCCGAGAAGAAATTCAGGGAAATAATTAGGCTCTTTTCTCTTGATATTGAAGCGATCAAAATTGCTCAATTGACTGGTGTCAGTCGCCGCAGCATTACAAGAATACTTAAGGCAGTACGAGAAAGGATTGCAGAGTTCTCGGAAAGCGAAAGCCCATTTGAAAAAGGCGAAATAGAGATTGATGAAAGCTACTTTGGAGCCAGAAGAGTTAGGGGCAGAAGAGGTCGTGGTGCATTTGGCAAGAACATTGTATTTGGTCTTATTAAGAGGGGAGGAAAGGTGTATACACAGGTTGTCAAGAACTGTTCCGCAGGCGAACTTCTCCCTATAATAAAAGAACGTATTGCCAAAAACTCGGTTGTATATACCGACTCCTTCAAGACATATGATGGCCTTGTAAACTTTGGTTATCGTCGTCACCACAGGATTAGACATGGAGAAAATGAATTTGCAGTAGGAAGGAACCATATCAACGGGATAGAAAACTTCTGGGCTATCGCCAAGACCAGGCTGAGTAAGTTCAGAGGTGTTCACAAAAGCACCTTCTACCTTCATTTGAAAGAATCTGAATTTAGATTTAATTACAGAAAGCATAATCTATATTCTTTGATATTAAAAATCGTTAGAAATCGTCCGCTTAAGTTCTCATGAACCTATTATTAATATACCATTTTTTGCCTTCAGCTGATGAAACATTTCCAATTTCATCCATGTGAAGTATTCTTACAGTTACATATTTCTCTGGAGATCCTTCCAGATATCCATAGCTTAAAAAGGCGCTTTCCGAACCCATTGTAATGGAAAAATATATCTGCTTGTCGCTTAGGAAGTAGATTAGACTTTTAGTTTTTTCGTTAAGGTAAGGTGCTGTAACGTTAACCGGAATACTTATAATAAGCTCGCGTACCGCCTCTGTCCAAATTTTATATGAAGCCATACATCTTTCATTTTCATTGACTAGGCATTGCGCAGCCTTTGTTCCTTCATTTGGAAAACTCATAATCCCCCTTTGTTTATGTATGTAATATATTAACTACAAGAAATGGAAATGTCAGAATCATTGAGATAGATAGGAATCATTAGACATCATTATTTAACATTCATGGCTTTGTCAAGTTCCATTTTTGCTTCTTCTACCCCTTTTTCTTCAGCAATCTTAAAATATTCTATTGCTTTACTTTTATCCACAGGAATTCCATTCCCATTAGAAAGGCATAAGCCAAGGTAATAATAGGCCAGTGGCAAATTACCTTTCTCCGCTTTACTAAAACACTCATATGCGGCTTTATAATTTCTGCCGACAATCTTTCCTTCATAATTAATAATGCCTACCTTCAGGCATGCCCTCGCATCACCTTTTTCTGAGGCCTTTTTTAAAAGATTATATCCAGTTGTCAAGTTTTTTTCTTGCCCAGTACCATTAAAATACATATTGCCTAAGTAATATAACGCTTTAGGATTTTCAGCGTTTGCTGATTTTTTTAACAAATCAATTCCTTTTTGAATATCTTTTTCTGTTCCAGTCCCATAATAGTAAATGCCGGATAATAGGAATTGCGCTTCCGAATGGTTATTATTTGAAGCGAGACTAAGCCATTTAATAGCCTTTTCATAATCTTTGTCTACATGATATATGGAACCTATATAATACTGAGCCTCGGGATTTCCGGACTCTGCGGATTTCAAAATATAATCCTTGGCTCTATCTTTGTCTTGGTTCATTATTTTTCCATCATAATACAAAGAACCTAACAATAACTGGGCTTCCTGATTGCCAGCATCAGCTGCCTTTGTCAACAAATCAACTCCTTTACCCGTTTCTTCTTTTGAAAGATAATATTGAGCCAATTTAAATTGTGATTTAAGATCACCTGACTGAGCAGATTCTTTAAGGAGCCTTAAGCTTTCCTGTCCTTTCTTTTCTTTTTCAACATTAATTGCCTCTTCTTTTCTAACAGCCGCTTGTTTTAACCTTTCACTTTCTTCAACAGCTTCTTTTATGCTCCCTTCTTCTTCGGCCTTCTTTTTTGCTTCAAATTTACCCAGCTCCTCTTTTTCTTTTGCGTTGTCTTCCTTTATCTTTTCTGCTTGAATAGATTGTTTTGGGGAATCTACATGCTTGTCAAAAGTTCCATTTGACACAAGTAACCAAGTTACTATAAGAGAAATAATGATGACAAAATAAAGGATAAAAACGGAAAGCAATATTTTTCTACTCGTAGGACTATTAGCGTTTTTATATGCATTATAAAGAAATTTAGGAATGTGCCACGCTGTAGCTGCAATTATCATAAACAATATCTGAAACAAACAACCCCAAAATCTATCACCCATTTCCCTCTCGTTAGCTTCTTTCTCGGGCAACCATGTTCCTTTGTATTGTTTCCATCCACCCATAAAACCCTCCTTGCTTTTTATAGTGTTTTTACAGGTGTTAATACAAAGGATTAGCGTGCAACAAAAAAGAGGAGCGCACTCACTCTGCACTCCCGTAGAGGCACTGGTATGCCTGTGTAGAAATGCTGAAGAGGCGCCCCAGGTGGGGCGACCTTCAACAGCGGCTTCTACACATCAAAACTACCAGTTTTCTACGAGAAACGCCTGTCGAAAATCACGTTAAGATAAAATTTTACTTCGTCAAAATTTTATATGTTTGAGAATCCTTTCGTTAAATTATAAACCTTACGCTTTAACAAGATGCTTTGAATCATCTATAAAAAGTCGATTACGGTATTTCTTCTCCATTTTTTTGTAATGGTCGATGAGCCGCTTCGTGCTATGCCCATATTTAGCGGATATTTTTAATCTCGCGCTCCGTATTTCCTCTACAGCAATATCTTTTTTCATTTTTCAACCTCCTTGAGAATCATGAGCTCGATTGGCGTGGTCAAAACCGGCACAGACAATCCGAGCAACGTGTTAATGTGCCTAATATGTTCAAACTTGTTCGCATTTGCAAGGTGTGAACAATTCCAAGTAAGAAGAAAGTGGCAGTTGTGATATGATGCAAGGGACAGATGAATCGCATCGCCCTTGGGATTACTCGGCATAAGCTTATTGGATACATAGGATTCTACAATCCTTCCGATATTCTCATCAATAGGCAGAATCGGTATTTTTGAAATCAACTCAAGGGCTTGTTTTTTATTGGGATGATTTCCACCTTGGAGTTCTTCTATTACTGGCAAGCTTGTAACAAGTTCGAATTTCGTCCGACAATGATTCCACCAGTCAATAGTCCAGTTCCTCCTGGCCACCATGTCAGGCTGAGTCCTGATTTCAAAGTAAAAACTCGGAATCGTGGTTTCTATGTATACCCTTGGCTTCATTCATCCCCCATACTTTGTAATTTGAACCTATCATTAATAATCTTGAAATCAAGGAGTAATAAATATTCGCTGCGTGAATATTTATAATCTTGAATTATTGTTACTTATCATTATGACATGAATAATCTTACTAATAGTCTCGAAATAGAATAGAGTTCCAAAATAACGGAGGGCGGACTTTCCAGTTCGCGGGTTGAAAAATGAGCCTGCGAATTAGGGCAGCCCAACGGGATGGCAGCGAAGCGTCAAACCCGCGCTCCTTTGAAGAGGAAATACCTCGTAATTATTATGAGACGACTAGTAATAGAAATTTACAAAAGCGAAACACCATGAATGCCATAGTCTCTGAAAAAGGACAAGTCACAATACCCAAGATTCTCAGGAACCAGCTTGGAATAAGATCCGGAACAGTGCTTGACTTCCGTGAAGAAGATGGAAGACTTGTGGCAATCAAGCAGGCCGTTAAAGACACAGTAACATCCGCAAGAGGTTGCCTCAAATCCAGAAAAAGGACAGATGCAGTGATCAGGGAAATGAGAAAAAGCTCTTGATAATAAATTTTCCACAAGGTGAAAATTTATGACAGTGTGAACTCCCCCTGGGATGGCGGCGGATTGATAATGTCCCTTACCGGGGCGAATGATTTCCTGTGGATCGGGCATGGGCCGTGCTTCTTCAAAGCATTGAGATGGTCTTCAGTCCCGTAGCCCTTGTGCCTTTCGAATCCGTACTGGGGATATTTCTCCGCATACATCATCATGATCCCGTCCCTGTGGACTTTCGCAAGAATGCTTGCGGCTGCGATACTCGCAGATTTTGTGTCACCCTTGACGATGAAATTGCATTTGACCGGCAGGTTCGGGACCTTTAGTCCGTCGACCAATGCGATCTGTGTCTCTGGAAGTTCCAGCAGTGCGTTCCGCATTCCGAGATGGGTGGCCCTGAGGATGTTGATCTTGTCTATTTCGTCTGACTGCACTTCGCAGACGGCATATCTGATGCCGGGAAGATCCAGGATCCTCCTGCGAAGTCCGCAGCGCTCCTTTTCGGTGAGCTGCTTGGAATCGTTGACGGGTGGAATCCGGGAATCTTTTGGGAATATGACCGCGGCTGCGACAACCGGTCCTGCGAGAGGTCCTCTGCCGGCCTCATCGACGCCGGCTATAAATGTGGTCCCCGACTGCCACAGCTTCCTTTCGAAAGCCAGCAGCCTGGAATAATGTCCGAGAAAATCAGGCCTTGGCTGCTTCTGCCTGGGCATCGTATCTCTGTTCCTTGAGACGCGCTGATTTTCCGACTTTTTCCCTGAGGTAGTAGAGTTTTGCACGGCGTACTTTTCCGTGTCTTTCGACTTCTATCTTGTCGATTCTCGGTGAGTTGAGCGGGAATATGCGTTCCATGCCCTGGCCGAATGCGATCCTGCGGACCGTGAATGTCTCTCCGATTCCGGAACCTTTGCGTGCAATGACTGTTCCCGCGAAGACCTGGACGCGTTCGCTGTCGCCTTCCTTGATCTTTGAATAGACTTTCACTGCGTCGCCCGGAACGAACTCGGGCAGGTTTTTCTTGCACTGGCTGGCCTTGATCTTATCCATGATGTTCATATCAGTCATTCTCCTCTGTATTTTTATTTTTTCGCCGGTCGAATCAGATCCGGCCTGACTTTTTTTGTTTTCCTGAGCGCCTGCTCTTTTCTCCATTTTTCAATCTGTCCGTGATTTCCGGAGAGAAGGACATCAGGCACTTTCATTCCCCTGAACACTTCCGGCCTCGTGTACTGCGGATATTCGAGCAGTCCCTCGCTGAACGACTCGCTCACTCCCGATTCCTCGGATCCCAGCACTCCCGGCATGAGCCTGACCACTGCGTCAACCATCACCATCGCGGCGAGATTGCCGTTGGTCAGCACATAATCACCTATCGAAATTTCGCGGGCCTCAAGGCCTTCGCGAACTCTTTCATCAATACCCTCATAATGGCCGCAGAGGAATATAAGATGTTTCAACTTCGAAAACTCCATTGCGGTCTTCTGGGTGAACACTTCACCACCCGGGCCCGGCAGAACCACGCATGATTCGGCTGTCCTCAGGCTTTCCACGGCCTCAAAAATCGGTTCGGGCGTCATCAGCATCCCCGGTCCGCCGCCATACGGCTTGTCATCGACCGACCTGTGCTTGTCATGCGTGAAATCACGCAGGTCCACAGTATTTATCTCGACAATCTTCCTCTTGACCGCCCTGGCGATTACGCTTTCAGCGAACGGCCCGAAGAACACCTGAGGAAAAATTGTGATGATATCTATTCTCAAATCACTCAACAACCTCGACGGAGAACTTCTGCCCGAGGCGTCCGCCTGCTCCGCTTACAAGGGAACGGATCGCCATTATGGTCTTGCCGTTCTTCCCAATCACCTTGCCCATATCCTCTTTGGCGCAGTTGATCTTTATAAGTGTGGAATTCTCTAGCTTTTCGATTTCGACCCTGACAGCGTCCGGCTGGTCGACAAGTGCCCTGACAACATAGTCAACAAAATTTTCGAGGTCGGCTGACCCCGCAGGAGTCTTCTTGTCAATGGATTTCGCCGCTGCTGGAGCTGAACTGCTGTCCTTCTTTCCGAACATCTGCATCAATTTGCTTAACACGGTAGATTTTCCTTAAATTGTTTTCAGCTCTTTTTCTCTTCTTTTTTCTCTTCCTTCTTCTCGGCTTCAGCCTTGGGCTGTACCGCGGCGGCATCGGTTTTCCCGGCCTGCTTGCGCGCATAGTTGATCATGCTCTGGACCGTCTCCGAAGGCTTTGCGCCCTTGGACAACCAGTATTCGATCCTGTCCATGCGGATATTGCGCTCGTTCTTCACCGGATTGTAGGAACCTACCTCCTCGATGAAATTTCCGTCCCTCTGGTGGCGGATGTCTGCGACTACAAGACGGAACCGGGGCTCGTTCTTGCCGCCCACTCTCTTCAACCTGATTCTTACCATACTGTCCTCTTTTTATCCCATATTTGTTGTTATTGCGCCTATTTCCGCACTCCGGCGGACTGTGCCAGATTCCAGAACAGATGTCAAAAGCATCATAATTTACCTGTCCCGGGCACTGTTTCGAATCCAGAATCCCCTCCGGAAAAAGTGCGTCCATAAACACACAGGGGGCATACTATAATGCATGTCGGGCTCAGTGCAACAGGGGTTTGTAAATTTGTCGCTTGAAATTGGAAACGGGGGTTTGGAGGCTGGAAACTTGATATTTGAAACTCGATACTTGAAACTGGAATTCGAAATTAGTTGGAGTTCGTGACCACGTTGGCACGTGCCACAGTCAAGAAGGAATTTCTAATCACAAAGACAAATTGCCGGCGGGACGCCAGCGCTCCCATATCAATTTCAAATTCCCAGTAAAAGGCTCGAAATAGTCTGTGAAAGTCTGTGGCTAAAACTCTTACTTCTTCAGGATCGACTTGAAGTACGCGATGGTCTTTTCCAGTCCTTCATCGAGCGGGACTTTCGGATGCCAGTCGAGTATCTTCTCGGCCTTGGAGATGTCGGGCTTCCTTCTGACAGGATCATCCTTGGGCAGTGGCTTATAGACAAGCTTGGACTTGGAATTCGTAAGCTTGATCACTTTCTCCGCCAGTTCGATCATCGTGAACTCGCCAGGATTCCCGAGATTGATCGGTCCGGTGACTTCATGCGGAGTCGCCATCATCTTCACGAAAGCTTCTATCATGTCGGAGACGTAGCAGAAGCTCCTGGTCTGCGAACCGTCACCATAAATAGTGATGTCCTCATTCTTCAGGGCCTGCACGATGAAGTTGCTCACCACGCGACCGTCGTTGATCTGCATGCGGGGACCATAGGTGTTGAATATCCTGACAACTTTAATCGACACTTTGAGCTGCCTGTAATAGTCGAAGAACAGAGTTTCAGCACAGCGTTTCCCCTCGTCATAACAGCTTCTCGGGCCGATCGGATTGACATTGCCCCAATATTCCTCCTTCTGCGGATGGACGGCAGGATCGCCGTAGACTTCGGAAGTCGACGCCTGCATTATCGGGATATTGAGGCGCTTCGCCATGCCAAGAAGGTTTATCGCGCCGAGCACGCTTGTCTTCGTGGTCTGGACAGGATCATGCTGGTAATGGACTGGCGATGCCGGGCATGCCATGTTGTAGATGGCGTCCACCTCGAGATATACCGGCCAGGTGATGTCATGACGGACAAGTTCAAAGCCGGAATGGTTGAGAAGGTGCCTGATATTCTCCTTGGAGCCGGTGAAGAAATTATCTAAACAGATCACATCGTGATCCTCGTCAAGAAGCCTCTCGCAGAGATGGGATCCGAGGAATCCGCCGCCGCCAGTTATCAGTATGGTCTGGTTTTTCCTGCTCACTTCTTCACCTCATTATGTTCATGTTTTATAATGTCGATTAAAATTCCCTTTTTATTGAATATCACCCGGTCAGTATCCGTCTCATTCTCGAAATAAATCCAGGAGCTCTCATTTATATCCGGATTCCTGTGAGGAGGAGGATATCCATATGAAAGTATGACTTCGTTCCTGGTCATGCCCTTTTCAATCACCCCTTGCCTTATCTTCCCAAGGACTTCAGGATTTATCCCTTCAACAAGCTTTTCCGGCGTTTTCTTTGTGAAAAGCCTCCTGAAATGCTCTACAGGCCTCAGAACGAGTGTTTTTTTCATTGCCTTCAATTTAAATTGCTCGTTTGTCCTGATATCCTTGATGAGTATTTCATTATTGTAGGCTTCGATGATATCCACCTCTGTCCCAAAAGGCAGAAGCCGTCCTTGCCGGTAGTTCAGGTGGGTTATTTCATTATTTCCGTCAGCCCACATGTTATGTGCCGTATACAACTTTTCGCCAGGCTTCAGATCGAAGATCTTTTCAGTATCCAGCGGCCCCAGCGCGCAGGAAGACAGAAGGCATAGACTTACGATGGCAATGATGATGTCCAGTATTTTTTTCATATTTATAATCCTACCAATCCAAGAACATGTCTTGCGACATTGACTACAAACAAAAACGAAATTCGTCCGTAGTAAGCCCATGAGGGCTGTTCTTTTCCTTACATTACTTGCCGGAGGACTTAATTGCAATTTAGTGGACATTCAAATCGCAGGCTTGTGCTGGTAATTTTTTAGGATTTATCTATAATTCCACTTAGTGATCACTCAATATCCTTGACTCTGGATTTCAGGAAGGTCTGGAGCTTCTCCATCCAGACATAGAAGACTGGTGTCGCGTAGAGTGTCAGTATCTGCGAGAATACTATTCCTCCGACGACCGTAACGCCAAGGGGCTGCCTGGCCTCGCATCCGAGGCCTGTGCCAAAGGCGAGAGGGATTCCGGCCATGAGCGCGGTCAAGGATGTCATCACGATCGGCCTGAACCTTAGGACGGATGCCTGTATTATGGAATCCTCCGGGGACAGTCCTTTGCGCCTGGCCTCGATCGCGAAGTCCACCATCATGATGCCGTTCTTTTTGACAATACCGACCAGCATTATAAGTCCGATGAAGGCGTAGATTGAAAGATCGATCTTGAAAATCCACAGTGCGAACAGCGCTCCAAATCCCGCAAAGGGAAGAGCGGTAAGGATGGTAAGAGGATGGATGAAGCTCTCGTAGAGTATTCCCAGCACCATATATATTATGAATATGGTCAGGATCAGCAGGAGATCCATGCCCTTCATCGATTTCTGGAAGGCCTGCGCCACGCCCTGGAACGCGCCGGAAACCCCGGCTGGAAAAAACGGCTTGAGATCCTTTTCAATCGCCTCAACGGCCTTTCCAAGGGCTATGCCGGGCTTGAGATTGAACGAAAAAGTGACCGACGGAAGCTGTCCGGTATGATTCACCGACTGCGGGCCGGCGACAATCTTCCATTTGATAAGGACATCAAGCGGCACGAGCTGTCCGCTGTCCGAACGGACATACAGCAGCGAGAGGGCCTCAGGAGTCCCCCTCTTGGAAGGTTTAAGTTCCAAAAGTACCGGATACTCGTCGTCGGCGGCATATATTGAACTGATCTCCCTCGTGCCATATGCGCTGTAGAGCACATTTTCTATGTGTTCGATCGACACTCCATGTTTCGAGGCCTGGTCCCGGTCGATCTCAACATCCACCTGCGGAGTGGAGATCTGAAGGTCGCTCGAGATATCGATCAGTTCGTCCATGTTCGAAAGCCTGGCCTCCGCCACGGGCGCGAACTTGTACAATGCCTCCGTATCCGGACTCAGGAGCGTAAACTGATACTGTCCCTTTCCGCCTCTGGCGCCGATCTGTATTGGCGGAGGATTCTGGATGAAGACCTTGATGCCGGGGACCACGGAAAGCTTCTTCCTGAGATCGGCAATGATCTCCTCGGCCCCCCTCTTCCTCTCCTTCTTGGGCTTGAGCGTGATCATCATGAAGCCGTTGTTCATGGAGCCTGAATGGCCCCCGCCGCCCCCATGCCGCGACATGAAGGCACTGACCTCCGGAACCTCCTTCTGTATTATCTTCACCAGGGAATTCATCCTCTCCCCCATCGCCTCAAAGCCGATCCCCTGTTCCGCCTCCGTGTTCACCATGATCCTGTCCTGATCCTCGTTGGGCACAAATCCCTTTGGCACCTCAAGGTAGAGCCATGTCATCGCAGCGATCACGGCGACGGAGATCACCAGGATTATCCAGGTGTTGTGGACACTCCAGGTCAGCGTCCTCGAATAGAAATGCGTTATGTGGCTCCAGAGCCCCCTCCGCCCCTCGGTCTTCTCCATGGCGTCCGCTATCCTCTTGGACATGAACCTCGATGAAAGCATGGGGATCAGGCTCAGCGCGACAACACCGGAAACAAGCACGGCAGTACCGATCGTCATCGAGAATTCGTTGAAGAGCCTGCCCACTACGCCACCCATGAAAAGGACGGGTATGAACACCGCCGAAAGCGACAAGGTCATCGATACGATCGTGAACGCGATCTCCCCGGAGCCTTCCAGCGCAGCCTTCATCGGGCTCTTGCCCATCTCATAGTGACGGAAGATGTTCTCCAAGGCGACTATCGCGTCATCAACGACGAAACCGAGCGACAGCGTAAGGGCCATCAGCGAGAGGTTGTCGAAGCTGTATCCGAGCAGGTACATTATGGAGAAAGTTCCGAGCAGGGAAAGCGGCAGCGACAGGCTGGGGATCAACGTGGCACGCAGGTTCCGCAGGAAGACGAATATCACTGAGACCACAAGGCCCACTGTAAGGAGCATCGTGAACTTGACCTCGTCCGCCGAATTCTTGATCGTCAGCGACCTGTCGAAGAGCAGCTGTATGGAAACGGAGGAAGGAATGGTGTCCTGCAGTTCAGGCAGAAGCGCCTTGACATCCTCGGCCACCTTCACGGTGTTCACGCCGGGCTGTTTCTGGACGGCCATCACTATTGCACGCTGCTGTCCTTCCCTGGTGCAGTACCAGGCCGTCGACTTTTCATTCTCCACGCTGTCAAGGGCAACGCCGACATCCTCGAGCCTCACAGGCTGTCCGTTGCGCTTGGCGATTATGATCCTCCTGTAGTCCTCGGCCTTCATCAGCTGCCCCTTGGGCTGTATCGTGAACATCCTGGTCTTCCCGTCGAAAACCCCTCCGGGCATGTTGACGTTGGCCGTCGAAATGGCCCTCTGCAGCTCGTCGATCCCTATGCCCATCGCAGCAAGGTTCTTCGGATCGACCTGTATCCTCACCGCGTATTTCTGCGAACCATATATGTTCACCTGGGCGACGCCCGGCACCATCGATATCCTTGGCACAAGCAGGTTCTGCGCGAGCCTGTCCACGTCGGACATGTTGAGCGTGGGGCTTGTCAGCGCTATGAACAGGATGGGGGTATCGGCGGGATTGACCTTCCTGTACGAGGGAGGGTTCGGCATGTCGGAAGGCAGGCCCCTCGAGGTCCTCGCGATGCACGACTGCACGTCCTGCGCCGCAGCATCAATGTTCACCTCCAGCGCGAACTGCAGTGTTATCTGCACGCCTCCGAGACTGCTCGACGAGGACATCGACTCGAGTCCGGATATGGTCGAGAACTGCTTTTCAAGAGGTGTCGCGACCGCCGAGGCCATTGTCTCGGGGCTCGCGCCAGGCAGGTTTGCAGACACCTGGATGACCGGATAATCAACATTGGGGAGATCGCTGACGGGGATCAGCGGATATGTCAGTATCCCGAAAAGAAGTATGGCCGACGTAAGAAGCGTCGTCATCACCGGGCGTTTGATAAATGGGGACGATATGTTCATTTTTTATCCGGTGTTGCTATGGCCTTTTTCACTGGATCACCTGCGACAATTGAAACCTTCGCCCCCGGAACGAGCCTGAACTGCCCGGTCAGCACAACTGTCTCGCCGGGCTCTACTCCCTTTGCAATGGCGGACAGGCCTTCGGCGGAACGTTCGATCTCCACCGGCCGCAGTTCAACGCTTGAATCCGCCTTTACCACGAATATCTGCATGCCCAGCTGTCCGTTCTGTACGGCCTCCGAGGGTATTGCCGTGAACAATTCGCCGGCGGAGAGCTCAAGTGACACCTCGACGAACAGTCCCGGCCACAGAATTTCATCCGTGTTCGGGAACAATGCCTTGATCATTACCGTACCGGAATTCTGGTTGACGTTGTTGTCCACGAAGCACAGCTCCCCCCTTCTCTGGATCTTCTCCTTTCCAGTATCAATCTTCGCGGTCACTTCGACCTTCTTGCCCCCGGCCATCAGCTTCTGCACGACCGGCAGCAGCCTTTCCGGCAAAGCGAACGCCACATATGCGGGAACTGTCGCAGTAATGTTGACAAGGTTGTCGTCATTGGCCTTGATTATGGAGCCTTCATCCTGGAGGATATCGCCGACACGTCCGTCGAAAGGCGCCTTGATCGTGCAATATTCGACATCAAGCTTGGCCCTGTCCAGATTGGCCTGGTCGACCCTTATCATGCGCTTCAATGCTTCAAAGACCACCCTGGTTTTCAGCATTTCGTCTCCGGACACCGCATTCTTGGAGTGAAGCTCCTCCTTCACCTTCGCCTGCCTTTCGGCATCCGCGCACAGCAAGATATTCCTGTCGAGGCTGGCCTCGAGCTGCTTCACGTTCGCCTCGAACTGCCTTGAATCTATCCTGATCAGGACATCCCCCTTCCTCACCTTCTGTCCGGCAACGAACTCCACCTTCACTATCTGCCCGCCGACAAGCGAGTTGACATCCACCGAGGCAAAGGCCTCCACCGTCCCGTAGGTGTCGAAAATCCACGGGATGTTCCTGGATTCAGCCTTCACGACAGCTACTGGAACTGGACCAGGCGTCTTCTTCCCGGCCGCATCGTCCTTCTTCCCGCAGCCGGCTGCGAATGTCGCAACCGCAGCGGCCATCAGAAAAATGAAAAGGCAGTCTTTCCGGACCCCCTCGAGATAAAATAGTAATTTCTTAATTGTCATATTGCGCCTGTTTATTATGAATGTTTTTTCAAGTAAATACTTATTTGACAATTTAGGCTTGAAAAGAACCATTTCAAGGATATAATTAAAGTATTCACTTGAATTCAGCTGATTGCAAAATTACAGAATCCGGCTATTTCGTGAATGAATCTTGTTGGAGTTCACAGCTTCAGCGTGTCTTGACTCAAGGTTTTTCACACGCTAAAGTCGAAGATCCCGGCTCAGCGATGCCGGGACAGTGCTCCAACTTCAGCAATCAACTCAGGCAATTTTGAAAATTGCCTTGAATTATACAGCAGAAAAATACCTGTAAACATTTCGGAGATCGTCATGCGCTTCAGGAAAGACGGAGAAGAGACCAGGCAGAGGATACTCAAGGTCGCCAGCAGGCTCTTTGCTGAAAAGGGATATCGCAACACCACCCATGAGCAGATATGCCGCCTGGCCAAGGTCAACACCGCCGCGATAAACTACCATTTCCGCAAGAAGGAGACACTGTATGCCGAGGCATGGCAGATGGCATTCAGTGAACTTTTGAAAAAACATCCTGCGGACGGAGGGGTTTCCCCGGACGCAAAGCCGGAGGAACGCCTTCATGGGATGATCCTCTCCATATTGCGCCGCATCACCGATCCGGACAACAAGATATTTGAGATCATAAACAAGGAACACGCCAATCCCACCGGAATACTGACCGAAACCATCGGCAAGACCATAATGCCAATAAGGACCGGCATCGAATCAATCGTGCGGAAGATCCTCGGCGGAAAAGCCTCGGAACAGGATGTCCAGCTCTGCAGGATGAGCATAATGTCCCAGTGCTTCCGTAGACGCCGCAGGATTGGCGGACACGATTCCGTCATCGACAAGATGGACATAGAGGAAATAGCCGCTCACATCACCCACTTCTCCATCGACGGCATCAACGGCGTCAGGAAACGCCTGGAAAGCGGGAAAAGCCGCTAATCAGCGATCGTATGTTGAATAATGCCTCTTGTTGGAGTTCACAGCTTTAGCGTGTCTTGGCATTCATAATGTAACACAGGCATTTTACATCTGACTCAGAAGATATATTCCTTGTTCTTCGCTCTTGCAGACATTTCAGAAAGCATCTTGTCGGAAAGAGCCTTGAACTCCAGCTTTATTACAAGCGGTTCATCAATCAACTTCTCAACAGGAATCCCCTGGATATGGATGAACGGACGACTGCGGTAATGCTTCGGCGTGACCTCAAGCTTCACAGTCAGCCTCTTTCCATTATTTAAGAGAATGGCGCTCTTCGGCATGATCCCTATCGGGGAAAGGACTATCCCCGATGTCGGCAGATCCTTGTGGCAGACTACATATAATTTATTCCCATCACGGGTCAGCATGAAGTTTTCATGATCGAGATATTTCGATGATGACTCCGCGGTTATCGCAGGTTTCACCCGCCTATACCATTTGCCAATGTCCTTCAGGATCGCTGACGCCTCCTTCGGAATTGTGCCGTCAGGCTTCGGCCCGACATTCAGTACATAGTTCCCGCCCATAGACATTATCTTCGCAATGCTCTGCATGAGGAATCGTCTCGTGTAATAATCCTCGCCTTCACGGTATCCCCAACTCTGGTCGCCGACTGACTGGCACGCTTCGGTCGGACGTGAAAATTCACCTCCCGCAGGAACTTTCCGTTCCGGCGTGTCGTAGTCGCCCTTGTCGTAACCACGATCGTTTATCATGATCCCCGGCTGGAGTTTTCTGAGCAATCTATTTATGGAAGGATCCTTCACGCGCGGAGGGATGTCCCAGAAGAATCCATATATTTTCCCATAGTTAGAACAAAGTTCAGTCGCCTGTCGTTTCACAAATGAAATATATTTCCTGATATCCGGCTCATCACCGGGATTCTGTTTCAGCAGCTCGTGATCTCCTCCATGGTTGATCGAATTCGGATGATGCCAGTCCGGACATGAATAGTAGAGGCACAGCTTGATCCCGTATTTCCTGCACGACTTTGCGAGCATCGCAAGGACATCCTTGCCGTATGGAGTGCGCATTATATTGTAATCCGTCTCCTTCGTGTCCCACATGCAGAACCCGTCATGGTGCTTGGTCGTGAATATGACATAGTCCATTCCTGATTCCTTCGCGAGACGCATCCACTCATCGGGATCGTATTTGACAGGATTGAACTTGGCAACACGTTTTACGTATTCGGCCTTTGGAATCCGGCGGCGCCACTGCACCTGCTCGTGCCAGCCATCAATGGAATAAAGCCCCCAGTGTATGAACATCCCGTATCGGTTCTCGAAGAACCAGTCCCGCCCATCACCGAAATGCTTCATAGTCATTCTCCATAAAGCTGATTGTAAAAATACAAAAACAACGTTTATCCCGGAAATATGCCCGTTGGAGTACAAACTTTATTTTGTCTTAGCTTTCAACAGGTTATTCAAGCTGAAGCTTGTACTCCAACTTAAGCAATCAGCTCAAAAGAGGCAATTGCCTCCATCATATCCATCAAGGCATTTCCGAAACTGCCTTCTTCCAGCCATCAACATCTTCCATCAAGTCTTTTTCTGTAAGCTTTCCCAATACAATTACGGCAATCCTCGCGCATCTGTCAAAATCATCTTGCTTCTGGCCTTCCAGCAATTTCAGCGCCATGACAGCCAACGCCTTTTTATCCCTAGGCTTTGCAGAAAGTGAATAAGCTGCAAATCCTCGTGTCAACCTCTCTTCCTTGTCTGACTTTACAATTGTCTCAAGCTCAGCATATATTTCATTGTCATCCAACAATTCAGGCACATGCTCTACCCATGAGACAAGAAACACTCGCATACCCTTGTCTTTCAGGTTGTCCTTGAAATTTTTCAGGAAGTCGTCTTTCAATTTGTCATTTACCCGAGAGCAACTATGAAGCAGCTGTATTAATCCAATGCGATACTCGAATTCGATACCATTATCATTTATAAGTTCCGTCATGACCTTATAACATTCATCGCTGGCATCTATTCTACTCTTGGCATTATAGAGGAGTTGGCATAATGCTCCATATCTGTCGGAAGAAGACATTTGCTTATTGGGAGCAATCCTTCTTGCATTCTCTGCAATCTTGAAATCCTTGTTGTCATCCCACCATTTCCTCCAATCAACTCCAGCATCTCTAATATGTGTAATGTCAGCAAGCAGCTTTGAAGATGCATCGGCGAGTTCCTTTTCTTTTGACCCAGAACAAAAGACCAGCGGACTTATGAAATTATCACTCAAAAGATATTTGAAATGCTCATCGGACGCCAACTCCAACATTTTAAGCTTTGTATCACGACTTATCTCCAGCTGTAGCTTCTTAGAAAACACTTCAAAACATCTTTCAGTATTACCTGCAACAAATAAAAACATGTTTGAATTTTCCAGAAGAAGATTCAAGTCTTCATTTTTCTGTGCCTTTTCCAGATAATCACAGTAAATGCCAGAGACAATTTTCAACGACTCATTAAAATCCTTTTCTGAGCTTGGAAGAAACATAAGGTTGGATATCTCAATGAAGTTCTTGGTATTTATGTCCTCCGATTTCAAACGGGCCAATATTCTTTTACTAATATCGCCGGCATCAACACCATTGTTCATCAGAAGCATGGAGACAGCTGTCACCTGTGGATATTCACAGACATCAAGATATTTCTGCAGTTTCTGAACCAATTCATTCGAAATCTTATTTTTTAAAAGGAAAGTCAGATAATTAACTTTGTCAGCTGCTGTTAAGCCTGGATTTATAAAACCAGTAACTGCCTGCTCTTCGGTCATTGCCTGGGCATCGTCAGACATAAGGAGGCAGGAAGAACAAAAGAAGATTAGAATGGCAAAGACAAGCTTGGTGATTTTCTCAATCATGAAAACACCTTTTATATATTGGCTTTCCTTCTTAATCGTCTCCCCTTCTCCGGTTCTCCGACACGCCGATTCTCCGGTTCAAAGATGACAGGCAGGAATGCCTGTCCTACTTCTTGATTTCCTTGCTTAATCTCATCGAGCAGAATTTCGGGCCGCACATCGTGCAGAAGGACTTGTCCTTGCCCTTTTTCTTCACGGACTTCTTCAGGGCATGTTCGCGGTATTCGCGTGCCCGCTCGGGATCAAGCGCAAGCTCGAACTGTTTTTCCCAGTCGAAATCGGCGCGGGCCCTGCTGATGGCGTCGTCGCGGCATCTCGCATGCGGTTTCTTGAGCGCTACATCTGCGGCATGCGCCGCGATCTTGTATGCGACCACCCCTCGCCTGACATCCTCAACTTCCGGAAGCCCGAGATGTTCCATGGGAGTGACATAGCAGAGCATCGACGCTCCATGGAAAGCTCCAAGTGCACCGCCTATCGCGCTCGAAATATGGTCGTATCCCGGCGCACAGTCCGCAACAACGGGACCGAGAATGTAGAATGGCGCTCCTGCACAAACCTTATCTTCAATCTTCATGTTCATCTCAATCTGATCTAGAGGGACGTGCCCGGGACCTTCAACCATCGCCTGAACTCCGGCCTTGCGGCAGCGCTTCACCAGTTCGCCAAGAGTTGCGAGTTCCGCAAACTGAGCCTTGTCGCTGGCGTCGGCGAGACATCCCGGACGCAGTCCGTCACCAAGCGAAAGAGTCACATCATATTTCTGGCAGATCGCAAGAAGCCTGTCGAAATGTTCGTAGAATGGATTCTCCTTCTTGTGGACGGTCATCCATTTTGCGAGGATCGCACCGCCACGGCTGACAATCCTAAGCATCCTCTTCATCGCAAGCGGGACATGGGCACGGAGAAGTCCTGCATGGATTGTCATGTAATCGACCCCCTGCTCTGCCTGTCTTTCGACAACTTCCAGCAGAAGTTCGATCGTAAGGTCTTCAGGCTTTTCAACTAGGCTTACCGCCTCGTAGATCGGAACAGTCCCTACCGGCACCTTGCTCATCCTGACGATTTTCTTGCGAATTTCGCAGATGTTATCTCCGGTGCTGAGGTCCATGACGGTGTCCGCGCCATATTTCAAGGCGGTCCTGAGCTTGTCAATTTCCTCGTTGAGACAGCTGGACATCATGGAATTCCCGATGTTCGCGTTGATCTTAGTGCGAAGGATCTTCCCGATGCCGACCGGCTCCAGGTTCTTATGCCTGATGTTAGCAGGAATGACAATTCTCCCGGCCGCGACTTCCCTGCGTATCAGTTCAGGAGCAAGGAATTCATTCCGTGCGACCTTTTTCATTTCAGAACTGATCTCGCCCCTCTTCGCCCTGGCTATCTGAGTATTAATATTTTTCATGATTTCCAATTTATTGGTATTTATTAGAAACGCCCCAACTTCATTTTAAAGGTCACGAATTCGTTACCTTGTGAAAACTTTCCCCGTTGGAGTACAAACTTTAGTTTGTCTTAGTATTCAATAGCTTACGCAAGCTAAAGCTTGTACTCCAACATAATCAAAAACTCACACACATAAACAGTCCTTAACATTACCGACTTTAAAATAATATTATAGCATCTTCTCCAATTCCTGGATTGTCTTCAATGTCGAGCCTTTGTGTGTTGCGATTTCCTCCATCGCCCTCTTTCCCATCTCAAGCCTGTGCTTTTCATCTGAAACAAGCTTCTCAATCGCTTGTTCTAGCATGTCATCCGATTCAACGGCAAAAAGGCCATGGACATCCTTGAGCACATTGTGTACGAAGCGGAAGTTCCTCATTTCCGGTCCTGTGATGATCGCCTTCCCAAGGATGGCGGGTTCGATTATGTTCTGCCCTTCGTTGTGTCCGGCAAAACCTTTTCCAACAATGACTATATCAGACTTTGACATTATTCCCAGAAGTTCGCCGGTGGTGTCGGCAAGCAGGCAGTCGACAGGTTTTTCAGGGACAATCTTTTCCGAGCGCCTGGAGAATGACATGCCAAGCTCGCGGAACTCGGCGGCGATTTCCGCCCCTCTCTCTGCGTGGCGGGGAACCGAGATGAATTTCAATTCAGGATGCTTCTTCCTGACAAGAAGATATTTTTCCGCAATCAGCTTCTCTTCTCCCGGATGCGTACTTGCTCCAAGAAGGATTAGTTTTCTGTCATTTCCAAAGTACTGACTCACATCAAATTCCGGCAGCTTTGCCGGAATTTCCTGGTCGAACTTCATGTTCCCGAGGATCTGGACAGGCAGTCCTTCTGAGATCGCGTCAAGACGCGTCTTGTCCTGCTCGGTCTGGGCGCAGATGCAGTCCATCTTCCTGAGGATCGGTCCGAAGAACCATCTGAAAGTTTCATATTTTCCGGCGGAGCGGTCGGAAATCCTGGCATTGACAAGTGCGACTTTCGCACCGGACCTGCGAACTTCGCAGACGAGGTTCGGCCAGAGTTCGGTCTCGAATATCACAAGCATCTTCGGTCTTATGAAGTTCAAGGCGAGCTTGACAAAGATGAAGAAGTCGAGTGGCGAGAAAATAACAACTGTGCCTTCCGGAGCCTTTGAGAAGGCGATTTCCTGGCCTGTGGTGGTGGTGGTCGAAAGTATGAAATCCTGGGAGAAGTTCCTGCTTTTCCATTTTTTGATGAAGCTCAGGGCGACCTGTGTTTCACCGACGCTGACAGCATGCACCCATATCGGATTCTTCAGGGAGACCAGCTTCATCTTCTTTTCATCGGAAAAAATCCCGAACCTCTCGGCATATCCCTGTTTCTTCCCGCCGCGCCTGACCAGCTTGTAGACCAGTCCGGGCAGGAAGAACAGGAGGACGAGGGGGAAAAGCAAGTTGTAGATGAATAACATAGTTCAAATATCTTCCTAATTGATTTTTTCTTAAACGTCAGGCGTCTGCCTGACCTTGAGTGCTGAAGCTTGCTTCAGCCTTGTATAGAGGAGCTTGCTCCTCGTTATACTGACAAGCAAGCTTGTCAGGAAAAAGGCGGTACCAAGGTACCGCACTCCAAATTTATTTCCCTTTTCCTCCCATTTTCAGCCAGGCCTCCACGAACTTGTCGAGATCTCCGTCGAGGACCGCCTGGGAGTTTCCAGTTTCCACGTCCGTCCTGAGATCCTTCACCATCTGATAGGGATGCAGGACATATGAACGTATCTGGGCGCCAAAGCCCATTTCGCCCTTTTCACCGCTGAGCTTCTGGGCCTCCTTCATGCGTTTCTGCTCCTCGAGTTCGTAGAGCCTCGCCTTCATCATCCTCATGGCGGTGGCGCGGTTCTTGTGCTGCGAACGCTCGATCTGGCAGGACACCACGATCCCTGTCGGAATATGTGTAAGGCGTATCGCGCTGTCGGTCTTGTTGACGTGCTGTCCTCCCGCCCCGCTTGAACGGTAGGTGTCGACACGCAGATCCTTTTCATCGACCGTGATTTCAATTTCCTCCTCGATCTCCGGGAATGCATCGACTGAAGCAAACGAAGTGTGACGGCGCGCGTTGCTGTCGAACGGCGAGATACGCACAAGCCTGTGGACGCCGCGTTCGGCCTTGAGGTTCCCATAGACGAAATCACCGCTGACCCTGAGCGTCACGCTTTTTATTCCGGCCTCGTCACCAGGCTGCATTTCGACAATCTCGTCCTTGAAGCCGCGGCGTTCGAACCAGCGCCGGTACATCCTGAGAAGTATGGATGCCCAGTCGCAGGACTCGGTGCCTCCTGCTCCGGCATGTATCGTGAAGAACGCGTTGCTCCTGTCGAATTTTCCGGAAAGGAAGCTGACGAGTTCCAGCTTGTCAAGCGCGTCGGCAAGAGGCTGCCATGTGCCTTCGGCCTCCTTGAGCATCTCCTCGTCGTTCGACTCCTCCGCAAGTTCCGCGAGCGCCACGAAGTCGTGGACCTTCTTCATCACCGTATCAAAAGGCTCCAAGATGTTCTTGCACTGGCTGAGCTGGGCGACAGTCGCCTGGGCCTTCTCGCGGCTGTCCCAGAAATCCGGAGCCGCCATCTTCGCCTCGATATCCGCCTTGTCCTTGCGCTTCTGCACGATCTTGAGGAATGTCTCAAGGTACTTGATGCGTTCCAGGGCATCTTTATGGAAAACTTTCAGTTCATCGAATGTCATATTTCACAATCCTTATTGAAAAACGGCGGGCATCTTTTACAGTATCAGGCGGGTTTTCGCGCCACCTTCTCGTCGGCCTGGCGCCATCCATCTGACAAAGGCCGCCGTTTTGGGCAATAATATAATTAATCTAAGGAGAATAGAAAATGCTTTCTGAAAAGAGTTTGATTTTTCTTGAGCAGCTCATGAAGTGCTCCGGTCCTTCCGGATTTGAGATAGAGACCGCCGCGGTCTTCAGGAAGTACATCTCCCAGTACGCAGGAAAAGTCCATACCGACGTCACCGGAAACACGATCGGGATACTGAACGGGAAGTCGGATTTCAAGGTGATGCTCGCGGGACATTACGACGAGATCGGTTTCCAGGTGGTCTATATCTCCGACGAAGGCCTCCTTTACCTGAGGAACGTGGGCGGCATAGACAAGGTCACAGTTCCGGGGACTGAAGTCGAGATCCTCACGGAAAAAGGCCGCGTCCACGGAATCATCGGTAAGAAGCCCATACATCTTGTGGAGGACAAGGACAGGAACCTGGCGCTTGAAATCAAGAGTATCTGGGCCGACATCGGCGTTGAAAACAAGAAAGAAGCGGAGAAGATTGTCCGCATCGGGGATCCGGTCGCAGTCAAATCCAACTTCTGCCGCATGGGCAAGAACAGGATCATGTCAAAGGGCATGGACGACAAGATTGGCGCGTTCGTGGTCGCGGAAACCCTACGCGAACTCAGCACCAGGAAAATAAATGTCGCAGTCTACGGCGTTGGGACCGTGCAGGAGGAGCTCGGACTCCGCGGTGCGACCACCAGCGCTTTCGGCATCGCTCCCAATGTCGGTTTCGCTGTCGACGTCGGATTCGCGACCGACACGCCGGACATCGAGAAGAAGACCCTCGGCAGCATCTTCCTCGGCAAGGGTCCGATCCTCAGCAGGAGCGCCGACGACAATCCGGTGGTTGCAAGAATCCTCAGGGCTACAGCAAAGAAGCAGAACATCAAATATCAGGAGAAGGCTGGCTTCAGGGCCAGCGGAGGAACCGACACGGCCGTCATACAGCTCACGCGCGGCGGTGTCGCAACATCCCTCATCGGGATCCCGAACCGCTACATGCACACCCCCGTGGAAATGTGCGATCTCCGCGACGTGGAAGCTGCGATCAGGCTCCTGACCGAGACAATCGCGACGCTGAAACCGGGACAGACATTCATTCCGGGGATAGACTGAGAGCGGCCACAGACTTTCACAGACTAAATCACAGACTGGTTTTATGAGCAAAGAATTTTTGTATAAGGATATTACTGAAAGAATTATAAGATGTTTTTACAATGTCCACGACGAACTCGGCGGTGGTTTTCTAGAATCTGTTTACGAAAAAGCAGTGTTATTTGAACTTAAGGGAGCTGGACTTAAAGCTGAGGCTCAGAGGGTTCTTACAGTAAAATACAAGGGTGAAGTGGTCGGAGAATTCAAGCCCGACATAGTTGTTGAGGATAGAATAATCCTGGAAATAAAGGCTGTTGGAAATCTGGTCCCGGAACATGAGGCTCAATTGATCAACTATCTCAAGGCAACTGGAATAAAACTCGGGATTCTTGTAAATTTCGGAGACAAACTGGAATTTCAAAGAAGAATATATTAGTCTGTGGTTTAGTCTGTGAAAGTCTGTGGCTAGAATTATGGGAAAAATACATTTAATAACCGGTTCCGACGAATACGCCATCAAGAACAAGGCGCGGCAGATCATTGTTTCGCTCTGCGGAGAAGATCCCGAGGGAAATCCATGCCTCGAGATAATACATGGCGACAGCGGAGACATGAAACCAGAACAGCTGGTGATCCAGATCATCCGGTCAGTCGCGACTCCGGCATTCATGGGCTCTGCAAAGACGATATGGTTCAAGAACTTCGATTTCGAGAAATTCGATGTGTTCAAGGATTCCAAGAAGCTCGAAAAGCTGATGGACGAGTTCCTTGAGCTGTTAAAAGCAGGATTGCATGACGACACCACTCTCATCATGAGCGTATTCTCCGTTGACAAGCGTTCCTCCTTCTACAAGGCCTGCCAGAAGACTGCCGAGATAGTCTTCCTGGACAAAGTCGACATCATGTCCAAGGACTGGAATGACAAGCTCCGCTCGGTCATCTATGACACCTGCAGGAAAAACGGAGTGAAGATCTCCGAGGATGCGGTCGCTTTCGTATCGGAGACCGCAGGAGTGGATGTCGGAAGGGTGCAGTCCGAGATTGAAAAGCTCACCGCCTATGTCTCCCCTGCCAGCAACATTACGCTTGCCGACTGCAGGAAGATCTGCAGCCGGACGCCTGAGACCGCCGGCTGGTCGTTCTCCAACGCTCTTGCCGAAAGGAATCTCAGGGAGGCGATTGACACCTTGAATGTTTTTTCCAACATGGACCCGAAAAAGCCCGAGATGAAGATCATATACGCGGTAATGGGCAATTTCCAGGACATGATAAAGATAAAGGCGGCGGCGCAGAAACTTTCAGTAAGACCGAGGGCGCAGTACAATGAATTCTCCGCCAGGCTCCAGGATGTGTCTCCAGAACTGAAAATGTCGATGAAAGACGGCACGATCTTCAAATTGAATCCGTTCAGGGCCTGGAAGATCTTCCAGTCATCCGAAAACTTCACCGACCAGGAACTTGCCGTCAATCTTTCCGAAATACTCAGGGTGAACAGGGCGCTGGTCTCTGGTGCTGTCGCGCCCATAATGGAACTCGAAGCGCTTGCAGTGAAGATCTGCAGCCGAAGGGCAAGCAAGTAAGTTCCAAAGAAAACACAATCCAAGAACAGCCCTTACGGGCTTAACTCCTTTGAAACTTGCCTCTGAAGTAGGTCGGGCTTTCCCTTGTCCCGCCGTAGCATCTTAGCGAAGGCGGAAGCCCGACAAGATGGCGGCCAGGAATGACCGCCCTACTTAACCGGTAAAAGTTTCTTATTGATAAAACTGCGGCCACCGCAGTAGGCCGCTACGAACGAATTCCAAATTGCTTTTCAATATAAAGAATCTCCTGCACGTCCATTCGGATGAGCCGAAGATTCTTTATTCGCTCTTCGGATCGGGAGTAGGTACGGCCTTCAGGCTGTACCATCTTATTAAAAAATCATGGGACAGGCTAAAGCCCATCCCTACTTGCTATTCGCTTTTGGGATCGAATGCCCGGTGCAGTCCTTCGCCTGCGAAGTTGAAGGCGACGACGGCAATGAAGATCGCAAACCCCGGCCAGAGCGTCAGGTGCCAGTATCTGAGAGGATCTGAAAATGCCTGTCGCAGGAGTTCTCCCCAGCTTGCCGTAGGCGCCTGCACTCCGAAGCCAAGAAAGCTGAGTCCGCTCTCGGCAAGTATTGCGCCAGCGACCCCAAAGGTGAAACTCACCAGGATCGGTCCAGTGATGTTGGGAAGCAGATGACGGAATAATATCTTCCACACTGACACACCGAGGGATTCGCAGGCCCTGATGTATGGCATCGCCCTCTGCTGGAGCGTCTCGCCTCTCACAATACGGCTAAGTCCGGTCCACGAAGTCAGCCCGATGATTCCGATCACAAGCAGGATCGACTGCTGGCATTTGTGGTCCATCAGAATGGTCATCAGGATGAGGAGTAGCAGGAATGTCGGGAAACACATGATGATCTCGACGACCCTCATGAAAAGGAAATCTGTCCTGCCTCCGAAATATCCGCAGTACATCCCGATCAGTATCCCGAGGAACATTGTCAGTCCCGTGGCGAGGAATCCGACGGCGAGCGAGACCCTGGCCCCGTAGACCATCCTCGAAAGCACGTCCCTGCCGATCTGGTCGGCACCGAACAGATGTTCAAGGCACGGCTTCAAAAACGGTTCAACGCAGTTCTCGAAGGGGCCGTATGGGACAGGTGCGAATATCGCAAATTCGCCCTTCTTGAGATTTGAACATTCCTTGCGCCAGTCGGTCTTCTCAAGCCTCGGTCCGACCGTAAAAAAAGGTATTATCAGGACAAATGCCCATACTGCAAGTATTCCCAGCATCAGACTTTTCCGTTTTTTCAAAAGACTCCATATGACAAGGGCTGGAACTGGAAATATCAGGACGTAGTTGAAGATCTTCTCGACGATGACCTCAGTAGTGTCCGGCGCAAAAAGATATCTCAGGAACGGAAAGGAAAGATGTCCGTCACGCAGGATCATGAGAGGCCTGCCGTTCGCAATGAACGGCGCCAGTATCGCAACAAGTACAAGGAAGCCTACACCGAAGAGTCCGATGACGGCGAACCTGTCCTTTTTAAACCTCTCCCAGACCTGGGCTCCGGGAGAATAATATGCTGTGTTTGTTTCCGGCTTATCCAATATTTTCCCCGTTAATAATAGTTGCATAATTGTATTGACTCTACAAAGGAGGGCGGGTTTTCCAACCCGCCAAGGCGGACTGGAAAGTCCGCCCTCCGTTAATTTATGTCAATTCTATTACGAGACGATTAGTAATTTATACTGTTCAGGTCTTCATGCTCCATGTCTCCTCCAGCAAACCGGTACAGTCGTCAAATTCCTGCCTTGATTTGACTGACAGCAGGAAGAACAATTTCCTTGATTTGTATTTCTTCGCATAACTGACGGCCAACTCCGGATTTGCCCATAGGATCTGCCCTTTGCCTAGGGCATCTATCTTGTCATGAAGCCATGTCCAGTCCTTTTTTTCATTGCCGGCTCCAGACACCCACTGGATGACACCAAGCTTATCGATGCTGCAGAGGTCCTCCAGATGGCGGATCGCGTCCGGTCCGTCAAGATGGTATTCGACAGCGTCGTAACATTCCATTTCAGCTTTCAGGTACGGAAGGACGAATTCACGGAACATTTCTCCGGACAGCATGCAGGACAAATCGCACTGGGGCACATTGATACGTCCCTTGGAATAGATGCCGTGGCGGGTGATGGATCCGAGGCGTTTGTATTCGAAAAGGATCTCGTATTCTGCAAGTATCTCCTTGTAGGATTTGAGCACCTGGTCGAGGGCGCGTCGAATGAGGGCCGGCTGATCCATCATATCCAGGAGCACATCATTTGCACCGCGGACTGCGACAAGGGCGTCCAGGTTCGCGACGAAAGTCGGGGATGCGATCATTATATCATCACCAAAGCGTTTCTTGATCGCCTCGGCAAAATCCACAGTCCTGCGCCACCATTTCCCATGACGCTTGAATGAAAGCTCGGTCTTCTCCCAGCTGTTGACAAAGTGAAGAGGCCAACCGCCGCCTTCCCCGGGAAAAACCAGATCCGCGCCAAGCAGGATGCTGAAATGGTCGGCAGCAAATTCAAGATAGTGGAACGGGATCGCCTCGCCTAGGAACTCATGGGTTTCCACCCAGCCGCATATCTGATCGAGCACAGGTGCGAAATTGCCGTCATGCCCGGCCGCATATGGTGGTTTTTCAACGGGGGTCTTTCCCTTTCTTGGAAGCACCGCAGACAGCATCGGCCTTTTATTAGTTCCGTTCCAAAAGGTGTCCCAGTTGTTCTTTGCCGCGTCAATATCCGATTTATAAATGCTCATGTATTCCTTCCTAAAGGCAGTTACAATACTTGGAATTCACTCTGTTTTCATCTTGAAATGAAAAAATCCTTTCGAATAGAAGTAATCCCTAGCAGACAATCCCCATCTCAAAAAGCTTTCCGAGTTCGGTCTTCAGGTTTTCCGTGAAATAGTCTTTGGTCATCCCATTGCGGAGTTCCAGTACCGTCCAGAACTTCACGTCGTCGATCTCGTCCTTTGGAAAATCAAAGGGGCCTTCATAGACCGTCGAATATACGCTTGTGTTTTCTGACTCAATCTTGTTTCTAATCTTCGACTCGAAAAGATGCTTCAGGGGGAGATTAGGAGGCATTCCCAGCTCCTCCTTCATCTCACGCCGAGCGGCAGTCTCGAAATCCTCGCCCGGCATCAGATGTCCGCCTACAGCAGTATCCCATTTGCCCGGCTGGATGTCCTTGTTCATGGAACGCTTCTGAAGTAGCATTCGCCCGTCCGGATGGAAGACAATGACGTGGGCGGTCCTGTGGATGAGCACAGGATTCCCGTGGCACTCGCCCCGTTTCGCAGTGCCGATCACGTTGTTGCTGTCATCGACGATTTCGAAAATTTCTTCAGGCATTTTGAATAAACCAACTAAGAATATAGACAGGATAACAGGATTTACAGGATATTTAAAAAATTCTAAACAGCAACTGACCACTGACAACCATCAACTGACAACTGATTCAATGGCTTCCATCACATCTTCCGCCTTCACATCCTTCACGATGGAGACTTTGCCGATCCGGACAGGCAGCACCAGACGGAGTTTTCCTTTCTCCGCCTTCTTGTCCTTGAACATGGCCTTATAAATTTTCACAGGGCTGATTCCTGTGCATAAGCTTGTTGGAAGGCCAATGGCTTGCAGTAAATATTTCTGCCTGTTTGCCAACTCCTGTGAAAATTTATTATCAAGCGCAAATTTATTACATTGGATTGCGAGATTCGCAGCCATGCACATTCCGATGGAGACAGCTTCGCCATGGGCGAATTTCCCGTAGCCTGTCACCGTCTCGATCGCATGTCCGAAAGTATGGCCGTAGTTAAGGATGGCGCGCAGGCCTGTGGTCTCGCGTTCATCCGCGCAGACGACCTTCGCCTTGAGCTCGCAGCATCTGGCGATTATCTTCCCGTATGTATTGGGTTCCATTTTCTTTATTCCATATAAATTTTTCTCGAGAAACGAGAAAAATTTATCATCCATGATGACACCATATTTCACGATCTCGGCAAGCCCGCAGCGGATCTCACGTTTGGGCAGTGTCTTGAGCACGCTGGGATCTATCAGCACAAGGCTTGGCTGCCAGAATACGCCGACCAGGTTCTTGCCTTCGGGCAGGTCGATGCCTGTCTTGCCGCCGACGCTCGAATCGACCATGGCAAGCAGGGATGTAGGGATCTGGATGAGCTTCACGCCCCGCATGTAGCTTGCTGCGACAAATCCGGCGACGTCTCCGGGAACCCCTCCTCCGAGGGCGACGATCACGGATGAACGGTCAAGCCCTGCACGGCAGGCATGCCTCAGCATCTTTCCGAACGTATCAATATTCTTCGATGATTCTCCGGCCTTGAAGGAAACCACATGGGCCGTGGTGCCTGCGTTTTTCAATGCCTTCATTACGTACGCGCCGTATATCCTGCCCACGTTGCTGTCAGTCATGACCAGGCAACTGCGCCCGGAAACATGGTCTTTCAGGGCTGACGAACGGGTAATAATCCCCTTGCCGATGAGAATGTCATATCCGCGTTCTTTCAGATTCACCTTGATTTTATGCATGGGAATACTCCATATTATCCACTTTCCCTTAAATTATGGAACAAAATCCTTATTTCAAATGTCAAATACAACAAAGAATAGAGTAGACAGAATATACAAGGGCTGGAAAGAGAGTATTTTCGTGTCAAAGGAAAGGTGCAGGGACAGATGAACTTTTTAAAACCTGAATATTTCTGGAACCTCCTATGGATGGTTCCTGTCCTCGTTTTTTTCTCCGCGCTGGCGTACAGGCGGAGGAAGAAACAGCTCTCCTTGATCCTCGGGGAAAGGGCTGCAAATCCGGCATATAGCACTCTTTCACACCGCAAACGCCTCCTGAGGAATTTCCTGCTTGTAACTTCAATCCTTTTTCTGCTTGTCGCGGCGGCGCGTCCGAGCTGGGGGACGAAGATCCTTCCGTTCACGGGCAAAGGCCGGGACCTGCTAATAGTCCTGGATGTTTCGAAAAGCATGCTCTCGCAGGATGTTCAGCCGTCCCGCCTCGAACACTCAAAATGGTTCCTGAGGGAGCTTATCAAGCAATGCCCCGGAGACAGGTTCGGGATCGTTGATTTCGCCGGCAGCGCCTTCCTGCAGTGTCCGATGACCGCCGACAAGACGACTCTTTTCCAAGCGATCAACGAGATGTCGGTGGAAAGCATCCCCTTAGGCGGAACAAACATCCAGCGCGCACTGGAAGTCTCGATGGAGGCCTTCAAGGCGGCGGAAGGCGGGCATCGCGCGATAATACTTCTCTCTGACGGCGACGAGATCCAGGGTTCAAGCTCAGCCGCGCTTGATGAGCTAAAGAAAACCAAGATCCCGATCTTTGTAGTAGGCATAGGAGATCCATCACAGCCGGGGCTTATCGTCCTGCCCGGCGCGAAGCCCGGCGAACAGACGTTCCTCAGGGACAAGAACGGGGAACTTGTGAAAAGCCCCTTGAACGAGAAACAGCTGAACAATCTTGCCTCAGCGACTTCGGGGATCTACGTAAGATCTACCGCCACGAACACTGGTCTTTCCGACATCCTCAAGAGGGTCAAGGCGATGGTGCCGGAACAATATGACCAGGGCAATCAGACAAGGCCGATCGAACGTTTCCACATACCCCTCTTCGCAGCCCTCATTCTCCTCTTTGCGTATTTCGCAATAAATGAGCGCAGAAGCATTGCCTCCATCTTGGCATTATTTTTCCTTGCGAACTTCGCAGATGCGCAGGCTCCGGTGCAAAAACAGGCCGCCGTCCTTCCACAGCAGAATATCCCGGTCAGTTCAGCGGACCAGCCGCTTGACACCGCCATTCCCATGCCAGATGCAAAGCCGCGCGCAAACGGGAACGGCGCAAAGAAGCTTGATGTAAAATCACCATATGAAATTTACAACCAGGCGCTCGCACTCCAGGAAAAGAAGGAATTTGAAAATGCTTCGGCTCTCTATGAAAACGCCATAAGCTCCGATCCCGGCGACCGTGAACTTGTTTCAAAGGCTTGCCAGAACCTTGGAGTAATCAAGCATGAGAACGCCAGGACTCTGATAAATACAAAACCGCAGGACGCTATTAAGATCCTCGACTCCGCAGAGGAAATGTACAAGGAGTCGATGCGCATTTCCCCAAAGCCTCTTGATGTCGCGATGAACCAGCAGAAGCTGATAAAGGACAGGGAACTCGCTAAAAAGATTTTGGAACAGCAGAAGCAGCTTGAGCAGAAAAAGAAGGAAGCGCAGCAGAAGGCCAAGGATGCACATGATTCGCAGAAGGACAAGAACGATGGGAAGCCTCCGCAGGATCAAAAGAAGGAACAGAAAGACCAGCAGAAACCGGATCAGAAGGACCAACCGCAGGGCAAGAGCGGCCAGCAGAAGAACCAGGACGATGTCCAGAAAAAGACGGAAGCCGCCAAGGATTCTGTCGAAGATTACAAGGAGGAAGCCCGGAAACAGAATGACAAGCAGTCAGAGGAGTCGGCCGACCGCGCTGAAAAGGAAATAGAGAAGGCACAGCAGGAGCAGAAGACGGGCGACGGCAAGAAGGCCGAGAAAAATCTCAAGAACGCGATGAAGGAGCTTGGACTTTCCCAGGATGAAGGCCAGAACAAGGACAAGGACCAGCAGGATCAGAAGGGCAAGCAGGAACAGGGCCAGAAGAACCAGGAGAAGCAGCAGGCTAAACCGCAGAAGGAGCAGCCCAAGGATGACAAGGAAATCGATCCTGAACAGGCGGAAGCCCTGCTTGATCTGATGGCCAACGACGAGAAGAAGCTCATAGAAAAACAAAAGGAGCAGGACAGAAGGGATCCGAGGATCGCGCCGGTGGAGAAGGACTGGTGATAAATTTGCTGGAGCAAATTTATATATAAAATGCATTGAACAAATACAAAGGACTTTCTTATTTCATGACACCGCGTAACACATCGCGCATATGTTTTTCGCTCGTAGTAGCGCATGTTTGCGCGTTCTTAATGGAACGCCGACCTCCAGGTCGGCAAAAGGCCGGTCTGGCCTGCCACGCCGTAGCATCTCAGCGTAGGAGGGAGACCGGCGCTCCTTTTAAAATTGAAGAACGCGCAAACATGCGCTACTACAAACGGATCACTCCATTTGCTGAGTTAACAGTGTCTGCAATCGTCTTCCTCATCGCGCTTTCAACATTTGCGGCCGGGGAAGTCGAAGTGTCAATAAATCCCCAGCCCCTGATGCTTGGAGAGACAGCCCAGCTCCAGGTCAGATCCTCCGAAGATTATCCGAAGATATTGGAGTTGCCCAAGATTGACGGCATCAGCTGGGGATCCGACGTTTCAAGAAGCATGCAGTCGACCATCATCAACATGAAGAAGTCCTCATCATACATTTCAATCTATGAAATCACACCTCAGAAGGAAGGCGACCTGGAAATCCCCGCGTTGAAAATACAGTACGGCAAGAAGAAGACAGTCACCGATCCGGTGAAAACAAAAGTGATTGCCAGGAAATATTCCGTAACTTCAACCGACAATAAGTCATCCACCAAGAAGGAACTCGGGCTTGACGATCTCCTTTATTTGAAATTTTCCTTCTTCTCCGACAGGAAGAAATTCTATGTCGGCGAGGAAATCCTCTTCGAGATAAAAGTCTACGGTGCACGGGAGCTCCCATTCAAAGTGACGTCCTGGCCGGATGTCAGAATCGAGAATGCAGCATTCAGGGATTTCAGCGCCGTGAATCCGGAAAACCCCCACTTCCTGCCATGCCAGACTTCCACTGAGAAAGTCAACGGCCAGATTTTCAATGTCTATGCCTTCCGGTCGGCCCTTCGTCCGATCGCGCCGGGAAAGCTTTCCGGGAAGATGGACATAGCCTGCGTGCTGAGGATCCCGAGTGACAGGAGGAGCCAGCGTTCATCAGATCCGTTTGAAGATTTCATGAGTCCTTTCGCCAGCTACAAATCCCTTGAACAGAAATTGAGCTGTGAATTTCCCGTCCTCGAAGTTGTCTCTCTTCCGGATCCATCAGGAACAGTGAATTATCTGGGACTGATTGGCGACTGGAAGATCAAGACCGAACTGAACCAGGAATATCTGAAGACAGGGGAACCGGTGACATTGAAAGTAAGCGGTGCGGGCGACGGCACCACCGATACGCTGAAGGCCCCGGAAATTAAAATCGAAGGATTCCGCACATATCCGCCGGAAATCAAAAAAGACCTGACTCCGGGCGGCAATGATTTTGAAATAAGGTATGTCCTGCTCCCGCTCCAGGAAGGGACAGCCCAGCTCAGCTTTCCCGTTTCATATTTTTCCACCTCAAGCGGAAAATACGTGGAAATAGCATTCAACAAGAAGCTGAAGGTTGAGAAATCAGACAACGTCGCACAGTCCCAGATCGTGGCAGACTCCGGCGTTTCCAGTCTATCCGTTCCATCCGCACTCGAGAAAAAGAACGGAACCAAAAAGATCAATGACATCCTTTATCTGAAGAAAAACCTCTCAGGCCCGGTACTGCTGCCATTATGGAAAAACCATATCCTCCTTATCCTCTTCCTTTTAATCCTCGGTCCCGCAGCCTGGGGATTCAGCGAATTCCACCATCGGAGAAAGCTGCGCCTTGAAAAGGATCCCGTGCTCAGGAGAAAACTTGATGCGCTTGCGAGAAAGGGCGGGCTTCTGCGCGAAATCCGCAAAACCGATCCGGACAAGATGCATGACCTGCTGCAGAACGATGTCGTTCCATACCTCAACGATCTCCTGGGGCTTCCTCCGGGAACTTCTGCAACGGAGCTTTCGACAAGGATAGAAGACAATGAGCTTGCGGAACTCCTGAAGTCAGGCGCCGATTCCGCATACCTGCCCGGTGCTTCTAAAAAAAGCGGATCCGACAGGCGTGATTCGCTCGTCAGGTCGCTGAAGAAATTATCGTTGCTCCTCGTCCTTCTTGCACTTCCATTTGCGGCATCCTCCGACAGCAACACGGATCAGTCCTTCAATCCAATGGGCGCATACAACAAGGGTGAATTTGCGAAAGTCGCAGATTATTACAGGAAGCAGATAGACATGAACTCCCCCGATCCGGCCCTGCTCTACAATCTTGGCAACTGCCTCTACCAGCTCAGCGATCCCGCAAAGGCGCTTGTCATGTATTCAAGGGCGCTCCACCTTTCGCCGCGGGATTCCGACATCAGGGAGAACCTGAACCTTGTGCACAGGAAACTCGGGGTTCCAGAAGTCGGCACGATCGAATCTCCCAGGGATCTTCTGGTGTTTGTCCGTGACATGCTGCGTCCGGACGAATGGATGCTTGCAGCCGCATCAGTATGGGCGTTTGCCGGAATTATTCTCGCGTTCAGGCGTAAATTCGCTTCGGAAACAGGATTATACGTCCTGCTTTCCTGCACCGGAATTGTTTTTGTCATCCTGCTCATTGCCCCGATCAGCCAGTCGACAAGCTCATACAGTTCCAAGACGGCGTTCGCCGTGATCAAGAACATGCAGGTCTATCTCCTGCCGGCGGAAACATCGAAGCAGGCCGACTTCAGGATCAACTGCGGCGAGAAGCTCTTCATCGAAGAGGAAAGGGACAGCTGGCTCCGTGTCCGTACCGACAACGGATCGGAAGGATGGATCAAGGCGGATTCGGCGGAACGGCTCTTTAAGTAGGGACGGGCTTCAGCCTGTCCCCAATTAATTAAGAAAGAATGGTACACCCTAAAGGGCGTACCTACTCTATGACCATATGAAGTTCTATATAAAATTCCTCTCAGTGATAGCAATTGGCTGGTTCCCGCTGCAGCTGCTCCATGAGGCCGGGCATATAATTTCCTGTAAATTCAACGGCGGCACCGTCCACAAGATCGCCTTTCATTTCAATGTTTTTACGGAAACAATCCGTGAAGGCTCAGCCCATCCTGTGATCGATATATGGATGGGGCCGATCGTCGGAATAATATTGCCACTCCTGCTTCTGTTGATCCCGGCAAAGAAGGATATAAAGGAAATTTTAGTCTTATTCTGCGCTGTCTGTCTTATCGGAAACGGACTTTATATCGGACTCGGCTGGCTCTGTGATGGAGGCGACGGCTGGGAGCTGATCAGGTACAAAGTCAATCTGTTCTGGCTGATTCTTTTCGGACTGCCTGCAACTGTCGCCGGACTTATAATGGTGATGAGAATAAAAGAAGGGGATGAAGCTTTAGAATTGCAGTAAATACCTATATTGTATACTTGATATTACAATAACATGATATATTATGTAATATCAACATAGCAAAATGACATGTTAATATGTATATCGAACGAATAGCCGAGAGACGTCTGAAAGAGATATTGTCCGTCAAGGGCAAGGTCGGAATCATTCTCGGTGCAAGGCAAGTTGGAAAAACAACGCTTGTAAGGCATTTCGCAGGAAACAGGAAATGCGTCGAACTTAACTTCGATGTTGAACCCGACAAGGCAAGGTTTCTGTCTGTCGCATCGCTTTCGCCATCCCATGCCTTCAAGTCACTCGGTGAACCCGATCTGCTCATCCTCGACGAAGCACAGAGACTGCCGGATTCATCCAGGACAATAAAAGGATGGATTGACAAGGATTTCCCTGCTAAAATCCTCATGCTCGGCTCTTCAAGCCTCAACCTCCTGAACCAGTCTGCGGAAAGCCTTACGGGCCGCAACATGAAACTCTCCCTGCCTCCCTTGACCTTCGATGAGATTGCCGGAAGCTGCGACGGGTTCGGGCAATCACTGCCCTTGGAAATCCTGCTCGAGAATTATAAAGCGCCACTGCGTTCCATCCTGCTGGATGCCATGGTATACGGAGGATATCCAGAAGTTGTCCTGTCGTCGGAGAAGGTTTCCCTTCTTCGGGAATTAAGTTCCGATTATCTGTGGAAGGATGTTCTTCAGTCAGGCCTTCTCAAGACCCCTGAACTGCTCCGCCGACTTCTTGCATTGCTTGCGCATCAGGCAGGTTCAGAAGTGTCCATAAACGAACTTGCCACCCAGTTGCAGATGGCGCGCCCCACCATCGAACGTTATCTTGATCTGCTCGAACAGACATTTGTCATATTCAGGCTTCCTGCCTATTCGACCAATTCCAGGAAAGAAATTTCCAAAAGCAAGAAGATTTTTTTCTGGGATACCGGCATAAGTAATGCGATTCTCGGCGATTTCACACTGTCCGCTTCCAGGCCCGACATCGGCCGCCTATGGGAGAACTGGGTTATTGCCGAAGCGGCAAAGTGGAACTTGCTCACGGGGAATGCTGCTGAAATGTTCTTCTGGCGTTCCCGTTCCCAGGCGGAAATTGACCTGATCATACGCCGGAACGGCAAGATGCGCGCCTTTGAGATCAAGTGGGGCACAGGTAAAGTCCGGGGGCATGCTTTCAAAGATGCATACGGGATTGAACCTGAAATCCTGAATCCCGGGAATCCGTTCATCGGAAAAATTATAAATCGCAACGTCGGGATGGAGTGCGATAACGGCTGAGGAAGTCAAAGATTTTTACGGAACGCAAAAATCTTTACACCTTAAGGATTTAACTACAAAAAATGGATGCTGAATTCGAGGCTAATTCGTTGGTAGTCAAGCTCGCAAGAGCTGTTCTCCAAAAGTAATGCAGACATTCTTGCCCGCAATTAAATACAGACTAAAAGCCTGTTTTATTTAAAAGTCACCCCTTGCGGGGTTAACTACCTACTTGGAGGACGGGATCTTCCACTTCTGCTCTTTTACAGCCTTCTGGAACTCACCCCCATTGATTGTCGCTGCATGACCATCCACGTAAACGACTTCCCTTTTACCGTTTTCCGGCCTCGGCACCGCCGCAAGAATAAAGTCTTCAGGGGACTTTTCATTCAATCCCGGACAGTAGATGAACCTCTCCTTGCTGGAATCTTCTTTGTTTATGCAAAATAAGATTTCACTGCTTTCAACATGTCCATTCTTTATAAGCTCGTCCAGGCTTGCGGGAAAATCACTTTGATTTTTTTCGGCATACAAGCGACAGCCTAATGCGATCATTTTCAGCTTATATGTGTTGCTATTGAGATCTCTCTGCTTAACCTTCGGTAAAGCCTCCTGCCCGGCCATCTCATCAGTATTATCCGTCTTATCGAAGCACATGAGCCAGAGAGAAATAGGAACAAGAGAAAAAATACAGAGGATAATTAAAATGGCAATAGGCCTTCTTAACGTGACAGCATATGAACCGATAGGAATTTTGATTTTCATACTCTTTAGAGATAATCAGGCTACCAGAAAAAATCAAGGGAGCCCTTAAAAACGTCTTCCTCTTCAGTCAATAGAGAACGGAAAGTCAAAAAAACTGGCTGTGTGTCAGTGTGTTTGTTTGTAGTTAACGCATTTTTGCGTGTCTCTTTCCTAAAAGAAAAACAGCCAATAATGGCTTAACTACGAGCTAATAAATTCCAGAATCAAAGATTGCCGGCCGGAGGCCAGCGCTCCGTAATAAGAATACAGGCGAGACGCCTGTGCTACACTCCAAATACAAATTCCCAGCATCGAGTATCAAATTACTTTCTTCGCAACCTTCCTCTTCCTCTCAGGCTTCTCCGGCTTCTTCGCCTTAGGCACTTCCTCCTTCTCGGTTTCCGTGAATGGATCGGTATTGAAGATGATTTTGCCGTCTATGACACTCACTTCTATCTTTGAATTCTCTGAGATATTCCCGCGAAGGATTTCCTCGGCGAGACTGTCTTCGAGATACTGTTCGACCGCCCTGCGGATTGGGCGCGCACCGTATTCCGGCTTGTAGCCCTTTTCAATTATGAAGTCTATGAGCTCCTGCGAAATCTTCATATGGAGGTTTCTGTCCTTCAAGCGCTGGATGACCTTGTTGATCTCGGTCGTCACTATAAGCTTGAGATCGTCGCGGCCGAGTTTCCTGAAGACTATGGTTTCGTCCACACGGTTCATGAACTCCGGTTTGAAATGCTTCTTGGCGATCTCGACGAGCCTGGAACTTGTCTTCTCGTATGAGCCCTGGTCCATCGACTCCGAGTCGGCGGAAAAACCTATCCCTCCGCCCTTCATGATCTGTTCGGCGCCGATGTTGCTGGTCATTATGACAATCGTATTCCTGAAATTGATGCGCCTGCCAAGGCTGTCGGTCACCTTTCCCTCCTCGAGGATCTGCAGGAGAAGATGCATGACGTCCTGATGCGCCTTTTCAACTTCGTCGAAAAGCACCACTGAATATGGACGGCGCCTGACTTTTTCAGTAAGCTGTCCGCCTTCGTCGTGGCCGACATATCCCGGCGGGGAGCCGATGAGACGGCTGACGTTGAACTTCTCCATGTACTCGGACATGTCAATCTGGATGAGCGCGTCCGGATCTCCGAACATGAATTCAGCGAGCGCCTTTGCGAGAAGCGTCTTTCCTACTCCTGTCGGACCGAGGAAGATGAACGAACCAATCGGGCGCTTGGGATCCTTGAGGTCAGCCCTTGAACGGCGCAGCGCCCTGGAGATCGTGCGGATCGCATCGGTCTGCCCGATGACGGTCTTTGAAAGTTCTCCTTCCATCTTAAGGAGACGTTCGCTCTCGCCCTCCTCCATCTGCTGGACAGGTATGCCTGTGAACTTTGAAAGGACATGCGCGATATCCTTGACGTCAATGACCGGAACCTTGTCAGACTGTCCTTTTTCCCAGGCGAGTTTCCTGGCATCGAGAGCGTTTTTCAGCTCCTTCTCCTTGTCCCTGTGTACGGCCGCCTCCTCATACTTCTGCGAGCCGATGGCATCCTTCTTCGCCTCCTGCAGTTTCAGGAGCTCTTCTTCAAGCTTCGTGAAATCAGGATTTTCGTCCATCACGCTTATCCTGGCCCTTGCACCGGCCTCGTCAATGATGTCGATGGCCTTGTCCGGCAGGAAGCGTCCGCTGATGTAGCGGTCCGAGAGCCTTGCGGCCGACCTTATGGCGGCATCGGTAAACTTGACACTGTGGTGTTTTTCGTAGCGCGGACGGAGGCCCTTGAGTATTTCAACGGTGTCTTCGACGCTCGGAGGATTCACGGTGATCGGCTGGAACCTGCGTTCGAGCGCGGCATCCTTTTCAATATGCTTGCGGTACTCGTCCATCGTCGTCGCCCCAACGCACTGGAGTTCGCCGCGGGAGAGCGCGGGCTTGATGATGTTCGCGGCGTCCATGGCGCCCTCGGCGCCGCCGGCGCCGACAAGAGTATGAAGCTCATCGATGAAAAGTATTACTTTTCCTGAATTCCTGATCTCGTCTATGACCGCCTTGATCCTCTCCTCGAACTGTCCGCGGTATTTCGTTCCGGCGACCATGAGCGGAAGATCGAGCACGAAGACCTTCTTGTCCTTCAGGATGCGCGGGACCTTCTTGTCGTTGATGGCCTGGGCGAGTCCTTCGACAATTGCCGTTTTCCCGACACCCGCCTCGCCGATGAGGACAGGATTGTTCTTGGTCCTCCTGCAGAGGATCTGGATGACGCGTTCGATCTCGTCCTTCCTGCCGATGACCGGATCAAGGACTCCTTTTGCGGCAAGCTCAGTAAGATTGCGGCCGAAAGCCTGAAGCGCGTTGAACACTTCAGCGCCCTGCTCCGGCGCCTTGGCGCCGGGAGTTGCACCACCTTCAAATCCCGGAAGATAATTCGGGTCGAGGGCCTTTATGACCTCCTGTCGCACCTTGCCGAGGTCGATGTTCATATTGCGCAGGATTCTTGCGGCGACGCTTTCGCCTTCACGGAGGACTCCAAGCAGGAGATGTTCGGTGCCTATGAAATTATAGTTCATGTTCTTTGCTTCCTGCGCGGAAAGTATGAGGACCTTCTTGAGCTGGGGCGTGAAAGGAGGAGGCCCCTGCTGCTGGGTGCTGCCGCCTATCCCGGAGTTCTTCTCGACTTCAATCCGGAGATTCTCGAGGTTAAGGCCCATCGACTTGAGCACCGCAACGGCGACGCCCTGTCCAAGCCGGAGTATTCCGAGCAGAAGATGTTCCGTGCCGACATAATCATGGTTGAACCTGACCGCCTCCTTCTGCGAAAGCACAAGCACCTGCTTGGCACGGGCAGTCAGCTTCTGCATTTCATTCTCGAACGCCGCATCTTCGTTGTTCTTGTTGTCAGCCATATGTAAAACCTTTAAGTTTGATAGTTTGCAGAAGTACTATGGGATTTAAAAGGTATTTTTCAACTAATATTTTTTTTCGCCTGCGAAAAAAAATATAAGAGTCTATATTTCAGGATGAACAAGGACAAACTCAAGATATGCCACGTTATTACCCGAATGATAGTCGGCGGGGCGCAGGAGAACACCCTTCTCACCGCCATCGGCCATCTGAAAAAAGGGCACGACGTGACGCTTGTCACCGGCCCTTCCCCGGGGCCTGAAGGCGAGCTCCTCAAGACCCGTGACATCAGCGGCCTGAGAATTGTTGTAAACCCCCATCTTGTCAGGGAGATAAATCCCTATCACGACATTGCCGAATATTTCTCGCTCAAGAAGTTCTTCACTGTAAACTCGTTTGACGTAGTGCACACGCACAGTTCAAAGGCAGGAGTCATCGGAAGGCTTGCTGCGAGCTCCGCAAAAGTTCCGTTCATTGCGCATACGGTCCATGGGCAGGCGTTCCATACCTATGAGAAGGCATGGAAAAATTTCATCTACAAAAAGTCCGAACAGATCGCCGCGAAACACTGCCACAGGATATTTGCAGTGGCACAGGCGATGGTCGACCAATGTGTTTCTGCGAATATCGCAGCTCCGGAGAAATACAAGGTGGTCTACAGCGGGATAGAACTTGAACCCTTCCTCAATTCCAAGCCAGACTGCGAACTTCGCAAAAAACTGGGGATACCGGACAATTCACCGGTCATCGGAACCGTTGCACGCCTTTTCCCACTCAAAGGATATGAGGATTTCATGCCGGCCGCAGAAATCGTGTCGAAAAAGCATCCGGACACATGCTTCCTGATCGTCGGTGACGGGATCATGAAGGACAAGCTGCAGGGCTGGGCGGAATCCTCGAAGATGAAATTCTTCTTTGCCGGGCTTGTACCACCGTCCGAAGTCCATAAATATACCGCCCTGATGGATGTGCTTGTCCACCTTTCATTGAGGGAGGGTCTCCCGAGGGCGGTCGTGCAGGGGCTGGCTTCGGGCAAACCGGCGGTTGGATTCGCCCTTGACGGCACACCAGAGGTGATAATCGACGGAAAGACGGGATTCATCCTGAAGGCCGGAGACGTGCAAGGCGTAAGTGAGAAAATCAATTTCATGCTGGAGAATCCGGACAAGGCGAAGGAGATGGGGGCGGAGGGAAGAAAGATTGTTTCTGAAAAGTTTGACTGGAAAAGGATGGCGGATATCCTGGAGGAGGAATACTTCAATCGTTAGTCAGGAAGAAAGATGAAATCATTCAGATTAGATCGGAATTCATGCCAGACCGACAGCAGGCTGTGGTTTTGGTCCGCGTCGGCTCTGTTTCTGAGCAGTTGGTGCTTTCCAGTAGTTGAATTCGGCAAACTACCCAGCCGTACACCTGTCGAGATGGTCGCTAACTCCATCGATGCTTGGAATATGATCACGTGGGCGATATTCGCTGCGCTTGTCTCCGGGATTCTCGCTTGGAGTTTCCAGTATGCAGCTGTAAAACTACGAACTTGGCAGCCAGAGATCTATGGCCTAATAGTCAATCCGATGAGCCTGCTTCTAGTCGGAATGGCTACTGCCATTGTGTTCGGGATATTTCCGCCCTGGAAATATATTTGGATGGCGGAAATAAGAGGTGATTCGCTTCAAAATGTGATATGGTCATGTTGCTATACATTTATCCTCACCCCTCCAACGGATATCGGGGTCGAATCTTCCGCCATTACCATTGATTGGAGCAGGCTTGTCGGACAGTGGATTGGCATTGCTTTGGCGTTGGGATGCGGTCTGCTCTATTTCTGGCAAGAGAGGCGGCGCCAAACAAAAATGCCTTCAGGCAATCTGGCTCCTCTGCCACCCCTTCTCGTCAGGCAAATATTGGTAGGAGTCTTGGCATTTGCCACGTTCTTCTGGATCTCGTTAGAACTTGGCTATGTGATATTATAGCGAGTGTATAAACCCGGACTTTTTGAGGACATACCCGCATGGATTCGCATTTGTTCACTCGTCGTGTCGGTGCTTGTTTCCGCAGTATTGGCAATTTATCTATCAATTAGCTGCACCCAAGCGCGAGACGTTGATACATCTCGTAACGGGTGAGCTTCATCGTTCACATCGATATAATAATCCTTGATAGGAGCATGGTTTGCGTGTATAATAATAGAAAACGGAGAAATGTCATGACCAAATCATTTAATGTGATAATAGAAAAGGATGAGGACGGATATTTTGTAGCCACGGTCCCATCACTGAAAGGATGCCATACACAGGCAAAATCCTTGGACAAGCTTATGGAAAGGACAAAGGAAGCAATAGAACTTTGCCTTGAAGTCGAAGAAGATGCTTCTCAAAACGAGTTCATAGGCGTCCAACGGCTGGCCGTTTCCGTATGAGTAAACTTCCCTCTCTTACTGGCAAAGCTTTGATTAAGGTACTTAAGAATGCCGGATTCGAGGAAATCAGGATAAAAGGCAGTCATCATTTCCTCAGGCACCATGACGGCAGATGCACAGTCGTACCTGTTCATAGCGGTGAAACTATTGGAAAAGGCCTTTTGTCCCAAATCATCAAAGACTGCGAAATTTCCAGAGAAGATCTTCAAAGGCTACTATAGGAAATATTTTGAATGAAATTTTATAATACTTTCACTCGCTCGGAAGAAGAGTTCAGCCCGATATCCGGCAACGAAGTCAGGATGTATACATGCGGCCCGACCGTATACAATTACGCCCATATCGGCAATTTCAGGGCCTACCTGTTCGAGGACTTCCTGCGCAGGGCGTTGAAATACTGCGGGTTCAAAGTGGTGCAGGTGATGAACCTGACCGATATCGACGACAAGACTATCAGGGATTCGAAGGCTGCGGGAGTCGCGCTTGATGCCTATACCCGTAAGTTCAAGGACGCCTTCTTCCAGGATCTCGAAACCCTGAGGATCGAGAAGGCCGAACATTATCCCGAAGCCACCAGGCACATCCCCGAGATGATAGAGATCATAAAGGTGCTTCTCGACAAAGGTTATGCCTATGTCGGAGAGGACAAGTCCATATATTATTCCGTTGCGAAATTCGCAGATTACGGAAAGCTTGCAAGGATCGACATGGAGAACCAGCGGCCCGGGGCGAGGGTCAAGACTGATGAATACGGCAAGGACGCCGTTGCGGATTTCGCATTATGGAAGGCATGGGACGAGAACGACGGCGACGTATTCTGGGAGAGCCCATGGGGCAAGGGACGTCCGGGCTGGCACATCGAATGCAGCGCAATGAGCATGAAATATCTAGGGAAGACGTTTGACATCCACACTGGCGGAATAGACAACATGTTCCCGCACCATGAGGACGAGATCGCCCAGAGCGAGGCGGCGAACGGGTGCAGGTTCGTGAACTACTGGCTGCACTGCGAACATCTCATCGTCAACGGACAGAAAATGTCGAAATCCCTCGGAAACTTCTTCACGCTGCGAGATCTTGTCGCAAAAGGATTTACCGGCCGAGAGATCCGCTGGGTCCTGCTTGGGACGCACTACCGCAACAAACTCAATTTCACGCTCGAGGCCTTCACCCAGGTGAAGAACACCCTTCAGAAGTTCAGCGACTTCTTTGTCAGGCTCCATTCCGTCAGGAATTCCGGTGCGCAGGGCGATACGGCCGAGGAGCTTGTTGGCAGGATCAAAACTGCGTTCAGGACGGCGGTTGCAAATGACCTGAACATATCCGAGGCGCTTGCCCTTGTGTTTGAACTTGAACATGAGGTCAACAAGCTCATGGAATCCGGGAAGCTCGGGACGAAAGGCGCAGAGGCCGTACTCGCCCAGTTCAGGGATTTTGACAGGATATTCGCGGTATTCGATGTTGATTCGGCCGTAACCGGCGAGGTTCCCGCAGAGATCACGAAGCTTCTAGAAGAACGGACCGCCGCCAAGAAGAACAAGAATTACGCGCGGTCGGACGAGATAAGGAAAGAACTATTGTCGCTTGGCTGGATCATCGAAGATACGCCATCGGGACCAAGGGTGAAGAAAGCGAAATAACGGAAGATTTCCATGTCCAATTTATATTATTTCATGCTCCTGACAACCACATTCGCGCTTCTTCTCATCGTATATATCCCATTCAGGAAATCCCAGTCGATATTTTTCAGAGGATTTGTGGGATTGCTCTGCGTTATCATCCTGTCGCTGGTGGGCTATGACATTGTCCGGTCTATTTTCGCCACCAAGGAACAGGGAGTCCAGAAGAAGCACAAGGAATACATGCAGCTTGCTGGAGAAATTCTCGGCAAGCAATTGAGATATGCAGAAGTTGAGGACCCGAGGATAAAAGTCTTGATAATTGATTTCCCTGAAAAGAGCAGGATCCCCAGGGCAGGCGTATCAAAAAGTGTCATATCGGGCCTTGAAAAGGGTTTGAAGGCCGCAGGATTCTCATTCAAGGCGATCGAACGCGTCGAACCTTCGAAAACCAATGATTACTGGCTCAGCGCCAATGAGTTTGACAGGATAATAAGGAAGCACCCCGATGTCGGGATAGTCATATCCCTTGTTGGCCTTCCGAAAGATCTGCGGTCGGTGGAGTTCTGGAATGACGAAAACCCGCCCCGGCTCGTGCTTTTTGGTGGAAACCTGAAGAATATCGACCAGGCCCTCAGATACAAGGTCGTGGTGGCCGCCATCACCTTCCTGCCCGGCGCCAACTTCTGGGAAAAGCCCAATTCCGATATAAAAAGCCAGGCACAGATATTCAACGAACACTTCCTTTACATCACTGCCAAGAACGTAGATGACATAAACGATGAATTCCCGATCCTCTTCAAATAAGATTTTCCTTTACATTCCCCTCCTTTTATGATATTATTGATTTATTGATTCGGAGAAAGCATTTCTTTTACGTCACAGCTCAAATTAGATATGATTTTTATATTATTTATTATAAAGGACTTACAAGACAATATATCTCTCGAGCACGTGGTTTTACAAGCTTGGCATTGATAATGCTAAACATAACATCCAGAGTGAGAATAATAATATAAATAAATAGGGAGCAAGGGGGCTAAAATGAAAACGAAAAGATACTTCACAGTAATTGAGTTGCTTGTCGTCCTAGCGGTAGTAATGGTAGTGTTTTCAGTCCTCTGCCACAGCTTCATAAGGGCAAAGGAAATAGCACGGCGCGCATACTGCCTTAACAACCTCAGGCAGATTTCCACTCTCGCAAACCTTTATAATGTCGACAGGGGCAATGCACCATATTCGCAGCACTGGCTTGTTGATTTCACGTTCTGCTCAGACTATCTTGAGACCTATGGCGTCCTTGAATGTCCTTCGATGGAGGACAAGGTCCGGAGCGCCTCTGATCTGAATGGCAACACCAGCTACCATTACATGGGCAGCAGGCAGGACTGGCTCAAGAACAACATCGCCAGTGGAGACGGAACAGAATACGGCTTCGACTCCTCAAATGCAGCCATCCAAAACCTTTTGTCCAGCCGGGAGGAGAAACTTGTGTATGACAAGACTGATGCCGCACATGAAGGTATTTTCAACGTGGTCTATATCGAATCCTCAAGCGCTGAAGTCTTCTCCGGCGCACAAACGAGCAGCGTCTGGTTCGTGACCGAGAGCGGCTCGCTCAACTTCCCGGAAGGCCTGGCAGTGGCAAGCACCGCTTCTTCGACAGCTGTGACAGTCGCCTCAAATGATACCGGACACAACGGCGGTGGAAATCTTGAGCAAAATGAAGAACAGAATATGGGAACCACCACGCAAAACCAGGACACTAATCAGGATGTCTACCAGGGCGAGGAACTGACAGACGACGGAAATGACAATCTGGGGACAACCTCAAATCAGGAAGGCACTTCAACAACAGCATCAACCACCGACGGCAAGACCAACAACGGACATGGCAACAATGAGGACGGCGTTGACGTAAGCAACCCTGGAAACTCGAAGACTGGAGAGGACACCGATCCGACAGTCGACGATGAAACCAAAGGAGGCAAGAAGTAACAAGATTTAGCTCTCACTCCCCCTCGAAAAAGGCAGGATCTCAGATTTGAGGTCTTGCCTTTTCCTTTTTCCACGGCATTTTATTTGAGCTGATTGAAAAATGCAAAATCCAGTTGTTTCGGGCATGATTCTTGTTGGAGTTCACAGCTTCAGCGTGTCTTTTTCAATTTAGCACCTCTTGGAAAAAGTAAAGCCTGAACCATTTCAAAGAAAGGCAGTCATGATGAAGAAAATATTTGCTATAGCCCTATTTGCCATGCTGGCCATGGATCTATGGTCCCTGGACACGGAAAACGGCCCCCAGCCTTTCGAATATTTCCAACCGAACATTTACGCCAACATGTTCAATGAAAAGTCAAACTTTGTCGAGGTTCCTGCAGCGACCGGCGCAGTGATCGGCGACATTGTCGGGATTGCCGGAGGATATCCGCTCGGAATTGTCCTTGGCATGCCTATCTCATGTTTTACCGACTCCGTCAATCCGATGGACACCGGAATGTACTGGGGCTGGCTGTGCATCGGCCTTCCCGTGAGAAGCGTTTCTGCACAGGCCGTCAGCGCCCCGTTCTTCATGCTGAAATCAATATTCTGGGACTTTCCGATATATTGCTTCAAAGACTAAGAGCGACTTGATACTGGATACTTGAAATTTAAAAGGAGCGCTGGCGTCTCGCCGGCAATTGTATTTGAATTCCTTCTTTCCCACTTTGATGTTCCTGCGCTTTGACACTCTGCCACTCTGATACTATCTTTACTCTTTAATATAACCAGGAGTACACCATGTGCGGGATAGTGGGATATATTGGAAACAGGAACATAGCGGACACACTTATTGACGGGCTGAAGCGCCTGGAATACAGGGGCTATGATTCCGCCGGCATTGCCGTCATAGTTAAAAAGAAGATAATCTCAATAAAGGCCGTCGGCAAAGTCAGTGCTCTTTCCGCAAAGATCACACCTGCCATCAGGAAGGAGCTTTCCAGTTCGAAGTTCGGAATAGCCCATACGCGCTGGGCGACACATGGCGCCCCCTCTGAACGCAATGCACATCCGCACCTTGATGAAAAAGGCCGTTTTGCCGTGGTTCACAACGGGATCATCGAAAACTACGCATCTCTCAAGGAACGACTGATCTCCCAGGGCCATAAATTCGTTTCAGAAACCGATACCGAAGTCCTCGCCCATCTTATCGACGACTGTTATGAGGGCGACCTGCTGCAGGCCGTCGCAGCCGCACTGAAGAAAGTCGAAGGCACTTTCGGCATCGCCGTCATTTCATCTGAAAATCCCGGACAGATAATCACCGCAAGGCGCGGCAGCCCAATCGTCATAGGCATCGGAACCGGTGAAACCATCGTAGCAAGCGACATCTCCGCCATTGTCTCATATACGGACAAGGTGATTTACCTCAACGACAACGACATTGCCCTGGTTGAAAAGGACAATGTCGACCTCAGGAACATCGACAATGTCCCTGTCACCCGCGAGATCGCCCATATCAACTGGGATCCGGGCGCCGCTGAAAAGGGCGGATACGAACATTTCATGCTGAAGGAGATATTTGAACAGCCCGAGGCGATCGCCAATTCGATAAGAGGCAGGCTCGATGAGGAACAAGGTACAGGAGCCCTGAGCGGTCTGAATCTGACTCCCCAGGATCTCGCCACCATAAACAGGATAATCATTGCGGCATGCGGAACGAGCCTCCACGCCGGCATGGTCGGCGAATACTACTTCGAGGATCTTGCCGATATACCCACGGAAGTCGAACAGGCCGCCGAGTTCCGCTACAGGAATCCCATAATCCATCCCGGTACGATGATAATAGCGATAAGCCAGTCCGGGGAAACCGCAGACACGCTTGCCGCTGTAAGGGAGGCCAAGAACAAAGGCGCAATCGTCGCCGGAATATGCAACGTCGTAGGCTCCACGATACCACGTGAAACAGGCCGTGGCATCTATCTCCATGCCGGTCCCGAGATCGGTGTAGCTTCGACAAAGGCCTTCACCTGCCAGGTCGCCACTCTTCTGATGATGGCCTTGAAATTCGGGCGCGCACGCCGTCTTTCGAGGCAGAACGGAATAGAACTGGTCGCGGATATTCATCGCATTCCGGAACTTGTGAAAAAGGTGCTTGCCAAATCAAAGGATATTGCGAAGATCGCAAAAAAATATGCAAATGCCCACGACTTCTTCTTCATCGGCAGAGGATACCTTTATCCGGTTGCGATAGAAGGGGCGTTGAAGCTCAAGGAAATAAGCTATGTCCATGCCGAAGGATACCATGCAGCGGAACTCAAGCACGGCCCAATAGCCCTGCTCGACGAGAAAGTTCCCGTGCTCGCGCTGGCAAACAATATTCCTGGCAAGGACAAGATCATCGGCAACATGCAGGAATGCAAGGCCAGGAAAGCACCGGTAATAGCCCTTGCGACGGAAGGCGACAACGAGATCCGCAGGCATGCCGAAGACATAATCTGGATCCCGGAATGCTCCAGCGAAACGGCGCCTATCCCCTCAGTGGTCGCCCTGCAGCTCCTCGCCTATTACATTGCAAAGGAACGCGGATGTCCGATCGACCAGCCCAGGAATCTGGCGAAGAGCGTGACGGTTGAATAACAGGGAAGTAGAATAGGTGTCAGGTGTCAGGTGTCAGGTGTCAGGTGTCAGGTGTCAGGTGTCAGGCCTGCCCCTCGGAGTTCCGCTACAGCGGACGAAGTGGGGTGTCGGGAATAAATCTTTTAGTGTCATGATTTCGAATATATGAAACCAGTGTCCCTGAAAAAAGTTGGCTTCGTTATTCGATTGTTCATTAAAAAATGGTGCCGGATTACACTCAATGGGAAAATTTTCATCTTCGGAATTGATGTTGCTTGTCTTACTGACACCTGACCACTGACACCTGAACTCTTGAACCATTAACCATTCAATTCACAATGGCTGAACCTCTTTTAAAAAGACAAAGTTTCGTGACCTTCGCCGTCTGCGCAATCTTTACGGCAGTTACGGGCAACATCATCCTCGGCATATTTTTCAGGCCGCTCTGGTTCGACGAGGCCCTGACGCTCATGGACTTCGTGATGCGTCCGGATCTCCTCGACATCTACAGGCAATACAACATTCCCAACGACCACATCGTCTACAACATCCTCCTGAGGCTGTGGATCGAGGGCTGCAATGCCGTACCATTCCTGGCGAAGATCTCCCTCCGTTCATTCACGGTAGCAACCGCCTTCGCATCACTGGCGCTGCTCATTTTCTTCTGGAAGAGAAGATTCAAGCCCGAGACCGTGTTCACCGCCTGCTTATGCCTGATACTTTCACTTCCGTTCACGATATACGCAACCGCAGTCCGCGGCTACATGCTCAGCTTCCTGCTGATACTCGTCGCACTCGAAGCCGCCCTGCTCTACAAGGAGAAAGGCAGACCTGCCATGCTCATCCTTTTCTTTTTCCTTTCATTCCTGGCCTGTGGCGTCATCCCGACAAACATCATCGCCTTCGCGGCAATATACCTTTTCCTCCTGCCTTCTTTGAAACCCAAAGAGATCTTCTCAGACAGGACAATCCTGCTTGCCATCATCCCCGTCGCATCCTTGCTGCTTTTCTACATTCCGATCTTCGGCAAGTTCATGAAGGTGCTGTCACTGAAGGAAGGATGGTCCGGCGGGATTGACGCTTCAATTCATTTTTACAGCGCATTCATCATTTCATTCCTGCCGCTGATAATCCTTACCGTCCTGGGAAAATTCTCCGCCAAGGATAAATCAGCTCCTTTAAAAAACATGATCACCCTCCTGATCTTCCTGATACCTCTGATAATTTTCATGCTCAAATCACCATCTCCTTTCCCGAGGGCGTTCTTCTGCCTGTGGCCAGTCTGGCTTTTCATCCTCTGCTCATACGCCGATTCCGCAATCCCCCTGCTCCGGGAGAAATATCCCGGACCGTTTCTTCCAAGCCTCCTCTGCGTCTGTCTCCTCTGGGCTGCACTGCCCTTGAATTTCCCCGTCCAGCTCTCCAATGCGCTTTCAAAGGGCGGACAGGATGATTTCTTCAAGCCATATTTCATGCGCAGCGACTTCCGTCCGATAGAAACCGTAAAGAAATGCGTGGAGATTTCCGGTAGTTCAAAAGTCGGCAGACGCGTATTCCTGGACTTCGCGGCTGACTATCCTTCGATTTTCTTCTATGGCAGAGTCATGGGGATAAATGACAGTTTCTGGGTGTTCGACAAGCCAGGGAGAAGAGTCGAAACACTAGGGGACGATGAAAAAATCCTTGTAATCACCCGCGATGACGAAGGAATGGTGTCCATTTCAAAACGCTTCAACATGAAATCATTTGAGCTGGTCGAGGACTGCGGCTTCCAGAAGATCTACGAGGCGAAACTGAGGTAGAAAAGATTTCCGCACCCGGTGCGAAAATCTTTTAACTGCTGTTTCACTCCGCTACACGCAGTCCAAGGATTCGCTTTCGCTCATCATAAAACCGAGGTGATTTCAAAACTACGGACGCGGCAAGTGCGTCCCTCCATTATTACGCCCGTTTCGGGCGTGGAGGGTCATGCTTGCCATGACCGATTCTTGAGTTTTGAAATTACCTCAACCATTTGAATCCAGGTCAATCAATAATTTCTTCACTTCCTGGCAAGTGAAGTTTGTTGTTCAATACAATGGAATACATGCTGGATGGGATAAAAAGTATTAAGCATGGAGGATGGCTGGCAATCGACAACTGAAGCCTGACGACTGTTTACTGACTACTCCCCTATTGCTGCGCAGGAGGCTGTGAGGCGGCGTCAACTGGTAGTGGCTGTTGACCGACACCCTTGAATATGTTTCTGTTTATCGAACGGGTCGACGTGCTGACGTCAGTGTGGCTCACAGGAATCGTGAAAGTCATTATGCAGCCTTTTCCTTCCTCGCCTGTCGCAAAGATGGTGCCGCCATGCCCCTCGACGATCCTCTTGGTCACGGTCAGGCCGAGTCCCGTACCGCCTGCCCCCTTGGTGGAAACGAACATTTCGAAGAGCTTGTCCGCAGTCTCAGGTTTGATCCCCATGCCGTCGTCAGTGACAGTAATGACGATCGATTCCTTGTCCTGCGTGAAAGAGGCATCGACTGTTATGTTGCCGATGTCCTTCTGATCGAGTGTCTCGCGTTTTTCCTGTATCGCATGTTCCGCATTGAGGATGAGGTTGAGCAGGACCCTGTGAACTCCCTTTGCGTCGACTTCCCCGAACAGCGGAAGTTCCTTCGTCTCCTTGGTGAATGTAAGGGTTATGCCATCCTGTTTGAGCTGAGGGCAGAGAAGTTCATATGCGTCTTCAAGAATCGGCCTGATATCCTGTACTTTCATGTTGAGTTTCTGTTCGCTGGTAAGATTAAGGAGGTCAAGCACCAGGTTTCCAAGCCTCCTGTGGTTCTTTGCCAGGATATGCAGCGACTCGTTTGCCAGGCCGAAATCCTTTTCATCAATTCCCATTTTAAGGAGGCTGAGACTGCCGTCGAGTCCGGCCAGGATGTTCTTGATGTAGTGTGAAAGATGGGCGGCGGTAGTACCGGTGGCGACAAGCCTTTCGTTCCTGAGGTTGAACTCGATGAGCCTGCTGTTCTCAAGCGCCATGCCGGCGGTGTGGCCTATGACAGTCAGAAGCTTGAGATCGTCTTCGGTATACTGTTCCTTGTCGTGTGCCATCGTGAGGTAGATCATTCCGTTCAGCTGCTGTTTGCCCAGGAGGGGCACGCACATCGTGTTTTCAACCAGGCTCGGAACTCCGGCCAGCTTGACCTTGGCTACCTTGTCGGCATCGGTCGAAAGCACGGCCTCCCTGTTCTCCTTTACAAATTCGACGATGACCTTCCTTATCGAGGATTCGTCAACCGGCTCCATGGGGCTGTCGCCAACCCTGGCGGCAGTAGCCTCGAAATTACCGCTGTTCAGATTGTAGACGAGGAGGAACGACTTGTCGGAATGTATTATCGTGCTTATGGCGCTGAGGATCTTCGGGCACAGCTCATGCTCATTGAATATGGATGCGATGAGGTTCTGGAACTTGTATATCGCCGAGAGACGCTTGTTCTCCTCCCTCGCGCTCCGCATAGGATCGACCTGGACCGGAGGAGTCGCCACCCTGTCGCCTGAAGTGGAGGTCAGTGTCTCAGGCTGGATCCTGTATGAGACGAAAGGTATCGAAAACGACTGTGTCTCATCCCTGGCGGCATACAGGTTGTACAATTCAAATATAGTATTGCCGACCCTTACGGAAGTCTTCATCGGAAGGAGGACTTTCTTGTTGACCTTCTGTCCGACCATCCATGTCCCGTTGGTGCTGTTCAAATCCTCGATATACCAGTTTCCATTCTCAAATGACAGCCTCGTATGGGTCCTTGAGATGAGGGTGTCATGGACCTGGAAATCGGCCTCGGAAGATCTGCCTATCGTAATAACTGGCTTCTTTACAGGAAACTCCGTACCCTTCATTGAGCCGCTGACGACCTTGATGACGACGTCGCCGACAGAATTTGAACTTCTTTGAGAACCTGGTGTCGCCATTTCAATATTCCGTTGATTTAATGGTTTCCATCAAAAGCACATTTCGAGAAACTTTATTTAGAGGTGAAAATATATCACCTTATTGCCGATTAATCCAAAACTTTTTCAAGATTTTTATGATTTATTGAAGGATGGAAGCTCGCGGACAGCTATGTCTCCTTCAAGCATTCCGGCAAGCATTGCCGCCATTTCTCCTACGCAGACATGGGATTCAGGCCATTTCGAACACAGATACCCCTCTGAAAAGGCGGCAATCTCGTTCAGCCTGAGGAAAACCGGAAGCTGGGCATCGGCACCGTCATATCCGTTGCTGCCAAGATAATTGCCGTACAAACCCCTCGCCGCCACCGCAATCTCGTTGATGCCGGTGGCACATGACTGGAAACATGGAAGAATGGCAAGCTCGGTCACCTGCTTCTCAAGCGCGAAATATCCGGCGGACGAAGCAAGGTTCATATCAATCTTCAGAGACGGGAAAAGCCTGCTGACATGGCTCGATGTAAGAGCGCCTGCAGTTACAAGCTTCCTCGTTTCAAACGACACCGATGCGATTATCTCATCGCTCCTGACGCACCAGGGGCTCTGTGATTTCATGTTGCGGGGCCCGAGGGACAATGATTTCAGGTCGATCGCGTTCTCACGGTAATGGCGCGCAAGTTCGAGGACAAGCGATGGCGACGCCTTTTCCATACCGAGCATTTCACATGATGAAATAACTTTCCTGGATATTGCCTGGAGCTCATCACCTTCGATTCCGAGATGCTTCGATATGATTCCGGAGATCAGCTCCAAGTCCGGCTTGACATCTATCCTGCGGACCTTGTTCCTGATGGTGAAATTCTCGCCTATCTCGGGATATCCCGCTTCTTCAAGCATCCTCACCACGAAACTGTTTATCTCGGATACGGTGAATATCCTGCCACCTGCGGAAATCTTCTTCAGGACATATTCCACCGACAAGGTTATATCCTCGGCGAACGAACCGTCGTTTATCCCGCAGGAAAGACAGCTCTGGTAGAGGCGCGACTGGAGTTCGTCGAACTCGAAGCTCCTCCTTGTGCCGTCATCATATACTGCAATTACAGCAGAACTGGATAAGTTTATCATTTCTGTTCAAGCTTCCTTACTTCAGTTATGAACTGCTCGACATCGCTGAACTTCCTGTAGACCGATGCGAACCTGACATATGCGACCTCGTCAAGCTCCTTCAATGCGTTCATAACACGCCTGCCTATCTCGTTGCTCGCGACCTCGCGGTCGAAATCCTTCTCTATGCCGGAGACTATGCCGTCGACAACCTTGTCCACGTCCTCTGGTCCGACAGGCCGTTTCTCGCATGCCTTGGCGATTCCGCTGCGCAGCTTGTCCCTGTCGAAATCCTCCCTGATATTCCCCTTTTTCTTCACAACCTTGAGCTCGGCATGGATTATGGTCTCATAGGTGGTGAAACGGTGTCCGCATTTCAGGCATTCACGGCGCCTGCGCACCCCGGCCCCTTCCCGGGTTATGCGGGAATCGACGACCTTGTCGTCAAGACAGCTGCAATGTGGACAACGCATTCAAACACCTTGGACTACTGGATTAATGGATTGATGGATGAATGGTGTAAAAATAAATCTATTTCAGTCAAATGCAAGACGACATGGAGGGATACTGGATGCTTGATGCTGAAAGAATGTGTTACAGGCGTTAGCCACGTCGAATGACTGTGGTCTCGCCTGTAACTTTCTTTCTTATCTCCCAAATTCCTAATCACAGGCGGGACGCCTATGTCACATTCTATAATCCAAATCCCAGTTACAAGTTACCAGTATCGAGTATCAAGTTTCACTCTCACCGTTTCTCCGACACTCCGAAACGCCGAGACTTCTTCTCGGGCAAGAATGCCCGAGTTACTTCCCTTTCAATATATTCTTAACCTCCAGCCTTATCTCCGGATCAGGATCGTTCGTGAACTCCTCGAGCACGGGGAAGGCGTCAATACCCAGCTTGACGATTTTCTTCTTGGTTTCCGCCCTGACAGTGCTGTCGCTGTCACCGAGTTTCTTCACAAGCGCCCGTATCTCATCCTGCTTCATCGCGGGGATGTCCTCCTTCTTGACAAGCCCCTTGAACTTCCAGCCCTGCTTCGCGGCGGCCTCCTTGAACTTCTCCTCGTCCATCTTCTCTGCATGCCCGTCTATGAACAGCACTTCGCGCCATCCGTCGACCGCGGCAGGCGCCGCGACGATCATTTTTTCGACGCTGTCGGACTCCTTCAGGCCAGGACAGTAGACGAAAGGAAACTTCTTGCCGTCTTCGGAATTGGTCCAGATATACATGTCCTCGTTCTCAAGATATCCGCCTTCCTTGAGGTCATCCAGTTTCGGCGGGAACTGCTCCTTGTACTCCTGCGAATACATGCGGAGGGCAAGCCCTATCTGCTTCAGCTTGTTCAGATTCCCCTGCGGAAGATTCTCCATGTCCGCATCTATTTCGCCTCTCATGAATTTTTCATCTATCGTACTTATCAGCCATCTGTTCTGCTTTGAATCAAGGACAAATCCCATATTGAAAGTAATATCGCCCCCTTGGACCTGGAAGGTCAGGAAAGCCTTTTCAGCATTCTCATTCTCTCCTATTGTCTCCTCTAAAGGCTTGAACAGGCTGAACTGTTCATGTATTGCCTTGAGAGTGTCTTCGTCATCGCCCACCATTTCCTCCAGATACAACTCCTTCCATTTGCCTGTCGAGAGCTCCTTGACTTCCTTCAGATCCCCTTTCTTCGCGGCTTCCATGAACTTGGCCCAGACAGCCTTCGGGGAGAGCTCCGGGCGCAGCTTCTCTGGAGCGCCGCCCCATTTCAGGTAAAGCTCCCTGCCCTGGTCGGCAAGCTCCTTGCCCGGCTGCATCCTCAACATGGCGATCATGTCGGCAAAAGCCTTTTCCTTGTCACCCTTCTCAAAATATGCCTGCGCCCTGAAGAAGAAAGCAAGCTCCCTGAACTTGTTGCCGGGAACGTCCTTCTCGCATACCTTGGTCAGATCCGCAATGGCCGCATCATACTTCTTCGCCTCGAGATTCTTCAGCCCGTCGTTGAACCATCCGCTTATCGCCAATATCACCGACAACGTGATCGCCTTTACCGCTTCCATGTAGAACTCCTATTGTTTAATCTTTTTGCCTTGCAAAAAAATTATAGTATTTCAAACTCCGACATCGCCAAATCATGCTTCTCCTCCAGAAAACTGAACTCTTCGACCTTCGCAAGCCTCGGCCCCGTTTTGAGCCATTCAAGCATCAGCTCCACCTCAGCCTTGTCACCCTGCACCCAGGCCTCCACCTCACCGTATGACGCATTACGGATATATCCCTTGATTGTCTTGAACTGCAAGGCCCTGTCCCTCGCCGAATACCGGAACCCGATACCGGTGACATATCCTTTTATCGTGACCTTATAAGCAACTTCCATATTTGCCTTCAAATGTTATATTGTTTTTGCGGAAACAAACCTGCACATGTAATATATTGCACGATTGATTTTAGTAAACCATAGAAACCGCCAACCCCGCAAAAACAATATCATGGAATCAGTGCTTGAACATTTCTCGGGATACCTGACCGTCGAAAAGGGGCTCTCTGCAAACTCCGTCTCCGCGTACAGGACGGATCTCCGCGACTTCATCCGCTTCATCAAGGAGAAAGGCAAGTCCGACTTCAACGACGTCACACGCTCCGACATCCAGGACTTCCTCTCCGACTGCAAGACCAGAGGACTCGAATCATCCTCGATGGCAAGACGCCTTGTATCCATAAAGATGCTCTTCAGATACATGTTCCAGGAGAAACTCATCAGAGCCGATATCACCGACGTGATGGACTCCCCGAAACTGTGGCGCCTCCTGCCCGACATGCTCTCCCCCGCCGAAGTCGATTCACTCCTCAAGGCCTTTCCTGCAACAGGCAAGGATCCGCTGACATTCCGCAACCGCACGATCCTCGAACTCATGTATTCCTGCGGTCTCCGCGTGTCAGAAACCTCCGAGCTGAAACTTGCCAGCCTCCACCTCAACGAGGAGATCATCCGCGTGATCGGGAAGGGCAACAAGGAAAGAATAGTCCCGATCGGCAAGCCAGCAATCGCCCTGATATCACGCTACATCTCAGAAATGCGCCCGAAACTCCTCGCAAAAGGCGATCCCAATGAACCCAATGTTTTCGTGTCGTACCGCGGACAGCCACTCGACCGTGAACGCCTGTGGGCTGTCGTAAAAGAAGCTGCGAAGATCGCAGGAATCAATAAGGATATCCATCCGCACACGCTCCGCCATTCCTTCGCAAGCCACCTTCTGGAGAACGGCGCCGACCTCAGGATAATCCAGGAAATGCTAGGTCACGCCGACATCAGCACGACGCAGATCTATACGCATGTCGACCAGAAAAAACTGATAAGGGTCCATAAGCAGTTCCATCCGAGAGCGTAAGGAAGAAGTTCGGGAGTTCGAAAGTTCGCGAGTTCGGGAGTTGAAAGAATAGAATTTATGATTTTGGAATTTTAAAGGAGCGCCCCGAGGCCTAAGCGCTCGGGGCAATAAAGAAAGTGGTACAGGCGTCTCGCCTGTAATTGTTTCTTGAATTTTAATGTGACACAGGCATCTTGCCTGTGTCTTGATTTATTCTTAATTTTTCACAGGCAAGATGCCTGTGTTACATTGATGGGAATAGCCAAATGAAGACATTTCTTAAAACAATTCTGATAATGCTGTTTGCATCAGCTCTTTCCCTCTCCGCAGAGGAGCCCACTCCCCCTGCTCCCGACCAGCAGCTCTCGTCCTTGATAACCGGCCTCGGCGCGGAAAAATTCGAAACACGCGAGGAGTCACAGGCGAAACTCATCGAACTCGGGAAGAAACAGTATGATCTTATAATAAGGAACTGCGTCGAGTCCTTCAAGGAAAACAAGGATCCGGAAATACGTGCCCGCCTGAAGACCATCCTCCGCACACTTGTCCTGGAAAAGAACTTCCGTAAAAAAGGATTTGTCGGGATCTCCATGGCCAATTCCGGCGAGCAGATTGAAATAGAGAACGGGAAATACAATCCGGTCAATATTGTAAACGTCGTACCCGACTTTCCCGCCGACAAGAATGGTTTCATGACCGGCGACCAGATCCTTAAGATAGACGACAAGTCATGCGGTCCGGGTTTCCAGTCCAATGACATCGTCGAATACATATCCGCAAAAAAGCCTGGAACCAAATTGAAATTCCTCTTGATCTCCGAGAATAAGCCCGTCACAAGGGAGCTGGAGATCACGGAACGCCCGGAACTCCCCGGCGAACCAAAGGTCGAGGAACTGCAGGACGCCTTCTTCAACAAATGGTTCAAGGAAAATCTGAAGTCCCAGGAAAAGCAGCAGCAGAAAGAATCAGCTCAATAGAGGCAATTTTGAAATTGCCTCCTCTATATTACCCATGCTGGCAAAACGATTCGGCAATATTCTTGATAACATTGAGATGAGGCTAAGCGGGATGTTGCGTTTGAGGCTGGGAGGTTTTGACCTTTTCCGGTAGTCTCTTGACACTGGGCGTTGCTTTCAGCCATTCCTTGAACACTCTGGGCTTCATCTTTCCCTGCTCTACCAGGACTGCGAACTTTCTCAACTGCGCTTTGCTCTTGAAGGGCATTGACAGGCTCTCCTTTATATTTCACTCCGTTTCCCTGGAAAATCACTGGAGGCATTCAGGGGGGCGCTCTCAAGACATCTTTGGCAAATGCCGTGCGTCGGAGCTATTCTCTTCCCGCATTCAATTTCCCACTCTTTCAGGCTTGTTATCTTGCCGCACCAGGAACAGATGACAGGTATTGTCTTCTTCTCAATGTCCATGACGGGTATTCTAATTGTTTCCGAAGGTTTCTTCCTACGCATTTTTCCAATCTTCATCATTGCTTGTTTATTCATTACTCTGACAATTGGGTTGGAGGCTGGTGAAATTTCTGAACAACTACAACAGAGGTACATCGATTTTCCATTTGCGGCCGGTATGGGTTGACCGATACGTTTGCCCTCGGGCTTCCTTCTTACGGCCGCGCAGGCGCTTGTCAATGGAGGGGTTGAAGAAGTCTCCCCCGTTGTGGACTTCCGTTATCGCCGTGGTCAGAATGTCAAGGGAGTTTTGCTTGAGCAGATATCCCGACATGCCCAGTGCGATTGCCTGCTCGACATAGGCATCATCATCGTATGCGGAAAGAATCAGTATCTTTGGGGGAGCAATCTGTTGGAGAATCCGCCGTGCGGCCTCCATTCCATTGAGCTTCGGCATCGAGAGATCCATGACAACGACGGAGGGACGAAGCTTCCGGGCCAGTTCCACCGCTTGCAGGCCATTGGCAGCTTCGCCGACCACCTCAAAATCGCCTCCGGCCTCCAGAATGGTCCGAATCCCTCTTCGCGTGATCAAGTGGTCGTCCGCCAACAAAACGGTAATTTGTTTCATGGTTAGCCTTCTTTATGAAATCAGTATAGGCTGCTACCAGACCGATTACTATGGGGTAAACACCTGCTTTGGCAGAAATATCATACGAGATGATATTCGGACATTTCCAGAATCGAAACTTATCATGCAGTAAAAACAAGCTTCAGGATGCTTCTGGCAGGGCAAGTCAGATTGAACAGCCATATGGGCTTAACTGCCGACAATCAAGAACACGTCTTGCGACGTTGACTACGAACATATTCAATAATTGCGTTCGCTCGTAGTTAAGCTCGCAAGAGCTGTTCTAGTCTGGAATTTGGAATTTTCTCAAGACACATCTAAAGCTGTGATCTCCTACATGTTCAGCCTCGCGGTGTTATCCAGTCAAAAAACGGAGAAGCCGTGGAGGGACGCGCTTGCCGCGTCCGGGATTTTGAAATTGTCTTATCCAAGCTTACGCCTCCATCTATTCCTCCTCGCTTCCTATCCTTACAAAGATTTCCTTCGCCATGGATTCGTCCACGGCGAATTGGCTGTTGCCTAGCTTGAAGAGGAACGACGGGAAGTTCTGCAGCATTTTTATCTTCATTCCAGGCACCACCCCTATCGACATCATCTTCTGCATCTCCGCCTTGTCGCGCGTATGGATGTAGGCGATTTTCCCTCCCTGCCCCTGCGACAATGCCGACAGCGGTGAAACTAATTTCAGTTCCTTGTTTTCACGCGCACAGCATTTGCCTGGTGGAATATCGTGACCGTGCGGACACAGTTTCGGATGACCGAGAAGCGTGCAGATCCGGTCGTCGATCCCTGCATGAAGCAGATGTTCGAACTCGCATGCCTTCTCGTTAGCCAGCCTGCCCTTGACATCAAGGACGTCCGCGAGCAGACGTTCCGCAAGCCGGTGCCTCCTTACGACATCTCTGCCGTGCTTCCGTCCCTTGTCTGTGAAGACCAGCGCCGAACTGCGAATCTCGCAAAATCCGGAGGATACAATCTCCTTCAGCGACACGTCATCCTTTTTCAACCCCATTATCTCGAATGTCGCGGAGGGAATCTTCTTCTCCTCCAGCTTCACCCAGAGCGATTCAAGTATCTCCTCAGCCTTGTTGCTCAACATATGTAATTCTCCTTAATTAATCAAGAACATGTCTTGCGACATTGATCCGCCTTCGCTAAGAAGCTACGGCGCGACAGGCTACAAACGAATTGTCCAAATGCTTTGAATCCTGTTCGTAGTTAAGCTCGCAAGAGCTGTTTTTTCTTCTTCGATTTATTATTTTTGTCAAGTCCTGATTTCGATTTGACACTTTAAATTAAAATTACTTTGATTAGAACAATGATTTATTTCTTCAAACAACTTGGCG
>MHBH01000069.1 GCA_001804805.1 Lentisphaerae bacterium GWF2_49_21
GCCGGTCCATCGTATGAGTAGCCCTGGCTCTCCCAGGAACCCGGTATTGAGATTATATCCCATGACTTGTCATCAAAGTCAGGCTTGTTCCAACCGAGCTCCAGTCCGTATCCCAGGCTGTCCCTTTTGCTTTCCTCGGTATCTTTTTTAAAGACTGACTTTGTTCCGTCGGGACGTTGATCATCCAACTTGAATTTCCATAGACCTGCGAGAGATATCGGCTGTCCTTCCGCGGCCACCTGGAAAGCGCCCGCCTGAAAGTCCGCGAAAAGGATTTTACCGGGCTTTTGAAGCTCATGGTTGCCATATCCCAGCACCAGCGCGTCCGCAAATGAAGGATCGCTTAATTCCTGGGGCGTGTTACCGTGTCCGGCATTTCTGGTAAATGCGGAAAACGGAAGGATTACCTTTTTCCAGTCGCCCGCCTCCACAAAGACCCTGGCGCTGTAACTTGTTCCTCCTCCATTCTTCCAGCGGATCTTCCCCTGGTTCAGCTTTACCTGGATCTCCCCGTTAATCGCACTCTTATACCAGAATGAAACATAGTCGTATCCCTTTTTCTTCCAGTCAGACCCCTTCTCTCCGTTCTTCAGGTAGTAATCGACATATTCCTGCGAGTTGGGATACCAGACATCCATTACAACCGCGTCGCCGCCCTTGTATGCGCCGCGCTCAACTCCCATCTTAGGCCTGGTATCGCTCGTGCCCTCGTCCCTCCAGCCGTATTCCCAGCGCTTGTCCTCCAGAAGCCCATCCTTCAGATCCTGGGTAAGCGACAGCTTCATCGGTTCAGTCATCATGCCCCCTGACTTAACGGCGCCGAAAGGGGCAAACCGCTGAATCGAAAAGCTGCCGTCATTCAATCCGCCCTCCTTATACCAGTCGGCGATGCAGACCGCAATTGAGTTTTCGGATCCGAACTTGATCTTTTCCCTCGGCACCTTAAAGACAAAATGCGGACCGAACCCTTTGACCTCGGCAACTTTCTCGCCGTTGAAATAAACTTCGCCGCGGTCATCGGGACGGCCAAGGTTGAACAGCAGCGCGTCATCCTTCCAATCCGCAGGAATCAGCACTTTCTGGCGGTACCAGGCGACACCGTCATAATTGTAGCCCTGGGTTTCCCAGGATGAGCCAACTTTTATGGTCTTCCAGCCCGAGTCATCATAATCAGCTTTTTCCCAGCCCTCCTTCAGGCCGGTTCCGTCTTTCTCCTTGTTGTCAACCTGGAACAACCAGGCCCCGTCAAGACTGATGGAATCGCCATTTGCGGTGAAAGGTTTAAGCTCCGAAGCTCCTGCGAAATCCGCAAGCAGCAACAGTGTCGCCACCAGTATCAGATTGACTTTTCTCATTATTCCTCCTGTTTATAAATTTCCAGCACCGCTGAAAATTCATTTGACTAGATAGCTGTCCAGCTCCATCGGGCCGGCATCGACATCAAATACCAGGCTGCCGTCCTTCAACTGCGCCTGCATTGGCTTGCCACTCACAAGATCGGTCACCGTCTCCGCCCCTTTCCAATCCCCCGGGATGGAAACTGCGAACTTCGCAGGCCTGTATCCCTTGTATACGACACCGACATATGTTCCGTTCCTCGATGGATAAGTCCTGACTTTCACGTCAGGATTTTCATTTTTCACAACGGTTCCTTTTGTCGCCGGGAGCGCCAGGAAAGCCTGTGCAAACCTGCGGTGCGCATCAATGAATCCGCGTCCATAAGTATAGGTCGTGCATGTTATGACATCCGGATCTCCGTGGAAGCAGCACAGTACTTCCTCCGCCATCGAGAATGCCGGGCCTGCAGGCGTCATCTCGCACGACTCATGGTTGTGACCCTGCACATTCCATCTCTGCTTCTCCTCGTAGTTGTACATGTTGCACATCGCCAGTCCGTCGCCGGTCTGGAAATAATTAATGTAAGGATCATTGTCGGCAAGATATCTCCAGTGGATCGGCGCGAAGAAAACCATGCCCTTGACATTCCTGTACAGTTCCATCTGCACCTTGTCGTGCTGGAGCGGCATCTTCTTAAGCATGTCGAGGTAGTCCGCATCCTTGTACTGCTTCCTGAGCTCGCTCCTCTTGCCATGGAATTCAGCTGACTTGTTGACGTCGTACATGTCGGTCCAGTCCTGTGGCTTGTTGGTGGCATTATTGCTCAGGCCAAGGTTCCAGCCGTCCTCGTCCCAGTTATAATAGAAAAGCTTCAAATCAGGCCTTATGGCCTGGAGCTTCGCAATGATCTTCTTGTGGAACTCAAGTCTCTTCTTGTGCCACCAGTCCTGGTACCGCTTCGCGATCTCTCCCTTGGCGGCCCATTCGGAATATGGATTTGCCGGGCCTTTCTCCTTCTTCTTCTTTGCAGCAGGAGCCTTCTTCGCATCCTTGGCCTTGGCATCGGCCTTTGCCTCAGGTTCCGGTTCATCCTTCTCAAAATCAGGAAGCTTGGTTCCAGTCTCCTTGCAGAACAGCTTGACATCCTCCTCTCCATAACTTATGACCATGCGGTCGTTCCTCATGCGCCAGAGCATTCCGGAAATCTGCGGATTATCCTTTATCTTCTCGGTGACAAGCTCGTCGATGATAGTCGAAAATTCATCCCATGTTGCAGGATTCAGCAGGTTTGCGCCCCAAGTCGCAAAACGCCCGACTCCGGACTTGTTGCCGTCCGGACCGATTGCGATCGCCTCCTTGGGGAGAGTGGAACTTCCGCCATATTCGACTCGTGGCATTATCTTTATTCCGACCTTCGCTGAAGCCGCCAGGAATTCATCCCAGGTCTTTGCGGTCTGGCCTTCAGGAAGTCCTATGAATGGAAACAGCGGATCCTCCTGCCTGAATCCAAGTTTCGTGGGCCAGAAGGCCATGCTGGCCCATTTCTGGATCACCGGGCTGATCATATTAAGGCCTATGAATTTCGCATGTTTCATCACGTCTTCAGGGAAAGCTTCCGGCTGCCTCTCCCAGTCGGCCATAAGCACTCTCTGAGGCATGCCTTCGGGCAGATTTATCTTCGGGTAATATTTCTCTACGTCCTTTATCTCATATAGTTTCACCCTTGCAGCCGCAGGCCCGCTCTGATAATGAGGGACGTAAATCCTTGATGGCGCCATCATGAAGAACCAGAAGCCGTGCTCCGTGGTTGTCTTTCGGTTTCCGAGATAGCCATAGTCCTTCTCGTCCGGGAAGACAAGATTGTCGTACCATTCGTATTTTCCGCTGAGAGGATAATTATCGATCGGATCATCAGGTCCGGCCCCGGTCTTGAATCCAGTGCCCTGGTAGTTCCTGCCGGCCTCGATGCTCATAGGAACATAACGGGTCTTGTCCTCGGGATACTCTATCCTTAGTATATACGCCCCGTGCGGAGTTATCTTCCCGCGCCCGACACGGTAACCGAACCATTCGTTGTTGTCCGCCTGCCGGTATTTCCTGCCCTGGAACTCCTCGACCGTAACACCTTTCACCCACGTACAATATGCCTTGCGCCCGACCCAGCTCTCGCTGATCCCGCCTTCCTTGTAGGGATGCTCATCCTGCGATGGATCGACAGAGCAGTCGATCTCGTCGACCAGCTTCAGCTTCCCATATGGAGTATCCTCAAATTTTTCCGCGAGCGCTGGAAGGGAAAGGTTGTCGCGGGATTCATAGCATAACTGCCGCCTGAGTCCGGCATCAGCAATCACAAGTCCATCCTTGCTGTCCCGGATCTGCACCGAGTAATCGAACTTCTCGGAATAGAAGAGCTGGCGCGATTCCTCCTTTGAAAGGCTGACGACTGCAGAAAGCATCCCGTCCTTCTCATTTCCAAGATCAATAGAACCTTCCTTGAGCTTCCTGTGGAAATAATCGATCAGCACATAGTCCACCTTCAGCTTCTTGTCGGCAGTCACCATGGAAGGAACTTTAAAGACAATGTCGTAAATCTGCCCAGGTTTTGTACCCATGTCGAACTTTTCCGGGACCGCAGGCGTTCCTGAAGAAGTTCCTGCATTGCAGACATAGACACCTGAGAAAACCGGTGCCATCTCGAAGAGGCCACCGTCAAATCCGCCGCCCTGCGCCTTATCGAAAATCCTGACCGCTATCGTATTCAGCGCCCCTGGCCTGACCATCTCAGCTGGAATTTGACCGCAGAGGACCTGTCCAATCTTCTCAGTCTTAGCTATAGGCGTTCCGTTAAAGAACAATTCACCAGTATCATCAGTCTTGCCCAGATTAATGTCGATCGGAAGCTTCTTCCATGATTCCGGGATGAAAACCTTTGCACGGTACCAGCCCACACCGTCATACTTGCTGAATTCCTTCTCCTTCTCCCAGTTGTCGCTCGCCCAGAGATGCACCCATGACGAATCGTTGAAATCCGGTTTCTCCCATCCTTCCTTCAATCCGACATCGTCCTCATCCTTGTTGAAAAGCCATACGCCTTCGAGGCTGATCCCGGAAGCCTCCGATGAACAGCTGTATGGGCCGACCGCGAAGTCCGCAAAAAGGATTTCACCGCCTTTCTTCAGCTCGTTGCCCCTGTATCCGATGTGGAAGGTGTTTAAGCCGGCAAGCGAATCCAATGTCTTGAAATCCTTCTTTATCCCGGTGCTGAACTGCGAGAACGGCACCACGACCTTGGTCCATTCGCCCGGCTTGACAAAAACCGTAGCATGATAGTTTGTGCCCTTGCTGGTCCAGCTCCAGTTGCCAAAGCTCAGTCCGACCTTTATCTCGCCTTCGGCCTCCTTGGACTTATAATAGAAGGAAAGATACCTGTAGTTGTTCTGCTTCCAGACATCGCCGTTGGCTGAGGCCGGAAGTTTATAATCGATGAATTCCATGCTTGAATTCGGATACCAGATCTCGACGCCCAGAGCGTTCTTCCCGTTGAACACGACCTTCTGCGCGCTGAGCTTCGGCCTCGTGTCGGCCGTCCCCTCGTCGCGGCAGCCGTACTTCCAGCTCTCCTTGTCGAAAAGTCTTGAAAGCGAAGCGTCGGAAGTCATGAAGTCCAGCTTCATCGGTTCTGACTGCTGCTGCGGGATCTGCCTGAATTCCCCGTAGCGTGCGATCTTCGCCTCGCCCTTGAATATTCCGCCGTCCATGTAGTTGTTGGAGACTTTGACGGCCAGCACGTTCTTCTCACCGGCCCTGACAAGTTCCTTGTCGATCTTGTACACCCTCTGTTCGTTGAAATGCTGGTTGGACGTTGCGCCGATCTTCTTTCCATTGAAATACGACTCGTCCGCATCGTCTATGCAGGGAAGCTTTATGAAGAGGTTATCGCCCTTCCAAGAAGTGGGAATATCGAACGACAGCCTGTACCAGGCATCCCCCATGTATGGCATGCCCAGCGAACTCCATGACGCCGGAACCTTGATCTCCTTCCATGAGCTGTCATTGAATTCAGGCGCAAACCATTTGTCGGCGACGCCCTTCTTGTCCTTGTCGAATGAGAACATCCACTTCCTGCCGGCAAGGAGATCGAGCGATGTCGCATCCTCGGCGGAAAGAGCACAGGAAATGACCAGCAGCAGGACCGACGAGAGAAAAACTTTTTTCATATGCATCCTCTTGTTTTTACCAGTTCAGGTTCAATCTTGACGAGCTGCGCCTTTCCGGAACCCGATCTGTATTTTCTTGAATTAAGAAGCTCAAACATCCTTCTTCCTGTTTCAAAATTGCGTTTGTCGATCGTGACAAACGGCACGGACTTCTCCCAGGCAAACTCCTCGCACTCATCGTAGAAATTGTCATATCCTGCCACAAGGACATCCTCCAGCGGATCAATCTTGAAAAGCCTGCATGCGGCCGCCACCGGATAATAGTCGCTGTCGGCTGTGACGATAATCGCATCAACCCTGTTCCTGCCGGTAAGATACTCGGCAAGATAGCCCGCATACTGTCTTGTCCTCTTGTCGAAAACCTCGCGGCTTCCCTTGACCCTGTCCTCAAGCCCCTTGACATGCACGGGGGGAAGAAGCGCCAGCTTCTTTTCGCGTATCGCCTTTTCAAAGCCCCTGTTCCTGTCCTTGAGCCAATAGGTGGACTCAGGAGCCGTCCATAGCCTCAAGATCCTCTTCGCGCCGGAATCAGCAAGATGCCTGGCGAGAAGATAACAACCTTTCTCCTGATCGGCGATCACCCTGTCGAAATATGAAAGGCTATCGCCTCCTCCGTTTACGACGACGGGAAGCCCTTGCGCTTCTGCAAACTTAAATCCATCTGAATAATTGGCATCATCTGATATGCTGTGCGACACAAGCACGCCAAACGGATTCATTTCAAAGACTTTCCTGTAGCTTCCGTCCTTGATGTTCTTTTCATTGAAGAACATTGTGTTCAGACCGTACGCCCTGCATGCGTTAATCACGCCGGCCTCAACAGCCCACATCAACCCGCTTTCTGCATAGACGGCCGGATCATTGGAGAGCTTGCTTAGCATTATGCAGGTCTTGGCCAGGAAAGAGGTCTCGATGATTTTGTCCTCGAAGGTCGAGATCCTGCAGGTGTTGCGTACGCTCTTTATGAATCCATCCCTTTCGAGTTCGGCGAGAGCCGTCCGCACCGTCCCCCTGGAGACACCGTATATCTCGGCGATCTTGAATTCAGTCGGAAGCCTCTCACCGTTTTCGATCCGCTTCTTCTGGAGAAGGGATTTAAGCCCGCGCACGACCTTCATCTTCGGCGAATCGTATTCCATCGACATCTGTTTTTTCATGTGAAACCCCATATGGCCTTGAACATCCCGCGCTATATTATACAATTATTATACAATTGTCAAGTGCATATATTTGCAAATTGCAAAAATATACCAATTGACTATTTATTGTCCATATGCCTCCCTGTTGCATTTTCAGCGTTCACGGGTTAATTTTAGGAGTTGTCTTTTAATAGACAGGTCTTGAAAATCGGAAATCATCAATCATAAACGGAAATATCATGATTATCATCGAACCCCACATCCATATGTATTCCAGGACTACCGACGACTACCAGCGCATGTACGACGCAGGCATCCGCGCCTGTCTGGAACCTTCGTTCTGGCTCGGCACCAACCGCAGATACGCCGGAACTTTCTTCGACTACTTCAGCCTGATACTTGATTTCGAGACCGTACGCGCAAAGAGATTCGGCATCGACCATTTCGCAGCGGTCTCCGTGAATCCCAAGGAGGCGGAGAACACTACACTCGCCTTCGAGGTCATTGCCGGAATGGATGAATACCTCGATCATCCGCGTTGTGTCGCAATGGGGGAGATAGGATTCAACAACATCAACAAGAAGGAAGAGGAAGTCTTCGCAAAACAGCTCAGTATCGCACACAAAAGGAATATGCCCGTCATAATCCATCTCGCACATTTCGAGAAGGTGAAGGCCATCAAGTGGACAATAGACGTAATCAAAAACGAGAAGATTCCTGAAATACTCGTTGAAATTGACCATAATACCGAGGATTCGATGCCCTTCGCCAGGGAGACAGGATGCTACACGGGCATGACGGTCTATCCGATCTCCAAGCTCACTCCTGAAAGGGTATCAGGACTGGTAAGGCAGTTCGGAAGCGAACGTATGATAATCAACAGTTCCGCCGACTGGGGCATATCCGATCCGCTGAGCCTGGTCAAGGTCTGCGACTTCATGAAGAAGGACGGACATCCTGAAAAGACTATTTCCTCAATCCTCTTCGACAATCCAAACAGGTTCTATTCGCAGTCGCCGAAATGGAAGCCTGATTTCAGCCTGAAACCAATTGATCCGCATCAGTTCCAGAGATGAATTTTGCAGCTTGCGCTGCAAAATTCATGAAATATTTCAGACATTTCTTGAATTGAGATTTTCACTTCGAGCTTGTTTCGGATTTCGAGTTTCGTGCTTCGAATTTAATGCGCCACAATTATATGCAAAAAACAAATATGCCGGATAGTATCATGAGGACAAGAAAAAAAAGACTTGCCGCATTTGAAAGGATCGACATCTATCCTGTCATCTCCTCGGAATTCTGCGGGGGGAGAAGTCCGACATATGTCCTCGGACAAATCGCCGAAGGCGGCGCCAGGATCGTACAGCTCCGCGAAAAGAATAAAACCAGCAACGAGATCCTCAGGATCGCATGCGAATTTCGCAGGATCTGCGGCGAGCATGGCATGCTCCTAATCATGAACGACCATGTCGACATCGCCCTTGAGAGCGGTGCGGACGGCGTACATCTCGGGCAGGACGACATGCCATTGAAGGAAGCGCGTAAGGTTGCGCCGGAACTCCTTCTGGGCTGCTCCACGCATTCCAGGGAGGAGGCCCTGAAGGCGCAGGACGAAGGAGCCGACTACATAAACCTGGGCCCCATTTTCGCCACACAGACAAAAAAAACAGGTTATCAGCCTCTAGGAACGGAAATACTCAAGACTGTTCCGCCTCTTCTCCACATCCCGTTCACTGTAATGGGCGGCATCAAGGAGAGGCACATCACCGGACTTGCAGCCATGGGAGCTACCAGGATCGCCATGGTCACCGAGATTACAACTGCGGAAAATATATCCATGAAAGTCCGGACTCTCATAGGCTTGTTTGGAAAACAATAGATTTTATTACTACAACTTGATTTCGTATTTTCATCAAATAGATTATGTGGCACATTTCATGCTTTAAGTCTTTGTGGGTGACTCTATTTAATCACAATGGACAACGTCAGTTAATATTTACCAACGGAGACGTTTATAATGATAAGCATCCAGGGCGATCAGGTCAATGTAAGCGCCAAGAAGACAATTGACGTGACCAAGGAGCTGAACAAGAAGGCGCCGGATCCGGTCACGGAGCCCACCACCGCCATACAGAACCATCCCGTGCTGTCATGCTTCTATCCTGTCGGTTCCTCCTGGCAGAAAAAGGAATTCATGGCTGGAAAATCCAAGATTTCCATAACCGAAGATCCGCACAATTCAGATATCCCGATAGGCATTCCAAACGTACAGAACATCAGCATCTCCCTCCAGAAATTGCTGTCCGAATGGTATGTAATGGAATCGAGCAATTCAAACATATTGTCCATCAATGGAATACCCGGCCACCAGGCCATACTCAAGGCAGGCTCCAAACAGCTGGTCTTCGTCGACAAGACGCCGTTGATCTTCATTTATGCCAGACCCGGGACCGCCGACACCAAAACCGAACACCCCTCCGGCAAACCCGAAAAGGGGGAGTTCTCGCTTCTCTTCGAACAGTCCACAAATGAATTCAGGTTTAAAAAGGACAAGCACTATATCCTCGGCCCGAGTGAATTCTGCGACTTCAAGCTCCAGAATGAAAACGCATGGGCGACCATCTTCCAATACAGGAACTGTAATTATCTCCGCGTAATACACGGCCCGGCGAACAGTCCAGAGGCGCCTGTGACGGTCGACGGCATCAGCGCCGAAACTCCGCTTCCTCTTTTCGACGACAGCAAGATAACTGTTGGCAAGCATGTGCTCTTCTACCATACCGAGCAGGACTTCAACATCGCCAAGCATGAGTTCGCATTCAATCCGGAACACGCGTCCGAGAAGCTCTGCCTGCTCTGCATTGATGAAAACACCTCTGAGAAATACAGTTTCGCCCTGCCCCCGGCAGGCAAGGCCCTCTACATCGGCAGGGATTCGCACTGCGAGATCCACATCGACAGCAAGGACGTCTCCAGAAAGCACTCACAGGTCATAATGTACGAACGCTCAGCCCTCGTCTTCGACTGCTACAGCACCAACGGCACCTTCGTGAACGGCGAGAAGATCGCAAAACGAATGCTGCATCCCGGCGACATGGTCACCTTCGGCGATACACGCTTCATGTTCTGCTATCTGGACTAGGATTGGATTGGATGAATGGACGGGTGGATGACTTGGATGATTGGGTTAATATATATATCTCCTGAGTAGAGATTTCTCTTCCTATCAACTGACCACTGACAATTGATTTTTCACGGCTTGACGTCCTTGGCTTCCGTTGCGGGAACTTCCTTCAATGCCTCTGATGCCGTGGCTGCAGGCTTCGGTTTCGGCAGGATATGGCGCTTGAAATCAAACAAGGTTACAAAAATCATCATCCCTATGAGAAGGACCACGAAGACTATGAATATCGGCTTTATCATCGCCTCCGGCACGGGCTTGCCCCCCCTAGCAGATTCGATTATCGCAAGGACTATATGCCCTCCATCGAGCACTGGTATGGGGAAGAGGTTGATCAACGCCAAGCTGAAAGTTATCATTACAATAATATATATCGCCTGGATGAGATGGCCGTGGTAGACCGCCTTGCCGATGATTGCAAAAATGCCCACTGGTCCGCTCATGTGTTTCGGACTGAGCGTGCTGCTGTTCTTCCAGAATAAATTACTGGCCATGCCGCGGAGCGACTTGTACGTCATGTCGATCACGTCGGCAAACTGCTGAAGGGGATTGGGGAAGTTGTAGAAAACCTCTTCGACTCCTATTGTAAATTCCTTCGCAGGCTTCGCCGTCACCTTGATAATCTTCTCCTCTCCGCCACGGGTCACGGTAAATTCCATTTCAGCGCCTTTGCTCTGCTGCACCATCGACGAGAACATTTCAGGGACGGTCAAGGTCTTTCCATTTATCTTCTGGACGGCATCTCCTGGTGCGAGGCCGGCCTGCGCCGCCGGGGAACCGGGTATGATTTCACCAAGGACTATTGGCAGGGGCTCGGAATTGTACTTCACTCCAATCCTGTATATGCCAGCCAGCTTCTCCTCCTTGGCAACAATGTCCTTGACATCAAAGACATTCCCATGCCGGCTGATCGTGAAAACCATCGGGCGGCCAGCCGAATCATTTATCTTCTGGTAGAACTCATCATATCCGCTGAGCTCGGCACCGTCGACCTTGAGCACCACGTCATTCATTTTGAGTCCCGCCTTCTCGGCCGGAGATTTTTTTATCGGCACAAGAACTACAGGAATTTTCGGGAAGAAGTACGGATATGCGATGCCTTCCTCGGGCATGACCTTCTTGTTGGCGACAGGCAGATATTTGATCTTCATCTTTTCGCCACCGCGCCTGATTCCAAGCTCAACATCGCCGACAGTGAAAAGTATCTTGCGGATTATGTCATTCCATGTCGAGCGGAAGCTGCTGCCGTTGACAGTTTCGACTATGTCGCCCTTCCTCAGTCCCGCCTTGAATTCAGGACTTTCCTCGGCGACGAATGCGACTTCGAACGATGTCATCTTCGGCGTATCCATCGGTATCCCGTGAAGCCAGATGATCATGCCGAGCGCGAGACCGAAAAGTATATTGAAGAAAGGGCCGGCAAAAGCAGTGACTATCTTGTCCAGCGGAGTTGCGGGCGGAAGAGGATTTCCGTTTTCATCCTTGGGCTGGCCGCTGGCATCAATCTGAGGAAGGTCGACATATCCTCCAAATGGAATACAGCCTATCCTGTATTCGACGCCTTTGTACTTGTAGCCCCATACCTTCTTGAAACCTAATGAAAAGGCTATGATGTGCATCCCGCGCCACTTCGCCGCAAGGAAGTGCCCGAGTTCGTGCACGAAAATGCACAGCCCGAAAAATATCAGGACGAACAGCCACACATATATGTTGAACAGAGCAGAAGCAAGAAAATCAATCATCTGAACATTTCCAAGTTTAAGATTTCAAGATTCCAACTTTTGTCGGGCAAAATTATATTCCGGCATTCTAGTTTGTTCGTAGTCAAGCCCGTGAGGGCTGTAACTTGATTACAAGATGATACATGTCTTACGACAGTAAATATTCACTGAAGTATGTTCTTCAGCGAATATTTACATCTAATAAATCATAAAAAGAGTGCTTTTGCATTTTATTTTTAGTACGGATTAAGTAAACGACATAGTTTACTGAATACGTACCGCCGAAGCAGTATCCCGAGCCCATTTGTCGGCTGATAGAATAGCATCAAGTGACGGACGGTCAAGCCTTTTATGATAAGACATCGTTTTTTCAATAATGTTCCAGATGTCGGTAAATCTTATCTCGGATTTCCTGAAACGCTCGACGGCCACTTCGTTGGCCGCATTCATCACAGCAGGCATGGTTCCGCCTTTTTCCAGCGCCTCATAGGCGAAATCCAGCGCCGGAAAATTCCTCCTGTCGGGCTCCTCGAACGACAGTCCTGCGAGCTTCGCAAAATCAAGAGGCTTCAGCGAGCCGGCATGCTTCACGGGATATGTAAGCGCATACTGTATCGGGAACCTCATGTCCGGTTCGCTCATCTGCGCAAGGACGGTTCCGTCTATGAACTCCACCATCGAATGTATCACCGACTGCGGATGTATCACCACGTCTATCCTGTCGCCGGGAACATTGAAAAGCCATCTCGCCTCGACTATCTCGAGCGCCTTGTTCATCAGCGTCGCAGAGTCGATCGTCACTTTCGGGCCCATGTCCCAGACAGGATGTTCGAGCGCGGACTTGCTGGTCGCGGATCTCATCCGTGAAATCTTCATTCCCCTGAACGGCCCGCCGCTCCCCGTAAGGATGATCCTCCGGACATCTTCAGGCTTCCTGCCTTCGATACACTGGAATATCGCACTGTGCTCGCTGTCGACAGGCAGGAACTTCACCTTCCTTTTGCGGACTTCGCGCATGACAAGTTCTCCCGCCATCACAAGGACCTCCTTGCTGGCGATCGCAATATCCTTCCCGGCCTTGACTGCTTCGAGGACAGGAACAAGCCCGCCTGTACCGACAATCGCGCAGAGGACAAGATCGGCCTCGGGCAGGAGTGAAAGCTCGAGGACGCCTGATTCACCGGAAAAAACCTTGCAGCCCCTCGGGGCCCTCCTGCGGAATTCTTCGGCCTTGCCTTCATCGGCGACAGCGACATATTTGCATTTAAGTTCGCGCGCCTGCGCCTCAAGCAGCCTGATATTGCTGTTCGCGGCAATTCCGACAACTTCCAGTTCATCGGAAAGATGCCTCACAACGCTGAGCGCATTTCTCCCAATCGAGCCGGTGGAACCGAGAATTATTATCTTTTTCTTCATGGCATCATCCGAATTGAATATCGAATGTCAAATTCTGAATTATTCCTTCATCACTACTTCCACAGCCACAGCAGTAAGTTCGCCTAACTCTACCTTTTTCAGTTCGTCCGCTGTGAGAATCTTCCTGAGGCGGTCGTCAACTGGATATGACTTGGTATTTTCATTCTGCTTGATAGATTCAGACAATGCGGGGAATTTACCGCTAATCTCCAAAAGTTGAGCATCCTTCTTGTAAACATAATTCAGTCCATGATATTCTGCAACCTCGGATGCTGCACTCAAATCCATAGGATCCTTGAATGAATGCCTGTATTCCATGTGCGAACCAGGTTTGCCGGTAAAAATAAAAAGGAGTCCTTTGCTCTTGTCAATGATCCGAGTGGATGCGAGCCCGCTCTTGCATTCCTTGTCACCGAGTTTCAGGTAAGTGTCGTCTGTCACGCAGAAGCCGTTGAACTCGAACGACACCTTATTTCCCTTTGCATATTCTGGCAGCCTGGGATCACCAACTATGCAAATCCTTGCCGACGAAGGAAGTCTAACTTTACCTGAAGGGAGAATCACCCTCTGCCATTCATCAGCTTTCAGTTCAACGGCAAAGAACTGGCAGCCCTTCTCGCTTTCTACATAAAACAGCAATGTTATTTTCCTTAGCGGCGAAGTCTGCTTCGCCGCATATTTAGACGCAGCCGGAAGGGAAGTGTCCAGCTGCGGATAAATCCGTGGATAAACCCAGAAACTGAATTCACGGTAATTCTCCGGCACTCCTCCGAGGAGCAGATTTGCGCCATCTGCTGCGTATGTCTTGCCGCCAGGATATGAAATTTCGACAAAATCGCTTTTTTTGTCGTAGGGTATTATTCCTTTTATCCCGCCGATGTCTCCTTTCGTAGCATCGACTGCTTTAATCGAGCAAGTCCGACTGCTGTGGACTGAATTCAAACTGTCCGTATTTCTCAATGAGACAATAACGTCTGTAGAATTAGGACGTTTGCCTACAACTACAGCAACACCTCTCATGAAGACCGGCGATGTTGCCTTTTTATACGTGAAATCTAAAGATTCAATCTTGGTCTTGCCGGATTTTGTCAGTTTAAGAATGAGATTCTCCTTGAAATTGACCTCCTTTTCATAAAAACCGGAGATTATGTCAGTTTTCTCCTTTTCAGTTTTAAGTTCCGGGAGATCCGGATATCTTTCTTTTAGTTTCTCCGGAATAATTCCCCGGATTATTTCAATCTCTGTCTCTCCTCCCCATGGGATCGGAAGAAGAATCCTAACATCTTTTCCGATGGGATCCCGGCTGGCAATAGCCAGGACGGCAGTATAGTCGCCGCACAGGACGGAAGTCCAGTCCGTGAAAGGCGATACAAAGGAATCGCTGTTGACGGGCGTAATGTTGCAGGGCAACGTGCCAGATGCATTCTTAAAGCAATTCATCATTTTCATTGCAGCGAAATAAACCGGGAGAGGCTCTCCGGAGACCGGATCAAACATGTTTCCAGATAAAAGCCCTCGGAATGATTCAGCCCTTGCGCCATCATCGACCGCCTTTATCATTTCATATTCCGCCAGTATGATAAGCTTTCTTTGGAATTTCTCACCGCCGGAGGAAAGATACTTGATATCCTCGGACAACTTAGCAAGACGTTTTTCAGCCTCTTCTCCCACAGGGGGAGTATTACTGGCATCGGAAAGATATGAAACCTTAAAAAAACTGCATTTAAATACGGCCTTCTCGCTAATCCGAATCTGGATGACGTTGCTTCCCTTCTCAACATATGAGGAAGGAACAAAGGCAGTAAATTCCACAGTATGTCCAACGAATGCCTTCCGGTAAATACTACGCTCGTTGAAGAGAACTTCGAAAGTGGGAATATCGAGTGAGCCTTCCAGCCTTTCGAGAACAGCCATGCAGTCAATGAGAATGTTTTTCGCCTCCAAGCCATCCAGGAAGACCGCTGCCCGCTGCCCCGCCTTTAAAACTTCTGGGAAATCACTCTCCTTCCTGACTTGGATCGTTTGCAGAGTCCCAGTAGACGAGTCCTTTCCTGATTCCAGAGCGGTATTCTTCCCATCAACCGAGCTAACTGCCTTCTTTTCAAGACAGGAATAGGAAAATATGTCGGCGGAATAACCGCCAATGCCTGTGTAGAAGAACAACAGGAGAAATATCATCGAGGGTAAAGGAACAAAATTCACTTCAGCGGTTCCTTGAAAGTGGTTTCATCTATCTTTACCGTCGGAAGCTTCTCGATGTCGATGCCCGGCATGTAAGGCGTGCAGTCCTTCTCGTCGTGGACTCTGAAGAGGGGATAGAAACTACGTTTTTTCAGCTTCTCCTCATAGCTCGCAATGGTGAAACCATGCCAATATTCATCTTTAGATATGTCGTTCCAAATAATATGCTTAAGGCACACATTCGTTTGTGCGATGCCTGCCAACAGGGAATCTTCTCCTTTGCTGGGATATGCATATATGCCGCCAGGAGATTTTTTCAGACGATATGTGTCTTCCTTGCATTTCCCTTTCATCCGGTCGTCAGGATTAAAAAGAAACCCACCGATATAGCAGTAAATTTCCCCGTCGAATTCCAATGACGCATAGTAGAGCACCTGAAAAGTTTTCTGATTGTTTTTCCTCATCCAATTTGGCCACGATACTTCACGCCCGCTATCCGGTAATTTTACAATTTCTTCCATTGGTGCCGTATATGTCCCGTAAAGCTCTCTCCTGATGTAGTCCACGGGATTCTTGTCCGAAATGCCATCCTCCAGCGGAGCGCCTATGTTGGAAATGATGATCGGCTTTTCAAGAACCTTGACAAGGCCAGCCTTCAATAGCTCTTTAAAATTTCCCTGATTTATCTTTCCCATCAGGCGATACTTTCGCATTAAATCTTCCTTCGAATAATATTTAGAGTATGAGTCCATAAATTCTTGGATGTCCTGCTTCCTCGCCTCCTCAAGTTTATTTTCAAGGTTAATCTTTTCTTTTTTCTCGAGCATTTTCTTCTTCAGGTCGAGATCTTTATCCAAGTTGCGGCAGGAGAGGAAGACTTCCAAATCCAGCAAGTTTTCCAGATTTTTATCTTTATAACCCAACTCGACCTTCCACAAATTTCCGGTCTTTCTCAGATAAATCACCCTCTTGAAACCTTTCATCATCGTGATACGGGTGTCTCGATCAACCACAAAGGGGTCTTCTCTTGGTTCCTCCCCCGAAACAACGGCGAAAAAAGCAAGACTGGGATCAGCCTTAGAATGTCCGGCGGAGACAATTTCCATTGTCTCCCAGTATTTCGCATAGAGGCTGAACCATTCGTAGAACTTGCGGACATCTTTGGCATCGGCCTTTGCATCGAACAAGGATGAAAACGCCTTCTCGTCCTGCAGCTTCGCATTTACGAAGAGGGCCTGGACTGTCTTTGCAGGCTCAGCTTCCCACGGATACTTTTCTTCGTTGTTCTTGATCGTTATGAGACAGTTGAAAAAGTCAGACACGTCAAGCCGCGCCCTGACGTCCCAGTCCTTCCCATAGTCATAGTCTTCCGCCTTGGGAGAAAAAGTGGGGAGAATTGAAAAAATCCCTGCAAGGCAAAGGTAAAGCAATATTCTTTTCATTGTCATTCCTCCTCGCCGATATATTCAAGCTTGGCATAGGGTGTCCTTGTTGCCTCAAAAACTTTTTCGAAATCAAGTTTTTTCAAATCTTCCTTTGTCAACTTTTCCGTTATCTCGACGAACTTTAGATTTTTATCCAGATACTCGCCGAGATATTTGTCTTTTTCAACCTCCTTGATTATACTATTCTTTTTTTCTATTATCAGGTAATGATATGCACCATAGTCATAAAGGTTGTAGCGTAAACCTGTTTTAGAATTCACATGGCCGAGTTCGAAGGATCTGCCGTTGGCATCTGTCATATTGAGATATTTCCTCTCAAAATCGGCCTTCCAGTAACCCTTGACGTCACCGCTGGCGGCCAATGTGAATTTCATAGGAACCTCAAGTTCAAGGTCCGCTGGGATCACTCGCAAGATTTCAATCAATGCATCCTTGTAGGTCATTTTCTCCCCGAACTTCTTGCTCCAGAATTCATCGAAGGAGATTACGACGCTTGCCTGAGAATTTTCGCCTATGCTGGCATCTCCATTTTTCCTGATGTTTTCAAGGTTCGTACCGAGGTACTTGGAAACGTCATAGCAGGGATAGTGGTGAGCAAACTGGCTATATTTCACATCTCCCTCTATTCTAACCAGAAGTTCGCCCTCCGCCGTAATTCCGGAGGTCTTTTTAAGGGCCTCACTCAAAAAAGCACCTATGTCTCCTTTTATATCAGGAAGAGGAATGCCAGGGGGGGTATCCGGGATCAGATCGAGTTTACATGCTTTCATAATCGCATCTGCGAGATATTTCATCGCATCCGCCTTTTTATCGATAATATCCTTGCCGGCCTCAGATTTTATTGCCCAGTTGTTCTTATGACTTTCGCAGATTACCGGCATAGTGTCATGTCTGTGGACTTTGCAGTTGTGCTCAGCTTTAATATTATGTATGACAAACTCATCATAACTTCCCTTAAATTCGATTTTTTCACTAAAATTGATCATCCACGAAAGATACTTCCCCAGATCACTGTCAAGTTTATTGGAAACCATCTTCATGAATTCTATGTAGAATTTACTTCCCTCCATCCACTTCTGCAGATCGAATGCGGCACCTTTAACATCTGTGTAGTTCAATTTTAATCCTCCATTGGGCCCCGCGATCAACCAAAACTTCTCTTTTGCGTTGTCTTTGTTCCATTCATCTTTGCTGTCTCCCCATTCGGCTATAAGAGAGTAATATTGGCATCTGTCCACGATTCGCCTGGGGATTTTATAAATATTTTCTCCACCGGCGATGGTGTCGGAATATATCTCTACAGTACGGTTCCCTTCATCTTTGAGATAAAGCTTGAAAGGCAGTTCGTCAGGGTAATTCTCCGGATGGCAGGTAAATCTTATTTCCGCATTCTTGTCCAGGCATCCGAATGTTTTTGGAAGATTAATATCACGGTATAGGTATTTACGGTATAGCTTGTTATTCCAGTCTATGGTGTTCTTTATCTCGCAGATTCCATCTATCTTCACTCGCAACTCCGCCAAGTCAATGGTGAAATCATCCTTCGCTTCATACTTCTCTTTTGAAGACGCTGTGATAACGATATTCCCAAGATCTTCGAATGGGGGATGGTCTGTTTTAAGAGAAATGACCCCCTTAGCATCAACTGTCACGTAATCGGAACCTTCAGATACAGACCATGTCACGCTGTCTTTTTTGTAAGAATCGCCTGTGAAGGCAGTATGCGCCAATACGTCATAACCATTCAATTCTTCCCATTTTGAAATAAGACCATAATGTTCTGTAAATAAAATTTTATAGATAGTGAGAACCGATATGTCATAATGTTCTGATGGATTGCTACGACTTCTTCCTGTGACAGTATATTGTCCGCCGTGCTCAAGATAAACATCGCTGTTGGGGCCGAATGACAGCTCAGCTTTGCCGGATGCCGTCTTTGCAACGCCCATTCCGGATACGAGCCAGTCGCTTGACTGCCATTGTATATTATTATAGTCATTAAAGACAAAGGCCGCAAATACGACACCGGTATCCTGATTCCACACAATGTCTGCCGTCTCTGGAAAAATCCTGTATAGATTGCAGTGCCCATCTATGGTGAAAGTCGGAACCGGCCCGTTTCCCTCCCCTTTCACAATTTTGCCTTTCAGCGTCGCGGGGAAAAGCGTCGGTGCCTGCTTATAATTCCCAACCGTCCCTTTAGCCTTCGCATACTTCAGTCCGGTTGAATATTCCGATATCCATTCACCGCCCGGTCCAACTTTTTCCATCCATGCGCCTATTATTTTCCAGTCATCCACGGCATGCCCAGACATCTCGAATGAATTTTCCATCGAACTCTTGAATTCGACGCTCTTGCTGGCTCCGCCCCACAGGCCACCGGCGTCCTTTTCTTCTACTCCAGCTGTTCGAAAGCAGAAAAGTATTGCAAAAATACAGCACAGATAACAGAGTTTCCTCATTGGATTTTTCCTTTATTTTTAATGAAATCTTCCAAGCTCTGGGTATAACCGGAGCCTGGGAATGACTCCTTAAGTTTTGCAAGATACTTTTCCGCCTCATTTTCATTGCCGGAGCGCATGTTCGCGTACCCCAGCCTGAAGAGCGCCTTGTCCCGGAATCTTCCGTCGGGGAAAAGCTTCAAGTACGATTCAAAGAGCGTGGCAGCCTCCTTCGCACGGTCAGCATCGGCATGGCAGTAGGAGGCCAGATAAATCATCGCAGTCCCGGCGATCGGCGTCTTCCCTCCAAACTTCATAGCGTCGGAAAGCATTTTCTCAGCCTCCTTCGAGCGGTCTCCGCAGGCTGCAGTTCCGATAAGGGCGATAGCCCTTTCACAATCATCGTTCCTGGGCTCGTCGGCAATCTGTCTAAAATACTTCTTCGCCACATCAAATTTCTCGATCAGGTAGTTCAGTTCCGCGTAGGAGCAGAGCAATTTGTTTTTGCCTTTCAGATATTTTTTCTCCTCCACCGAGAAGACCATGTATCCGACGTTGCATGCCGACTCCAGCCGCCAGAGCGCATTTGGTATGTGCTTAGCATCGAGCATAGCCAAATCCTTACTTATCGTCTTGATTTGCAGGAAGCATTCCCTGGCCTTGTCGGTCCGTCCTGCTACCAAATGCAGGAATCCGGACCATGTGAGGCATTCTCGCTCTTTCTCGTCCCTCAGCCATGGCGCATTTTTAATGTCTATAATCTCCTTCGCTCCCTGTTTCCTGTAGGTGGTCCGAAACCACTCATCAAGGCCGATCAGGGGGCCCACCGGAGAAGAAATTATGGAAACCTTATCCGACACCGTATAAAGATCAATGGAATCTTTCTGTTCGCGAGCCAACTGGAAAAAGTCCAGAGCCTGGGAATAATATTTTCGGGCAGCATCGGCATCCAGATCCTTCTCCAATGAAATTTTCCCGAGCCTCATAAGCGCATCGCCAAAATAAACACTCTTTGATTGGCGCTTTATAAAATCTTCAAGAACTTTCTTTGCCTCATCTGTTTTTCCAATTTCGGAAAAACAATCGGAATATGTCAAGTGTATCGCCTGTTCACATAATGTTCTGGGATACTTGACCAATAAATCCCTGCATGCGGTCATAGAAGCCTCATATGATTTTTCATCATAAAGAGTCCTTGCCTTGACATACAGGGCATATTCTTCTCCGTATTCCGCCTCGAGAAGTTCTATGGAAACTAGGAAAAGGAGCTCATCAATCTTCGGTTTCAGCTGCTTATAGTCCCGATTGCCATCTGTAAGTTTGGCATCCCCTTCTGACACCTTCCCTTTTTTCTCTTTCAGATAGGCTTCAGCTGTTTCTAATGCCTTCCTCAGGTACATGTCAGCCTTGCTGAACTCATTTAGATCAAAAAGTACAGCTCCGTATTTGTATTGGCTCCGGGCCTTGTCTATACCTTCCGTATTGTTTTCGGCATAATCTAGCATCTTAAAGGACTCGCGGACGGATGGCTTGTCCCTGTCGGCGGCCTTGCAATGGGCGGCTTCGAGGAAGGCTTTCAGATAGGACGATTTGAAGGGAAAGGTGCTGTTCTTGCTTATCCTGTCAAAGTCTGAGCAGTCGCTGACGGCTTCGAGAGCCTTGTCGATTTTCTTCTCGTCCCTGTACGTTTCTGAAAGCAGCGCCTTGGCATCGAACTTTGTATCGCTGTCCTTCTTTTCTCGTGCGAACTTCGCGATCTCGGTAATGCCCTTTGAACGGTTTTTTTCAGAACTTAAAAGCTTTACAGCTTCAACAAATGGCTGGTTAGCAGAAGGCTTGTCTTCGGAATTAACAGAAAAAGCGCAGGAAATTAAACTCGTCAGTATGAGAACTTTAACCACTACATGCCCCCTATGCCATAATCTTCATCAGCCACAGGATAAAATCTTTACAACAGCCAATACAATAGTTTTTACACTCAAAAAATCAAATGGGTTATGGAGATATCTTGAATAACTGTTCTTGAGAAAGATGTCATCTCAAACCTTCTTCACGGTCGCTCCTTCACCGATTCCACAGATGATCGTCTCGGTGTCTTTTCCTGTCCTGAGCTTGAACGCGGACCTGATCCTGTCGCAGTACTTCTCCGCCTGCTTGTCCTCGACAAGGTGTATGCTGATCCCTCCGAACCCACCGCCGCTCAGGCGCGCCCCGATGCATCCGGGAATGGACTTGGAGAGCTCGACAAGATAATCGAGTTCCGGACAGCTGTTCTCGAAATTCTTCCTTGAACTCTCGTGCGATTCGTAGAGGAGCTTTCCAAAAGCAACGACATCTCCGTCGTCAAGAGCCTTGACTCCCTGGACGACTCTGGTGTTTTCGCCGACGATATGCAGGGCGCGCAAATAGTCAATCCTGTCCATGAGCCCCTTTTCCTTCTCGAGAAGTTCCAGTGACACATCGCGCAGCGCCTTGACCTTAGGGTGTTTCTTCTTGATTGCAGCAACCGCCTTCTCACAGCTCTGCCGCCTTACATTGTAGTCCGAATCGACAAGGTCATGCTTGACCATCGAGTTAGCCACGACCAGGACATAGCCCGCATGGAGCTTTACGTTTCTTATGACTTCGACAGTGCGGAAGTCGCAATAGATGAGGGAATCCTTCTTCCCGAAGATGGAACTGAACTGATCGAGCAGACCGCTTTTGATCCCGATATAGTTGTTCTCGCTCCCCTGCCCTATGCGCGCCCAGTCCGGGGAAGAGAATTCGATTCCGAACGCCTTGCTGAACGCGTAGCACGAGGAGACTTCGAGCGCGGCCGAACTGCTCATGCCGGCAGAAAGCGGGACTGTGCTTGTCACGACCGCGTCGAACGCACCGATATCCTTACCGCGTTTGCGGATTTCGCAGATGACGCCTTTGACGTAGTTCGTCCAGTCGCCCTTCACAGCCTTGTCGATCTCGTCAAGATTGAATTCAACTGGCTTGTCGCCTTTCTGATGACTGCTGAACAAGCGGCACTTCTTCCCTTTGACGGACTTGAGCGCGACCTCGGTGGACTGGTTGACGGCGGCGCTCAGGACAACGCCCTCGTTGTAGTCGGTGTGGTTTCCAAGTATCTCGAGACGGCCCGGTGCGCGTGCAAAAACTTCCGGCTTGCTTCCATAGACTTTTTCGAACAGTTCGATCGTCTGTTTTTCAGTATTGGTTTTATTCATCGGCTTCCCCTGTATTTAAAGATGTATTGAAGACACAGAAGATACAAAGCAAACTCATTTTTTTCCACCCTGCAAGAACTTAATTTCACAAATTTAAGGCTGCTTGCAGGCTTGACATTTACATCTGAAATACTTATTGTAGTCAACTTGCCGGTATAACAAATAAGAACTATTAAGAACAATATAAAAGAGAACAAACATGCCAATTACTGTTTTGATCGGTGTCCAGTGGGGGGACGAGGGCAAAGGCAAGATAATCGACGTGCTTACGGAGAACGCGGACGTCGTCGTCCGTTTCCAGGGCGGCAACAATGCCGGCCATACTGTTGAGATTGGAAAGAAGAAGTTCGTCCTCCATCTCATACCCTCCGGAATCTTCAGAAAAAAAGCCACCTGCATCATCGGCAACGGCGTGGTCGTTGATCCTCTCGCGCTCGAACACGAGATAAAGGATCTCGAAAGACAAGGCATCAGGATCGGCTCCCGCCTCCAGCTCAGCACCCGCAGCCATCTCATCTTCGCATACCACCGCATGATGGACGCCATGCACGAAGGTTCAAGATCGGAAGGCAAGAAGATCGGAACGACAAAACGCGGCATCGGCCCGGCATACGCCGACAAGATGTCGAGGATCGGCATAAGGGCTCTCGAGATGCTCGATCAGAAAAGGCTCGAGAAGAACTTCAAGGAGCACGCCAAATACTACAATACTATATTTAAGGCTGCAAAGATGGAGACCGTCGACATCAACGCCGAATGGAAGAAGATATCCGCAGCAGCCAAGTTCCTGGCGAAATATGTCACGGACACGGTTGTGACCGTGAACGAGGCCGCCACAAAGAAGAAGAACATCCTTTTTGAAGGCGCACAGGGCATGTGGCTCGATGTCGACTACGGCACCTATCCCTTCGTCACCAGCAGCAACACAACGACCGGCGGCGCCTGCACAGGTTCTGGACTCTCCCCCAAATACATCGACAACGTGGTCGGAGTCATCAAGGCATACACGACGCGAGTCGGAGAAGGCCCCTTCCCCACCGAACTCAACGACAAGATCGGCGAGCAGATCAGGGCGACAGGGCGCGAATTCGGCGCCACTACCGGCAGACCGAGGCGCTGTGGCTGGTTCGATGCTATCTCCTCCCGCTACTCCTGCATGGTGAACGGAGTCGACAGGCTAGCTGTCACAAAACTCGACGTCCTGGACATGCTTCCAGAAATCAAGATCTGCACGGCATACAAAATCAACGGGAAAAAGACGAATGCCATGCCTTCGGACACCGAGGAGATAACGGCTGCAGTTCCTATTTATGAGACAATGCCGGGCTGGTGCCAGACGACATCACACGCCCGTTCATTCAAGGCCCTGCCCAAGAACGCACAGAAGTATCTGAAGCGGATCTCCGAACTGACGAAAACGAAAATCGGAATCATATCGGTAGGCCCGAACAGGGATCAGACATTCCATATTTAAAGGTAGGGCGGTTTCGCCGAAACCGCCGCCTTAAGAACAAACGATTCAGCGAACCGACAAGGAAAACAAAAGAACAGCTCTTGCGAGCTTGATCCTCCTTCGCCATATGAGCTACGGAGGACAGGCTACAAACAAATTCCATACTGTTTTATTATTCGTTTGTAGCAGGTCGCGCCATAGCTTCTTAGCGACGGCGGATTAATGCCGCAAGGCATGTTCTTGGAATTTTATATAAATGACAAAACTGGAACCAGGCAAAGCCACCATCTGCATTGTGAACTACAAGACCGAGGAGCTCACGCGCCTCTGCCTGCGGAGCATCCGCAGATTCACAAGAGACTATCCCTACGAGGTCGTCGTGGTCGACAACGATTCTGGCGATGCATCATTGGACTATCTGCGTTCGCTCTCCTGGATAAAGCTGATCGAACGTCCAGGACAGGTCATGAAATCCGGTTCATGGGCGCACGGCACCGCCCTCGATCTAGGTCTTGACGCCGCCCGGACTGAATTCTTCGTCGCGATGCATTCGGACACATTCGTCCATAAGGCCGGATGGCTTCCGTTCCTTGCGGATCTCGCAAAACAGGACATTGCATGCGCCGGCGGCGGCAAGCTCGAACTCACGCCCAAATGGCAGTTGATCCTCAAGGATGCAACAGACATAAAAAAATGGCTCAGGCAGATCAAGGGCGACACCAGGCTCCGATTCTATGTCAGGACAATCTGCGCACTTTACAGGACCGAGATCCTCAGGAAGGAGAATCTCCGTTTCTCGATGGGCGTGGACGAGGGTTTTACCTGTGGGAAACAGCTTTACTACAAACTGCTTGAACACGGACATGGCACAGTGGAAGTCTCCGCGCTCAACATGTCCGAATATATATTCCATCTCGCCCATGCGACCATGGTGCTGAATCCCGAATTCACAGTAAAGGAACGCACTGGAAAAAAATGCCGAAGGGAGCTCATGAAAGTCCTCAATTCGCCCCTCGCCAAAGAAATACTTGCTGACTCAGGCCTAGACAAATAAATCTGGTTTTCCAACTCGTAAAAAGTGGTTTCGGCAGTAGATTATGAGTTGCGTAGTTTCAATTTCTTAAGAGGAGGACATCACATGAAAAACCTTGTTGTCTTATTGCTCGCACTATTTTCCCTTATCTCATTTCCTGCGATGGCACAGTATTCCACCGACGAAGGAAATGCCGCCAGGACCCTCTGGCTGAAGGGTTTCGACGTCTTTGAAAAGGCCGAATCCGCCGAGAAGGTCGGCGACAAAAAGAATTCCGTTTCGCTATATAAGGAATCACTCTCCTACTTCCAGAAGGTAAAGACACAATATCCTAAATGGAACAGCGCACTCGTCGAATACAGACTCAAGATATGCGACAGGAAGATCCAGACACTCACTGCAGAACCAGCCGCCCCGGTGGCTGTTCGAACGCCGGCTGCGCCTGGAAAAACGCCTGCCCCCGTCTCCGCCGCCGATTCCGAGAAGGAGCTGAAACAGCTCAGGGAGAGGCTCAGCCTTGCTGAGAAGGCGCTAAGGGACACACAGAAACGCCTCGATCTTACGCTAATTTCCCTCAACGAGGCCAGGAAGGAGGCCGCTCTCGGTATCAAGTCGAAGGAGGAGATCCAGGATGTCATCAAGGAGAAGAATGATCTCGAGAAGAAGACAGCCCTGCTTTCCGAAGAGCTGAAAAGGCTCCAGGAGGAGAAGGACAAGAAGGTTGACGATTCAAAAATAAACGAGAAGCTTGATGCCGAACGGAAGAATGCCCAGAAACTCAAGGATGACAATGCCGCGCTCCTGGCAAAGAACGATGAATTGAAGGCTCAGCACCAGAAAGTGGCTTCCGATAAGATGGAGCTTGATTTCAAAGTGGCCAAGATCACGGAAGTGCAGAAGACTTTCGATGAAAAGATAGCGACCGCATCCAAGATCGTCGATGACCTTTCCGCCAAGCTGAAATCCTCCGAAAAGCTCAGGACCTCCGCTGAATCTGACTTGAAGGATCTGCAGGCCAGGTTCGAAAAGCAGAAGCAGGAAAATGACGGGCTTTCCAAAAAGCTCAAGGAAATTGCCGGGAATCCGGCCTCCAGCGAACTCGCAAAGCAGCTGCAGTCCGACAATGAGAAACTGAAAAAGGAACTCGAAGGAGTCAATACCATCCTCACCAGGGAGACACTTGAAAAGACAAAGCTGTCCGACGAGAAGAAGGAGATCTCCGCGAAGCTTGAAAAGGTCGAGGCCATACTCATTGATGCAAAAAAGCAGAACACGCAGTATTCATCCGAGGTTGAAAAACTCAGGAAGAAGGTCTCTGAAACCGATTCCGTTGCAGCAACCTACCAGAAAAACATCACCCAGCTGTCGGAGGAGAACAAGACTCTGAAGAACGAGGTGCAGTCTCTCGCAGGCGGTCTTGACAAGCTCTCCAAGAAGGAGAAGGATTACACGGAGCTATCAAGGCAATACGCCTCGCTCGAGGAGAAGAGCAAGAAGATGGAGGAGTCCGCGGCCGTGCTGCAGAAGGACAGGGAAATCCTCAAGGCATCCATGGAAAAGGAGAAGCTGGAACTCCAGGAGAAGCTTGAAAAGGGCAGGAAGGAAGCCGAGGAGCTCAATAGGAAAGTCAAGGATCTCGCTGAAAACCCGGTGGCTGGCGCCCTCGCAAAACAGCTGCAGGTCGAAAACGACAAGATGAGGAAGGATCTCGAAGCGCTTGCCGCAAATGCCGAGAAGGAAACACTTGAGAAGAAAAAGCTCGCGAAGGACGTGGACAGCATAAGCAAGAAGGCCTCTGAATCAGAAGTAGCGCTTGAATCATCACGGAAGAACACCACAAGGATATTTGACGAGAACAAGGCCCTTAAAACGCAGCTCGAGGCGCAGGCGAAGCAGATCGAACTGACAAAAGCCGACAACGAAAATGCCAGGAAAGACCTTGCCAGGAACGCTGAATTAGCCAAAAAATACCAGGATCTCCTGAAGACAAACGCTGAAAATTCAATAAAGAATGCTGAGCTTGCGAAGATGAACTCCGAACTTGCCACCAAGCAGGCTGAATTGGTAAAGAGCATCGAAACGGCTTCCAAAGAAAGAGATGACCTGAAGGCGAAAGCAGATTCACTCGCATCCGGAATCGGCAAGAAGTCCGAATCGCTCTCCAAGAAGGAAGATGATTATATGCAGCTTGCAAAGCAGTACACCTCCCTCGAGGAAAAGAGCAAGAAGATTGAAGAGTCCGCTGCCGCGGTGCAGAAGGACAGGGAAATCCTCAAGGCATCCATGGAAAAGGAGAAGCTGGAACTCCAGGAAAAGCTTGAAAAGGGCAGGAAGGAATCCGATGAGCTCAACAGGAAAGTCAAGGAGCTTGCTGAAAACCCCGCCTCAAGCGCTCTCGCAAAACAGCTGCAGGTCGAAAACGACAAGATGCGCAAGGAGCTGGAAGCACATGCCGCAAATGCTGAGAAGGAAACACTTGCGAAGAAAAAACTGTCCACGGAAATGGACGGCATATCCAAGAAGGCCGCCGAGGTGGAAGCCTCGCTTGAGTCGTCACGGAAGGACACAACAAGGATCTTTGACGAAAACAAGGCCCTTAAAACACAGCTCGAGGCGCAGTCGAAGCAGATCGAAGCTACAAAGGCCGACAATGAGAATTTCAGGAAAGATCTTACCAAAAATGCAGAAATCGCCAAAAAATACCTGGAACTCATAAAAACAAACAATGAAAGTTCAATTAAGAATGCTGAGCTGGCGAAGGCGAATGCAGAACTTGCCACCAAACAGGCTGAGCTGGCAAAAGGCATCGAGACCGCCTCCAAGGAAAGAGATGACCTGAAGAAGAAGGCCGACTCCCTTGCTGCCGAAATCAGCAAGAGCTCAGAGCTTCTCTCCAAAAAGGATGGGGAGCTGAAGACAGCCCTCAAAACCACTTCTTCGGTAAAGACTCTTGATGATGTCAGGAAGCAGCTGGCATCCAAGAACGACGAGATTGCAAAGCTCGCGGCACAGGCGAAGGAACTGAAGGAGAAGGCTGAAGCCGCCGAACAGGTCCGCATTGAAAGGGATGATTTCAAGACCAGGCTTTCCCAGAAGATTGCAGAGGTTGAAAACCTGAAGAAGACAAATACCCAGATCAAGGCTGAAAAGACTGTCACCGTCGAAAAAATTGTCAAGGAACCTGTGCAGGTGAAAGGTAAGCCGATCAATGAAGAGGAGATCAAGATGCTCGTCAAGGCCGGAGACGAGGCTGACAAGAAAGGCAACAAGGAGGCCGCAATATGGCATTTCGAGAAGGTGCTGTCGACGGATCCTGAGAATCAACAGGCCCTTTCAAAACTCGCCTTCATTTATTCAGACCGGGGCGATGATGACATGACCCTCAAGTATATCGAACGCTCTCTCTGCTACCAGCCCTATGATGTCCAGAAGCTCCTCATTGCGGGATTCGCATATATCCGCAAAGGCGAATATTATCTTGCACTCGGAGTCCTCAGCCGCGCGGCCGCACAGGATCCCAAGAATCCCGAACTCCAGAGATATCTCGGGGTCGCCTGCAGCAATCTCGGCTGGGTGGAAGCCGCTGAAAAACAGTTCAAGACTGCATTCGACCTCGACCCCAAGTCCTCCGAATCGGCCTTCAACCTTGCAGTCCTCTATGCCACATGCGAAAAACCGAAGATGGACGAAGCGAGGAAGTGGTACAAGAAAGCCAGGGAACTCGGAGCCGAAACCGATCCCGGCATGGAGAAACTCTTCAAGGAGTAAATCTCAGCCACAAAGGCACAGAGGCACAAAGTAGCTCGGACATATCGGCTCGAATTTAAATGCTAATCTAAGCCAGGCTGACACGATTCAGGCAAACATGCTCAAGACAATAGCAAAATATATCGTAATAGGACCGTTTCTTTGTCTCAAGAATTTCAACAATCAAACACTTCACTCTGTCATCTGGAGCGCTGTACAATGGATCGATATCCTGAGTGCTTTTGCATTGCTGGCAACTGTGCTTGCATGGTTGTTGAGGAAACGCAGGTGCACTAAACTGGATCGCTGGGAAAATCTCCTGCTTCTGTGCTCTGCCATTCAGCTGTTGATCTTAATCTACCTCGCTATCACCAATCATATCTGGTTCAATGGTTCATTCCTCGATACCGTGCTTCAATTCATTCGGAGAGTAGCTTCTGAAACAACGCTATGGTGCTGGCTAATCATGGTCGTCCTGCTCATCCGTGCAAGAATGAAGAATACCGGTCTTTACTGGCAAGCCGCAACACCCATAGCAATACTTGTCGTCTTAGGTAACACCTATGCTTTTTTCAACGAACACATCATCGTCAGAATACTGGGTTGTGGGTGCAACTTCAACAGTTTCAACGCTAACGACTTCAGCGCATTCTTCTTTGCCATACTGCTGTTAGCAGTTCTGGCCTTTCTAGCATATGTGTCATCAAAGCTTAAACTCCGAATCCGTTTCCTCTATTTGATTCTTGGTATTCCCCTAATAACACTGCTAGCATGGTGCAGGCTAATGTTATCCCAATGGCTTTGAACAGATGATTGATCATTTTATGAGCGAATGATTTATTGATTCGTCCATCGAAAGGCGAATCTTTCGGAGTGCGCGGTGTCAGCCGCGCTTTGGGATTATAAAAAGCAATTCCGTTTATTAAAAAATAAAGAAATCACAGGCAAGATGCCTGTGTTACATTTTATAATTCCGGGCGCAGACCGGAATTATTTCCAGACTGACTTCAGCTTTGCGCGGGCGTCCTGGATGGATTGCTTCTTGCTCTTCGCCTCCGCCAGTACATTCTCGCCCTCGCCGCGTTTTGCGAATATCGCACGGCCCGGCGACACGTGCAGATTCCATTTGTCGCTGAACAGTTCCGCCTTCATCTTTGAATCCGCAAAACAGGACGGGAGCGGATGATAGACGGCGATCTTGGTTTCCTTCGTCATCACGAACTTCTTCAGGATTTCAGGAAGCATCTTCGAAAGCCAGTTGTCCTTGCGCAGCTGTTCCCAGCGCGGAATTATGTAGCGCTGATCATTGAGCGGCCTGAAAAGCTCGTCAATGCATGTCGAGAACAATTCGATGTCTGACTCGTCCTTGCTGTCCAGGAATATCCTGAAATAATTGTCGGCGCGTCCCGTGATCTTCATCTTGGAATCCCTTTCCTTGAGCATCTCGATTGCTTTCAGCCCCTCAAATACGGCAAGGCAGATGTTCTTGATCTTTTCCGAGGTTTCAAGTTCATAGCCGCGCATCTTCCGCAAAGTTCCTGAAACTGCAAAATTCGCAAATGAGTCGTCCGCCTTGATCTCAAGAGCCTTGATCCGCCGGTTCTCATAAGGTTCGCCTATCCTCCAGTTCTTGCGGGCCTTCATGCGCTGATGGCATCGTTCGAGCATTTCCGCGTTGAAGATGTGCGCGTTCAATGCGACATCCTCCGGACCTGCCTCCGTCAACGCCGGATGAATGTGCCCAAGTCCGTATTCAATCGCACCGTCATCGCAGATCCCGTAATAGTTCGAATGCTTCTTTGAGAACCTCGAGTAATCGCTCAGTCCCTTTTCAAATTCCGGAGCCATGCAGACCACATCCCAGATGTTCGAAGTCTTTTCCGGCCATCCGGGATCGAGCCTTATCGCCCTGCCACGGAGCTGGTTGACAGTCATCTCCGTCGCCGCATTCGTCAGATCGATCAACGTGTTGGCCGTAAGCGAATCCCATCCTTCTCCGAGAAGACCACGTGTCCCGACAAGACATCGCGTCACTCCCTTCTCGAACAAAGAAGTGATCATTGAAACATAATTCCCGGTGTTCCAATCCCTGCCGGAACCGTGTATCCGGTAAAATCCGCCATCAAGCTCTGTTGTCAGATCCGCTACCAGGTTTCTTTCCTTGAACCATTTTGAAGCCTCCTCCAAAAACCGTGCCAGGAGATCATCATCTACGATCACGGATTGCCCTGTCACAAGGATCGGATCGAGCACGTCCACGCAATGATTCGATGTCAACGTCCGCATCGCTGACACAGCCCCTCCTGACTCTTCGGTCAGCAATTCTGACACTTCCTTTGCGACAATCGCACTTGACCTCTCGAAGTCAGCGATGACCAGCACTCTTATTTTGACATCCTGATTCTTCAGCTCCTCTGCAAGTATCTCGACAAGGGCGTCCATCTTGGATTTCGACAGGGCGAGGACGCGGCTGACGGTCGACTGGCAGTTGCGCAGTCCTTTTTCCGTAAGGATATATCCCAATGGACGGAACGCCGCCGACAGCTGCGAATAAAGCTTCCTGTCGTCATCGTTCTGGCTGACCAGAAGATATTTTGAAGCGTAGCGGCCTGCGAGATCCGCATTTTCCTCCAAAGAAAGTGTTCCGCCTGCGAAGTTCGCAAGTCCTCGCGGAACATCTCTGCCAAGTTTCTTGAGATATTTTACCGCCTCGGAAATGAAGACGGAGCGTTTTCTCAAGGTGCTGGTCATTGAGTCCTCGGGAATCCCTTCCAATTCTCCGGCAAGCCAGCTGGAAAGAGTTTTCCCTGAATGTTTCTCCAGCGATTCAAGGACTTCAGAAAGGTTCGACGAACAGTTGCGGACATAGTCCAATTCATGTTCGGCAGGTCTCGTGAAATAAACAAGATCCTGATAGGGCGCAAGGGCCCCGTCCCTCACGAATGCCGGAGTCTGCAGGCAGTAGTCAATGTCGCCGAGAAGTTCCTTGTGAAGTTCAATCTCCCTGTCAGCAAGATCCTCGGAAGAAGGAGGAGTGGCGGTGAGACCGAGGATGCGCGGCTTGTCAAGAGTCTTCACCAAGGCAAGCGCGACCTGCGCCCAGTATCCGACCAGATGATGGCATTCGTCGAAGATCAGGACCTTGACGCCCCTGTCCTTGAAGAACGACATCAGCCTTGCGGAATCTTCGTTTACCATGGAATCCTTTTCACCGCCATTCGCATTGAAGCGCTTCTGCTTCCATCGGCGCATCAGTGAAAGATAGAATCGCTCAGGGTTGTTCTGTTCGAAATCTGCCAGCCATGCATTTGTAGATTTCTCATCTTCGCCTTCATCAACTAGCATCTTGCGCCATTCGGAAAGTAGCAGCAGCCTGTTCTTCTCATCCAGATCCTTAGTCCGGGCAAGCGACTGATAGGTAAGGACGGTCACAGGCATCTTGTCGGAGGGTTCCACGGACGCTATGGGAAGGCCATCGTCCGCGAGGAAATATTTCGTCTTTTCAATCCACTGCCGCTGGATTGCAGTGGTCGGCGCAAGAACAAGTACCGGCACATTCATCTTCACGGCGACCATGAGTCCGACAAGGGTTTTCCCGGAGCCTGGCGGGCTGACAATGTAGAGTTTGTCCTCATGGGCCTTGTCACCAAAGACAAGATCTATGATCTGCTTCTGCGAATTCCGCGGAACGAGGGAACATTTACATTTGGACAACATCTAAAGATTTTCCAGGATATTCTTAAGTTTTGCGGCCTGTTCGGGATGGACCGGCTTCATGAAGGCGGCGTGTCCGAGGAGGAAGGCGATCATTTCATCGTCAGGCTTTTTCTCCTGCGACTGCTTATGCACCATCGCCCGGATTATCCTCCTGGCCTTACGCGGGACAGAGACTTTGGTATTGACATTCAAGCCTAGGACTTTCTGGCGGGAACCGCTGCGTCTGATGAAGGTTTTCTCATCCGCCACTGCAAATCCCTCTTTCTGGACTATCTCCTTGAAGACCTTCAGGAATCTCAACATTCTCCCATCACCGGAAAAAACAAGGTCGTCGGCATAGCGTGTATAATTGATATTATGTTTCCTGCAGAGTCCTGCAAGGCGTGAATCAAGACGCTTACATACGATGTTGCTGATCGCAGGACTTGTCGGGGCACCCTGCGGAAGTTTCTTCTGATAACAGCATAATCCTGCGAGCAGGAACGCCTGCTTCTTTGCGATCCCATAGGCCTTGAACATTCCCGCCACCCTCTTGAACGAAATCGTTCCAAAGAAATCGCGGAGGTCGATTGACAGGACGATACGCTTCCCGACATGCGGTTCCGCGGCGCTGAAAATGGTCCTCCCTTTCACGAAACCATGTGCGGCAGGATGGATTTCGATCTGTTCAAGCATTCTTGCAAGTATCCGTTTCTGGATGAACTTGAGTATCGGGGCAGGAACGGAAATTATCCTTGGCGCCTTGCCTTCCCGTGGAATCTCCTTCTGCTTATACATTTCCTCGGATTTGATTTTACTTAGTACAAATCCCGCCAGAGACGGATCTATCCGGAGCCAGTATGGGAAGAGCGCCGCAGACAATGTGGTCTGTTCGGCATCATCCTTGTTCTTTTTCAACGATGGCGGAACCGTAAAGGATTTTGGAAGCTTTGTTCCAGGGATACATAAAGTACCAGAATAAGTCTTCCATGGACCGAGGATCTTCTCGACCCGGCCATAATTGTATTTGTGGGATTTTTTCCCGAACAGCCAATTCAGCAACCCCATGACAACCTCCGGGAATCGGTAAATTCCAAAATTCAGATTCCAAAATTCAAACAGTAATAAGAATAAATAAAAGAACAGCTCTTGCGAGCTTGACTACCAACAGGCTCCAAATTGCTTGAATATGTTTGTAGTCAACGTCGCAAGACGTGTTCTTCATCTTATGAATAGTGCGACGGAGCGGCAGTTTTTACTTGTCAACCATATGGCATAGCCATTTATAGTCCATGGAGATTAAAAAGAATTTTTAATCTCCTTGGACTAAGCCGGGTAGTAACGCAAGCGCGGCGAAACACCGCGCACGATCTAAAAATCTACTGCCGCTCCGTCAAGACTAATATAGCACTGTCCATTCAAAATTCCCTAAAGAGCTGGCAACCTCGGCAATTTGCAGTAACTTTTAATGTGCATGAACTAATATGCCCTTCACAGGGATAAAGCATGTTGGAGTACAAGCTTCAGCTTGAGAAATTCAATGAAGACAAAGACAAGCTAAAGCTTGTACTCCAACGAACATTGACGCAACACTCGGTTTATTTGCTGTTGCAAACCGTCCAAACAGGTAACCAGTAATGATTAGACTAGACAGCAAGGCAAAAAACATCTGTGTCTATCTGATACCTCTCACAGCGGCACTGCTTGCCAGGATCATCCTATTCTCCAACTGGCTTGAATCACCGTTCAGATACTACCATAAGATCTCCGGATTGGATATGAAGACGGTACTGGCCTTTGCCGAATCTTTCTGCCATGGAGGCGCTGAATTTTCAAATTACAAATTCTTCTACTGGACAATCTTAACGGCTGGCGGCGGCATCACGGCGCTGATCGCATGCCAGTATCTCCTCGGGATATTGACGGCCCTGCTGATAACGTTCATAACCCTCGGGGTATTCAGGAACAGGACCGCAGCTGTAATCTCCGGAACTTTTGCAGCTCTCTATTCGCCGGAACTGATGTATGAAAGCATGACGCTGATCGAGTCCGTATTTGTCTTCACGTCAGCACTTTCCCTTGCGGCTATTGTCAGGCAGTCCCAGAAGCCGGATTCAAAAGCATGGCTCTTCATCGCAGGCTTCGCAGCGGTACTGCCCTCCCTTGGCAGATTCTCAGGGATCCTCTGGACACTCTGCGCAATCGTGTTCGTAATCTGGATGAATCTCCGGCATGCCCGGAAGACCACGCTCAGGATTCCGACGGCCCCCATCTGCATACCTCTCATCGGACTTGTCGCCGCACTGCTCCCTGTGACAATATTCAATGCCATCACCGTATCAAGCTTGAATCCGATCCCCGCCCTTCCCCGCTCGGGTTATGTGTTGAAGGCAGGTGCCGACGTCAATTTCACGAGCCATTCCACTCCGCCAAATCCGGCCAGGTCCGGCAGCTCGGGAATAACCCGGAAAGCCGGTAATTATGCGGAAAAATTCCTGTCACTGTTCAAGGCATATGAAATCCCCGACAATCTGAACTACTATTTCGTCAGGGAATTCCTCAAGCCGTTGAATCATCTTGCAGGACCGCTGTTCCTGCTGCCTTTCGCCTCGCTCGGTATTCTTATTTTATTATATCAACGGAGGTTCAAAGGAAGAACGGGACTTCTTTTCCTGTATCTGATAGCCTTCGCCATTCCAATGACAGTCTTCATCCCATTTGGGAGATACAGGCTGATCCTGCTTCCAGTATTCTGCGCATCCGCAGGCTATGCGATTGTCTTCATATTGAGCAACGTCCAGCATTTCCAGAAAAAATATGTTACCGTCCTTGTCCTGACCGCGGCATACTCGGTATTATTCTTCTTCGCATCGCCAAGTTCAATAAACCTGCGCGCCGAAGATTTTGTCGGATATGGAAATGCAATGGAGATTGCCGGCGGATATGACAGCAAGGCAATAAGCGACTGCTTCAGGACGGCATACGACATGAATCCATCATCGGCATCCGCAGTCATCCATTACGCCAACAGCCTCATGAAGAATTCAGAATTCAAAGAAGCGGAATCCGTACTCGGAATCCTGCTCAAGGACAATCCCTCGAATCCGACGGTTGCAATCAATTATGCTTCATCTCTTCTCGGAACGGGAAAACCGGCGGAGGCGGAGAAACTGCTGAAGGGGATTCCAGAACCCGAATCCAGAAACGGCAAGGTAAACTACTACTACCAGCTTGGCGAGAGCCGCAGGATGCAGGGAAGGAATTCCGAAGCCAGGCTCTGCTATGAACTTGCCCTGCTCTATTCCGACACAGACGCCCAGAAGAATATCGTCATGAAGGTCATGAAAGGGATGAAATGATCCTGGGGCAGGACTGCATGGAAAAATCCGAGATGGCAGGAACCATATCTATTTAACCTTTATATTCCTGATCCACAAGACAGCTTTCTTTTCAGGCTTGCCGGAAGGCGGCCCGATGACAAAGCTGAGACCTGTGGCGGGACCGTGCCATTTACCATCACCGGCACCGCCCCAACTCTCATACTTCACGATCTGGGCATTCTTTTCCACAATGTATGCCGCTTTAAGATCGATCTTCTGCCAGTCGGAGGACTCCTTGAGCTTAAGATTTATCTGATGGCACTGTCCGCTTTTGTCACCTATCCTGACGCATATGGCCGAAGCATTCGGGTATTTGACATCAAAGCTCAATTCGCTCAAGTCGAAATCCTTCAGCTGGGATTTCGCCTCCACGTATAACCCGCCCTTGGTGAAATCGCCCTCCAGCTTCAAGGCGTCCTTTTCCGTCTTGTCAATGCTGAGCTTCCCAGTTGCTCCTGGAAATTCCTGGCCGTTGTCGAAAAGCCAGCCATAATTTTCCACCGACTTGTCGGCCATCATATTTATCTCGCCGCCCTTTTTATCGTCCTTCTTGTCATCCTTGTCTGCCTTATCCTTCTTGTCCGGCTTGGTTTCCACCTTGACCGGAGGCGGAGGTTCAGGTTTTTCCACCTTTGTTGCACCGGAGACAGAAATGTCGGAACCAGTTTCGGATGCTCTCTGATCATCAGAGCTGCCAGTGGCTGAAAGGAAGACGAAAAGATTTACCGACTCCAGATTATCCTTGTCCTTGATATCAAACTTGAATGTGTATTCCCCGTCGGTCGAGACAGGCTGAGGCTCAGCACTTGCATAAACTCCGGCATAGATCCTGCCGGTCGTACGGCAATGGAGTTCTGCGCACAGCTTGGTCGGAGACTTAAGCCCGACAAGCCTGACCGTTGCGTCCATTGACTGTCCGATGCTGAGTTTTTCCGGATAAGAAATGGTACACCATTTAGAGGTTTTAGACTTGATCCCGTCGGTCCTGGCTTCAGCTTTTGCCTCTACCGCCTTTCCCTCATCAGGCTTCTTCAATCCATCATCGGATTTTGCCTCAGCCTTGGCCGCATCGACTTTGCCCTGATCGAATCCGAGAGCGCCTTCCGGCGGAATCTTGGAGGGAGAAGTGAATGGCCCGTCGACTTTCACGAGCGGAACAAGCAGTTCATCCGACTTGTTCTTCCCAAGCGTGAAACGCAGGACAAATTCCAGTTTCTCATTGAATGCAGGAAGCTGTACTTTGAAAAGTAAAGTGTAAATCCTGTCTGGAGCTGTATTGAGAAGCTCCCATTTGTTGTAGTCATAGTCATTGTCGCCCTCGCGCACGGCAATACATTTGAACTCGTCCTTCTTTTTATTTACAAGGACGTAGTCGTATATGCTGAGAGTCCTGCCGGAGTCGAGTTTGACCGTCACTGCCACATATGCCACGTCGGAGGTCATCCTCGACAGTGGTTCATAGGGGCTGACATTCTTGACAACAACTGGAGATGAGGGATTGTCAGGCATAATCTCGGCCGCAAGGATCGTGCCGGAATGGAAGCGCACGCTGAGAGGCTTCTTCTTCGCGGAATCACCTGCATCCTGTGACAGGAGAGATGCTGCGACGAGAAAAGCCAGGGACATAATCAGATTTTTCAGCAATATTTCCATGGAGGACTAATATTGCATTACTTTCCTTTATTGCCAAAACCGGATGTCGATTTCCTACTTTTCCCTCCTGCGATTTGAAGAAGTCCTGCCAAACTCGTCCGCCTTGGCACGATATGCGTTCCACATCGATACCACGAACGGATTGGAAAATTTCGGTTTCTCCTCGTCGCACCAGCGGTCGACATATTCGAAAAATTCCTGATGGTTCCAGAGTTCAAGCGCGCCCATGAGACGGGCGGCAAGCGCTTCACCGCCCCATGTCGGACCGTTAAGCCTCCTGTAGCTTTCAGCCTTGCTACCGTTGTTCGCCCCCTGCCCGAAAGACTCCCATTTATCCGGATTGGACTCCTCGTGCTTCACATTGGCTCCGTCGGGCGCGATAGTCCATAATACCTTCTGCCCCTTGAATCCCTTGCCGTAATAAGTCTGCTGATCCTCCTGGAATGTCGCCTTCACCTTCGCCATGCCGTCGTGTCCGAGCATCAGACCTGCAAATATTATCGGCCATTTACGGCCGGAGTTGTGCCCGCCATTTGCAACCCAGAGGTCATCATTCGAACGCACAGTTCCATAATAGTCTATTCCTTTCTGAATGAATCTCAGCAGCAGCGTATTATTTTCCCTCTCAGGATCGTCCAGCATCAGGACCAGGGCCGTATTGGAAACAACATTCGTGATTTCCCTCCCGTAGTCAGGCATGTTTTCAAGCGGATGCATCTCCCTGTTGACCCATTGCTTCTGATGATCGAGCCAAATCCGTTCAAGCTGCCGTTCCAGCCCCTTCACATCAGAAACCAGCTTCGGATTGGGCGCGGCAAGCCCCGGCAGAAGGCTGCGCTTGACAGACGACGCGGTAAAAATGTCCTTCCATGTCCCTACATATGCCGGGCGGAAAGCGTCCGCAGGCGGAGCTTTCAACAGGCATGTAAGCACGACTGCCGTCCTCAAAGGTCCCCGCAGCCCCTGCCCTTCCACCGTATCAGGAGTCTTGTCGCCAACCTTTTCCAGGCTTGCAGTGCTGACAAGCGACTGTCCTGGCTTCAGCTCCAGTGGAAACGTGGCGCGGAATCCGGCATCATACCAATGGGCCCTGTCGTCATATCCCTGCTTGTCTCCTGCGATCGGATTGACAACCGATCCGTTCCTGCCAGTGGCCGGCTCCGGAGAAACACTCTTCACAGTTACAGGTCCGACCACCCAGTAATCACCGGTTATAAAACATCCGGATTCGGCAGGTGAAGCAAAAGTCCATGTGATTCCATACTGCGTCAGGGACAAGACTTTCGCCGGTACGGATTCAGCTGAAAGCAGTCCAGGAATAAAAAGCATTCCCAGGATGGCTGCCATTCTTGTCATATAGCCCTTTTTCTGTTTCAACCGCAATTTTTACTTCACCAGTGTGAGGAGCCCGAAATGCTTCGGCGACCATCCGGGATATATCCCGTCGCCCCATTTCATCACTGCCTTCCTACCGGCGCCGTCATTGTCGTTGAGATTTATGGACATCCCGACCTTGGTGCCTATTGCAGGAACAATCCCGCCCATGTCGGACAAGGGCATCCTGATCTCGTAACAGGTCACGTCCTTCTCAGTCCTGATCGCGATCTCGTATACCGATGAATCCTTGGCAAGTTGTCCGGAGGTCAGACCACCGCATTTTTCCGCAGGACGGAACAGTGTGGATTTTCCGCTGCCTCCTCCAGGAGCTGCGCTTGAAACATAATAGCAGAAAGCCTTGGAATCCGGCGATGCCGTCCTGCCCGGAAGAAACGCAATTACTGCGGAATCATCATCGGTCGTCTTCTCATTCGTGGCTTCCGACCTGTGGACATTGTCCTTGACCTCCATCCCTACATAGAGGTTCTTCTCATCCCACGCAAAATATGCGGCACCGGAAAGATTGTCCGCGGACCACTTGTAGGAATCGTCCATCTTCAGCACCTGGTTGTCGCCAAACAAAGGTATCGGACACTTCTTGTCCCAGTCGGCGAGATTCCCATCTACGGAGATCGGTTTCGCCAGCTTGTGTGCTTCCGCCGCGAAATCCGTACCTTCATAGACTGTGAGCCTCATGTTGTCAAAAAGCGCCTGGCCTTTTCCGTTGGCAACCGGCACAAGGCCGAATCCCTTGAGATTCGAATCCGCATCGAGATGGCATGCCAGCATCTTCCAACCTCCGGAATTCTGTCCGGCATCGAACACGCTCGGAATATACATTGACTTCCTCGTCCCGTCGGACATGATCTTGTCGACATTGCTTCCCGCCTGCATGTCAGTGCTCCATATCCATGCGGAATAGAGATAAATCCGTCCCGGAGGAACATTGTCAAGGCCCTGTGCATAATGCTGCCAGCCGGAACCGCCCGTGAATTTCGCGATATATTTACCGAGTCCGACTCCGAGGCCTTCCGAACTTGCCCTCTTCGCATTTCCTGACCATGTTGCGGAATCATCCGCAGTCTTCCCCGGCTCCTCGAATCCCGAGTTCTTCACGAGATTCCCGAGCATCGACGGTGATATGAGATTGATATTCACAGGCTTCTCCACGACTGCGAGTTTCGCATCGTCATATTTGAAGACAAGTTTCACAGGATAGAGTCCGTCAGCAAGATCCTTACCGAGCGCCAGAGGAAACTTCAGGCTCTGCAGTTCGCCTGGCTTCACCTTGAACTGTACAGGCGCCTGAGCCGGCCAGCCGGCCGGAACGAGCGCAGTTACACCGCCTGATACTTCAGCCTTGCAGATGTTGTTCATCTGGATACTTATCTTTGACTCGGCATTCTTCAGGAATGTCACCGACGAGAACGGCTTCGGCATCTGACCGGCCGTCACCTCGACCGAAGGAATAAGATATGACTTCAGTGTCTCAAGGTCGCCGCCTTCAACAAAGACTTTCCTCTTCATCAAGGCAAGCTGGGCTATGGCATCGGCAGATTTCACCTTCGTCTCGTTGCCCTGGTAGTCGCTCACGATGATCTCGGCGCTGCCCACCTTGACAGGTATCGTGGAAGTGTCGGTGTCTTCAGCATAGAAATCGGCGTCCTTGGACGTTCCGCTGATAGACGCAAGAAACACCGGTTTCCCGTTCTTCTCAAAGAGATGGAACACGCCCTTCTCGTTTATAAAAAATTTTCCGACAGGTTTCGCATCATGCAGCTTTGATGCCATGACAGCGAGTGTAACAGCAACCGGGCGCGGATTCATGCCGCCCATCATGTATGACCAGTTTCCTGCAGGATCACCTTGTCCACCGAAATAAATGATCTTGTCGGCTCCGACGATGAGCTCGTCCGTCCACTGGTCCAGGACCCAGTTGCACTGGTAGTCGGGCTTGATCTTCTCCTGCAGAGGCACGCCCCATGTCGAAAGACCGTGCGCAGTCTCGTTGTCCCATACTTCAACATGCTTCAGGGCGTTGACCTCGAGATCCTCCCTGGCTTCGAGTATACCCTGCCCGCTTCCATAATGTATTGAGAGTATGTCGATATATTTGCCAATGCCTTCCTTGAGGAGCGCGATCCTGTAGTTCCTCGGCCAGAGTCCGCCGGCAAGGAGATTCTTGAATTTCGGATCGACCGCCTTGACGGTCTCGGTGCCGATCTTGCACAACCGCAGATAATCGCCAACCGGATCCTGGCATCTTTCGCCGGGAACGATCTCGTTCAGCCACTCGAAACCGGTAACCTTGCCCTTCCATCTCTCGGCCATCGCCTTGACAGTGTCCCTCCAGGCATCATCATCGAACGGCACCGGGAAGAAGGACTGGTTGCACGCCTTGCCTTTCTGCATCCATGCAGGCAGGGCGCAGATACATATCCACGGTTTGATGCCGTTCTTGTTGTATACCTCTATCGCCTTGTCGTATTTCTCAAGCCGCAGATCGCCTTTTGCAGGGGCAAGATCCTTGAGGCTCATGAACATCCTGCACGAGGTCAGGCCGATCTTCGCCGCAGTCTTCGCCATCTCCTCGCTTCCGGGGAACGTCGTACCGAACTTCGTCTCCTTGCCGCCTGTCACAGCCAGCACGTCGGGGATCCTGCCAAAATAGATGCTCCGCCTGCCCCAGCCGTCAGCCTCGGTCTCCACGAGGAACACGCCTCTCCTGTCGGTCTTTATCTCGATCGCCACCTTCTGTCCCTGCTTTTCGATCTTGAACGGAACTTTTCCTGACGCCACCTCTTTGCCCTTGGCATCAGTCGCCTTCCATGAGATCTGCTTGTCGGCTCCGGACGAACTTGCATCCTTTATGACGGCATTTATCTTCACCGGCTCATTGTAGGCAAACAGGTTTCCAGGCATGTCGGTTTCAAGCGAGTATGACTTTTCAACCGCCTTGAAATCAGGTCCGCCTGTCCTTATCTCCCACGGCCAGTCGCCGCCTTCGGCGCTCGTAAATCTTGTTATGCAGAGAAGGCTGTTGTATTCGAGCGACTTCGGCAGCTTGAAAGTCTTCTCTATGATATTCTTGCCGGGCTTCACTGCCGCAGTGAAGCTGAGTCCGCCATATCCGTTATGCGTCCTCTTCATCGTGTATTTGCCATCGGGATTGTCAACCCAGGGGCCCACTGCCATGAACTTTATGCTTGTCGATCCGGTATCTTCCGAAGGATCAAGGTAATATTCGACCTTCACTTTCCATTCTTCGCCTTCATAGCATCCCTTGTCCTCGCCGGCATCCACATGGATCCAGCTCTTCTTGAATTCAATAGCGGCCATCTTGGCGGTAATCTCCTTCATGTCGCGCCCGTCTGCCGTCTTGGAGTCGAGAGTCATTGCCGGCCCCCTCGCCTCCACAGTTTTGTTCTTCCAGTCGCCGTCGGGGGCGAGGAACACCAGCATGTTGAATGATGCCATGCCCTCCTTCGGGCCAAGCTTGTATTTGAATGTATACGCTCCGTCGCCTTTCACTTCCTGGGGCGGAGCATAGTTGTACATTCCACCGAATTCACCGCCCGCCTTCATCCAATGCAGGTGTGCGCTGATCTTGTTGGGAGTCTGCACGCCCTTGAGATCAAGCTTGATCTGGACCGTCTCCCCAAGTTTCATGCTGGCTGGATATGTCACGGTACACCAGTCTGCGAGTTTCGCAGTTTTTGTTTCAGCCGCATTCTGCGCGGATCCAGTAAATTGCGTGAGTGCCAGCGCCATCAAGGCGGCAACAAGAGAAGCAAGCCTGCTCTTCATTCTATCCTCCCCGTTATCGTTAAATTTAATGATTGCATGATTTGACGATTTAGCGATTTGATTGAAAATTAAACCTGCCTATCCCCCTGACACCCAACTTCAAACCTCTATTTTCCAAGATAATGTGGTACAGACGCGTGCCTTGGCGAAGTTTCCCAGTGAAGCCAGGTCCCGCCTGTAATTCTCTTTTGTTTTTCATTCTTAATCACAGGCGAGACGCCTATGTCACATTCTTCAAATCCAACTCCCGAACTTCCGCATTTCCGAACTTCAGAACTTCTCAAATATTCACCGCCTTCTTCAATCCGCCGCCGAAACTGGTGGATTCGCGTATTATGATCTCGGGCTTGATCCTTATAGCCTTATCAACTTCATTCCCAGAGAAAATCTGATTGGCGACTTCAAAGGCCTTGAGCCCTATCTCGTTGATCGGCTGTCTTATGCTGGTCAGCGACGGCCTCTGGAACTCGCCCCATGGCAGACCATCGATTCCCATGACCGCCAGCTCTTCCGGAATTTTCCTGCCCGCCTCCAATGCAGCCTTTATAGCGTAGAAGGCGATCCTGTCGGAAAACGCCAGGACACCATCTATCATCCCCTTCGTCTCGAAGTAGGGTTTAAGCTCCGGAGTGAATTTTTCAAAATCACCGATGCAGGAATAATACTGCACCGAACATTCGCCTTTCCCCAGCTCCACTATCCCCCGCCTTAATCCGTCGAAACGCCTGTCGGATGTGAAGTCACCGTATTTGCTTGAAGCCTTGGCCATCGAGAAGGTGACATAGAGGAATTTCCTGCACCCCTTCCTTATCATGAAATCCGCAGCCATCCTGCCGGCCTCGAAGTTGTCAAAATAGATCGACGGTCCGACAAGCGGCTCCTCGTACTCCTCAAGCCATATCACCGGAATCTTGTGGGAGGAAATACTTGCTACCCTTTCAGGATTGAGTGCAAGCGCCGCAACAAGCAGATCGGAAGGATCAAAGTGGTTCTTGGTTATGTTAAAGCAGTTATGAGGGATTATGCAGAGCCTTACATTTATCGCCTTGGACATCGCAAGGATATGGAACGCCTCGTATGCGGAATACCATATCGGATTGGGCGTCCTGCCGATTTCCTCGACCAGGAAGCAAACCGTCTTGAATCTTGATTTCCTGAGGGCGTAATTCCCTGAGCCGTGTCTTTTATCGACAAGCCCCTCGGCCTGCAGCATCGAGATAGCCTTGTTGATCGTGAGCTGCGTGGTACCGAGTTTTTTGGCAAGAGTCCGTTCCGGTGGAAGCCTCGTACCATCAATGTACTCTTCAGTATTTATAAGCTTCCTTATCTCGCTCGCGATATCTTCCGATTTTTTCCTCTTCATATGGACAACCTTTCTGAAAAATTACTGATTAAATCAATTAAAGTGAATTATTCAATAATCTAAAATATATCAATACATTATCTTGTCAATATGTCATTTTTAAAATATTTCAACTATTTCCTGCAACAAACAATAATGGGCTCGAATCCGCACTTGATAAATCAATGATTAAGTCACATTGCGATATTTCCCCATCCTCAATTGTAACCTTTCCCGGGATTCGGTGTATATTAATAAAGTATACTTAAATAAAGGAGCTGAGCTTATCAAATGAACCATCTGAAATTACTGCTTGCATTTTTAATCGCCGCTTTTTTTACCGCCAGCATCCATGCCGCGGACAAGGACAAGAAAAACAGCACAAAGCTCTCCAAGGAAGATCTGCTTAAGGCCGCAGCCGAAGGTGTCAAGGTCGTAAAGAATCTTGAATATTCAAAACCACAGGGCAAGTCCATGACCCTTGATCTCTTCATCCCGGAAAATGCGAAGGGCAAGCTTCCTCTCATCGTATGGATCCACGGCGGTGGCTGGACATCGGGCAACAAGGAGAATCCTCCAGCCCTCCTCTTCATAAAGAAAGGCTACGCTGTTGCAAGCATAAACTATCGGCTGTCACAGCAGGCCGTATTCCCGGCACAGATCCAGGACTGCAAGGCCGCCATCAGGTTCCTCCGCGCAAAAGCTCCTGAATACAATATCGATCCTGACCGCATAGGCGTATGGGGCGGTTCTGCCGGCGGACACCTCGTCGCGCTTCTTGGTGTCAGCAACGGCGTCAAAGAACTGGAAGGCGACGGCGGCAATCCAGATGTGTCAAGCAACGTCCAGGCTGTCTGCGATTTCTTCGGCCCGACCGATTTCACGACCATAAAGGAGCTGAGGATGTCGGACGATCCCGATATCCAGCAGAAGCTCAAGGAATTCAAACTTGACCACGACGACAATGTGCTCGCAAAACTTCTCGGCGGCCCCATCGATCAGAAGCAGGAGCTCGCATTGCAGGCAAGCCCGCTTACCTATGTGAAAAGCCTGAAGAACGACAAGAAGGATTATCCTCCCTTCCTAATTTTGCATGGCGACAAGGATCCTATCGTTCCCGTCGAACAGAGCATCACCTTCCATGACGCGCTCAAAGCTGCGGGCCTTGATTCCACTCTGAAGGTATACAAGGGCGCCAAGCACGGGAATCTCGGCGGCGACAGCCTGAAACAAGTCGAAGACTTCTTCGATAAAAACCTGAAGAACCTCAAGACCAGGAAATGAGGGGAACAGCCGAACAACCGAATAACGAATCTCGAACTCTGAATTTTGAAGTATCGGATTTTTATTCTTTTCTCAGGTGCATTCCGTTTGTAGTTAGGCGTTGTTCGAAAAGGTAATCTCAAAATGTAATTTGATTTAAAAGTAGCACAGACATTCTTGTCTGTGAATGCAAATTCCATTTTCAATCGCAGACCAGCCTTCGCTAAGAAGCTTCCGTCTTCGCTAAGGCTACGCCGTGACAGGATGGCGCGGCAAGCAGGAATGTCCGCGTTACCCCCTTTTCGAGCTGGCTCTAGCCAACACCCTGGTCGCCTTAGGCGCCGCCAGAGGCGGGTAAACATTTTTGCGTGTCTCTTCAATTATCAATAGAGACAGCCAATAATGGCTTAACTACGAACAAATATCACGGAACTCCGCAATATAATCTTTTTATTGTATTGAATCGGAAAAAGTGCTATTTTAGGGAAAAGTGAACATACGTATAATAACGTTCTGCAACAATAAAATGAAAAAATATATAATAACATTTGCTTTCCTTTTGGCATTGAGTCTTCAAGCTGAAACATACAAGGAGTTTTTGGCAAGATTCATTCCGAACAAAGAAATAGCATTGCCCCGGGCTAAAAACCCAAAAATTAGACTTGAGAAGATTGAAAACGAAAAGATTGAAAACATTACTGTTATTTTCTACAAACGTGACGGCAGCATAGAACAAGAGATAACTGCGACAAAGGCAACAATTAGCGATCTGGGCAATGGAAAAGCAGAACTGCTTCTTTTTGATGCACTTATCGTAGCAACAGATGAGAAAGGTCAAAATAGAAAGACCACAGCAAATCAAATGTCATTTAAATATGAATATCAACCAGTAATAATACATTAAGAAAAGCAGAACTAACATATGCTGGTGACGGCGTTCCGCCGCCCAGATATTTGAGCGTTGGCCTGGATCCCGTTAGCACCTCCACAGGCACTGAACTCAACACGGCCTACTTAATAGAACTTCTTAAAAATCCGCATATCCATCCTTGACAGCCCCCGTATGCCGTCATATCTTATCTCACACGTGTGAGATTGCAAAAGGAGATATTGATGATCACCCAGAAGGACATGGCAAGGAAGCTCGGAATATCCAGATCGCTGGTTTCCAGGGCGCTGACAGGAACTGCCGCCGACATAGGCGCATCAGAGGAGACCGTCCTGAAAATACGCAGGATGGCAGAGAAATGCGGATACGTCCAGAACGCCGCCGCTCTCAGCCTCCGCGGCGACTCTTCGATGACGGTCGGTGTCGCCGTCAAGGACTTCACAGATCCTTTCTTCGGAAAAATGATTGGTGAGATCCAGTCACTCGGACGTGAACGCGGATTCTCTCTCCTTCTGACGGGATATTCCGAAGGCGGAAATCCGCAGGTTGACATCAATTCCCTTCTCAGATACCATCCAGATGCTTTGATAATCTGCGGAAGCCATGTGGACCTTTACTGGCTGAAATCATTTATTGCAAAGGGAATCCCGGCTGTCCAGATAGGCGCAGGAAAAACATATGCCGGACTCAGCCGCGTTGAAATGGACGAAGAATACGGGATGTCACTGCTACTCAATCATCTGAAATCCCTTGGTCACCGCGAGATTGGATTCATCGGCACCGATTCAGAACCGTCCTTGAACAGGAAAAGGATTCTTGCGAAGTTCGCAACGAGAATGGGCATATCCTTAAAACTCTCTAATTCCATCTCAGTAAAGGATCAGGCCGACGCCGGATTCAATGCCATGGAATTCCTCCTGCAACGGGCGGGGAAGAATCTTCCGTCTGCGGTGGTCGCGGCAGACGATTTCACGGCACAAGGCGCGCTCAAGGCGCTTCATGAAGACGGACTGTCGGTCCCGAAAGATATTTCCCTGACAGGCGTTGATGACATACCTGCGGCCTCGCTCACAATCCCTGCTCTGACAACAATCAGATCGCCAATCACCGAAATGGTGCAGGCTGCTTTCTCCCTTGCAGTGGACAAGGCTGCAAACACAAGAAAACCAAAGTCCCTGAAACTCAAACCCGAATTAATAATACGAGCCTCAACTGTAAAGAATAATCATGTAAATCCTGTTATCCTGTCAAAAATATTATAAGAAAGGAAAGTTGAAATGCAAATCACGATCAGCAAGGACAAAATCGAGAACGGTAAAAAGGCCGCATTGAAAGGCGCACAGGCCGTAAAGGACGCCATCGGGAAGAAAGGATATGCCAACATTATTGTCGCCACGGGCGCGAGCCAGTTCGAAATGCTCGCGGAACTTGTCAAGGCCGACATTGACTGGTCGAAGGTGACAGCCTTCCATCTTGACGAATACATCGGCGTACCGATCACGCATCCTGCAAGCTTCAGGAAATATCTGAAGGAAAGGTTTGTCGACAAGGTAAAAAATCTCAAGAAGTTCAATTATGTCGACGGTGACAATCCAGCCCCTGAAAAGGAATGTAAACGCCTTGGAGGCCTCATCGGCAAGGTGAATATTGATGTCGCATTCGTAGGCATAGGCGAAAACTGCCATCTGGCATTCAACGATCCGCCGGCCGATTTCGACACCGAGAAAGCCTACATCGTCGTGGATCTTGACGATGCGTGCAGGAAACAGCAGCTTGGCGAAGGCTGGTTCAAGACTTTTGACGATGTTCCGAAGAGAGCGATATCGATGGGGATCAAGCAGATCATGAAGAGCAGGACCATAATCTGCACAGTGCCTGACAGCAGAAAGGCCGAGGCCGTGAAATCAACTGTAAAAGGTGAAATCACGAACAAGGCGCCGGCATCGATCCTGAAGAAACACCCGGACTGCCATCTGTTCCTGGACGAACCAGCGGCATCAAAGCTTGCTTAATACCTGTGATGGGCCGATGTAGAAACTGCCGGAAGTACCGCCTTTTTTTGATGCAGGTAAAATACTGCATGTGAAAAATTGGTCGGGGCGATAGGATTCGAACCTACGACCTTCTGCGCCCAAGGCAGACGCGCTAGCCAGACTGCGCTACGCCCCGACAAATCGTTTTTTTCTCAAAAGGGGCAATACATTAGCTTGACTTGTGAATTTAGCAAGTATTGAGAATCCCCTGGATCCATCAATCCGTGAACAGCTCCTTCAAATTGAATTCCTTGTAGGGGCCTTTGGCGGCTGGCGGGATCCGGTTCATGGAAAGATACATTTCATTTATCCTTAAGCCCCAGCACATCCTGCATGTTGTAGAGGCCGGGACGGGCTTTTGACAGGAATCGGACCGCCTTCAGTGCGCCTTTCACGAACGTGTCTCGGCTCGAAGCCTTGTGGACAAGTTCTATCCTTTCGCCTTCGGTGGCGAAAATGACGGTATGGTCGCCTACGACGTCTCCGCCTCGGACGGCATGTATTCCAATCTCGGTCTTTTTCCTTTCGCCGACAATTCCCTTGCGGCCATGGACGGCATTCTTCTCGTATGACAGATCCCTCGCCTTCGCAATAGCTTCGGCAAGACTGACAGCTGTTCCGCTGGGTGCGTCCTTCTTCTTGTTATGATGCATCTCGACGATCTCGACATCGTAGTCGTCGCCGAGGATCTTTGCGACTTTCGCAGAAAGATCAAAGAGCAGGTTTACCCCGACGCTCATGTTGGAAGCCATGACGATGCGCCCGCCTTCTTTTACGAGAACAGCAAGAGTCTTTTTGTCGGCATCTGAAATCGCAGTGGTGCCTATCACCATGGATGCACCCGCATCAGTTGCGAGTTTCGCATTTTCAATGACAGGCCCGGTGCTGAAATCAATTACGGCGTCGGCGTTCCGGAGAACCGGCTTGATGTCGCTGCTTATCTGAATGCCGCAGGCGTCTACTCCGGCGACAAGCCCGGCATCCTTGCCTATGAAAGGACTTCCGGAAAACTCAGTAGCTCCGACAAGCTTCATATCATTTGAACTCAGGACGCGCGATACGAGCAGTCTCCCCATCCGTCCGGCGGCTCCGGCAATTATGACTTTGATCATTGGCAAACCTCTAATTAGTATTATAAAGAAACAAAGTGAAGCATAATATAACCACAGAACACACAGAATACATCCACCGTCGCTAAGAAGCTATGGTGGACAGGCAGAAATATAAATCGCAAATCACCCTAAGCAAGAAGTCACATAAAACCTTTAATGGACCTTCAGCAAATCGGCAATACAACTTTACCGTACTTCTCATTGATCACTTCGGCCATTGCCAGATAAATCGCACTTGCCCCGCACACAATACCTTCCCAGCCGGCCATTCTGCCAATCAAGGAGGATCCCAGCCAGTCACGCGCGGCAAGCATGAAGAACAGGATGACAAGTGAGAGGAAGACAAACTGCAGGACGCGATTGCTCTTGAAAGTGGCAAACCACATAAAGAGAGTGAATATCCCCCACATGAAGAGATACCAGCCCATGAAAGCTTCAGGTGTCTTGTCCGCCAGTCCCAGCCTGGGAGCCACGATCAATCCTACAAGCGTCAGCCAGAACACGCCATAGGAAACGAAGGCGGTCAAACCAAAAGTGTTTCCTTTTTTGAACTCCAGTATTCCAGCTATTATCTGCGCAATCCCGCCATAGAAGAGCCCCATAGACAATATCATGGAACTGATCTCGAAAAAACCGGCATTGTGGATATTGAGAAGGACGGTTGTCATTCCAAATCCCATTAGCCCCAACGGGGCTGGATTGGCGGTCTGGTTTTCTGTCATTATGATATCTCCTGTTTTTGATTATTAGGATTGTTAATGTACGGCGTCATCTTTTTATGCCAAACACGGAAGATCAATAAAGCACCTACATTCACACAAAAAATATCCAAGCATCGGTGTTCAAGGCTTCATGAATCCTGAATCCGGATCCAGGACTACCCCCTCATTACCCTTTGGCACGCGCAGCATTTTAAACTTGCCTGAGAAGCGATCGGAATATTCCTTCTTCTCTTTCCCCCCCTCCAATATAAGGTAGGTATGGAGCAGGAACTCCTTGCTATATTTATATTTTGCCCTGTATGGAAGTATGTCATCGGCGGTGACAACGGCCGCAATCTCATAGTCCCCGTCCAAAAGCGCAAGCGAGCCATTGCTGTAGGGATTGAACCTCACGAAGAATTTCTCCGGTCCGTCATAAAACGCCATCAGGTGGTAGGGAGTTGAATTCTTTATTGCATCCACCGAACAGCCTGCGAGAAGCGACGGCAGCTTGAGCGACGGCTGCGCCGGTTCCTTGAGCGGCATCCCCTTCACCGTCTCGAATCCCACCTTCATGGCTTCGGCGTGCGCCTCCCTTCCCTTCTCCGTATCTCCAAGCACGTCGGCCTTCAGGCTCAGCATGAAGGCCCTTTTCATCGGAAAGCCAGTCTTGTAGAATTCAGCGGCGGCATCAAGGCTTTCCACAAGTTTTCCTGCGAACTCCGCAGGAAGCGACGACTTCCCCTTCATCTCCCCTATGAGAAAAGACGCAAGGCCATACAGCATATTGAAATCCCTGCCGCTCCGCGCCCGCTCTATCTTCTCCGCAATATCCTTCTTTATCAGGGCGGCCTCTTCTGATTCCGGATATTCCCTGAGAATAGGACGGAGATAGGAAAAGGCTTCGGAAAACTTCCCACTTTTAAGAAGGGCAACCCCAAGGCTGCATTTCGCCCCGACATCGGCCTTTACAAAATCCTCCTTCCCTTCGAAAGCAGGCGAATATGCCTTCAGACGTATCATTTCCTGGAGGGCAAAAATCTGCTGTTTGGGATCCTTTGATTTCTTCTCCAAATCCTTTTTGACATTATCCGGAAGGGCTTCCAATATTTTTCCGGGACCGAAGCAGTCGCTGGTGAATGAAATATACGAGCCTGCCCTTTCAAACATGACATCCTCGCAGTAGCTGAGCACCCGGTACGGCTCCTGCGTCCCGCATATCCGGCGCAGCTTCCCCCGATAAAGCTTGAACAGTTCATCCCAGGCCTTAATGGCTACGGCATATTTTATTTCCGGCGGCCTTCCACTCTTGTCCCTGGACTTTGCCTCGTTCGCGTAGCTTATTGCCATCTGGAGCAATATTTCCACCTTGTTGTCGAAGTTGCTGTCAGGAGGCAGCCAGCGCAGCTTCCCCTCTTCCGCAAGCCTGCCCATCTCAAGGAGCGACTCACTCAGCATCCTCTGCCGATCAAGCCAATCTTCGAGACTGATCTTAATCTTGGAATCGCCGGATGACGAGATCCTGATCGCCGCAGAAAGATATGCTACTGCCAGAAGAGGATCCTTATCGGCCAAGCTTTTCCTGCCCAGTCCCATGAGCTCCTCATAAGTAAATATCTTGAGCATCGCCTCCTCGAGTGGACCACTTCTGTATTTCCAGTATGTAATGCTATGTATGTCCTGCACTGCGAAGTCCGCAGCCTTCCTCAGTGCGGCATCCGCGGCCTTGGTGTCACCTGCACCCCGTGCCGCTTTCCAGCGCCCCACCAGATATTCGAGTGTCTCTTTCTCAGGAAGTGGAGCTTCTCCGTCAAGCCATGCCCTCTCGATCTCTGCGTCTATTTTCGCTGTGTCGCCAGAAGCCATGACTTCCCTGCTCCGTTCAAGGCTCATATCCACAATCCTTCTCTTCATGTTCGAGACGGCTTCCCTGAGTCTCTGTACAGTATCAGATCCGTCGTGATCTTTTGACTTCGCCAGCATCTCCTTCGCCTGTCCATAGAGCCTGATGGCTTCGTCCAGGGATTTCTTGTTGCAAGCGTCCTCGAAGAGTTTCATCATGTATGACAGCTCTTCAAGGATCTGTGCCGGTTTTTTCTTCACCTCAACAGGTTTTGGCGGCTCCAGCGGGCGTTCAGCCTTCTCAGACTGAACCTGTTCCGTGTTTTGCTTCGAGGATGGATTTGGACGGTTCCACAAGGGCATCGTATAGATGATGCCGAGGACGGCAAGCATCAGCACCCCGCAGCCAAAAGCATATTTCCTAGTGTCTTCAGTTTCCATCCCACTCCTTTATCGCAAGATAAGATTGCCGGCCAGACCTGCACTGAGCTTGTCGAAGTAGGCCGGCGCTCCTTCCAATTTCAAGTATCCAGTATCAAGTTACGAATTTTCACACAATCTCGACCGGGCATTTCGGCAGCGAATTTATGAAGGTCTTGCCATAACGCTTGGAGATGATCCTGCGGTCAAGGATGACAATAATACCTTTGTCCGTCTTTTTCCTGATGAGGCGTCCGACGCCCTGCCTGAATCTCAGCACGGCTTCCGGCAGCGAGTAGTCCATGAACGCCCTGCCCCCTTCCCTTTCAATCTTCTCGCTCCTCGCCTGGACAAGCGGATGGGTCGGAACGGCAAAAGGAAGTTTTGTTATGATGACATTGCTGAGAGATTCCCCGGGGACGTCTACCCCCATCCAGAAGCTCGTCACCCCGAATATGACCGAATCAATATCATGTTTGAATTCGTTGAGCATGTCCGAGCGGTTCTTGCCTTCGCCCTGGACGAGAAGAGTTATGCCGAGATCCTCGAAAAACCCCCTCAGCCTTTCGGAACTTCTTTTCATGGTGTCGTAGCTCGTAAAAAGAACAAATGCCTTCCCATGCGTCATCTTTATGTAGTTTTCAATCTCATCGCAGGCTGAACCAAGATAGTTCTCTTCGTCCGGAAGGGGCATGCTCTTTGGAATATATATCTTCACCTGGTTCTCATAGTCGAACGGCGTGTCAAGCACGTCCTCGGTGCCGTTGTCAAACCCGATCCTGTTCCTGTAATAATCGAGTTTGCCGGCAACTGACAGCGTGGCGCTCGTGAGAACGACCGGAAGTTCGCCGTTGAAAAGTATCTTCCTGAGGATCTCGCCGACATTGAGAGGCGCCGCGTAGAGCTGGATGTTCATCTCGCTCCTGCCGCCTTTTTCGATCCAGTAGACATGGTCATCGAGCCGCATCGCCACGAAATCCGATATTGCGAGCCTGTAATATTCGCATCTCAGGAGCATCGCTGAAAGCTCCTGGCTCAAGTTGTCATCTTCATCCTCATCCAGCTCCTTGAGATATTCATTGAGCCTGTGCTCCAGATGCCCTATCTTCTCGGAAAGGATGTCCGTGATGAAATCAGGCTGCTTGATCCTGATCACGTTGTCCTGGTAGCCGGCCGCGAAGTCCCTCACCTTTTCGAAGAATATTTCAGTTGCATCCATAAGTTCAGCAACCTGGCCCCTCAGCTTGAGCTCCTCCTCCCCGGACCTCATCAGCAGGCCCTTTCCCCTCTGCGGGTCGAAGAGCCTCTTCAGACAGAGCCTGACACCTGAGCTGGAAACATGGAGTCCGAGATGCTGTGCGGCTTCGTCCTCGAGAGTGTGCGACTCATCCAGGACGAGCGCCCCGTAGACCGGCAGAAGGCTCATTTCAAGGTTCTCGGAGCTTTTGATCTTCAGATCAGTGAAGAACAGCGCGTGGTTTGAGACGATGATGTCGGCAGTATCCCATTTTTTCCTCGCCCTCCAGTAGAAGCATCTCTTGAAATATGCGCACTTGGGTTTCGAACAGTTGCCGGTTTCGCTGCAGATGTAGTCCCAGCATTGCGGATCAAAGGGAAAATCTATTTCCGAACGGCTCCCCTCCAGGGCCTTCTCGGCCCAGAGGGCTATTTTCTCGACATCGGACCGCATGGAATCGGCCGGCAGGTATTCAGAATGTTCGCCTGCTATCAGGGCAAGCCGCCGTCTGCAGATGTAGTTACCCCTGCCCTTTGCAAGCGCGACGGAGAACTGCACGTCCATGATCTTCTGCAGGAGGGGCAGATCTTTTTCAACAAGCTGTTCCTGGAGGCTGATCGTCTCCGTGCTGACGACAAGCGGTTTACGGAGTTCGAGGGCGCAATAGATCGCTGGAACCAAGTATGCAAAGCTTTTTCCGACTCCGGTCGGCGCCTCGACGCAGAGGTTTTTCTTTTCCGCAAAAGCAGCTGCGACCTTCCGCGCCATCTCCTCCTGCTGGGGCCGCCTTTCATAGGCCGGCCCTCCGAGTTCCGCAGATTTCAGCAGTGGAGTGCTGTCTGAAAAAAACGCTTCCGTGGACGGGACTATCCCGCTCTGCACTTCAAGCTCGGTGCTTTCCCCCAATGGCATTATCATAATTTTTTAGCTCTTAAATTAAGTTTCCCGCTTGAGATTGCCGGTAAATAAGTTAACCTATTATTTTACGTTGAAACCGGATAATGGACATTCATTTCCAATTTCAAATGCACAATAATTGAAATCATCACAGGAGCAAGAACAATGTTTAAAAAGTTTCTAATTTTATCAGCCGCACTGTCAATCATACTTTCCTCAAGCGTACAGGCGCAGGTGCGGGTAGTCAAGCCTGAAAGAACCAGCAATCCCAAGCTTATGTACAAGGCCGTCGCCGGAAATCCGGAGCTTTCCAAACTCATCGCCTCGGATCTCAAGCTCTGCGGCTGGTTCGACCTTGTCGACAGCGGAGCTGAATACTTCATCACCGGCGCGGCAGCCGGCACTCAGGTCCAGATGACCGTCTCAAACGGAAACGGGACGAGCCTCTTCGCACTAAATTCATCTGTCAATCCCCAGAACCTCAGGGACTCGTCGCACAAGACCGTCGACGCGATCCTAAAGAAAATGTTCAACATCCCGGGAATCTGCTCTTCAAAGATAGCTTTCGCCGGGCAGACTCAGGTCGGCAAAAAGGAGATCTTCATCTGCGACTTCGACGGCTACAATGTCGCCCAGCTGACCAACAACAACAGCCTTTCCGTGGAACCCGACTGGATCCCTGGAAGGAATGAGATCGTCTATACCCTGTATTCAAAGATGTTCACGGACATTGTCGAGCTTGACGTCGCTTCAAAACGCTGCCGCAGGCTCGCGCAGTTCCCGGGACTCAATGCTGGAGCCGCAGTCTCGCCAAACGGAGGTGTCGTCGCTCTCATCCTCAGCCGTGACAACCAGGTCGAGCTCTATATAAAATCGTTCGCAGGGAAGGAATTCCAGAGGCTCACAAACAGTGCAAGTGTAGAAGCCTCGCCATGCTGGTCTCCCTCCGGCGACAAGCTCTGCTTCGTATCCGACTTGGGTGGCAAGCCGGGGCTTTATATAATGGGTGCACGAGGAGGAAATCCCGTGCGACTGTCAACTCTTGGTACCGAGGCTGTTTCTCCAAGCTGGTCCGATGACAACAAGATTGCGTATTCCGCAAAAATGGGGAATTATGCAATAGCCGTGCTCGATCTGAATGGCAAGGAACCCAGCAGGACCGTTGTGAACGCCGCAGGCGACTGGGAATCCCCGAGCTGGGCGCCCGACAACCGCCACGTGGTCTGTTCAAGGACTCTTGGCGGTAATTCATCCTTATATGTCATAGACACATGGACAGGCAAGGCAAGACAGCTGCTCGGTGGCAAGATGAACATCGTCCTCCCGAGCTGGTCGGGAATCAGGTAAGATTGAAACGGAGAACCGGTGAGCCTGAGTAACGGCGTGTCGGAGAAACTGAGAATCCGCCTTCGCTAAGAAGCTATGGCGGGCAAGTCGGCGAAGATTCAGGAAAACCATGGCGCGGAAAAAATCTTGTCGGAGTCCAAACTTTAGTTTGTCTTAATATTCAAGCCTTAATTTTTCCTACATGAAAAATCCTATACAAAAAGTTCGTCCCAAGCTTCCTCCATGGATCCGGGTGAAAGTTTCGGCTGGGAGCAGCAGGGAGGAAGTCGAATCCCTGATTGGACGCTACAAGCTGAACACCGTCTGCCGGAGCGCAAGATGCCCTAATCTCTGCGAATGCTGGCACAAACGCACCGCAACCTTCATGATCCTCGGCAGCGAATGCACGAGGAACTGCACGTTCTGCGCCGTAAATCACTCTGAAAAACCTGCCCCTCCCAAAAGAGATGAACCTGCGAAACTCGCAAAGGCCGCAAGAAAAATGAATCTCGGATATGTCGTAGTCACAAGCGTGACCCGAGACGATCTCCCTGATGGAGGAGCTTCGCAGTTCGCCGATACGATCCGCAGACTCAGGAAGGAAATCCCCGGAGTGAAGGTTGAAGTGCTGACACCAGATTTCAGAGGAAATACTGCAAGCCTTGAAAAAGTGATAGATGCCGGACCTGACGTATTCAACCACAACCTTGAAACCGTTGAGCGTCTGACGAAGGAGATCAGGAGCGGAGCCAACTTCAGTCGTTCCTTGAAGGTGCTGGAGAAAGCTTATACACTAGGAAAAGGCCGGGTTGCGATAAAGTCAGGGATTATGGCCGGTCTTGGTGAGACGGACTCCGAGATCGAGGAGACAATCCGCGAAATCCGCAGAACTGGCGCTGAAATGCTCACTGTCGGCCAGTATCTCCCCCCTTCCGTGAAGCACAGGCCGCTTAACCGTTATGTGACACCTGCAACATTTGAAAAGTGGAGGCGTTTCGCGGAGAAGCTTGGATTCAAGAATGTCGCAAGCGGACCTCTTGTGAGGAGCTCATATCACGCGGAAAACCTGTTCCGCAAGGGGACGGCCCGGTAACCGTATTTTAGAAATCTTTATTTTTTTCAACTTTTCCATCTCTTCCACAAGGATTTTTCCCGTTTGCATAATATATTTGTGTTTTGGGCGTCATGCATTTCATTTTTTACAGGTGATAGGCGATGAACAGCATCCTATTTTTTCTGATATTCATAATCCTCATCCTCGTAGTATGGGTGATCTACCAGCACACAAGAGTGATCATAACGAACAGGATCTGCTATGACCAGTCGCGCCAGATAGCGAAGGAAAGGGAGGCGACGGCGGCCATCCTGGGCCTCAGCGGCAAAGCCATAACTTCAGAAGACCTCAGCGACGAGACTTTCCTCACCCACTTTGTCGAATATGCACAGAGGTCCATCAGGGGCATAGGGGCGGCAATTGTAACAGCTTCGGACAATGACTCATTCAAGGGATGCGCGGTATCCGGGACATTCCCTCCTCTGAAGGATGTACCGGCGCAGGTCGAGCAGCAGCTCCTCGCACATCCGAAAAAGCACACGGACTTCATAAAGGAGATCAAGATCCCCCTTTCCATAAGCCAGCTCGAGGAGCAGTGCAAGGATAAAAATTACGTCATGTTCACTGACCAGGTCCCTTCCGGTTTTTCCGAGAATTTCAAAAAGCTAGCGCCAAGGATATTGATGTCACCGATCCTTGTCCACTCGAAGATCTTCGCCTGTACCATAGTTGTTTCCAGAAACGAATTCGATGAACACGTACTGACTGAAAAAGACGGGGAATATCTTGTCCGGCTCAATGAAATCGCATCCCTCAGCCTTGAAGCCATACGCCTCTTCCGCGAACGCAGGCAGTACGAGGAGAAACTGAGGACGGCCAAGGAGGAGGGAATGCTCCAGGTCTCCACTGGAATCATCCACAACATCGGAAACGCCGTGACGGTCGCCAAGCTTACGGTCCTCGAGCTCCAGGAGAAGAATCCGGGAAATACCGAGCCGCCGGAATCATTCATACTTAAAGAGATCATACCGAACTTCAGGAAGGAAGTTGACAAGGGGGATATCCAGAGGTTCCTGAAGGAGGACAAGTCCGGGCAGCAGTATTTCGATATCATCTCCGAACTCCTCAACCACATCAACAAATCGCGGCTTGAGACCATCAAGCTGCTTTCCTCGCTATCCAACAAGCTATACCATATCAGCGAGATCATCGAGCTCCAGCAGAGGTTCATGGGCGAACTCGGTACGGAGAACATGTCCTCTCTCGCACCTGTCATCGAATCATCCGTCAAGATATTCGAGGAGACCTGCAACAAGAAGGGCGTGTCCATAAAAATGACCCTTGACGACAAGACTCCGCAGGTGCTCATCGATCCTTCAATGATGACACAGGTGTTCATCAACCTCATCAAGAATGCAGTCGAGGCGATTGAGAGCGAAGGTGAAACCAAGAAGCAGCATATCCTTGAAATCATACTCAAGATGGAGAAGATTGAAAACAACCAGATGGTCGTCGTCGAAGTCAAGGACAACGGTCCGGGAATTCCCGACAATGTCCGCGACAAGATATTCAGCTTCGGATTCTCGACCAAGGACAAGAACAAGGCCTCAAGGGGCTATGGACTGCACTCCTGCATGGACACCGTGAAGAAATACGGCGGTACAATCACCCTTGACAGCAAGCTCGGAGAAGGTTCGACATTCAAGATCGCCCTGCCCGTGAGCGAGAGGCACTGAAAATGGAGACTCTTGGCCTGTTCTACTATTCCGCCCAGGCTATATTCACAATCGTTTTGATGTCCATAGGCGGAGTCATTCTCGCAAAATTCAAGATACTGGACAGCAGTTCGCTCCAGACGCTTAGCAAGGTCATATTCCATCTCCTCCTGCCGTGTATGCTTTTCGCGAGCTTCACAGAAAAAATAAATTTCGCCAAGCTCATGGAGCTCTGGGTGCTTCCTGTGACAGGCGTGATCTTCATCGTCACCGGCCTTGCCCTGGGCACCCTGGCTGTCAGGATGATCAGGATAAGCCCGGAATACAAGAGCGTAGTAACGGCCACATGCGGTTTCGGGAATGCAATGTATCTCCCGTTCCCCCTTGTCATAGCAATCTGCACCATATTCCCGGAATTCAACAAGGAACCTGAGCTTCAGGCAATGGGAATCATCTATGTGTCGATGTTCGTGATCGCCTTTTCTCCAATGATGTGGACAGTCGGATACAACATCCTCGGAGAAAAGTCGCACAGCTCCCTGAAGGTCTCGGATTTCATCACTCCTCCTGTCTGGGGAATCATTGCCGGACTCATCGCCGCAAGCATCCCTTCGATAACGCTCTCCTCCGGGAACGTCTTCTCATTGAGAGCCGCCCTCTGCGATTCTTCCGGCTTCCTCCATCCGGTGTTCACCACCTGCGTGAGCCTTGGAAATGCAGTGGTGCCATGCGCGATGATCGTGCTCGGTGGAAGCTTCGCACTAAGCCCGCTGGCGAAGCACCTCGACTTCAGGCCTGCCGTGATCGTAATAGCCGTGAAGCTGATAATCCTTCCGGTCCTCGCAATAGCCTACATAAAGACGCTCATGCATTTCAACCTGATTCCTCATGGCAAGGCGCAGGACACCCTTCTCGCGCTGGTGATGCTCATCCAGTCCGCCGTGCCCCCTGCGACAAGCCTCATCGTAATAAGCTCGCTCCAGAAGAAGAATGTCGATGAGATGGGCTCCCTGCTACTCTGGCTCTATCTGACATCCCTGTTGACGCTTACTATATTCATTGTAATCGGCATGAGGATTTTCCAATGATATTTTCTTTATGTTGCAGAGGCAACTTAAAGAAAATATAATTTTTCAAAGAATACCAGGCCATAAGCCTATTCTGCATTATATTATTGGAGCTGATTGCATGACTGCTCTCAACGGAGCGCCGGTCTCCAGACCGGCTCCCCTATGCCGACCTGGCTTGTCCCGCCATAGCTTCTAAGCGACGGCGGAAGGTCGGCGTTCATCTGCATCAATGCAATTGCCCAATCGAATTTTTGCAAAACATGGAAAGGAACCGGACATGTTCATCTTCAGGAAAAACAAGGCTCTGCTTGAACAATACACCAGCTATCTGTCACTCTGTTCCGAGACACTCGTCTTATTCCGGGAGGCAATGGAACATTCATTCAAGAACGGGCTCGATGAGCATTTCGACGTCCTTGCGGCAAAGGTCCACGAGAAGGAATCTGACGCCGATGATACACGCAGGCTGATCGAATGCACCATGTATGAACAGTCCCTGCTTCCGGAATCCAGGGAGGACCTCCTCGACATAATTGAAAGGATCGACATGATCCCGAACTGCGTGGACCATCTTGCAACACTGCTTACAATCCAGAAGATTCCTGTCCTGCCAGTACTCAAAAACGACACCATGGAGCTCCTCGGCACTTCGCTCGAGGCGTTCAAATACACCAGGGAGGCCGCCCTTGACAGCCTTATGAAAATGGAGAAGATAAAGGAGCTCCAGGCATTGATTGGCGACAACGAAAGCATCGGTGACAGGCTCGAACACAAGATGATACGAACTGTATTCGCCATGGACATCAACACCGGTGACAAGCTAGTACAAAAGGACATGATCAATCAACTTGGCGACATCTGCAACTTGTGCGAGCACGTAATGGACCGGATCGTCATATGCAGCATTAAACGAAAACTGTAACTTGATACTTACAACATGAAATATGTGCTCTCAAAGGAGCGCTGGCCTCTGGCCGGCAATTGATTTGATTGAATTGGTTAAAAAATCGGAGATTGGAAATCGGAGATTGGAAATCGGCAATCAAAAATGTTCAGCCATTACATACAATATATCGGATGTGTCTTCATGGGCTGGGGCCTGGGCGCCAACGACTCCGCAAATGTCTTCGGCACAGCCGTCAGTTCAAGGATGGTCAATTACAGGATCGCCATACTTTTGACAGCACTCTTTGTAATGCTCGGTGCGATCATAGGAGGAGAACCCGGAATCGTCACCCTCAGCAAGGAGCTCAGGAAGGATACAGCCTTCACCGTCAAGAATGAAACTGATATCGCAAAGGCCGACAGGAAAGCGCGGAGAACAGCGGTCGTTGTCACATTCGCCGCCGCATTCACCGTAATCATTCTCACCGTCGCCAAGATGCCCATTTCCACCTCCCAGGCAGTAGTAGGAGCTATAGCCGGCGTCGCAGTCCTCCAGCGCTCCCTTGATATTGGAAGCCTCCTGAAGATCATTGCCTGCTGGCTTGGAACTCCATTGGGGGCAATGCTACTCACATTTATTTTCTACTATGCATTCAGGGGGCTGATCAGAAAACTCACACCATCCGTCTTCGTATATGATCCTATCATGTCGTTGCTCCTGATAATCTGCGGATGCTACGGAGCATACGCCCTTGGAGCGAACAATGTGGCTAATGTAAGCGCGATCTTCGTGGGACACAACATGCTGACAATGTCCGAGGCTAAAATATTCGGCGGGATAACGATCGCATTCGGAGTCATCACATATGCAAAGCCAGTTATGATGACAGTCGGCAAATCGATCGTAAAGCTTGGCGCTTTCGATGCGCTCATATGCGTGCTTTCACATGCCGTGACAGTGCATGTCTACGCCCTGATAGGCGTACCTGTCTCCACAACACAGGCCATCGTTGGATCTGTCATAGGCATAGGAATTATCAAGGGCGGGCAGACAATAAACTACAGGACTCTTGCGCGCATCAGCCTCGGCTGGTTTGCAACCCCATTCATGGCGGCCCTGCTGTCCATACTCCTCTATTTCGCAGCGAACCTATATTACATTCCGGAATGAGGAACAACTCCAAGAAGTCAATTCATCTTGTTCTTGCGCATCACTACAAGTCTTCCATATGCACACGCTGAAGTGAAGTTGACATCAGGCCACTGCATGGCTATACAGTATAAACGGTTTCCAACAGGGTCAGAATTGAACCCGTAATTGCAAGTCACCTGATTCTGCGCCACTGGCGGAATTGATGTTATAGTCATAGGGATTATCATATCCAGTAAAAATCCAATCAGTGCAGGATGGAAGGTCCGGCACGAGGGCCGCCCCCGCCGCCGCCCCAGTCGTCGCAGGTATCCTCGTTGGTGGTCAGGACGGCGGTTGCGTTGCCAGAAGCGTCATAGGAATATGTGTGCCCCATCTGGAGCCAGCCGGCACCAGTCGGATTGGAAGTGGGATCATAGCGCGTGGTCGGGACTGTCGAGACATAGCTCTTATTGAAACCTTTGCTTCTCCACTCCACGTCATTGAGCTTCTGGAGGCATGCCAGATAATAGGCGCCTCCCGCCGGCGGAGAACTTCCGGGATTGTCGATGTCACTCACTGTTGCCGCCCATTTCAGGAACTGGAACAGGGTGTATTGATCCTCGTTGAAAGGATCATAGAGTCCGGTTGGATCCTGCATTGCAATCGGGATAAGTCTCGACTTGTCGAAGACAGGAAGCACCATTTTTGCCACATAAGGGGGAATCCCTTCAGCAAGACGTCCGAGAGGTTTTGCAAGCGCCGAACAATAGACTTCTGAAACCTCTGCGGTGGAGGTCTCCAGCCAGGTACCGGAAGGACCGCTGACCTTGTAGTTGCTGGACATCACAGTCGGTTCGGCACGGCATGTCATCTTGGCGACAGCGCCGCCATAGGTATAATCCGGCATCAGCGGTGCTCTCAGATAAAGGCCGTCCGTCCATTCCGAAGAAGGCGTGCTCTCCCAGCTCGACTCATAAATACACCATTTCACGTATGGAAGCGTATAATTGATGCCGTCAGTGTCATTGGAATCAGTCTTGTCATACCCGTCTGAAACGGTCATTCCTCTTTCCGGCGCTTCCGCTCTAAGTGTGGATTCCGCCAGATTAAAAGGTTCCAGGTCTCCGACGGCTGAATATTCGATGAAGATCGGGGAATATTCGCATTCCTCCGTAAATCTGCCTGTATTTTCCACGATTGAAACCTGCCACCATGTTCCGGAAAACGGGTAATTCTGGATGAGGGAACTCAGAGTGCCATAACACCAGTATTCTGCTGAGATCGCACGGTATAGCCCCAGGTCCATCAACCATGAATTCGGTGTGATCTCCGGAAGTGTCGCAAAATCGGCGTTCGGAGCGGCGGCAATGCCCCCCTGTCCTGAATTTACGGCCTCGATCATGTCCTGATACGCCCATCTCCAGGAATAATTTTCAATCTCCTGGTTGATGCCGGCGGTGGAACCGTAATAATCCTCATTCTCAAGATTATCAATATGCTGGCTGACAACTGCAGTGTAGTGATCAACCGGATTCATGCCATTGTTCTTCGCCGCCTGCTGCGCAGCACCGAATCCTATCATTGGTCCGACAAATGATACTCTTGCCTGCATCTCAGTTATAAGTTCAGACTTTTCAGTAATGACATCCGGAGTATCATCGCCGAACGGCTCGAGATCAGTTACAAGGACGGTACAGGCCTTGACCATGTTGAGTTCGCCGATGAGATTAAGGCTGTGCCTCTGCCAGTTGGCAGCAGTAAGCGCTGCGGCATCGGCGGCATTCTGCGTCTTGACCTTCACCCGGATTATCGAATGGAGATCGAACAGGAAAAGGATGGCTATAAGGAGGATGAGGACGGCTATGACCCCGAGGATCATAGTCTGTCCCTTCTCAGAATTCCCACGATTTATCTTTTTCATCATAAACCTCCCTATTCTCCGGAAACCAGATAATCGTATGCGTGGTTCGCGAGGTTCGATGTACCACCAACATCTATTGACTGGCCCACTGTATCAAATATGATCCTGTTCCTGTCAAACAGATCAAGGAACGGGAACGGATAATTATGGAAAGTGACATCTGTCTGCACCGATCCTGAAAGCAGTTCCGAATTGGAATTGGACAGAGTGGTGTTCGGTGTAGAAACATCGGCATCAAAATACATATAGCCATACTGTGTATAATCATTTTCACCGCCCCAATACTCATATTCCAGCCACCTTACGCCGGCAATGTAGTCGGGAATCATGAGTTCTTCGGAGGCGAACTGCGACATCGGTGAACCGAATGAATCATTGTCAGGATCAGTAATCTTCCCCGAAGCTCCGATCGCGCCGACACGCGAGCTGCGGTCCTGGAGGTAGTCTGCGAATCCTACGCAGTAGGACCGTGCGGTGCGGAAAGCGGAATAGTCGGTAAGAAGGGTCGCCACGGCAAGATGGAAGATCTGGAGCAGCCCTATGAGGAGGATGAATATGATAATGGAGCAGAGAAGGGACTCCAGGGCGCTCTGCCCGCTTGCATCGCTGCAGGCTTTTCGGAGAAATTTCAATGCTCTTTTTTCTATCATAACCCAGTTCCTTTGTAAATATTCTGAATATTTACTTTCCACTCGACTTCTAAAGTTGGAGTTCACAGCTTTAGCGTGTCTTCTACTTTCCCCATCAGCCTTCGACAATGAAGGACAAAGTTAATGACAAGCATCGAACTCAAATTCCAGACGTCAAAATCAAACTGGTTCCAAATCAATGCGCACGCTAAAGCTGTGAACTCCAACAAGATTCACTTACAGGGCAACGGTTTCCATGTTTTTGCAATCAACTTATTCATCTCAAACCAGATCCTTTCCATTTTGGAACCTGCGGAACAAGGCCTCCGGAAGAGTGCAGAAGTCCGCGCATCCGGAATATCCGGAGACTTTCAGCAAAGGGCCAAGACCTTTTGCTCAGCTGCCGCTGTCCAATCCAGTCTCGTCGAGATCCTTGAGAATGTCTTCAGACTTGGTCTGGACATTGCTCTGCGCCTCGGAAGCCTCTTCGCCTGATGTGAGAGTTGAAATCACACCGGAGATCTTCTTCCTCAGCGTGTCACTGAAGAGACCTAGAACCGTGAGAGCTGCAAGAGCCACAAGGACAACGATGAGTATATACTCAACAATTGTCTGGCCGCCACTTCTTTTCCGCATAAGTTTTTTCATTTCCATCCTCCTTTATTATATCTATGGATAATCCAGACCCACCAGGGAAAGGATCCTCCATCCATATTCATTGAAAGCCGACAAGAGCAGGAGCAGGACGACTGAAACCATCGCAAACATGGCCAGCATCATTGAAAACTCCAATGTCGCCTGACCTGAAACCCCAGCTCTCTTTGATGTACTGCGGTTTTTCATGACTTAACAAGCTCCTAACTCAAAACCGGCGAATTCTAATTACAGTCGAGACGGCCGTACCACTCTCTTTTTCTTCAATGTAGGACAGGCGTCCCGCCTGTCTCTTATTTTCCGACAGGCCAGAGGCCTGTCCTACACTACGTATCCGCCAGAGACAGGCCAGAGGCCTGTCCTACACTACGCATCCGCCAGAGGCGATCTGCCTTTCTTCTTTACAATCTCATTCCTGGCGTTCATTATCAATATCTTCGGCGATATCTTCCTGGCTTCCTTTTCCGAACAGACCCCGAACGACATCACTGTAATCGTATCTCCCTTTGATGCCCTGTGGGCTGCCGCTCCATTCACCTTGAAAGCCCTGGTTCCGGCTTCTCCCGGAATGGCGTAAGTCTCAAATCTCTGTCCGTTCGAGGCGTTCACCACAAGTATCTTTTCATATGGATAAATGCCCGCCGCCTTCATTATGTCAGTATCTATTTCAAGACTGCCTTCATAATCCAAAATACTGTCTGTCACCCTCGCCTTGTGGATCTTGCTCTTGCACATCACAAAATTCATCTAAATGTTCCTCTCTATATATAATAATACGTTACATGCCTGGTTTTATTATGCTAAAATCCCGGAAATTCCAAATCACCCAAGAATCTCAGCCCTGGAATCAAGGAATATGCCCTTCAGGTTCATCTTCAAAGCCTCAGGATTGCTGGCCATCTTCAGCGCATCCTCCTCAGTGATAAGGCCTTCGTTGACAAGGCTCAGCAATGACTGGTTGAACGACTGCATGCCGTCCTCTTTTCCGGTTTCGACCGCCGCGTGGAGCTTGTCTATCTTATTCTCCTCAAGCATCTTCCTGATGATCGGAGTGTTTATCAGGATCTCGAGGCCGGGGATGACCCCTCCTCCGAATGCGCGCCTGATGAGCCTCTGGCACATTATCGACTTAATGTTTATCGCAAGCGCTCCTCTTATCGCGTCCTGTTCAGACCTGTCATAGAAATCCAAAATACGGTTCACCGCCTGTGACGAATTTGTCGCATGCAGGGTCGTCAGCACAAGATGTCCGGTGTCGGACGCCTGGAGCGCGGCATCGAAACTTTCCTTGTCGCGCATTTCACCGATCATTATAACGTCCGGGTCCTGGCGCAGGACATGGACAAGCGCGCTCTCGAAAGTCACCGTGTCAAGACCGATCTCACGCTGTTCGATTATGGATTCCTTGTCCTGGAACTCGTATTCTATCGGATCCTCGACGGTTACTATGTGCTTTCTGAAATTCTGGTTGATATACTCGATTATTGATGCGAGAGTCGTGGATTTTCCGGATCCGGTGGTTCCGCTCACGATTATGATGCCTCGCTCGGACTCGGCTATCCTCTTGACATTCTGAGGAACTCCGAGTTCCTCGATGGACATGATGTTCCTTTTCACATGCCTCAAGGCGAGAGAGACCATTCCACGCTGCTTGTGGATATTCACACGGAAACGGCCGACTCCATCCTCCACAAAGGAAAGATCCGCGTCCCCAGTCTCATTCAGCTTGTTCTTAAGCGTATCGGTCGACAGCATGGCGGCAACAGTCTTCTGGACGATTTCCTTTGACGCAACCATGTCCGTATCCACAAGACGCCCGTCGATCCTGATTGTTATCGGGGAATCTTCCTTGACGTGCCAGTCGGAAGCCCTGGAATTGACACCGAGCTCAAGAATGTCGTGCATTATACTGGTAGGCATGTTCCGTTACCTCTCTTTTCAATTTTAAGTTATCTGTCGTCCGTCGTCTGTCGTCAAGGGAAGTTTTAGGTTCCAAGTTTTAAGTGTTAAGCAATCATCTGTCTTTTGCTTAAAACCTAACACCTGAGACTTAAAACGGATTTCTAATTTCATCAACACCTGTATCTCCGCATAAGCTTGAGCATTTCAGAAACCGCCTCATGCATCCCATCCAGCACCGCCCTTGAAACTATGCTGTGTCCGATATTCAGCTCGCGCAGATGCGGGATCCTCAGGATGCCTTCAATGTTCTCATAGTCTATTCCGTGTCCGGCGTTAACATTGATGCCGATCTTATCTGCGAATTCCGCAGCGTCAACAAGCCTTTTCAGCTCCTTCTCAGTCTTCCTGCCCCTGCTTTCCGCAAAGGAGCCGGTATGCAGTTCGATGAACTCCGCACCACACTCCCGGGACGCCTCGATCTGATCCTTGTCAGGATCGATGAACAAGCTGACCACAATCCCCGCCTTCTGGAGTTTCTTCACTGCCGGCTTGATCTTCTTGAAGCCGCCGATCACATCAAGTCCGCCCTCGGTTGTCAGCTCCTGCCGTTTTTCCGGCACAAGACAGCAGCTGTGCGGTTTCAGCCTGGCGGCGATCAGGAGCATTTCGTCGGTGACGGCCATTTCCATGTTGAGCCTTCTGACCTTGGCGGCAAGCTTCTTCATGTCAGAATCCTGTATATGCCGCCTGTCCTCCCTCAGATGTGCTGTTATCCCGTGGGCTCCGGCCTTCTGGCATATCAGCGCAGCCTCGACAGGATCCGGGAAGACAGCTTTCCTCGCCTGCCTCAGGGTCGCCACATGATCGATATTTACTCCAAGTTTCAGCATTAAATCATTTCCAACTGCCAATTTATGATTATTTAACAGACCGTCTACGCCAATGTTAAGCCATGAGATGCGTAAAACACTGAAAATATACCCCGCAAATCGCACGAATCACATGAAAAATCCATAATTGTCAGTTTTTTGCATCGCAGAAAATTGCTTATATGCCTTTCATAATCAGGATAAAATGTTAAATTGAGCACTTCAAAACTAATGGTACCTTATGTTCACTGAGGAAAAAATATTCGCGTCAAGCCTGATCCTGTCGGGAGCCTTCTTCCTCCTCGCCTCCGTCTGGATCTACAAAACAAACGCGGCAAACATCTCCGTGCGTGAAAAACTGCCCCGGATGAGGATACTGGGCGCGGTACTTGCCGGACTCGGTCTCTTCTGGTGCACCTTCCATTCAAAACCACTTGTGCCCAGTTCGATGCATTTCTACCTTCTTCCGACGGCCGCCTTCTGCACCTGGGTCGGCTATATACTCCTCGACTACCTTTTCGCGCGCGCCTTCGGGGGCATGCTCATCCTCTTCGCACACTACTGGCTGTATGAATCGTTCGCTTACAAGACGCCCTGCAAGCCCCTCTTCTCGATCCTATGCTTCGTGATGGGCACCTTCGGAATCTTCCTCTGCGGAAAACCCCACCTGCTCAGGGATCTCTTCAGGAACGCCGCCAAATCCACCAACTGGCGATACTCCCTCGCGGGAATACTGGTCTTCTTTTCATTAATGTATATGACCTATGGACTGATACATCTATTGGCATAAGCTGGAATTCCAACATAATTTCGATGGAGATTGGAAATTCCTTGTTGGATATTGGATATTCAAATGATTCACAACTTGTAATTTGCGATTGGAAAACTAGAAATTGGAAACAAATCCGCCATCATCCGCTGAAATCGAAAAGCTGATCGCCTCCTTCGGCATCAGCGACACTGCATCCTTCATGTCGGACATGGAGAAGTTCCGCCTGTTCCTGATCGAGGAGAACGAGAAATACAACCTGACAAGGCTCACATCCCCGGACGAATTCTGGATAAAGCACGTCATCGACTGCCTCTATATCCTGAAATACTACCCCGAGCTGAAGACAGTTCCGCTCAAGCTGGCCGACATCGGTTCCGGCGCCGGATTCCCCGCGCTCATCCTTGCAAGGGCCTGCCCCAGCCTGAAAATATCCGCAATCGAATCCTCAATCAAGAAAAGCGATTTCATATCCCGCACTTCAAAACTCATATCCCTGTCAAACCTTTCCGTGGTCCCGCGCAGGGCGCATGAACTGTCGGAAAAGAAGGAATGGAGATTCTACTTTGACGTGATAACAGCGCGGGCGCTTTCAAGCTGCAGGGAGATTTTCCGCGAAACACGCCCGCTCCTGAACAAGACCGGCAGGTACATCCTCTACAAGACACCCCGGCAGGCGGAGACCGAACTCTGCGAAATCCGCAATTTCACCGCCCAGGCGGGCTTCAGATGGAACTGCACCGAAACATTCAAGCTCCCGGCGGACATGGGCGAAAGACTTTTCATCCATGGAGCAAAATAGACTGGATTTTGGCGTATCTTCCTGTATAATTAACACTGAATTTCACGGATATTTTTAAAATAGGCAATCCTCCTTCGTTCGCATTGGCGGACTACGGCGGACAAGTCGAAAATCGGAAATACCCCCATGGGCAATACCGCAAGAGAAATAAACCAGCTGGTCCAGGGTGCTGCAAAGAAAAAGAAGGACCTGGAAAAGCAGAAGGAAGCCGAGAGGAAGAGCGAATTCCTGAACACAGCCGTCGACGACAGGAAAAAGCTCGACGAAGAGATCAAGAAGGAAAAGAAGGACTACTCCAAACTTTTCATCGTCATCCTTTCCGCAGCCGCACTTGTCTGCATCATCATCATGATCTGCCAGATCGTCTCCATAAACCGCCAAGCCGCCAGAAATCCGTGGAAGACAGTCCAGATCAGCTCCGGGGAAATCATCAAGGCCAAGGAGTTCGTGACCGGCATACTGCAGCTGAGAACCAACGCCAGCATCGACAAATATCTGGCAGGCGATATTCCACCGCCATGGAAGCTCAGGGCGACAAAGATAATCCAGGAACTGAAGGGCTGTAATTTCAAGCTGGATGAAGTTGTCCAGGACGACAAGAACCTCGGTTCGGAAGCACTGTTCACTGCCGTGTGCTCTTCGCCTTCAGGGGAAAAAATAACCTTCTACATTTATTACATCAACAATGAATTCAAAATCATGAGAGCGGAAAAAATACAGTTGAAACAGGAAGCTCCGCCCACAGGAAAAACATGAATAGAAAAAAATCCTTCACCCTTGTGGAAATGATGCTGGTAATGGTAATAATCCTGTTCCTTGCCAGCGTCCTTGTGCCGACCCTGACCAGATCGAGGGCGCAGGCGAGGAAGACCAACTGCCTCTCCAACCTCAAACAGCTGGGGCTCTCCGCAAAGATGTATGCCGATGAACAGAAATATTATCCTGACACATTCGTACAAGGCAGCGGCTCGGACAAATACTACTGGTGCGCCTTATACAACGGTACAAGCATCAACTTTGAAAAAGGCATCATGGGCGATTATGTGAAGAACTACAACATCTACAAATGCCCGGAATTCGAGGCCGCAGCCAATTTCACATCAATGGATTCCGTCATGAAATCCACATGCTCCTACGGCATAAACGCAGAATATGTCGGCGGCTCTCCCGATCCGAATCCAACTCCGTCGGAAAACGACATCCTCAACAGCCGTTCCGCAAAACTCGAGGACATCAAGAATCTCGACAGGACAGTTCTCTTCATGGATTCGGCGGTGGTCAGCGGCTCAAACCTGTCCGAAAGCTATTACTTCTGGAGCAGGCACAGTTATGTAACAGGCGCCCAGCATGAGGCCCGCACGCATTTCAGGCACTTCGGATTCGCGCTTGGAGTATTCTGCGACGGCCACGCCGAGGACAATATCCTGCCGGACGCAATCGACAACACGGCCTTGAAAATAGGATGGCCCGAACAGGACGTCTGCGAAAGACATTGAACTTGAAGGATAGCAATATAAATGTCAAATAAAATATTCCTGCCGGTAGTTTTAACATGCCTTCTCATTTCCGCAAAAACACAAGCCGCGATAATAATGCCCTATGTCCTCGGCGACAACATGGTCGTCCAGCGCGGTGTTGACTTCCCGCTATGGGGGCTCGCAGAAAAAGGCGAGGAGGTCACGGTCGAATTCAATGGACAGAAGGTAAAGACTTTCGCCGATGACAAGGAAGGCAGATGGAAGCTGACGCTCAAGCCCATGGAGGCGAACTCCAAACCCCAGCAGATGGTGATATCGGCGGAAAAGGCTTCCTTCAAGATTGAAAACGTCCTCGTCGGCGACGTGTGGATATACGGCATACAGACTCCATTCGGCGGAAATGTCAGGAAACCCGAACCTGAAATAATTGAACTTCCCAAGGAGATAACCGGAACCAAGGATGAAAAACCCAAGGACGACGGTCTTCCCATCAAGAACATAAAAGTCCTCGACCCGCTTGTCCGCATCTTCGACGTCAAACGCTCAATCGCAAAAAACGCTCAGGACCTCGTATCAGGATACTGGATGAACTTCGACACCGAGAACTGCAACAAGTTTCCTGAGATCGCCTACGAGTTTGCAAGCAGGATCAAGACCGGCCAGAACGTCCCCGTCGGAATAATCAACATCTCCTGGAACTGGAGCTCGACTGAAGCATGGCTGAAGACTGAGACATTGAAGAAGAATCCTGACTACGCGCAGATATTCCCCTATTGGACGGCCGCAATCCAGAACTTCGCGGCGAACAAGACAAGATGGGAGAACGATGTAAAACAATGGGAGAAGATAAAGAATTCGAAACCGAAGAACCCGCCCAGGAAACCGGAATATCCAGACGGTCCTGAAAGCAACAGACAGCCTTCAGTATTGTATTACGGAATGCTGACACAGGTCATTCCCTTCAAACCTAAAGGAATTGTATGGTGCCAGTCGGACAAGATTTATTCAAAGCCCTTCTCAAAATGCTACACGCAGCTCCTCAAGGATCTTGTGGAAGACTTGCGCAGCGACTTTGAATCTCCAGATCTTCCATTCATCCTAATCCAATATCCAGCCAACGACAAAAGACAGGAACTCCCCGCTGAAAGCTCAACCAGCTTCGGACCTTATATCCGCGAAGCCCAGCTTCAGGCGACAGATGTCAAGAACATGGCAATAGTCTCAATGCTGAACCTCATAGGCGAAACCTGGCAGTCTGTGGCCGGGGACAGGCTATATGCCGGCGCAATATCCACGGCCTATGGACAGAAACCGTTCAACGTCGGACCCGTGTTCAAATCCATGACAATAGAAGGCGCCAAGGTGAAGATCACCTTTGACAATGCCGATGCCGGACTCAAGGCTGTGTATTCCGAGAATTTCGATGGCAACAAGGGCGAGTTCGAAGGAAAGACCGTGAAGATAACGGAGACCCAGAAAAATGTGAACGGAGTACTGACGACTGAAAAGACAATCACAACCGATATGAAAAGCACTGCAAAGGTCGTCAAGGTATATCTTAAGAAGATCGAGGAGAAAACTCCTGCAGGCGAAATCCTCGAGAAGGAAGTAAGCCGTCTGATAATAGAGGATCCTGTCAATGCCGCCGGCTTCGCGATGGCCGCTGAAAAAATGTCCTATAAATGGGCAAACGCCACGATCGAAGGGAACACTGTGACGGTATGGAACGATGAGATCCAAAAGCCTTTCGCCGTCCGCTATTCCTGGGCCAACAACCCGATCGGCAATCTCCACAGCATGGAAGGCTATCCGGCCAACTGCTTCCGTTCCGACAAGTAATAAATTCAGCGATAAATTCAGCGGACGCTGAATTTATATTTTAAGAAGCTTCACCATGCCGTTCATCACCTCTACGAGAAAAAGTGAAAGATAACTGAAGATTGATTTCATAGGCGATAATCCTTGACTGCTGAAATATTTGGAACTCCTGCAAATTCAAGACACGCTAAAGCTGTGAACTCCAACATGAATCAAGCTGTCTTCTGTCATCAGTCATCTGTTGTCTGTCGTCTGCCCTCTGAACTCTGTCGTCTATTCTTTTCCCCGCAACTGACAACCGACAACTTACTCTTTCAATGGTTTCAAATAGACCGTGCCGATGACTTCACCTTTTTCGTTTTCAGACAAGGAGACGACCATCATCTGCATCGGTTTTTTTCTGATGAACACATCTCCCTTCGAGGGCGTCAGTGGATTGTTGTGTGAGCCGAAGGCCTGCCAGCCGTCCATGTTGAGCTGGCTGGTAATCGATCCCAGGGCTTCATCGGCAGGCAATGCCGTCTTGAAGAAACCATAGTTCGTCCTGCGGTTCGGAAATTCCATTGTCGATACCGGCGTGGAGTCAGGAGGAAGCGGGAGCTCCTTCGGCCATGGCGGCGTATCCGGCATCTTCGCCGGAAGATCCATTGAGAACTGCAGCACAGGATAGACACCGCCGAGTTCCACCAGATAAATCCTTTTCCTGCCGCCGTCGGCATCCTTCAGCTCCACCAGCGCTGAGTTTCCATTCCTGATCATCCTGGCGTTAGGATAGTTCCTCTTGAGCTGGTCGATGGAAATGTCCAATCCTATTTCAAGCATCGAAATCTTAAGGCTTGTACTGACACCGTTTATCACTACAGGTTCAGTCCATAGATCACGGGGATGGAGGAAAGTCGCCGGATCGCCTTTGCCGCCGCCGCCGAAGGGGGCGAGAGTGAACACCTCGGCGTTTACATCCTGCAGACATAAAAGGACAAGAAGTATGATTATCTTTTTCATATGTTTACAATACCATATTATTCCTGGGACACAAACCATCCACCGGACACGCCCTCCTTCAAATACAATACGTGAAAAACCAGCTTTTATTTTGCGAACTCCGCTAAATAAAGAGGATGGAATAAAGAACGCCGGCCTGGAGACCGGAGCTCCTTGAAAATATATTCATGAAGCTAACCTACTATAGAGCCGGCGATTAATCAGCCTGCAATTTCTTGGAGGCGCTGAGAACCGAGAGAC
>MHBH01000070.1 GCA_001804805.1 Lentisphaerae bacterium GWF2_49_21
AACAACTTGTCTCTTAAATGACTCACTATACCTGAAAACCTCTTTCATACTACTTGCCTTTCCTTTTGGCAAGTGTCAACTTATTTCAGGACAAGACATAAACATCGAACATCCAACTTCGAACTTTGAACATCGAATCTAATATCAAAAAGATTTATTGCAAATTATAAATTTCCTGATGGGACATTTTATGTCCAGTCGGAAAATTTATGCTCTCTCCCTCTTCAATAATTTAATGGTGATGATAGATTATTTGAATAGACCAAATGGACAGGGTGGATAAAATGGACAAGAATATCGGGATCGAACCTCTTATTCCAAAGCATGGCGGATTCAGGAAGCAGATCAATTCTCTTGCCAATAAGTTTGAAAGTGATGGCGGCTTTACGGAGAAGCTATACCGTATAAGAAAAATAAGGAGGGGGACATTCTGAAACCATGAAGTTATTCTTGATAGCAATCGCCGCCCTCCTCCTTTGCTCCTGTGGAAAACAGGATGTCTCTGAGCAGAAAGACTCGGGACGCACCCTATATACGAATGCCGGAGGGAAAATTAACACGATCGAGCCCGCCCTCGCCTCAGACTACCCAAGTTCCATCATGGTCATGAGCTTCTACGACACCCTCCTTCAATATGACTATGTCGAACGTCCATACAAGCTCATCCCTTCCATGCTCGAATCAATGCCGGAAACAAGCGCCGACTGCCTTCACTACAAGTTCAAGCTAAGGGATGACCTGTATTTCCAGGAAAATCCATCTTTCAGGGACAAAAACGACCGCAAAGTCACCTCGCGCGATGTCGTATTCTCCTTCCTGAGACTTGCTGACGCACGCGTCCATTCCAGCGGATTCTGGCTCTGGCGGAGCAAGGTCAAAGGAGTTGACGAATTTTATTCTAAAAGCACTTCTCTCAAATCTGGCGACATGTCGATCTATGACACCGGCTGCGAGGGATTCGAGATTATCGATGATGCGAACTTCGCAATCCACCTGAACAAGCCCGATCCCCGCCTCCTCTACATGCTCGCAATGTCCTACTCCGCTGTCGTATCAAAGAAAACCGCCATTGCCAACGCCAACTCCCTAGCGGAAATAACCGCAGGTTCAGGTCCGTTCAGGCTTGCTGAATGGCAGAAGGACTATAAGATCATCCTGGAGAAGAATCCGGAATTCAGGAATGAATTCTTCCCTCAAGCACAAAATCCAGCTGACAGAACACGCCAGCTTCCATTTCTGGACAAAATCGTCTGCTATCTTGTGAAACAGCCGATATCAAGCTGGCTACTGTTCCTGCAGGGAAAACTTGACCTCAGTTCCCTGGACAATGAAAACCGTGATGCTGTGATATCAGGTGGAGAACTTGTTCCTGCATTAAAAGACCGGGGGATAAGACTTCTGAAAATGCCTGATTTCCAGATCAATTACATAGGTTTCTCCTTTTCCGACCCGCTGCTCTCAAGGAATATTGAATTGCGCAAGGCCATAAGCCTCGCCTACAATGTTGATGTAAGAGTGAAATACTCCAACAACTCCCTTGTCCCGGCAAATGGACCTATTCCACCCAACGTCCAGGGGCATGACGATAAATTCGTAAATCCCTACAGCCAGTTCAATCTGGAAAAGTCCAGGGAGCATCTCGTCAAGGCCGGATTTCCCGGAGGAATAAATCCTGCAACCAAAAAACCTTTGGAACTTACCTTCGATCTCGGCGACAACTCTCCTGCATACAGGCAGCTTGCTGAACTTATGAAGGACGACATGAGGAAAATAGGGATTGAAATAAAACCATTCCTGAATGATAAGCCGAGATTCCTGCAGAAGCTAAAGGAGGGGCAAAGCCAGCTTTTCCGTTATTCATGGGTTGGAGATTATCCAGATGCCGAGAATTTCCTCCAGGTCTTCTACGGCAAAAATATCGGCGGTTGCAACAGGGTCGGCTACAATGATCCCGAATTTGACAAAATGTTCCAGGAAATCATCTTCATGCCTGATTGCCCTGAACGCACGGAGAAATACAGGAAAATGTCATTGTACCTTACTGAACAGTGCCCATGGATCTTCGAGGGCAACCCGACTTCATTCCAGCTTCTGCACGGATGGCTTGAAAATTATATTCCGCACGACTTCGCTTTCGCCAGATGGAAATATCTCTCCATTGATCCGGAAGCCAGGGCGAAAGCAAGAAACGCATTCAAACCGCTGAAGATGTCGGAACTGCGGAATTCGCAGGGGACGGAATGATAGCTATTGGTGATCTGCGCGCTCCAAGGATTGACCACAAATAAAGTAGGAGTTCACAACTTTAGTTGTGTCTTAAATCTTTAGAAAATCTTTATCGCCTTTGCCATCCCCATCTCAAGGAAGGGCTCCTTCGCATATAAAGAACCGCAACAGGCTTCAGCCGCAGCCTTGCAGCCGCCTTGACACTCCCTTTCCATTTTGCACCCGCTGCAGAATGCTGGACGTGCAGACATGAAATCCGCTAGTTTTTGCGACTTGAGAATTTTCTTCAGCGGTTCATTAAGAATATTCCCAAGGATTGTAGGCGTATGGTTGCACGGACGGACATTCCCAACTGGATCAAGCGTGTAATATGCCCGATCCGTTCCGGCAGCACAAAATCCAAAGCCGACATGCGGATAAGCCTTGATATCAATCAGGCACGGTTGAATTGCAATTGATGCACCTACGCCGATCCTATATTTCAAAGAGTATTTCTCAGCTATTGCAAGCCCGTCCTTGATGTCCTCGACGGATGGCATCAGCTCTTCCGGATGAGCATGGCATTCCCCGCCGGCATTGTAGCGGTTGTAAAGGAAGCTCCGCGCCCCGAGGGCAATCCCGAGTTCAAGAACTTCCTTCCAATGCCTGATATTCAAAGACGTCCCCACAAAGACAAATGCGACTTCGCCTCCATGATAACGGATATCGGCAGCGGCCCGGGTAACCTTGTCGAAACATTCAAAACCTCCAGCCATCTTGTCATGGATATTCCTGTCTGCAGAATTGAGCGGAAGCTCAAACAAGGATATTCCTGCTTCAATCAGCGACTGGATCCTGTCCTCTGGCAGCAGCGTCCCGTTCGTTATAAGGTTTACACTTCTGCATTTCGATCTCACCGTGGATACCAGTTCCTCAAGGTCGTCCCGCATCAGCGGTTCGCCTCCGGTGAATGTGAAATTACGGCATCCGCTTTCCCGGATGGATTTCAGAATCAGTTTTTTAGCCGCCTGCGTACTCAGTTCCTTCTCCGGATATCCGACATCATCCTTCCAGGCATTATAGCAATGCAGGCATTTGAGATTGCATCTCGGAGTCACCTCATATAGAATTGAATTATACGAGGTGATATTCAGGATTTTCCTGAGGAATTTCATTCTTTCTCGATCTCAACTATGATTTGGGCAGCTGAAATGGCAGTGCCGCCAGGACTTACTGCGCTGTTCTTACACTTCTCCAGGAACTTCTTCTGCTCTTCAAAGCTTAAATCGGAAATCGCCTTGGCATCTGACAGGAATTGCAATTCTCTCGAGAGCGTTTCAGCGACCTTCTTCGCTGTTTCATCATCAATCGTACCCTTTTCCTTTGCTGCTCTGAGCAGTTCAATCTGCTTCAATGCTGTTTCATTCGATTCCTGCATGTTGAAACCAAGCACAGTTGGCTTATAGCAGGTTGGGACTTCTCCTTTGTTTCTGGTCATCATCTTGTGCTGGCTCAGTTCCGAATAAGCCAGAGTAAGCATTTTCGATACATTCTCGTCCATATTTTTATTCTTTACACATTCTTCCAACTTGTTTCTGAACTCCTCCCCTTTATCAGCATCGAGCACCTTCCAGGCAGCACTGATTGTATCAATTACCTTATATGTTTTCTGAGTCTTCTCGTCAACTTCTGTATATGCCGGCCGATAACATAATACTGGGCTTCTGCACCCAGTATTCATCAGCATTCCCGCAAAGAGCAGTACGGCCAGTATGAACCGGCGTTTCAATCCTGTCTTCATCCTCAGATCAGGCAGTTTGCGTTCCAACAACACCAGCCACACCGCATAAATGAATGCGGCTACAATAAGAATAGCAATACTAATCTTTGACATGATAAACCCCCTTTTTAATGAGGCAATTTCAAAATTGCCTCTATTGAGCTGATTGCTTTTGTTGGAGTACAAGCTTCAGCTTGCGTAACCTGTTGTCGAAGATCCCGGCCCCAATGGGTGTCGGGAAATACTAAGACAAACTAAAGTTTGGACTCCAACGGGCATATTTCCGCGACAACCGTTTTATTGTATTTTTGAAATCAGCTCTAATCTTCTATTTCAGTTCCCTGTCGGCTTTTTCCATTATCTCCTGGAGTTTCCCGACCACCTTGTCGGAAAGCGGATTTTTCAGAGGAGACTGGAGTATTTCATTGACTTTCTCCTTGGCCCTGCTGTAAAGGTCTGGGCGTCCAAGTTCCTGCCATTGGTCGAATGTGTTCCTGTCGACAAGCTGCGGCATGTAGAACTCACCGCTGTGGCATGCTGCCAGGGTGCTTTCCTCCATCAAGAAATGTCCGCCGGGCTTGACCCTGGCGACATCTTCGAGGTAGTTCTTAGAGTCGCTGATCTCGATCCCGTCCTTCAGTCGTTTGCACATGCAGGCGATTTCGTGGTCGACTATGATCTGTTCCTGGATCAGGAGCTGGCTGGTCTCAAGTTCGCCGATGCCGTTGATTATATCGACACCGGAAAGAACTAACGGTACCGTGGAAAGCATTTTTTCCATTATCGCCTGAGGTCCCGGCGCTTTTGCATCTGTAAGGCATCCCGCCTGTATGCAGGGAAGCCCGTAGAACCGCGCCATCTCGCCTGTCCCACTGCTGACAAGTGCCGATTCCGGCGCCCCTTCAAGGAATCCGCCGGTCTGGAAATTCATTATCCCAGCGGCATTTCCCATTATAATTGGAGTTCCAGGACAAGCCATCTGGAAAAGAACAAGTGTTGAAAGTCCCTCTGCGTTGGCGACGGCGATGTTCGAGTAAAGGCTGGCCGGACCGGTGGAACCGCATGCTGGCATCGGATATGAAAGAATAGGCACATGGAATTTGGCAAGCTCAAGATACGCCTCGCACATATCCTCGTCATGTGTCAGAGGCGGGATCGTGCAGTAACAGACGGAAAATATTTTTCTTTCGCGAATGGCCTGTTCGCTTCCAAGCACCGCCTTTAGAACTTCGATCAGATATGGGACTTCTTTGACATTGTGCAATTCATGCTGGATATGCTTTGAAGAATTCATAAGGGAGATACAAGTGCTCCGGATGTCAGCCGATTCAATCTTGATATCACTCAGCATGACATTCGGCCAGACAATAGTTCCCAGTTGCATCTCCTCGAATATCCGTAGGCTGGCGATAAGATCCTTGCTTGTGCCATTACGGCGCTCGCCTGTCTTGTAATCAATTGCAAAAGTCGCTTCGCCGTCAAGAGTGTAACCGGTCCAGGCCGAAGGCACGGTGAAATCGAACTGGGGATTCCTTGCCCCGAGCGTGAATGATTTTGGAGCCGTCTTCAATGCCTGGTCGACCATCTCCCTTGGGATATGCGCAATCTTTTCATCTTTGTCTATCTTTGCACCATTCCTGGAAAGTATTTCAAGCGCCTTGGAGCTGGCGAAACGGACACCGACCTCCCAGAGGATCTTCAGGCTGTCATTGTGTATCCGCTCCTTCTCCGAATCCGAGATGAATTTCAGCTGTGAACGCATGTCCCGCCTCCGTATGTTTTCATACAAGATAGTCTCATCTCGTTGATTTATCAATCCACCTGGTTTCAGGTCTATTTCCAAGCTTGATTTAAGCCTTTTTAAGTCTTTATTATAATCCGTCCATTATACGAAAGGACGGATTATGAAAAACTGCATATTCTGCAAGATTGTGGCCGGGGAGATACCGTCCGTGAAAATATACGAGGACGAACTTGTCCTGGCGTTCCTGGATATCGCCCCTATAAACTACGGGCACATCCTTGTGATTCCCAAGGAGCACCACACCAGTTCCGCAACCATACCGGAAAACATCTCCGGGAGGATGATGACTATAGGGGCCAGGCTTGGGGTCGCCGCAAAACGTTCCCTGGATCTCGAAGGATTCAACCTGCATCTCGCCGATGGCGCATGTGCCGGACAGGTCGTCCCGCATGCACACCTCCATGTGATTCCCCGCGGGGTCGAAGACGGCTTCCACTGGGGCTGGAGACAGAAGAAATATGAGAATGACGCACAACGGGATGGGATCGCTGAAAAGATCAAAGCAAAATTTAAACTTGCGCCGACAGAGTGAAATACATGACAAGAATAACTGAAACCTTCGAAAGATGCTCCTCCCGTGATCGGGCTGCTTTTGTTGCGTATATTACGGCAGGAGATCCCGACTACACCTCATCCCTGAGGATCGCCAACGCGATGGTGCTTGCCGGAATTGACATTCTCGAACTTGGAGTTCCTTTCTCGGATCCCCTCGCCGACGGAGAGGCCAATCAGCTCGCCGCTGAACGCGCCATCAGTTCAGGGATGACTGCACACAAGGTGCTTGATGAAGCCCGCGAAATCCGCAGAAGGCATCCCGCTATTCCAATAGTCCTCTTCACCTATATGAACCCGATCGCATATTCAGGGAATTTCAAAAGCTTCTGCAAAAAAGCTGTTGCGTCCGGAGTAGATGCAATTCTTCCGCTTGATCTGCCGCCCGAAGAGGACGCCGCTCTGCGTAAGACAATTGAAGATTCCGGGCTTTCAACCGTCGGACTCATCGCTCCGAACACGCCGAAGAACAGGATCCCCCTCCTCTGTAAAAACGCCAGCGCCTTCATATATTATGTCTCCCGCGAAGGAGTTACCGGCGAAGGGAAGGATTTTTCTGCGAATTTCGCAGGCACCATATCTGAAATCAAGAAGCATACGGATCTTCCAGTCGTTGTCGGGTTCGGCATATCCACGCCAAAACATGTGAAGGCCGCAGCGGCCACAGGTGTTGACGGCGTTGTCGTAGGCAGCGCGATCGTACGAAGGATCGAGTCAATGTCAAAGGGAATAGAAACAATGGGTTCATTCAAGGCATTCATTAGGAAGATGTGCGATGCGGCAAACAAGTAGGACAGGCATTCCTGCCTGTTCATAAAAGTAACTCGGTCATTCCTGACCGAGGATGTTTCGAATTTTAATCTCGGGCTGGAAAGCCCAAGTTACTTAAAAGCATGAGGTGGAATCATGAAAAAATTGAAAGTCCTGGTTGCAGTACTGCTGATAGGCGGAATATATCACTCTGGCGTTTGCGGTGAAATCAAGGTCGGAATCAACCTTCCGCTGTCAGGCAATCTGACATCCTACGGCAAGGCGACTCTTGACGGAATGAAGCTCAAGGCTGATGAAATCAATGCAGCTGGCGGAATCAACGGGAACAAGCTTCTCCTTATCATCGAAGACAATAAAGGTGATCAGACCGAAACCAGGAACGCCTACAAGAAACTTGCCGGCAGTGACAAGGTCGTCGCCGTCCTCGGCCCTATCACCAGCACGAATGCGATCGCCGTCCGCAGGGATGCAGCTGAAATCAAAGTTCCCGTGATCTCTCCTACTGCGACAAATGATTCTGTGACTCCGAGAAATCCATACATGTTCAGGGCATGTTTCAATGATTCCTTCCAGGGTAAAATAGCCGCGAACTACGCATTCAATGAAAAAAAGTTCAAGACTGCGGCGGTGCTTGTCGACATGAACAGCGACTATTCAAAAGGCCTTTGCAAGAACTTCAAAATGGCATTTGAAGCCGCCGGGGGCAAAATTGTGACCGAGGAAAATTACCAGCAGAAGGACACCGAATTCGGCGCACAGCTCAAGAAGATCAAAGGGAGCGCTGCCCAGACCTTGTTCGTCCCCGGATATCCTCCCGAACTGCCACTCATAATAAAGCAGGCGAAAGTGATCGGACTTGAATCCAAGCTATGCGGAGCGGACGGATGGGACCAGGAGTCGGTAATAAACGGATCAGGCCCCAATATCGAAGGATGCTTCATAGTCGGGGCGTTCTCCAGGGAAGACAAAAGGCCGGCCGTACAGAATTTCGTCTCTTCCTTTGAGAAGACCTACAAGGCCAAGCCCGGAACTTTTGAAGCACTTGGCTATGATACTGTTTCAATGTTCTGCGAAGCACTGAAGAAAGGGACTACCCCGGAAACCATCAAGGATGGTCTTCGTGGAATCAAGGATTTTGAAGCTGTAACAGGAAAGATTTCAGTGACCCCCGATGGCAATGTCGAAAAAAACGCCGTAATCCTGGAGATCGAAAAAGACGGCGACAAATACGTTGCAAAATACAAGGCGACCGTAAATCCATAAATTTACCGGTCCATATTCTATAATGGATAATTTTCTTTTTTTCCTTACAAGCGGGTTGTGCATCGGGGCTGTTTATGCGCTGATAGCCCTGGGATACACGCTTGTCTACGGAATAATAAAGCTCATTAATTTTGCACACGGCGAATTCTACATGATAGGAGCCTATGCGGGCTTTGGAATCTATCTCGTGCTGCCATCAGGGACACCAGCCATTCTTTCGATACCTCTCATCATCCTAAGCTCAGGGATAGCCGGAATAATAATCGCAGTCCTTACAGAGCAAATCGCATACAAGCCTATTCGGAAATCCGGAAGGCTTGCTGCTCTTCTCACAGCCATAGGGGTCTCGTTCCTGCTGCAGAATCTCGCATCCTTCATCAACAAGGCCAATCCGCTTCAATATCCATCCGACAAGTCCGGGTCGATCGGTGAAATCTGCCAGCGTTCCATTGTCATTGGAGGCGGAGGCATAAAGATAATCCAGTTCGTCTATATCCCGCTCACAATTGTCCTGACATTGATCCTGTGGCACATCGTGATGAAAACAAACTTCGGAAGGGCGATGCGTGCGGTAAGCCAGGATCCTGACGCGGCGGCGCTTATGGGCATAGACATCAATTCCGTTATCAGAAAGACGTTTCTGCTTGGAGGGCTGATGGCGGGAATAGCAGGCGCTCTCATCGGATTCCAGAGCGTAATCGAACCGATGATGGGATTCATGCCGGGTTTAAAGGCCTTCATAGCGGCAGTTGTAGGTGGAATCGGCTCGATTCCGGGCGCCGTCCTTGGCGGGTTCATAATCGGGATTGTTGAGAACATGGTGCTTTTCTGCAATATACCGAGCGGATACAAGGATGTCGCCGCTTTTGTAGTTCTGATACTGGTGCTGCTTATCAGGCCGCAGGGGATATTGGGCAGCAATGTAAGGGAAAAGGTATGAGCTGGTTTGAATTTAATTCAGTGCTGGGAAATATCGGGATTTTCGCGATCCTTGCCCTCTCCCTGAACGTGATATGCGGGATGACCGGCCTTCTCCAGCTCGGACAGGCCGGATTTTTCGCGATAGGTGCTTATGCCGCAGGTCTGACCTCCATATATTTTACATTCCCCGAACTGGGAGTCCTGAATTTTGCCATAAGCGCATCTGCGGCAATGATGGCGGCAGGAATATTCTCGATAATTCTCGGGATACCATGCCTCAGGCTCAAGGGTGATTATCTTGCGATAGTGACTCTTGGCTTCGGAGAAATCACCAGGCTTGTATTAATCAATCTCATGTTCCCAGGCGGTAAGATGCATCCCGGTGAGAAAATAGGAGGAGCAACCGGCATAAAATTCACTGAGTTCCCAGGCGACCTCTGGCCAAATTCGCCTAACTACACTGCGGAATTCGCATCATGGTGGTTCATATGGATAGCAGTCATAATAATCTGTGTTTTCCTCATAAACATCAAGAAATCCTCATTCGGACGCGCAATGATGTGCATCAGGGAGGATGAGATCGCCGCCCAGGCCATGGGAATTAACATTTCAAAATACAAGATGATAGCTTTCCTCTTGAGTGCAGTCGTAGCAGGTCTGGCCGGGGCTCTTTTCTTCCATAAGGAGCTCTCCATAGCTCCAGGAAAGTTCAATCTCATCTGCAGTATCGAAATCCTGCTTATGATCGTCCTTGGGGGACTTGGGTCATTCAGTGGCGCCGTGACCGGGGCCGTTGTCCTTGGAATCACGCCCTATATCCTAAGGCATGTCGAGATATGCGGATACCGCCTCGGTGAATACCAGCAGCTCATGTATGCAGTCCTGCTCATAATACTGATCAGGCTTGCGCCAAACGGGATATTCGGAATGAACGAAGTTCCTGTATGGATCGGAAAGCTATTAAAGATGAAAAACAAACCTCCGGCAAAGCAAAATGAAACAGCTTGAGACAATCCAGAAGGAATTCAAACAGTTCTTCGCCGAGGGCGTAAGCAAAAGCTTCGGCGGGCTCAAGGCTGTCGACAATTTCTCGATGGAACTCAATACCGGTGAGATTGTCGGCCTGATAGGTCCCAATGGGGCCGGCAAGACCACGGTATTCAATCTCATAACCGGAATGGAGACTCCTGATTCCGGGAAATTCTATTTCCAGCGCGACTTCATCACCGGCAAGCCCCCTCATATGATTTCCGAGCTGGGCATAGCAAGAACTTTCCAGAACATACGCCTGCTTGATTATCTGACTGTAATCGACAATATCAAGATTGCCTATCACAAGCATATCAGCTATAATTTCGCCCACGCATCCCTCAGATTGCCGAAATTCTTTTCAGTTGAAAAGGAAATAACTGAAAAATCGTTTGGTTTCCTGGAACTCTTCGGAATTGAAGACTCAGCTTATGAACTTGCATCGTCACTGCCATACGGTAAGAGGAGAAAGCTTGAAATGGCAAGGGCTCTTGCAACTGAAGCAAGTCTTCTTCTCCTCGATGAACCTGCGGCAGGACTCAATCCCCGCGAGACCACAGAGCTTACTGAACTTATCAGGAAAATCCGTGACGACTTCCATGTTTCCATCTTCCTGATAGAACACGACATGAGCCTTGTCATGAACCTATGCGAAAGAGTGATAGTGCTTAATTTCGGTGAAATAATAGCCCATGGGACTCCGCATGAAGTCCAGAATAATCCGGATGTGATTGAAGCATATCTGGGAACAGGAAAAAAGAAAAATGTTTCTTGATGTCAGAAAATTATGCGTAGCCTACGGGGCTATTGATGCCTTGAAAAGCGTATCCCTGCATATCAATGAAGGGGAGATAGTAGCCCTTCTTGGAGCAAACGGGGCGGGGAAAAGCTCCGTGCTGGATGCAATAAGCCGGATCACCACGGCAAAATCAGGGAAGATAATTTTCAATGGAACCGATATCACAAATGAAAAACCTGAGAATATTGTCAGAAAAGGCATCGCGCACTGCCCTGAAGGAAGAAAGATCTTTTTCGATCTCACCGTTTTAGAAAATCTGCAGCTCGGAGCCTATACGATAAATGACCAATATGCCATAGAGGCGAACTTGGAGAAGATATTCACATATTTTCCAGTCTTGAAAAGCAGGAGATCGCAGAGAGGCGGGACGCTTTCCGGCGGTGAACAGCAGATGCTTGCCGTAGGAAGGGCGCTGATGAGTTCGCCCAAGCTTCTTCTTTTGGATGAACCGAGCCTTGGACTTGCACCGAAGCTGATAGACCATATTTTCGACATCATCCGTGAGATCAACCATAAGGAGAAGGTGACAGTCTTTCTTATCGAGCAGAACGCAAATGAGGCCTTGCTCCATGCCGACAGGGCATATGTGCTGGAAAACGGAAGGATATCAATAAACTCCGATAATGCTGAAGAGCTCCTGAAGGATCCGCATATAATTAAAGCATATCTGGGGGGATGAAGGAAAACCCCAATTCCTACCGTCTGCGTTTTTCACAATTTAACAAGATATTGAAAAGCAAGTTGTAGCTGTGGCCTGCCGAGGCGTAGTTTGGAACTAAAACGGTTATAGCCCGGCTTCGCTAAATCTAAAAACGAGCTTCGCCGTGGCAGTCTTCGTTTTGCACTGTGTTCCAAACGAAGACTGGCGTCCCCAACCGGATTCGAACCGGTGTCGCCAGGATGAAAACCTGGTGTCCTAGGCCTCTAGACGATGGGGACATTTTTCAGGCAAACGGCGCTTATAATACCTATGTTTCAGCAAAAGTCAAGGTTTCCTGTCCATATAAAGGCGGTAAGCAATCCATTTATTTGAGCAAGGCTGATATTTTCCTGAATGACGGATGGGATGCGTCCCTTAGAATTGAAAAAATCACTGATTCAGTGCTTGTAACATATATGTCCAAGCACCTCATGAACTCCAGGGAGAGCGACATGTCCTTTTCATTTCTTGAGCACACGGCGTCTGCAGGCAGAAAGACCTGGAAGCCGCGGCTTAGGGCGTCAATGGCGGTCTGCTGGATGCACACATGGGTTTCAATCCCCATCAGGATCATCGACTTGAAATGTCTTCTTTCAATTTCCTTGCGGAAATTGCTCTCACCAAAACAGGAGAACGAGGTCTTTTCGATCAATGGCCAGCCTTCCCGGAAAAGTCCTGAAAGTTCTGGAGCGGTCCTTCCAAGTCCTTTCGGATATTGTTCAGTGATTATCACAGGGATCTGCAATTCCTTCGCCACACCGAGCATGATTTTATGCCGGGTCACTATCCGAGCTGCCGTGTCCTGCTCCATCGCCGCAAGAAGCTTCTCCTGCATATCAACAAGGACAAAGACGGAAGTGTCGGCGGCTGGGTGGGTGTATGAGAACATATAGGAGGATTATTTGTTGAGCTGAGCTTTGATCGTATCTTTAAATTTATTGAGATCAAAATCACCCTTATGCATGACGGCCTGGCAGGTGCTCTTGACCTTTTCAAATTCATCGAATGAAGCGGCAAGCCCGGTGATTGCAATAATGGGAACATCCTTGTATTGGGGATTCTTCTTCATGTACTGGATAAGTTCCCATCCGGTCCTTACAGGCATCAGCAGATCAATTATACTGAGTTTTATATCATGTTTGCCGCTTTCCAGGATGCCTATCGCCTCGTCACCGTTAGTGGCGCATACCGGTTCATAGCCTTCAGCCGCAAGCACGCGTGAATAAAAATTCCTAAGCAGATCATCATCATCCACTATAAGGATCACTGTCTTTGATTCATTTTTATTTTGAGAACTCATTTTTAAATATTCCTTGGCTATAAGGTAAACTGTAATTATTTCAAATCAAATATAAATCCAATATTTCATGATGTCTTTTTGCCATAATAAATATTGGAAATAGTTAATTCTGGAGAAGGGAGCTCTTTTCCAGAAAGGAACAATTCAACCAATCCAGAGGCTTTTTCCCAGTTTCCCTCCCTTACCCAGTGGATGGGATGTCCTTCCCTTTCCATCTTTCTGAACCATATATCCTGTCTTTTGGCAAACTGCCTTATTTTTTCAAGCAATTTCCGCCTCATTTCATTAAATGACATCTTTCCCTGGAGATAAAACGCAAGATATCTGTATTCAAGCCCCAGAAACTCAAGCCGCTCCCACAATACTCCTTGATTATGAAGATGTTCCACCTCTTCGACCATGCCGTTTTTCAAGCGTTTGTCAAGCCTTTCTTCAATCCTTGAATGAACTTGCTTCCTTTCATAAAAAACGCCTATCACCAGGTATTCCGGCTGAAATGGCATTGGCTTGGCCCCCTGGCCTTCAGAAACTGTTTTTTCAATGATTCTTACAAGCCTGTTCTTATTTCGAAGATCCTGCTGATTTTGCAGCTGGCCGGCGAACTGTCCAACAAGCTCCTCGATTTTCAGCTTCTGAAGCGACTCCCTTAGAAGAGTCACTGGTGCAGATCCCGGCATAGTATATTCAGAGAGAATGGAGTCTATATACAATACGCTGCCCCCTGCAATGAAAGGAATCTTCTTCCTTTCATCTATGTTCAATATGATTCCCGGAACTTCATTCCTGAATCTCATCAGATTATACTCACCGGAGGGTTCAACTATGTCAATCAGATGATAAGGGACGTCCCCATATTCCTGGATGTCCTTGCCGCTACCGATATCAAGCCCCTTGTAGACCTGTCTGGAATCAGCGCTTATTATCTCTCCGTCATAAGTCCGCGCAAGCCTGACAGCAAGGGCAGTCTTCCCTGTAGCAGTAGGGCCTGTAACAACAATTATTTTAATTTTTTTGGTTTTCCCCAAGGAAATTTTCCAATTTTAACCTATGTTAATGCTTCAATTTTTGAATGAAATAAACACCTTGTCAGTATATATTACAAAACATTGGCATGAAAATTATCAACAGCTTAAAATTCAAGGGATGAACATATGTCGGAAACAATATTCTGCACTGATCAAATCAGGGAAATGATTCCTTATCGCTATCCAATGCTACTCATAGACAGGCTGCTTGTTGAAAATGAGAGGAAATATGTCGGGCTGAAAAACCTCTCCATCAATGAGGAAGTTTTCCAGGGGCATTTTCCAGGCCATCCGATATTTCCAGGCGTAATGCATGTTGAAGCCATGGAACAGGTTGCCGAAATAGCATGCCGAAATCTGCTGAAGCCGAAGAATGACGAGGAAATTTACATAAAAGGGATGAAAAAGGTCAAATTCAGGAAACCAGCTGTTCCCGGCGACCGCTTGAAAATTGAAATTGAAGTAAAGAGTGTAAATGGCGCTGAAGCAGACATAACTGCGGCTAATTATACTAATTCAGGCCTGGCATGCCAGGCCAATCTGATTCTTTCCGTAAGGAGCATGAAAAAAACTGACGCCATGCCCAAGCTTTTCACCCAATATGACAAAAGCCCTGAAATAGCAATGGATGTCATGAAGATAATGTCTATAATTCCGCACAGATATCCATTTCTCCTTGTTGATTATATAGTATCTGTCAACGGTCCCCATGTAATAGCCATAAAGAATGTCACAGGGAATGAACCTTTCTTCCACGGTCATTCTCCGGATTATTCGGTTCTTCCTGGTGCAGTACAGGCCGAGATTATCGCCCAATCAGGATGTGTAATGGTGCTTTCAAAACCTGAAAACAAAGGCAAGATCGCCTATTTCATGGCCATTGACAATGCTGAATATTTCCATCCAGTCACCCCCGGAGACCAGCTAAGAATTGAAGTTGACGTACCAGAAGGCAGTTCCAGGTTCGGACGCGGTGAAGGATTCATATATGTTGAAGACAAGCTCGTGTCAAAATCTGAAATCACTTTTGGAGTGATAGATAACAAATAATCATTTCCTTCCCGATGGTTTACTCCATGCAATAAAAAAACCCGGCTGATCAGCCGGGTTTTTTATTTAATAATTATCTGAAATTATCTTATCTTCTGAACGGAGGCAGACCGCGTATTTCGCGTTCGCGCAACGGTGAACCATCAGGATTCACAAGCCTTACCGTGACAAATATGAGCAGATTTCTCTTCTCCCTGTTTTGAGCCTGGGATCTGAAAAGCGCTCCAACAAGAGGCAAATCTCCAAGTATTGGAATCCTGTCATCGGTAAAACCGCTTGTATCTTTTATCGAACCGCCCATTACAACTGTTTCACCGTCGTAGACAACAAGTTTTGTCTCAATAGTCCTGACCTCGAAAATAGGCATCCTGATTACGTTCCAAAGCGGAGGTACGACTGTGTTGTCCATTATGTAACTGTAGTCTGTCCATCCGATAAAGGACTGGACGATAGGGGTCATATCAAGGGAAATAGTATAACGATCGGCGTCTACAGTCGGGGTCACCGTCAACCTCACACCAAGTTCGGTAGGTTCGGAAAGCTCAGGGACTGACGGTGAGAAAACACTGTTAATACCAGTCTGAGTCATTGTGGCCTCCGTCCAGGATGTCGGGAAATATTCTTCAGTTACCATTCTAATGGTGGCTTCCTGACCGTTCTGAGTTGTCACACGGGGAGTTGCAAGCACATCAGCTGTCGAAGACTTGTTAAGAGCATGAACAAGCGCCTGATATGTGATACCCTGCGATGTATGCCGCGTAATATGGAAAAGTGTATCTTCAGTATTTGTAACAGTTGCAGCACCGTAACGGTTTATAGGATCGTTCTGCCCGAACGTCATCTTGCTTTTGCTTATATCTGTCCCGAGATCTGCAGCAGTTTTTCTTACAAGCCATTCAACACCAAGTGAATCAAGGTTGATCTGGGAAATTTCAACAAACTTGGTTTCTATCAGCACCTGAGGATCAACAACATTGAGTTCATGTATGATTTCCTCGATCTTCGTGAGATTATCAGGTGTATTTGTAGCAATAAGACGGCTGATCCGGCTATCAAAGACCATTTTTGCACCTTCAGGGAAGGAAATACCCCTAGTCCTGAAATACGCTTCCATTGGATCTCCGCCTGCTGCATCGCCTGCTGCCGCACCACCAGCTGCTGGAACACCGCCTCCAAGTTCAGTGAAAGCATCTTTTTCCACGGGATAAATGCGTGTTTCCAATTCATCTAGAGGTATGTCCTGGGCCGCTATTACAACAGCATATCTTTCTATCCTGTATTTAAGATTTGCACCTCGGCATATATATCTTATGGCATCGCCAAGAGGGATGTCGTCAACAAGCATGGTTATGGTCGGAACATCGGCAGCAGCAGGAGCAGGAGCAGGAGCAGCCCCTCCATCTGCAGGTGCCGCTGCTCCATCAGCAGCAGGAGCAGGAGCAGCAGCATTTTCACCAGTGTTCAGACGAAGAAGGATATTGACACCCTGTTTTTCAGGATCAAGTTCCCTGCTGCGGGTCTTAAGATACTTGACCACAGTGGGTATTGAAACATCTTCAAACTCAATATGGTCGATGATTATATCTGAAAGCTTCTTCTGAATCGAACTCGTCCCCTCGTCCTTGAGCATTGGCTCTTTTCCCATGACTTCCTTGTTGCCAGAAAGGGTCCGTGGAATAATCGGAGGAACATATTTCCATTCAGCCTCGGTCAACCTTTCACGCCTTGTCAGCTTATATCTCCTGTCACCATCCCTGTAGAGCGCCGCATTGATGTTCTTGATATACTGGATGGCCCTCATATGATATGGATTTATGACAAGAATTTCCTCGAACTTGTCCCTTGCCTTGTCATACTGGTCATCATCATAAAACTTCTTCCCCTGTTCGAAGAGGACATCGATATTGTACTCCCTGCTCTCTTTTTTCGGATCAATATTCTTTTCGGAAGTGTCGCTCCTGAACTTGACAGCTTCTTTCATCGTGTTGAATCTTTCAATGAGATTCTCCATCCTGTCCTTGCATGAAGGGCTTACTTCAATGGCGTCCATACAATGCTTGATCGCCTCATCATACTGGGAAGCAGAGACAGCCTTTTCTGCTTTTGCCGCAAGATCCTCCGCCCAATACTGATAAACCGCAGCCAAGGCTTCATTTATAGCCTGTATTCTTGCATTGTTATAGTCGCCCGCACCAAGGTTCTTCTTCATTATTTCCCTGGCTTTAAGATAAAGATCCCTTGCCGCTTCAAAATCATCCTTCTCAAAGGCCTTCCTTGCCTGAGCGGAGAGAGTTTCCGACTCTAATTCAGCCTCATCCTTGACCGCCTTGGCCTTCGCCATGTCATTCTTTCTTTCAGTCTCCAGATCAACCTTCTCCTGTGCAAGAAGCCGGCCGGCAAAACAGAAAACCAAGGTCAGGGCGAGCAACCATGACGCAATGTGAATATATTTTCTCTTAAACATCATATCCTCCGTAATATATGAATTATAAATTTATCTTCTGAAATCAGGCAGTCCTCTTGTTTCACCTATCCGGACCGGTATCCCGTCGGGATTAACCAGTCTTGCCGTCACAAAAATAACGAGGTTCTTCTTGGAGCTAGTTCCGGTCTTGGTCCTCCAGAGACGGCCAATCAACGGAATATCCCCAAGTCCTGGTATCCTGTCATCAATTCCACCGACGTCATCTCTTATCATTCCGCCCAGAATCAAGGTTTCACCATCATACACCTTCACATTTGTTGTAACATCCCTGAGTGAAAGAATCGGCATTTTAAGCAATGCGGTAACATTTCCAAAGGCGAAAGTAGTGGTGATTGTATAACTGTAATCGGTCCAGTTGATAAGTTCCCTCACCTGTGGATGCAGGTTAAGGGAGATAGTATAATTATTCGGGCTGACAGTTGCAGTGACTTCAAGCCTTATACCAAGATCTGTCGCATCACCAAGTTCAGGATATGACGGTACAATTTGAATCACGCCATCACCAATCGTTATTTCAGGTTCTGTCCATGAGGTCGGGAAATACTGGGTGCGAACCATTCTGATAAGAGCCGGCTGGCCACTGGTCGCTATTACCTTTGGAGCTGAAAGGATTTCAGCTTTGCCGCTTCGATCCATGGCATGAACGACAACATCAAGGAAAAGCTTGTTGTTTTTCCCGAATCCGGGGAAATGTATGGCTGGTACATCATTATTCTCAACTGGGCGCATAAGATTATTAACAATAGTGCTTCCAGCAACATGTGGTCCCATCAATGTGCTTGAGGCCGTGCTCGCAGGCACCGCTACTCCATTACCGCCTTGAACTCCTGGTATAACCCCGCCAGTGCTCCAGCTAGTCCAATCTCCTTCGGGTTGTCCGTTTGTAATCTTATTCAATGCCCATTCAAAACCCAGCTCTTCCGTGTCATCCTGTGTAAGCTCAATGAATTTTGATTCGATAAGCACAAGAGGAGTTTCAATGTCAAGATCCCTGAGGAGGGACTCAAGACGCCTCAAGTTTTCCGGAGTGTTCTTGACAACGAGCTTGCCACCGCGCCTGTCATAGGCAATAGCAGTATTGGGATCGACGAAATTAACGCCACGCTGATTGAAATAATCCTTCAAGGCCTGGCTTGAAAGCGGGATTCTAGGAGTTGCAGTATCATCGGCCCTGAGAGTGGCCGCCAAATCTATCCCCCCTCCCCCTCCGCCAACTTCAAATCCTGTATCTGCTCCTCCCTCATTAACCACTCCGGGAGCAATGTTATTGATAAGCGCTCCACGGACCTTGAAGAATCTTGTTTCCATGACATCAGTGATTTCAGAGCTTATGATCACAGCCCTTTCTTCAACACGGTATTTCAATCCACAAGCCTGGCATATATATCTTATCACTTCACCAAGGGGGATACCGTCAAGGCTCATCGTTATTTTCGGGGTGTTGATTATTTCTTCGGGCTTCAACCTGAGCAGTATGCTGACACCGGTCTTGTTTGCCGACGGATCCAGCTCCCTGCTTCTCTGAATAAGGAGGTTTACAACTGAGGTTATCGTCGCTTCTTCAAAATCTATCTGGTCGATCAGGATTTCAGAAAGCTTGTCGGAAAGCTCTGTTTTCACAAGCGCGGCGGCACCAGCCCCTGCGGCGGGCTTGATTGCAGGAGTCGGCAGCACGGCTTCGTTCCAGTTCCATCTGTTTTCAGAAATTATCTCCTGTTCCTCGTTGAACCTTCTCATCTTAGCAACCTGATAGAGCTTGTCATAGACGGTCTGCAACATTCTTGTCGCGGTCTGATTGTAGGGATCGCGCACTAGCACTTTTTCAAGAGCATCCCTCGCCCTTACAAAATCATCATTCTTGAGCAAAACCTTCGCCTGCGCAAGTGAAACTTCTATATCAGCATGCCTGCTAGGCCGTTCCGGATCAAAGGCCGCGAAATCAGTGTCCCTGAGGAACTTTTCAGATGCGATCTGCTTCTTGCAGTCATCCTCAAATTTCTGCAAGGATTCTATTTTCCTGGAACCTTCTCCTATTAAATTATCCAGCTTCCTGAGCTCATGAGGCTCGGTCTTGCATTCAGACCTGAACTTTTTGAGCTGTTCAGTGGCAGAGTTTATTATTTTCTGGGAAATATTGGTCAGAACTATGGCCTTGTCATATTTTTTCTCTACATACGCCTGTCTGGCATTGTCCTCGATATTCCGCGCCAGCCTGTTCTTGATGCCATAAACGGCATCAAAGATTTTCACACTTTCAAATTCAGTCTGATAATTGAGAGAGACTTCCTTGACAGTGTTAATATACTCATTGAGGAATCTGTCGACAAGCTGACTGGCATCATCCATCTTCTGCTCATCTATTAAAAATCTGCCCAGCGTGACAAGATCTGTTGTCGTCGTCTTATAGTCAATATCTTCGCCGTTTGCACTGTTAACAAATGTACTGGATCCGAACTCGGAATTATCCACAAGGGACTTGTATCCGGGGCTGTCTTTTGTGAAAACAGCAAGAGGATTGACGTTCTTGGTCCTATCCTCCTCGGAAAGATAAAGAGTGATATTTGCAGAAGTCCTTTTGATATAAACCTTGAATCCACCAAAAAGGGGCTGTGCATTCTTCAACGCATCCGCCAGAGCTTTATCCCGCGCCTCACGGATTGCCGCTTCCTCCTGCATAAGCTGCTCCTGGACAAGAGGATCGACTGCAGGAACCGGAGCTGCTACCGGAGCAACAGCAGGCTGCGCATCTGCAGGAGCCGGTTGCTCCTCAACTGCGGCCGGCGCGGCGGCGGCCGCATTTTCTTCCTGGGCATACACGAAAAAAGCCTGTAGCGACAAACAGGCTATCAGCAAGATCATCTTAAATCTTATCATATAAACTCCTCCATATATAAAGTATTTATTTTAATTTCATTCCACAGGTGGCATCACTGGCTGCATTGCTCCGGGCTGCATTGCTCCGGGCGGCATCGCTCCAGGCGGCATTGCTCCGGGCGGCATCGCTCCAGGCGGCATTCCAGGATTTACAGCAGCGGGAACGTTCTCTTTCCGTTCTCCAGGCAACAGTTCGTATTCAGTATTGTCGCTCAATCTTAACAATACAACTTTCTTCTTGGCACTGTTGATGATTTTAACCTTATATTTCTCTTCTCCGGCCTTGCTGTCACCAACTGCAATATCCTCATTGACAGACACCATGTATTCCTTATTTGTGAATCGATCCACAATTTTCGCGTTTTCCTTGCTCTCCCAAATTTCTTTTTTCTCGGTGCCTGTTATCATTGAACCATCTTCTTCCTGCAAGGTAATATTATAAACAGTTTTCTTGATAGTCTGTGAATTCTCCCTCCTGTCGACTTTTTCCTCGATTATCTCGAATTTGATATTCTTTATCTCGTATTTTCTTTCATTGAATGTCAACACATTGCCCTGTTTGTAGAATCTCGTCTTTACTGAACCGTTAGGCATGGTCTCATCCATCTGTATAGTCCAAGTCTTGGTATCTTCCCCATGCGGGGTAACCTTTATAAGCTTTATTGGCAGCATGCTGCGTTTTATGCTTTCAATATAAAGTCTCTTGGCATAGGCAGGATGGAATTTGGGATCTTTAAGGTATTTCCCCATCTCTGCGCTGGGAAGTTTCCTCAATCTCAACTCATTTAATTTTTCAGCGTATGTAAAGCCGCTTGGATCTGTTTTTTCTGCACTGTCGGGATCCGTGGGATCCAGGCCAAGTTCCTTTTCAACGACATCAGGTATCCCGTTTCTATTTGAATCTATCACGTTGGGATCCACAGGTCCTGAACCTTCAATCGCACGAAGAGGACCTCTGCACAAAGGACATGAGCCATTATCAACAAAACTAGACGCAGGTATCAGTTTCCGGCAGTCGGAGTTAGGGCATCTTGAAATAGCATATGGAGCAAGGAGATCTGTAAAATTTTTGTCTCCCTGCACCCTCGGAGCGCCTGGATTCCATTTTTTTTCCGCCTCAAGAGTCTTCTTATAGTTGATTTCATCAATATTGATCTTCTTATAATCGGGGGCCTTGGTAGGAAATCTCAGCTCCTCCTCCTTGATATCCATGGACTTGCTGAGAGCAAAAATAAGGAGTACAAGTGATACGATAAATACCAGCAGAAAAACTGCAAGTATTATCTTCTCATAGTGTTTCTTTAGAAAGTTCATGGCTGTTTTTTCACCTTTACCTCATCAGCGATATAAATGACGTAGTCAAATTTCAGTTCCGTCACAATTTCATTCGAACCTCCGATAAGAGTGGCGCCATAATTTTCATCTTCCCCGCCCGTCCTCCTAGGTTGTCTGTCTCCAGGTATTACAGGAGCTGTTCCAGTGGCTTTTGCTGCGGCAGTCCCTAATCCAAGGCTTTTGACTTCATCCTTCTCCTGCTTCAAGGACAAGTCCCTGATTATATAAACCCTGTTCTCCTTGTAGGCGTCCTGCAGATTGTTGATGAAATTCCTGGTCGATTCCATTGAGCCCTCTATCTGCATCTTGTAGGTCAAAGTCATGAATCCGCCTCTGATAACTCCTTCCAAGGAGACAGGAGCCAAAGAATTAAGCCCTTTCACCCTTGTTTCCTTAAGCCTGTAGACAATATCCTCAAGCAGTTTATAATGCTTTATTATTATAGGTATCCTGTCAGCCGTAGGCATGCCTTTTAAAACTGTGAACATAGCCGTATTCTGAGGAACGATAAGAGTCGACATGTTGTTATCGGCCTTCAGGACCAAACTGTTCAGCTTCGCATCCATGCTCGAAATATAAGCGGTACATACTTCAGGACTCATGACTCTCGAAAAGCCAAGTCCTTCCATGATCAATAAATTTAAATTTCTCTGATCGAGGTCTTCAATTGTACGTTTTTCAAGTACTGCCTTAAATGCATTTAGAGCATTATCGACCTTCTGGGCGTCGTCCTCGGCCCTCTTAGCTTCTTCTTCAGCTTTTTTGGCATCTTCCTCGGCCTTCTTGGCGTCTTCTTCAGCCTTCTTCTCTCCATCAACTTTCTTGTCCGCCTTGGGCTTGAAATCCACTTTCGGCGCCTTGCTGTCGGCCTTCGGCTGTGGTTTCCCCTCATTTACGACGTCGCTCATGAACTTAAGAAATATCTGGTCTACTGAACCAAGTTTCTTTTCCTTATCATAAGAAGCCTTCCACTTGGCATAGAGCGTTGTCTCGCTGACACCAAGAGCATCGGCAAACGCCTGGATAGCGGAACGGTACGGCTTTCCAAAAATCAGATGAATCTCATTGACCTTGTTCTGGACAAGGTTGGTATCGAGATTTATTGCATCAAGATTTGCCTTGAGCGGTGCAGGCTTGTCTTCAATTAGCTTCTTGATCTTGTCCCTGTGCACGACCAGCTGCGCCTGATAATCCTTCATCGTCATCGACACCCGGAAAACAAAGAAGATTAGGATAATCGACACCAGGACGGATACGCCCAGGACGACAAACAAGACCATGTTTTTCTTGATTATTTCCATAATATTACTATCTATTGAAAGGCACTTTCAATTTTATTGACATCTTGAAGGTTATAAAATTGTTTTTTGGATCAGCGGGAGGAATGAATACCGGAACAAGCAGTTCTTTTTCCTTGTCGGTAAACACAGTTGTCGTCAAAAGATTCTTCTTGAAGCTGTCGATTTCATTTGCGGTTCCAAAGAAATATCCTTCAAAATCAATCCATTCAACCTTTCCGGAATCAACAGCTGGACCGCCAGGACGGCCTCTTCTCTGGAATATCGGGAATACAGGCCTGTTTTCATCTTCGGCAGGCGCTGCGGCCGCAGCTGCAGCACCAGCTCCCGTTCCGGGCGCAATGCTCACAAGCCACATGTTGTCAGGAATCTTCTCCTGAAGTTCATTTAAAATGTTGATCCAGTTGCTCCTGCCGGAAAGTATGTTCTGGGCCTCCCTGAGTTCGCCCTGAAGCGCATCCTTCCTCTTGCCAGCATTGCTGACCTGATCCTGCAGCTGGACCGTCGAATCGACTATCTGCTTGGCCTTGGTAACCTTTATACTGTCGATCTTCTCCTGCTTGGCAAGTGAAAAATAGATCAGGACAAGACAGAGCACGAAGGAAGCCGCGCTTGCGTAGAAATACGGTGTCTTATGCCTGATCTCCTGGATCTTCTTCATCTTTTCAGGTATCAGGGAGATTTCTATCGGACATGATGTTATATGCCGCAGGCCAAGGCCTATGACTTCAGAGAACATATGCGCAACTTCAGCAAGCTGTTCCCTGTTTATATGGTCGGGCAGCGATACTACCTGGAAAGGATTGAAATATTCAACGGGGATCTTCAGCTTGTCCGAGAAGAATCTCGGGGTGAAGGCCATGACGGAGCTTCCTCCAGAAAGATACAGCTTGACAGGCTTGTTTCCTTTTTCCTGCGATCTGTAGACGTTTATCGACCTGTTCAGTTCGCCATGAAGACGTGTCATGACATTCCTGACGATCTTTGATATCGTCGCGGCAACTTCTGAATCTGGTTCTTCATAGGCGCCTCCGAGCGCCACGAATCCGTGCTTCCTCTTCAATTCCTCGGCATCCTTGAAAGGTATCCCGAATTCCTTGCTTATCTGCTGGGTGATCGAATGTCCTGCTATGGGTATCGTCCTCACAAAGAAGCGCCCGCTGTCGATGAACACGAGGCTCGAACACTTTGAGCCAATATTGAGAATCATTACGCATTCCGTTCCACCGACTTCGTTTGCACGCGCGGAATTATAGCAGGCTACAGGAGCTACGTCTACAACCGCTATTTCCTTGCCGAAAGACTCTATCGCAGCGGTAAGTTCCTCTACAACCGTATCCTTTACGACTATGAACATGACTTCAATCTCAGTCTCTACGCCGGTGCTTATCAGCTGGTAGTCCCACACGACCTCGTCTATCGGGAAAGGAACATTCTGCTTCGCTTCGTATTCGACCACTTGACGGACCCTGTCCTCCTTCTCGCCCATTGGAGGAAGTTTGACAAACCTTATGAAGGTCGACTGTCCGGATATGGATATGAATACTTTTTTGGATTTAAAACCATTTTCAGCAAGGACTGACTGCAGCTTGTCCTTGAGGGCGGGGAGTATCTCTTCCTCCTTGAGATCGCCGCCGTATTCGGCAAAGGCGAATTTCTCAAGGACGAATTTGCCACCGGGAGGACAGCTGAACTCGGCCAGTTTCACACTGTCCGCGCCAATATCAATCGCAAGAATTGTATCAGTTTTTGCCATAACCTGTTATATTATTGTATTAAGGGTATAAGGTCGGATTTATTTTACGTCCGGGTTTACCTGCTCGAAATAGTCATAATTAAGAACTGACCATGGAGTCTTGTCCTGTCCCAAAATGGCGTCCTTCTGCCTTACTAGGTTCGGGAGCGTCTTGGCCTTGGCAAATCTTTCCGCGACCTGGGCCGCAGTTGACTGCCTGGCAACCTGATAGCCTGTTGCGATTTCCGCATCATTGTATTTGAAAATGACCTTGGTCTCTATCTTTTTGGCGTCAGACTTGCTCATCCTGCTGCTGCCTGAAAATTTTTCCAGTATCCTCGGAGGTACAAATGCAATCAGGTGGTGGACCTGCCCGTCTAGGGCGATCGCCCAATATGCCGCCTTGCCTGAAATCAATACAACAGAGGCGTTCGGAGCATCCGAGGTAGGAAGCAGCATTTCAAACTCAGCCGTGACATTGTCCAGCGATTCATTCGCCTTATTGGAAGCTCCCGTTGTAAAATCAACTTCAATCTGCAGCCATTTCCTCGGCTTGATGCCGCCCTTCTCCATTACATTGATGACTTTCCATATGGGAGTGTCCACCGGTTCCACTGATATTGATACATCCCTGATGATTTGCTGCCTGGCCGCCTGGGAATATAAATTCTGGGGGAAAACAAAAAGGGAAATAAAAATCACTGCCAGAAAGAGAGCAATTGAACGGATAGTATTCATTGTTTGTCTTCCTTAATTTTTCTTTTTAACAACAAAACAGATAGAAAATTATATCCACATGATTAATTTTGCAAGTTAATATTGATAATTTTTTTTTATCTTATATTTGTTAATTCCAATTTAAGGAAATCCCAGATGCCGGACATTCAAAGAACATGGATTGCGGTACCCGTCTTCAACCACTCTGCAAAACTTGCAAGCCTTGTAGATGAGATCCTCAAGGCCTGCCCAAACCTTGTCGTCGTCGACGACGGTTCGACAGACACAGATATCGGAAAAGTCCTTTCCGGCAAGGCTGTGGAACTTGTTTCTCACAGGAAAAACATGGGAAAGGGGGAAGCGATAAAGACAGCCGCACAATTCATCATCGGCAGAAACGGAGATTACATGATAACCATAGATGCCGACGGCCAGCATTATCCCGGAGAGATCAAAAGCTTCCTCGAAGCTATCCGCCACACGGAGGAAAAGATCATACTGGGAGCGAGAAACTTCAATTCCCCCAAAATACCTCTCTCCAGCAGAACAGGAAGAAAATTATCCAACTGGTTTGTCAGAATAGAGACCGGAAGGAAATTAAATGATACCCAGAGCGGATTCAGGGCGTACCCAGTCTCCCTCTTCAATAAAGTAAGCTGCCGCTCCTCCGGATTCTCCTTTGAGACTGAAATAATTGTCAGGGCGATATGGAGCAGATATGATGTTTCAGAAATAAACATCTCAGTCCACTACCCCGGCAGCAGGGATAGGATTTCCCATTTCGGCTTCTTCAAGGACAATATCAGGATATTCCTTCTCCACATGTCCCTGCTCCACGAAAAGTTCATGCGCATAATCCGCAGATGACACATGGTGGCAGTTGTCTGTGCACTGGAGATTGCGGTATTTGGAAGCCTGCAGGTTCCGGATGGGGATTTATAAATTCTTCATCCGGGGCTCAAGATAGCTTATGCAGCTGTTCAGTGTTGCAAGCCGGGGATAGTCCGCTTCTGGAACCTCGATGCCATACTTCTTCCTGAGTTCCATGACGATGTCAAGGAAATCCATGGAGTCAAGCTCAAGCTGGTCCCTGAGCTTCTTTTCGGGATCGACTCCTGAGCAGTCACCTTCCGGAAGAATATCGTTAATGATGCTTATTATCGCAGTTGAAATCTCTTCTCTGGTCATCAACAAACTCCTGAATTTTTAACACAATAAATATTGAGGGGGACTTAATGTAACATTATTTCTTCAGTCTGCAAATCTTTTTATTATAAGAACTGAATTTATTCCAAGCATCCCGAAGGAATTATTGAGGATGTATTTCAATTTTCCACCGGCTTCCACCGGTTCAAGGAGCAGGTTTGGAAGCTCGCATTCAGGATCCAGAGAGTCAATGTTCATGCAGGGGTGGATGATATTGTCGGAGAACGACGGTATGTTGCCGGCCAGCTCAAGAGTGCCCGCAGCCCCCATTGCATGTCCGATAAATCCCTTGGTATTATTGATATAAGGAAATCTGGATGAGCCTCCAAAAACCTTCCTCAGGGCCTCGCATTCCTGTATGTCGCCGGCCTTGGTCCCGGTGGCATGAGTGTTCACAAGATCAATATCCTCAGGAGAAAGCCCCGCATTCCTTATCGCCTTCTGCATGCATTCGGCCTGACGATCCGGATTTGGCAGGACAAAATGCGTGCCGTCCGAATTCATTGCATATCCCGCCACCTCCGCGTAGATCTTCGCACCACGTTTCTTCGCATCCGACAGCCTTTCAAGGACATACAAGCAACCTCCTTCGGACACCACAATTCCGGTCCTGTCCTTGTCAAAAGGCCTGCTTGCCTTGCAGGGATCGCTGTGGAAGGCAAGAGCCCCCTGGCTCTTGAAACTCGCAAAAATACCAAACGTATGGATGCTTTCGGAAACTCCGCCTGCCACCGCAACATCCACTTCCCCCAGGAGAAGCTGCTGGATTCCCTGGATTACTCCCGCATTACCGGCCGCGCATGCGGCGCCAAGGCAGTAGTGCGGTCCGGTTATCCCCATGTTCACCGTGACTTCTCCAGCGGGATTGTTGGCCACTGTCCTTGGATTATGGTAGTGGTTCCAGAATTTCACATCGTATTTGAACTGGCTTATGTTGTAGATCTCGTTCTCAGTCTCGACGTTCCCATGTTCAGTTATACCTATATATACACCTGTGGCGCTCCGGTTCTCATCGCTTATCTTCAGTCCTGCATCCGCAAGCGCCTCGTTCGCGCAGAAAATAGAGATGGATCCTGATCTGGTGCCAGTCCTGACATCCCTCTTGTTCTGGTACTTCAAGGCGTCGAAATGGCATACCCCGGCATGCACCTCCCCTATATATCTAAGGGTGATGTTTTCAATCTTCGACCTTTTGTTGAGAAGGCTTTCCCTGAATTCCTTGAGCGAATTGCCGTTCGGTGCCGTAAGCCCGATCCCAGTTATCACTATCCTGTCATCCTTCCGCTGCATCAAAATATCCTTCTATATGTATTTGCTTTAAAAAAAATACTGTCTTATATTCTTCAAGTCAATAAAGGCAAAAGTCTAATTTATAGCTCGGACATAAATAATCCAATATGATTTTAGGAATGGGCACAGATATTGTTGAAATTTCAAGGATAAGGAAAATCCTGAAAAAGAATTCCTATGAGTTTCTTTCAAAGGTTTTCACCAGGAAAGAGCTCAGGGAGTCGCAGGCCAAGAAGAATTCGGCCGAATACCTCGCAGGCAGATGGGCCGTCAAGGAGGCAGTCTCCAAGGCCCTCGGATGCGGAATCGGCTCCGACTGCAGCTGGAAGGACATAAATACGGCAAATGACGCCAAAGGCGCGCCAAAAACATCCCTTTCAGGAACCGCCTTGAAGACCTCCAGAAAGAAACATGCGGGGAAAATACATGTTTCCATAAGCCATGAGAAGGATTTCGCAATTGCAACTGTCATACTGGAAAAATAGACGTCCATGAAAACCGTGACCTCAGATCAGATGCGAGAACTCGACAGGCTCACCATCGAATCCGGAACTCCAGGAAAAATCCTCATGGAACGTGCCGGAGAAGGCGCCACCTGTCATATTCTCGAATTCATTTCCACTCTCCATCCTTCACATGTCCGGAGATTTGTCATCCTTGCCGGAAAAGGCAACAACGGTGGAGACGCATATGTGGTCGCCAGACTCCTTTCAGAAAAGACTTCCCTGCCAGTCAAAATATTCTCGACATGCAGCAGCAACGAACTTTCCGGCGATGCAAAGCTCAATGCGGGGAGAATCCCGGAAGGGATATCCTGCGAATTTCGCAGCGAAATGAACAAAAAAGACTTCTCCGACGGTGACATAATAATAGACGGCCTTCTCGGCACAGGAATAAGCGGTCTGTTGCGCAAACCGTACAAACAATGGATTGAAGCTGTCAACGCTTCCGGCAAGCCTGTAATATCTCTCGATATTCCATCAGGACTAAACGGCGACGACGGCTCAACAGCCGGTGCTGTCATCAAAGCCGATCTGACGATATCAATAGGCCTCCCTAAAAGAGGCCTATTCGAAGGAAGCGGCACTGAGTCTTGCGGCCGTCTGCGCCATGTGGACATCGGAATACCTTTGAAATTCACTGGAAAAATATCTTCCGACATCGATGCCATCTTCGCCCAGGACATGAAACACTTTCTTGGCAGGCTGGAAATGAACTCCCACAAGGGAAGCAGAGGCCATGTCCTCGTGATAGGTGGAAGCCGGAAATACAGGGGCGCTCCGTTTCTTTCAGGACTTTCAGCGCTCAGGAGCGGAGCCGGACTCGCGACTGTCGCAACCCCGGAAAATGTTCATGCCGTTCCTAAGACACTATCTCTAATAGTAAGAAAAATATCGGATGACGGAACCGGATATTTCACAGCTTCATCCCTGCCGGAACTCCTGGGACTGATCAAGAAATCAGACTCTCTTGCCATTGGTCCGGGCATGAGCGACGAATCTTCAGTCAAGGAAATGCTGCTCTCCGCAGGAAATTTTGAAAAACCGGCGGTATTCGACGCCGACGCCCTGAACATAATTTCAAAGCAACCAAGCATCATCTTGAAAAGAAAATTCCCTTCCGTTCTTACTCCGCACCCGGGGGAAATGAAAAGACTGCTCGCAGGCTTCGGACTTGCAAAACTCGTAGACGCAGACCGTCTCCTTCAGGCAAGATCGCTGGCTGAAAAAACAAATTCTGTTATCGTACTAAAAGGGCATAGGACTGTTATCGCATCAAAGAAATGCACCCCGGCGGTCAATACCAGCGGTTCCCCCGCGCTTTCAACGGCCGGAAGTGGTGATGTCCTCTCAGGAATGATCGCGTCCTTCATCGCGCAGGGATTTTCACCATTCGCCGCATCAGTGTTCGCAGTTTTCATCCATGGGCTTGCAGGGGAGAATGGAAAGTTCGGCAATAGAGGGTTGATCGCTGACGATCTCCCGGCACTGATCCCTGTCACGATGAAAAAGATCTCACCTTTTGCATGACGGCTTCAGCGGCCTTACGGCTTGCATCCGCGCTTCCCGGCGAAAGAGCCTCGACAACACCAGCAATGTCCTTTTCAACTTCGGCTCTTCTCGAGCCTCCTGGCAGGATTTTTTCCATGGCCCCTGACAAGGTCATTGCATTCACGTCCTCCTGGAGGAATTCCTCGAACACGCGTTTCTTCGCTATGAGATTGACCATGGTGAAGAAAGGAATTTTCACAAGCATCCGCCCCAGCCAGTAAGTAATTGGATTCAGCCTGTAGACCACGACAAGCGGAAGTCCGGCGATCGCAGATTCGACAGTTATCGTCCCCGAAGCAGCAAGTCCTGTTGCCGCCTCCTGCAGGAACCTTGCTGTTTCTCCGGAGTATATCTTCACCTCCGGCAGCTTCTCGTCTTTGCGGACTTCGCAGAATTTCCGGAGTATTTCATTGGTCCTCTCATAAATCGCCTTTCTTGGCGCGGAAACGGCAAACCTCAGGTTCGGATGCCTCCTGTGAAGCTCAACCGCAGTCTCGAGCATCGGAACAAAAAGCCTGTTTATCTCGTTGAACCTGCTGCCCGGCAGAAGTAGCACGAGATCAGGATCCTGTTTCATGTCAGGGCTCTTCCTCTTATGGACGATGTTCACCAGCGGATGGCCGACGAACTCGGTGTCCAAGGATGTGTTCTTATAGGTCTCAGGTTCAAAAGGAAAGATCACCATCATCTTTGCACAGTATTTTGCAAGCTTGGGTATGCGCCCCTTCCCCCATGCCCATACCTGGGGGCTTATGTACCAGATCACCGGGATCTTATTCTTGTACATCTGTTTTGCAAAACGGAGGTTGAATCCGGGATAATCAATGAGGATTACTGCATCAGGCCTCTCCTTGATCGCACGGTTCTTGAGGTTCTGGAATATCCTGACGAATGTTCCGATGTTTTCGAAAACCTCGATAAGTCCGACAACTCCAAGCTCGGTCGAGTCCACCATGATCTCGACGCCTGCATCCTTCATGAGGTGTCCGCCCATGCCGGCAATGCGCAACTTTTCCGGAGGAAGCATTTTCCTAAGCTCCTCTGCAAGCCTCGCCCCGTAAATGTCGCCCGAAGCCTCTCCGGCGAATATCCAGACTGAATAAGTGTCTTTCATCATTTTCCCTTTAGGAGCCGTACAGAAATAACTCCTTAATTGAAATTCTATTTAATTCATATTATAGTTTAACCATTCTGAAAAAAAAGCGGTTGATGTGCAATAAGAAGTTTAACGGAGGGCATGACATGAAATTAATCTTGGCGATCATTGCAACGGCATCCCTTTTGATTATCGCAGGATGCGACACAATTCCATCCGCTGGCGTAAACGCCAACAATTCCGGAGTTTCAACAAATGCCGGATGGGGGCCTGTATCAGGCGGTGTGAATTCCAACGGCGGATTCGGCGTGAATGCACACTGAGCTGTTATTCCGTCATAACCGGCCACTGTTTCGGCTCGGAATATCTCAGTGTTTCAACATGTCCGTCGCCGAATAGCGAATTGAAGCATCCTGAATGGTGTTCTCCAACATCCCTCTTCTCAGAACCAGTCCCAAGGGGATATTCCCCATGGTCGGTTTCAAGGTAGCTGACAATCCTTGTCGCATCGCTGTCAGTAAGTGAATATTCCGGTTTTCTCCTCAGGACGTCAGTGACAAGGATCTTTCCGCTCATATCCCTGATCCTCTTTGTATTTATAGGAGTAAACGAATCAAATCCCCAGCCTGTCGACTTGGAAGGATCCGAACCGATTGGCGCCCCTCCCCACGAACCTTTGCCTATCACATTCATTGTGTATGATGCCCTGGTTATGAACTTAGGCAGAGGAATCGACTGTCCTCCGTATGGATCGAAGCATTCTTCGTCATTCATGGAAGGACACCTTGCAGTCTCGGCACTAATGGAAGAGATGTTGTAAAGATAATCTATCCAGCTGAAGTACTTTGTGGATGATCCATAGGATACTTGGAATATGCACGGCATAGCAGACCCATTGCTCTCATCCGAATAAGATCCGGAGGCTGAGCCTATCTGCTTCAGGTTGTTCCCGCAGACCGCCTCCCTCGCCTTCTCCCTTGCCTTGGCAAGCGCAGGCAGCATCATGCTCATGAGTATTGAAATTATCGCCATCACAAGAAGCATTTCAACCAGCGTAAAGCCGGCAAGGCAATTTCTCCCGCATCCCCCCATCATCACTCCAAAAATAGTTGTATAATGTAAAAGTGCTTATATTAATATGGAGTATGCATAATTCAAGAAGGCTGCATTGCAATTTTCTGATTTTTAACTGCTTTTCTTTTCCTTTCCCTGATATAAATTAGAAAATGTTATCAATAGTTTGATTTTAAGATAATCAGGCATTTTGTTACAGAAATGGCAAAGGCGTAAAAATACGGAAAGGTATTATGGACAGACGTGAATTTATAAAGACGATATCGGCATCCGCACTTATCTGCACGCTTCCCAGTTTTTCATGGGCTGAGGGCAAGGGTTCTCAAAGTCCCAATATCCTGTTCATGCTGACAGATGATCAGGGCTATAATGATCTCAGCTGTTATGGCAGCAAGAATATCAAGACCCCGAATCTCGACAAACTTGCAGCCCAAGGCATGAGATTTACTGATTTCTATTCCGCTTCGCCACTTTGCTCGCCTTCGCGCGCTGGCTTGATGACAGGACGCACGCCCTCCCGCTGCGGGATTTATACCTTTCTTCCCGCGGACGGAGACAAGAATGCAGCCGAATCACCCATGCATCTGCCCGGTACCGAGATTACCATTTCGCAGTTGCTCAAGAAAAAGGGATATTCGACCTGTCATCTGGGCAAATGGCATCTCAGCCACCTCAAGATAGAAGGCTGGAAAGGCCCCCATCCCGACCAGCCTCAACCGAAGGATTTCGGATTCGATTATTCTTTTGGAACGACCAACAATGCGTTAAAGGATCACAAGGATCCCGGCAACTTTGTCCGTAACGGGAAAAAGGTGGGGAATCTGCAGGGATATTCATCCCAGATTGTCGTGGATGAGGGCATTAAATGGCTGAATGGACGGAATGACAAGAGCAACCCCTTTTTCATGTATCTCTGCTTCCACGAGCCACATGAAATTGTTGCGGCCCCCCAGGAAATGGTTGACCGCCATGAAGGCAATAACGACAAAGTAAAGACTTATTTCGCCTGCATAGAAAACATGGATGATGCGGCAGGCCGTCTCTTGAAGCATCTGGATGAATCTGGCCTGGCTGAAAACACCATCGTCCTTTTCTATTCCGACAACGGAAGCCGTTCCTCCATGAGCAAGGCGGCGAACACGAACAGCCCCCTGCGCGGGATGAAGGCTGATATCTGGGACGGCGGAATACGCGTGCCGGGAATCATGCGCTGGCCTGGAAAAATCAAGCCGGGATCAGAATGCAGCGAGCCAGTCGGCGCCATTGACATGCTTCCCACATTCTGCGACATCACGGGCGCGACTGTTCCAAATGACAGGAAGCTTGATGGAACCAGCATCACTCCGCTCTTTGAGGGTAAAAACATCACCCGCAAGAATCCCCTTTTCTGGCATCTTTATGGCAGTACCCCTGCCGCCGCGATGCGCGATGGCGACTGGAAGATAGTCGGTTATTCCACCAAGCCTGGACAACGTCTTGAGCCATGCTTCAACGAAGAGGCGATGAAATTCATCAAACAGGCAAAGCTTGTCAATTTTGAACTTTACAACATCCGCACCGACATCGCAGAAACGAAGGACGTGTCCGCAGGAAATCCGGCCATCTTCGAAAAGATGAAGAAGAGTCTTCTAGATAGGTTTACCGAGGTCGTCGCAGAAGGCCCAACATGGACTTGGGACGGAACGAAACCAGCGAGAGGCAAAAAGTAATAATCAAAATTCCTATCAGCAGATATAGTGAAAATCGAATATAAGGCACGCAGCCCTCGCATCGCTCCTCTTGCAATAGGAGGAAATGAATTTATCGTGCCAAGGTCCGACGCTCGGAAAACAGATTATCCCTTAAGCTGCCTGTGCGCTTCCGCGAGCATTTTCCGGATGGGGATCTTCTGAGGGCATTTATCCTCGCAGACTCCGCAGTTGACACAGGCATCAGCCTTGTTGCCCTTCTCCCAGGTGAGAGTACCAATATCCGCATAAGCCTTTTTGGCGTTGTCCCAGAGGCCATAGACGCGTCCTCTGTTATATCTTTCAAAAATCTTCGGTATCTGGACCTCCTTGGGGCAAGGCATGCAGTAGTTGCAGCCTGTGCAGTATAATTCAGCCATCTTCTTGAGACTCTTCATATGTTCATCAATGATTGCAAGCTCATCCTTTGTGAACGGCGCGGCATTATCTGCGATCTTTATGTTTTCCTCGACCTGGGCCATTGTACTCATCCCGGAAATCGCGGTGCTGGCATTTGGATTTGAAAAGACAAAACGCAATGCCAGCTCGGGCACTCTTTCCACTCCGGGTATGAACTTCTCCAGAACTTCGCTGTCAACACCAAGCCGTCCACCGCCGACAGGCCCCATTACGACAATCCCAATTCCTTTCTTATGCGCAAGGGCGATTCCCTCTTCAAGGCTGCGGTCAAGAAGATTGTATTGGAGCGTTATCGCGTCGGGATATCCTGTATTGATCAGCTTAATAAGGTTTTCGTTGTTGTCATGAAAGGAAAAACAGATATGCCTGATCAATTTCTGTTCCTTGGCCTTATACATGAGCTTGCTCAGGAAAGGCTCAGTAAACTCCGTCCATTTCTGCCAGTTCATTCCATGATGATTATATATGTCTATGTGCTGGACCTGTAGCCTTTCCAGGCTGTCTTCAAGGTTCTTCCACCATCCCTTCTCGTCATTCGCATAAAATGGATTCTTCGTGGAGACGACGATCTTTTCGCGCCAGCCCTTGAGCGCCTCACCGACAACCCGTTGGCTGTCGCTGTTGCAGTAGCCGACTGCGGAATCGATGTAATTGACGCCCGCCTTGAACGCCTTGTGGATCATCGGGATCGCAAGGGATCTGTCGACCGTCTGGTCCTTCCCCTCGCCTTTCATCGGAAGCCGCATGGCTCCGAAACCAAGTATCGACACCGACAAGCCTGTCCTGCCAAGTTTCCTGTAGATCATTTATTTCATTCTTTCAAATGTTTTCTGATTTTGAAAAGCTATAATATATCAGTTTTTCAATAAAACACGTACTGGAAAAAGTTTTAAGGACCTTCATGTTCAGGAAATCATCAAGCCTCTTGTCCTTGATTTTGTTTTTCACCACGTTCTCATCTTCACAGGCAAAAGATCAAAAACCTCCATTTCTGCTCGATCCTGTTTGTACCGAGATAAAGGCCCAGGAGAACTCATTTCAAGCCGGATCAATCAAAGATGACGACAGAATAGTCCTCATGTTCAAATGCAACTTCCAGGAAATATCCGGAGCCCGGTGCTACTGGGACATCACTTTCGCGAATGACATGTCGGAGATGAACGGCTTCAGCATTGAATTCAAATGCCCGGATCCGGCTCCGGTAGCCATGTTCACGATCTACTTCCACAGCGGAAATGGCTGGTACTCCAAATCATTTTATCCTTCAACTGACGAGAACTGGGAGAAAATATATTTCTCCAAGGATGAGTTCGGAACCGAAGGGAAACCGTCTGGCTGGGACAAGATCGACACAATGCGGATCTCGGCTTGGCTCGCAGAAAAGAAAGACACCAGCTTTTTTATTGCAAACGTCGCAGCCGGCAACAGAGGTTCGGAAAAGATCGCTGTGATCATCAACGACTCGGAGGTCAAGAAACGGGATTCCGAACGCGACTCCATATTCAAATACTCGAAGACTGTGACTTCCACTCTTGATGCACTCGGGATCGGATACAGGCTCCTGAGCGATATGACGCTTACGCCGGAAAAGCTGAAGGATACAAAACTTGCGATAATCCCGTTCAGTCCGAATCTTGACGTAAAAGCTGCCGAGGTACTGGCGGGATTCCTTAAGAAGGGAGGGAATCTCATGATTTTCTATGTAATACCTCCAGGACTGGAAAATGCCTGCGGTATTAAATTTGATAAATTCAAATCCCAGCCTTCGCCTGGATACTTCTCGGAGATCCGGCCTGTTCAAAGAAATTTGATTCCCGGGATTCCAGAAAGAACAAGGCAGGCTTCCTGGAATGTCGATGAAATGCTTCTTTCAGGAACCGCCAAGCCCGCCGCCTACTGGCATGACAGCAAAGGCGCAAGTACCGGAATACCTGCGCTTATCGTGTCGGAAAACACGATCTACATGAGCCATGTCCTGCTGACAGATGATTTTTCCAACAAGAAGATCTTCCTCCTGTCGCTGCTCGGGAAATTCCTCCCGGAGCTTTTCAAGACTTCTGCGGAATTCGCAGTTTCAGGCATTGCCAAGGATACAGATGAAGGCGTCTCTGAATTTAATAAGGCCGACACTCTCATAAAGGAAGGAAAGTATCTTGCCGCAATCGCTTCCGCTGATAAATCAAGTAAAAAAATGACTGAGACTTTCTGCAGGAACCAGAGTTCGAAGGAAAATGAAAGACGGCTTTTCTGGTGCCACAGCGCATTCGGTGTAGAGGGAAAAACCTGGGATGAAGCTGTAAAAATCCTCGCCGACAACGGGTTCACGGACATAATCCCCAACATGCTCAGCGCCGGAACTGCGTATTATAAAAGCGATGTCCTTCCGGTCGCTCCGGAAATTTCAAAGTCAGGCGACCAGATCGAAGAATGCCTTGCCGCCTGTAGGAAATACGGTATAAAATGCCATGTCTGGAAGGTGAACTGGAACACTCTGGGGAAAGCACCTGCGGATTTCATGAAGAAGATGAAGTCCGAAAATCGCCTGCAGGTGAATTTCAATGGTAAAGGAAATACTCATTGGCTATGTCCTTCAAGCCCGGAAAACCGGAAGCTCGAAGTTGAATCGATGCTGGAAATAGTAAAAAAGTACGACGTCGATGGAATTCATTTCGACTATATCCGCTTTCCCGACAACGAATATTGCTTCTGCAGCCGATGCAGGCAGGAGTTCGAAAAGGCAATCGGTGAAAAAGTACCGGACTGGCCGAAGGATGCAAAGTCTGAAAAATATTCCGTCAGATGGAATGATTTCCGGAGAAATCTCATAACAACCGTCGTCGAGGAAACATCCCGTAAGGCGAAGGAAATCCGTTCGTCAATCCAGGTATCTGCGGCTGTCTTCGGCAACTGGCAGGCCGACCGTGACCAGGTCGGACAGGACTGGAATCTCTGGTGCGAGAAAGGTTATGTGGATTTTGTCTGCCCGATGGACTACACCGATAGCAACCTTAAATTCAAAAATTTGGTTTCTAAGCAGAAAATATGGGCCGGAAAGACACCTTTTTACCCGGGAATCGGCATTTCAACATGGACCGATCATGACAATATCCTGAGGCTTATCAAACAAATCAATATATCCCGGAATTATCATACCGGAGGTTTTACGGTCTTCGAATTCAGTCCGGAATGCGCTGATTACATCCTCCCCTTATCCGGCAAGGGAATAACAAGACCTGGCAACTGACTGAAACCGCATCTCCAAATCAAGTATACCTCAAATCTCATTTGTTGGAGTTCACAGCTTTAGCGTGTCTTTGATTTTGAGATTTTTCAAAATGGCTGTAAGTTATAGCAAATATTTAACAATGGAGTCAAAATGAAGAACCTGTACAGAATACTGATTTTCCCCACGCTAATCTTCTCATTCGTCTCAATACAGGGATGCGTAAGCGTCTCCTACAGCGGCAAATCTTATACATCAACGGAGAAGGTCGAGATCCTGAAACCTCAGGACACGGCACCTGCAGGTTATGAGATCATGGGCAAGGCAGTCGCCAGCGGTCCTGATCAAGACAGCAGCCGTGCGGATCTCCAGAAAAAGATAATGAACAAAGCCAAATCCGAGGGCGCTGACGCTGTCATGATCGTACTTTATGAAAATGTCATCATCGGAAAGGAACGCGAAGATGAGTTCCTCAACTCCGGTCCGACAAATTCGGCCTGGGGCATGAATGTCAATACCCAGGGAGATACAGACCAGCTGAATATCCAGCGCATCAATCTTGGGAAAGCCGACAGCAACCAGACCCCGATCTTCAAACATGTGATGAAGGCCGTGTTCCTGAAAAAGACGGACAAATAAAAAAAGGCGGTCCGGTTTTCCGGACCGCCTTTGCATTGTATACATAAAATAATTTACGCGTAAATTATTTTATCTTGAAAACGACTCTGGATGTCTTTTCGCCTGCAACGATATTCATCAAATAGGTCCCGGCAGGGATCTTCTTCTTGTCGATTGTCTGGTCAATAGTTCCCTTGTTCGTCTTCTGGAACATTATTATGATGGCTGCGGCTCCCTGCTTGACGTTCCCCTTCTCGTCGGCAGGAAAGACGTTGATGATCACCATCTCAGGTTTCTCTACAGCAACTTCAAGCTCCGCGTTGTCTGCAACTGGCTGCTCGACAGTTGCGAAACTCGCATCGCCCTTTGCAGCAGCCTGCTGTCCACCGAGCTTCACGCCAAACGGCAGCGCAGTGCTGGCGCCCGCAACCTTTGCATCATCCTTTTTCGCTTCTTCCTTCTTGGCTTCCTTCTTGGCTTCCTTCTTGAATCCGGGAACTTCGATTCCAAACTGTGCGTAGGCTCCGGTTACTGCGAGCATTGTCACGGCGGCCATCAACATTTTCAATTTCATTTCAACTCTCCTTTTGTTATTTTACTATTTCATCAATAATTATAGCTGTCGTGTATGAATAGCTTTCTTTTCCGATGTAAGTAGCCTTCCCCTTGATGGAAACTCCACCTTCCTTGTTTACCTTGTCCTTCTTCTTGCTGAGCTTCTCCCATTCCTTGTCAGCATCGGTTCCCTTGAGAATGTATCCGTAGGTAAGGTTTCTTGTGGGATATGACTCGCCCGGCTTCAGAAGTTCAATGCAGATATAATCCGAATTAGGAGCATCATTTAGAAGAAATGTCATTCTCTTCTCTCCTAATCCCGCCTTGAAGGAGACCGGTGCTGAAGCATAGGCCTTCGATTCCGGAGCCCCTTTCTTGAACGTATCAAACTCAACCTGCTTGTAGTCGACATTTGCATTGGCCTTCGCCGCAGGCTGTCCGGGCTGAGCAGCTTCCGCCGCAGCTCCCTTGTATTCCTGGAAAGGCCCGGCTGCCTGGACACCTTTCCCCGGCAGCTTCGACACCAGATCCGGAATGACCTTCTTCAAAGGATACTCCATTCCCCAGTTCTTCCTCGGCGAACCCGGTTCCGCCTGAAGGGGTAGCCCGACGCTCCTGCGCCATTCATTCAGGAAATCCATGTTCAGCTTCCCGGGTTTCGACGCCACGAAATTCGAGAATTTCTCATAGTAGTCCTTGTCGGGAACAAGTTTCGGATCGGTCTCGGCGTTCCCTTCGGCCTTCTCAAGCATGAAGTCGTCGCTCTTGGCGTTGAGCTGCTTGAGCTCCTCGGGCTTCCATAAAAGAAGATTCTTCTTGTCGGCATCCATGAACTTGTAATATCCGCCCTGGCACTGGAAGAATACATTGTTCTTCATCACCGTGTCTTCATTTCCAAAAGTGTTGCTGACTGCGAAGCCCGCCTCTCCGTCCTCGGTCTGGGCAAACGCGAAAATATTGTTTTCAATTATTGTCTTCCCCTTGCTGCCGACAAACAGGCACATTCCCCCGCCCTTGCTCGGCTGGAACCAACAGAAGGCTATTGTGTTGTTCGTGATTTTGATGACGCTGTCAGGCTGGGCTGACCGCGTAGAGACAGCACAGTAAAATGTATTGAGGATGAAATTGTTGCTGACTTCGTTCTCGGGTCCCTGCCAGGTGGAGGCAATGCCTTCGCCGTAAGGATTGATGAGTATGCAGTTCCTGATCTTTATATTCTTCCCATTTGTCTTCAAGAGTGCACCGTTCCATGAATCCTTGGCGTTGATCTTCCCATCGTCGTAGTATGAATTTCTCGAAGCGGAATTAAGGACAAGACCATCTATGACAAGTCCCCCATGGTCGGCTCCCTGCTTGCCTTCGATGATTCCGTCGCCAAGCCCCATTGAGTCGCCCTTGTAGTCCTTGGCCCTTTCAAGGATTGTTAGGTTTTTGAAGGGATCTCGGGCGGAGAAATTCTGGTCATATCCGCCGGCAATAGTTAGATTGGGAGTTTTGATGGTGAAATTGCCGCAACCACTCTTGCCGTTATAGGTTCCGGCTGCAACATGGATAATGTCGCCGCGCTTGGCGCTATCAACCGCCTGCCAGAGATCTCCGAACGGAGATTCCTTTGTGCCGTTTCCGCCCGAGCCGGCTTTCACATACAGATCCGCAGCGCAGAGAAATGATGATGTGGCGAGAAGAACCGCAATTTGGATTGAGATGACCTTTGCAAGCTTCATGATACCCCCCCTTTTTCTTATTGATTAAGCATATGTTAGATTATAAACTTTTCTTTCTCGGACTTCTACAATAATTATGCAAAAGTGGATTTCAAGAAGACAGTTTTAATATCTCTCAATTCCAGCTATATTGTGCCAATCGAAAAAGAAGGGAATATGACCATGTCATTCACGCTGCAGATCGGCGACAAGGCTCCGGACTTCAAAGTTCAGGCTACTGACGGCAAGACCTATGGCCCTGCGAATTTCGCAAACGCCAAGGTCCTTGTGGTGTTCTTCACCTGCAACCACTGCCCTTTCGTGACAGGTTCGGACGAAGTCACCCGCAAGACGGTGGAAAAATTCAAAAGCAAGGGCGTCTCATTCATCGGAATCAATTCCAACAGCGAAAAGACCCATGAGAACGATAGCTTCCCTCACATGGTCGATCGCATGAAGGAACAGAAGTTCACCTGGATTTACGCCCGAGACAAATCACAGGAGGCCGCAAAGGCATATGGCGCACTCAGGACGCCTCATTTCTATGTTTTCGACAAGGATCGCAAACTCATCTATACAGGACGCGGAGTCGACAATCCGCGCGAGACAGTCAAGATGACCGTAAATGATCTCGACCGAGCGCTCGAGGAACATCTTGCAGGAAAGAAGATCAGCGTTCCATTGACCAATCCTATCGGGTGCAATGTCAAATGGGAGGGCATGGACGCCCACTGGATGCCTCCGGAGGCATGCGACCTGGTATTGAAGTAGGTACGCCCTTTCTGTGTCCGCCTTAGCTTCTTAGCGACGGCGGAAGGGTGTACCATTCAATCCATGAATTCATGGGACAGCCTAAAGGCCATCCCTACTTTTTGCATGCAAACTCAACTCCTAAGACATTCATTCAGCAGGCAAATATTTCACCAGCACCAGTGAATATACAGGAACATTTATTTCCGAAGACAGCTCCTTTACTTCCCTGTAAGGTTCAGTCCTTTCCATGATCAACGCCAAAGACGGCTTAAGATTTGAGCCCTGGATATCTATCTTGCATTTGTAGGCGGAATCAGGGGAGGTATTGACAATGACAACATTCATTTCATTCCCGTTTTTCGAGGCGAAGCTGAACAGCTCATCACCAAAAACATGTTCCGGCAAAAATTGACGGAGTTCTCTTCTTCGATGTGGAGGATGTAAAAAAGGCCGTTCTTGAAATCCAGGATTGGAGGTTTGCGATCACGCGATACGCACAGGCGACCTTGCGCGACGTGGTCGTGTGTATTACTCTTGGAGCGCCGGTCTCCCGCCTATGCTGAGATGCCACGGGGCGGCAAGCCAGACCGGCTTTTAATGCCGACCAGACCTGTCTTCGCCGGAAAACTTCGCTACGGCACGCGCTCGGCGGTCCTTGTTCAGGGATTTATCTCATAAAGATGCTGGCGTCTTCGCCGTAAGCATATGCCATTTCGGACGCGTCCAGCTTTTCTTGAATTCGTCCTCTGTGGATTTCACAGCCTTTTTGTCCTTTTCACTTCCATCATAGAAGACGACAAGGTCGGTCTGCTGCTGATCAGTACCGGCCTGTTCGGCATATTGCTTGGCCATTTCGTTGGCCGGAGTGACTTTCCTTCCGCCAATATCTACCAGAGGAAATTTAAGCCCCTTGAAACCTTCCCGGGGCTCATAAGACTTGTATACGAGTTCCGTACATACGATCGTAGCGTCGGAAAGGAAATCGAAATCAAAGTCGTACGGCCTTCCGCTGAAATGGAAAGCGTCGAGAATTGCACGGGCCTTTTCAATCTTCGGCAATCTCGGCCTGAGGACGGCAACGAAATCGCAGGACGTTGAATGTTCAATTGACGTAAACAGGACTCCCTCGCTCATTGCCTCAAGTATCCTCCGAGGATGATTGGATTCGGGAGTCAGCGAGATCTTGTAGGCGTCCGGATTTTTTTCCATGATAAGCTTTTCAAAGTCTCCGCTCGCCTCCCCCTGTTTCACAGTCCACTCGGAAACAGCCTTGTCTCCGGCGAAATATTTCGCTCTTTCCTCAGGCGTCCCTATGTAGAGAGCGGCGTGCGGCCAGAATCCCGGGAGACCGACGTTGGAAAGATACCATTCCCTCCTCTCCAGGAGAATGTCTCCAGGTTGAAGTACTGAAACAAGTTCCTTCATCTGTTCTCCGGAGATCAGCGTTTTCCCTTTCCTGTATACCTTCGTATCTCCCATCCATTCGGAAATCTTGTATTGCGCCGGAAAGATTGCCGTAAAAGATTCATCCCTTATGATCTTCAGGGCGTTTGCAAAGGTCAGCTCGAGCCCTTTCCCCCTGCCGGCGTCCAGAATCCCTTTCCTGTCGGTTTCCATGTCCGCTGAAGCATCCTTGTCGAGCTTATATAGCATCCTGAGGGAATCCAGCGCGGCGAACTTGCTCGCTATTCCGGGATTGAGGAAACGCAGCTTGAATTCCGAATAGGTGCCTTCCGGGATGTCGAGTTCGGGAACCTTGTCGTTGAGTATCTTGTGTAACATCGGATTTTTCTCGACAAGACCTATGAAATCAAGAGCAAGCCTGTACTCCGCCAGGAATGACGAATAGTAGCAAATGAAGGAGGCCTTCTGTTCTGCGGTAGGAGTTATGGATGTGAAATCCGGACATGAGTTCTGTATTGTATCAAGCCCAAAATAGTAATCGAGCAGGCTCTTCCATGAATTCCATAGCATTTCCTTCTGCTCCCTGCGTGGCATGACGTCCTTTCCAGCAAAAAGCTCGGAGCACTGGGTCTTGAGATAGGTCTGGACACGTTCCACTCCGGCCCTGTATCTGGCAGCCTCAGTATTCAGCTTTCCAATGTCTTCTTCAGCAAATAGTGAAACCATGAATGCAAGTGAAATAATAATCGCGGCAAGTTTTTTCATCTTAGACTCCTTTTGAAAAACTCTACCAACGGCATGAAGTTCCCGTCGGCATCGAACTGAGGCCCCCCGTGGACCGCATCATCTATCAATATCATTTTAGCCTCGACTCCTGCCTTTTCAAGAGCATCGGCAAAAACTACGCTCTGGAGATATGGCACAACCGGATCCTTCTTCCCATGGATTAGAAAAAACGGAGCCGATCCGGAATGTACATAACTCATCGGGCTTGCGAGTTTCGCATTTTCAGTGGCCACATCTATTGGCCTTCCAAGAAACGCTGGAATGCATTCGAACACCGATGCCGCAGTCTCCTTGGAAAAACCGCAGTCTATAAAATGCTTTCCCCAGATGAGGAAGTCAGTCGGAGGATACCATGCGCCTACCGCCTGCACATCGCTACGCTGATCAAGATTTAGGCCTACATCGAAATGCCTGGTGTTGCCGGTAACTCCAAGAAGACACGCAAGATGAGCACCTGCGGAATCTCCGCATACGCCGATCCGTTCGGGATCAATCCCGTATTCTGCGGAATTCGCACGCATCCACCTGACAGCCGCCTTGCAGTCCTGGAGCTGGGCCGGGAACCGTGCCTGCGAACTGTAACGGTAGTTCGTGCTCACAAAAATGAAACCGTGGTCGATCAACCGGTGGGCTACATGCAGATCGTTCTTTGAATACGCCCTCCAGGCCCCGCCGTGGATGCGCAGGATCGTCGCTGCAGGAGTTTCAATTCCATCAGGAATATAAATATCCAGCCTGTTCCTCTCACCACCACCCGGTATGAATTCGATGTCCTTGATGATTTTCATGATTTTGATTACGCAACGCTGGCGTCTCGCCGGCATCTTTTATTGGTTTTCTCACTCAAACTTATTATTCCTTATGAAATGGTCAATCTCTTTTGCTATTTTTCTTGAACACAAAAGTGTGGCATGTTACAAATTGCAGGCAGTTCGCCTGATCAACATGAGGGAGATATCCTCTTGAATGCCATTTCTTATCTTGCATAATATTTGCCGGCGGGACGCCAGCGCTCCTATAATCAACTGCCGGCAAGACTTGCCCTGAGTTTATCGAAGGATGCCGGCGCTCCATTAGATTACATCCAGGATCAGCACCCAGTCTGGACCGTCAAGAGGAGTTGTAACTGACAATTCTCCGGTGTTCCTGAATATTGCGAATTCCGCAGATTTCCCGCTCCTCGGATTATACCAGGACGCACGTAGGCTTTTACCTTTCAAGGATTTTGTCTTGAGCGAAACTTTATTGTATGACGGGAAATAGATCATCGCGTAGCTTCCTTTGCTGTCACGGGTTGCCCGGATATGTTCAGCCTTGCCTGCTGGCGCGTTGACAATAAGTTTCTGATCGGGAATGCGAGTCTGATACGGGCGCGATTCCATAAGCTTCTTCAGATAAATCATCTGTGAAGCCCCAGGACGGCTTATTGCGTCGGTCCAGTCGCGGTCTGGATGGTTCCTCGGTTCAAATCTCGGACTCAGGAACTGCCAGATGGAATGATGCCCGTAGGTTACGCCGCAACCTCCTGCGAAAACTGAACGGTAGCACTGCTTTCGCACATCATAGTCACGGTAATAACCTTTCTCAGGAATCCATTCCGGCCATGGAATTATAGGATGGTCCTCGTAGTTCGGCTCACCGTCGAGAGTCGGCCTGACAGGCTTAAGGTTCCAGTCGCGTTCGATCCAGTTCCAGACCGGCACGTCCGAGCCGCTGCCGTGTCCGGACTGCATCATGTGTATATCGAGCCATTTCTCATCATTCATCCATTCTGATGAGCATTTGCCTCCGCAGGGATGGAAGGTCATCACAGGTTTAATTTTCCCAAGCCCTTTCCGTATTCCTTCAGCCAAAGCTCTCCACACACCATGATAATCCTTGTCATCCTTGACAACAGGCCTGTCGCCGCCGATGCACCATATTATATTCGTATCATTTCTGTATCTTTTGCCCAGCCATTCACCATACTTATATATATTCTTCTCATTAAAAATTTCAGGGCCTGTACCCCAGATCTTGCTCACTTTGTCACCCCAAGCGGGGAGGAGGGCAACATAAATCCCTTTCTCAGCAGAAAGACGGATTATCTTGTCGACATATTTGAAATATTTCTCGTTCGGCCTGAGAGGATCTTCGTTGATCAGGGGAAGATCTCCATAGAAGTTCGGAGTCCTGAGCCCGTCGAATTCCGCAAGGACGACGGCCTGTATGACATTGAACCCCTGCCTGCTTCTAGTTTCGAGATAAGTCTCGCATTCTTCAAGGCTGAGCCTGTGGAATATCTCCCAGGCGGTATCTCCGAGCCAGAAAAAAGGTTTTCCACTTTCAGTCTCAAGATAATGTCTGTTGGAGCTCAGCCTGATACGTTCGAGAGGCATTGTTTTCTCCTTGTTAGGTAAAACAGACATTCCTGTCTGTTTAATTCAGTATCTTCTCTTTAAAGATATCATAAATATAATCGCAGACAGGAATGTCTGCGCTACTTAATCCTATTTTGCCCCGAGAGATCAGGCCTCGGGGCGCTCCGTAATCATTTTCTTCAGCCATTTCCTCAAGTTCCTGCGGGCTTTACCGTCGCGCAAAATCCAGGCATCATTGTGATTGCGGAAGAATGTCGGCTGGAAAGTGAAATTCCCTTTGATTCCAGTGGATCGGATATATTCTTCTGTTGCTGCGCAGGAATCGCCTTCGTTGCAGATGAATTGAGGCCTTCCCTTGAGCCTTTTCAGCCTCACGAGTGCAGAAGCACGGTCGGCTCCGGCATATCCCCAGTTTTCCCTGACTCCGTCATAGTGGCTGAATGCAATGAACGCCTTCCACAATTTGGCAATCTTATCATCGTGGAGCCCTATGAAATTGCAGGCGATCGCTCCGCGTGAAAGTCCCGCAATTACCAGCCTTGTCTCATCTCCTCCATATTTCTTGCAAACTATCTTCACGGTCTTCCGGCAATATTCTGCAGTAGCATCAACGTCACCCCACCATTGACACTGGTTTTTCTTCTCGGCAAGGTTCACGTACGGCATGCAGATCCAGATGAATCCCTTTCCTGCGGAAATTCCATATCCCAGCTTACTCCCTTCAACTGTCCCGTTGGATACGTCCCCGTACCTGTTATGATACGGACCATTGCCAGCATATTCCACGATCACAGGATACTTCCTCCCCCTCTTCCAGTCGGTCGGCAGATATAGAAGATGATGGATGGCAGTCCCATCATATTCCTTCAAGGTCAGGCTTACACGTTTCCCGGGGCCGGGAAGCCCGGATGAGATTTCCGGAATCTCAAGATCTTCAGGAACAGTGCGGATGTCTTTGACTATGGGCATAAATTCAAATAATCCAAATGAAATTGAACTGGAAAATCAGATTTTTCAATACAATGAAGAGCACGCTAAAGCTGTGAACTCCAACATAAAACAATCATGTATTATAACATTATTTTGCGGAAGAGCCAGTATTTGCAGGAAGTGAGAAGAGGTCTTTGAACTTGACGGCTGGATGCTGGAAAACATCAATCTTGAAATATACGTGGCTTGCGTCACCTGTTTGGAGATCCGGTAAAATTCTTCCACTCCTTATAACTGTTTGCAGAATTGTTGTAGATGTTCTTGTATTCCAGCAGGGTGAGGGTGTCGACATGCAAATCGCCATACAGGAAGTTTGCATTGCTTCCAGGATGGCTTCCTGACATGTTATAATAATAGCCCCAGGACCAGGGGCGCATGATCCCCTGCTTTACATCAAGCCCGGTATCAAACCTGGCCTTGCCAAGGTATGGTCTTGCAGACCCGTCGGCGAACCAGTGTTTTTTCTCGTTGAGGTTTTTGAGTTTCGGCAGATCCGGAGTCCGCCACCAGTCGCCTGGATTGCTCTTGCTGGCGCCAAGGAAGAAGTTTAAGCCATAATTGTTCCATGAATAGATCCATCCGGTGTCCATTGGGCTCACGGAAGTGGCGACCTGGGGGCAGTGAAGGACGGTGCCCGCATCCACCCTCTTCATGAATTCGCATTTCTCCACCCATGTCGTATTTGAGATTGTTGTATATCCTGCAACGCCACAGCCGCCCCACGTACCCCCCTCGGTCGGAAGAATCTCCTCATAGTCGAAGGCATACATCATGGCCCAGTTGCCAATCTGCTTCAGGTTGTTCTTGCAGCATGCGGCATTCGCCATCAGTTTCGCCTGTTTCAGTGCAGGCAGGAGAAGAGCCGCCAGAATTGCGATAATCGCAATTACTACCAGCAACTCAATCAAGGTGAATTGATTCCATGCTTTGGATTTCATATGGATATCCCTTCTTTAATACGCATTGTTCGGGGCGCCTGTAAATTTCCTGTATTCCGGTCCATTGTTATAGATCAGCATATACTGCCGGAGGTTCAATGAATCCACATGTGAATCTCCGTAGACGAAATTTGCAGCTCCGCATGCACCCCAATATGTGCCGTCCGTCGGAAGAACACTGTCATAATCCGTCGCATACAGCACTCCCCAATGGGCAATCTGCTTGAGATTGCTTTTACAAAGCACGGAAGTCGACTGGAGTTTCGCATTCTTCAAGGCAGGCAGGAGCAATGCTGCGAGAATTGCGACAATCGCAATTACGACGAGTAACTCGATAAGCGTGAAAGTTTTTCTCATGGTTATTTCCGTTCGGTCTCCGATATCTATGTTCTGTAGTAGGCGAATTCATACGCCGTCATTAAAGAACGTGCAATAAATTGCACTACTACAAACATAAAATCACCAAATCCTGCAATCATCAAATCGCCAAATCTCCAGATCACCAGATAATCACGGCACCAGCTTGAGCCTTCCCCAGGCGCCACGGTCGCTGGAATTCCTGGCTATGCCGTTCCACATGAGCTGGCATCTGCGCCCCTTGCCGTCGGCACTGTCGTCAACACCGATGTCGAAGAGAAGTTCCATCCCTTCCTTGGGTTTTATGTCCAAGGCGCTCCATGGAATTGCTGCTTCGATCGTGTATCCCTTGCCATCAACTGAAGGGGCGACAGCCGTCTCGATCTGCGGCTGCGTGCTGGCGTTCACGACGCAGAACTGTCCGGATTTACCTCCTCCGATCAGGATCTGCCTGTCGGTGAAGAGCAAAGGACCGGCCTGATCCAGCTTCTCGCCGCCGATGAATATTTCAATTCCATCCGAGTTCCAGAGGCTGTCATCCTTCTGTTCGTTCTTCATCGGAGTCGGATCAGTGATGTTAACAAGCAGATACAGGTTCTTGTCGTCCCAGCACGCCTTGAATGCAGCCTCCACCCCGAAGTTCTCGCGCCCGATGACAAGCCTTTCACCGGAGATCATTGTCGGGGGACGGCCCGGCCAGTTTTCTATCTGGCAGTCGATCTTCATCGGTCCAAGGGCTTTTCCTGCCTGCACGTCGCGCGACGCCTTCGCCTTTACGCTAAACCTTGGATTATCGTAGATATACGGAGCCTTTCCATTGAGTACGACATCATAGATTCCGTAGTTTGTCTTCATCATTTCCGCAACACAGTTCTTATATGGACGGTCGGCGACATTGAATATTCCAGTGTTAGCCCGTTCACCGTTCTGCTTTTCGAAGAAACGGCCTGTGACAGCCTGATCCAGCATCGTGAACCATTCGATTCCCACCACGAACCCGAGTGCTGCGGCGCCTTCGACATAGTACCTGTAGGCTTCGCCGCGTTCCTTCTGCGAAATAACATCATTCCCTGCGCCGGCGTTGCTCTCCTTTTCAGCTGTGAAATAGAACTCGCTCCACATCTGCGGCTTCTTTCCAGTCCACTCGTAAAGCCTGCGTATGAAGGCGGCATCAATACCGCTCGTATAGTAGTTGATGCTGATTATGTCCATGTATTTTCCTGCGACTCGGCAGAGGACTTCGCTGTTGGCAGTGCCCGGCTGCCAGCGGTTTCCGATGAGCATGTGGTTCTTGTCGTACTTCCTGAAAGTGTCGACTATCGCCTTGTAGTATGCTTCAAGGAAAAGCTCATTGTATGTCTGCATGTCCTCGAATGACGCCTTGGTCTTCAGGGGAAGCCCCTGCTCCTTCAGGTCGTCGAACGATGCCACTGTCATTCCCCATGCGGTGTTGAACGCAGCGATGTCCTTGTATTTATTCTTGAGCATTTCAACGAGTTTCAGCTTGCAGGGATGCTTGCCCGGCAGCGCCGGAACCGCGCGCGGCAGATCCTCCCAGCCCTGTTCGTTCGCGAGGAAATATCCGATTACCAGCGGTTCGTCCGCGGATCCGGGGATGGACTTGGAGAAACTCTCATCCATCTTCTTCAGCAGACCTTCATCGAACGGATCAAATACTCCGCGGATCCCGGGGACCTCGCCGAGATACAGCGGAAGATGCGCCACATACGGGAATTTCTCCTGCTTTGCGACACCTGCCGAACCGGAGAATGCGCCGACCGAGTTGAATCCGAACTTCTTCACGCGTTCAATCAGCCGCTTCGTATTCACATCATCATTGAAGGCCTCTCCATATTTGCGGACGACATTCGCCTTGTAGAAGGATACTGCGCGGGGATTCCACCACTTGTCAGGATGCCAGGCGGATCCGAAACTCCCGTCGTGCGGAGGCAGCCATTCATAGATATTCTCACGGCCCTCGATGTAGGTGCTGTCCTCGCCGCCTGCGCCGAAACTGCAGATCCCGAGATGGAAGAAGGCATTGCCTTCAGGATCCGCAAGGAACCATTTCTCCCCCTTCTTCTCGACATGGAAGAATCCTGTCTTCTTCAGACCCAGCTTTTCTCCGCTGCCGGGGAATCCACCAAGGGCGTCCATCGCCGGAACCTTCAGGGAATCATAATATGCCTTCTCGGTTTCGACATCCTTTTTTAGCTCCTCCTCGGATTTCACTTTGTCAGGAAAATCCTTCTTGAACGCCTGCCCGAACTTGTCGACCTTCAGGATCGATGTGTCCTTCTGTCCGGGGATGGATGGCGCTGCGGCCCCGCCTTTGATCGTGAACTCTGACTTGGGATTGTCGTTGTTGAAGTTGGCGAACATAATCCAGACAAAAATCTTCCAGTTCCATTCGCGGTTGTCCTGGAGCTGGTGGTAGGTGTATTCCGGAACCTTGAAGGACATAACCTGTCCGGTGTCGGACGTTATCTGGACTGAATTGGCGTTGCCTTGGTAGAACTGCGGCTTCGGCGGTTTTTCCTTAGGAAACTCTCCTTCCTTGTCGCCGACCTTCCATTTTCCACCATCGTTGAAGTTGAACGGGATCATCATCTCCATCCTGTACTTCTCGAGATCCCCTGGATTTGAGAATGTGATCGAAAGGTTATCGCCGCTCTTCTCAAGATCGGCCTGGATTCCACCTTCGTATTTAAGGACGGCCTTGCCGCCGTTCACCTTCTTCTCGATAGGATCCTTTGGTTTGTCCCCTCCGCCCCTGAGAGAAATTTTGGGATATGAAAGCTCAAAGTTCCCCATGGCTCCACCATTTATTTCGATCCCCTTGTCAGAAAACTTGAAGTCGAGGGCGGAAGCCTGGACGGACAGCATGCCGACAGCGGCAAAGAGCGAAGTACACATTGTCAGATTCTTAAGAATTCTCATTTCGATTCCTTTCTTTAATAAATCAATTAATTGTTATATTATATTCAGTTGCTTCCTTCATTATCGGGGCGTTGAAAAAGAACGTGAAGTTCTTCCAGTTGTTCCATTCGCGGCAGTCGGTAAGCTGGATGTAGGAATACGCTGGAACCGTCATCTTCATCTTCCCGGCTGTTCCGGCAAGCTCGAAGTTCGTCGTGTTGCCCTGATACAGGTGAGGGGACGAAGGCTTCTCCGGGGGGAACGCAACCAGCTCCCTGTCTCCGGCCTTCCATTTTGCGGACATCGCAAAATCGAAATTTATCTGCATTGTCATCCGGAAATGCTTCGCTTCCGCAGGAAGCTTTTCGAACTTCACCGAGATCTTGTCCTTGTCGACCGCCACCACGGCTTCAGCTCCTCCTTCGAACTTCATCTTCACATGCTTGCCGACGACCTTCTTGTCATTCGTCATGAAAATCTTATCCCCGTCCCCTCTGAGCTCAGGAAACCCGAGGATGAACGAGGAGGCCCCTCCGGTTGGAATCTTGATTCCTTTTTCGTCGACGCTCAAAGTCGCGGCCTGCGATACCATTGTTCCAAGCAGCATGACCGCGGCCCCCGTCATAATCGCTCTTCCAAATCCTTTCATCTTTATTCCCCTTCTTAACAATTATTTTCGTGTAATTCGTGTGTTTCGTGGTTGGTTCTTTTCACGCTTCCGCCGTCGACTCACGTTTCACCAGCAGCGGCAGGAGGCGCATCCTGCACTGGAAACCCGAATACGACGCACCGTTGCCAAGGGTTATCATCAGCTCCTTGACAGCTCTCCTCCCGATCTCGTATTGCGGCACCCTTATGGTCGTCAGAGGCGGCGTGACAAGCGATGCGGCATCGACATCGTCAAATCCAACGATGCTGAGTTGCGACGGTATTTTTATTCCGCACTCGGATGCGGACCTCACCACTCCGAGAGCGCCATAATCGTTGGAACAGATAAATGCGCTTGGTCTTTTCCCGGATTTCAGGACTTTCGCGCACCACTCCGAAACTGCCAGCACATTGTTCTCGCCTGTGTATGTCCATTCACCCTTGACTTCAAGGCCCTTTTCTGCCGTCTTGTAGACGAAGGCCTTGTATCTTTCGCGGTATGCCGGATTGTCATCGCTCCTTATGAATCCGATCTTCCTGTGACCTAGTGAATACAAGTGGTCGAAGGCAAGGGAAATACCTTCGAGATTGTCGGTGGTTATCTCGACCGGGCCTGCACCGGACATAAGATCCGCGAGGACCATCGGGATCCTGCAGGATTTTATGAACTCGGAGAGGCTGTCGGGATAAAGTCCCGCCAGGATCAGCCCGGAAATATCATCTTCATATAGGGAGTTTATGAACTCCAGGTTGTTCAGGTTCTCCTTCCTGATGCATCTCACAATTGTCTTGTAACCGCATCTTCTCGCCTCCTCGATCACACCTTCGCTGAGCATCCTGTAGAACGACGATCCGTAGCGAAGCTGGTTGTCAACCTCAGGATCAATGGGAACTGGCGTGATTTTTGTGACGTCGAGATTTTCCGCCCCCATGGAAATCTTCTCTACTATATCCCTGAAGCAGAATACCAGCTCTATCAACTTGCCGTCTTTTTTTGAAACTGGAGGAGCCTTTGTTTTTTTTCCGTTCAAACCCCGTGGAACATAGTTGACGGACTTGACGGCCTTCATTACGGACTTCCTGGTCTCATCGCTGATCTGTCCGATGTTGTTGAGGACGCGCGAAACGGTGGCGGTCGAACATCCCGCCATCTTCGCAATGTCATTTATGCTATGCTTCATTTATAAAATTCTCCTTGGAAATTTTATTATTTTCTTCCAAACGGCATGAGCGGCGTGTGATCCGGAGCCTTGATCCGGTTGTGGCACGCATCGAGCAAAGTCTTCAATGTCGTTGTCGCAACGCACATCACCGTATCGGCACCTCCATAATAGATCTTGATTTCGCCATCGTCCTCGAGTATATGCCCGGCGGTGAAAACCACGCTCGGGGTCTGGCCGTGCAACTCGTAGTCCATTTCCGGTGACAGGATCATGTCGTCGCACATCGCTATGCATTTCGAAGGATCCTTCAGATCAAGAAGCATCACGCCGAGGTTGTAGACAAACTGGTAGTTGCAGACTGTATAGACGGAATGGAATATGCACAGCCATCCTTCCTTGGTCCTTATTGGAACTGATCCCGGACCGATCTTGCCCCAAGACCAGCGGAGCTGGCTGTTGCGGACGACGCACCTGCTCTGCCCCCAGTGGATCAGATCCGGAGAATAGGATACCCAGATGTCGCCGATATTGGCGTCTGTGTTCGGGCGGTCCATGCGGCAGTATAACCCGTTGAACTTCTCAGGGAACAGGACTCCGTTCCTGTTGTCGGGCTCGCAGATGAAGCCTCGCCACTTGAACTTCTCGAAATCCTCGGTTTCAAGCAGGCTCAGTCGGCAGGTATGGCTGCTGTGGCAGGAATGGATGATGTAGTATTTACCATCTATGAAGGTTATGCGCGGATCGTAATAGACTTCGCCGTTGTACGTGTAGTCCTGGAATTCCTTGTTCCCCATCGGCATCTTCACCGGGGCAGGACGCGGCTTGAACTTGTATCCGTCGGAACTTTCGGCGATCCAGAAACGGTCGCGCAGGCGGTGGTCCTCGGTCCTGCACATCATCAGATACTTGCCCTTGTACTTGATCATTCCGGAATTGAAGACATGGCGGATCCCGTATTCATGCGGGAAATCCTTTCCCTGGAGGATCGGGTTTCCCTTGTAGCGGGTGAGATACGGATTAGGTGATGAATATTTCATTTTTCTCCTGCTTGTTAATGTAATTTACAGTAAACAATACGCCCGTATTCATACTTGTCAAGAACAATATTGCCATTATTTTTATAATTATTATTGTAATTTACTGTAATAATAATATATTCGCATTGATTGATAATTTAATTGACAGCGGAGGGGAAGATGTCGCGCAAATCCAGCAAGAGGCGTTTCACCTTGATTGAATTGCTTGTCGTAATTGCGATCATCGCAATACTTGCCTCCCTGCTTCTTCCGGCTCTTAGATCCGCAAGGGAAGCTGTCAAGGGCATCGACTGCGTCTCCAACCAGAGGCAGGTGATGATATCATACATCCAGTATTCGGATGACTTCAATGATTACGTGCCGGGATACCAGTTCAGGAGGACATGGGCTGAATGGCCCTGGTGTGTTTATTTCATAGGATGGAAAAACAGCGATCCGTGGCCAGGCAGTTCAGGTCCAGACTACCTCAAGAACAGGACAGTCGTGAGATGCCCCTATTTTCCTCCGACAAAGGCGATATTGGAAAGTGACAGCGGTCCTGCCTGGTACACTTATGGAGTGCTTGGCACCTATGGGACAGTTAATGGAATAGATCTCAGCAAGGCCGGCAGAGGATTTTACGAATCGAATGGCAGCTGGGGAGGACATAGCTGGAACATGAAGAAAATACCGTCACCGGAAAAGATTCCATGGATTGCGGATTCCGCAACTGGAGGCGCATCATTGCAGCAGTCGGACATGTTTTCAGTCTCTTCAACATGGCCTGCCGGAGGATATGCGGTAATGACAAGGCACAATGAGAGGGCGAACGTGACATTTGTCGACGGACATGTCGATTCATTCAAGGGCCCCGAACTCAAAAGCGGGGCTGGAATCGGACGATACTACACAGGCCAGGGCGGCAAGAGGTAGGCAATAGACCAATGATGATCACAAAAGCCTTGCTCAGTATTTTATCAGAAAGCCACTAGGACAAACAAGTCGGTTGTGATATAATCAACTCTCAGGAGGGTGGAGCAATGTTTCTTGAACCAGGCAAATTCAAAAGAACATTCACGCTAATTGAACTGTTGGTGGTAATTGCGATCATCGCAATACTTGTCGCATTGCTTCTTCCCGCCATCACACAGGCGAAGAAAATGGCACTGGCGTCCCAGTGCCTCAACAACCAGCACCAGACATCACTGGCCCTTCTACAGTACGCCGACGACTATCAGGGATGGATACCCAGCCAGTATGTCTACAACTATATCAACCACATCATGCCCTGGGGCGTGATGATCTGCAAGGTCACCAACCGCTGGGGCGGACCCGATCCGGGCGTGTACCTGCAGAACGGCAACGCCCTCTTCTGTCCGAGCCAGAATCCTTCGGACGTGTTCGACTGGTCTGCCACGGTCAACACTACATATCTTACCTACGGGATTATTTCTCCTGCCAGCAGTGGCAATTGGAATGGCTATCCATGGACCAGCTGGACATTCACGGAAACGAGAAGCTCCGCTTATGACCGCTGGCTCAATCTTGCCAAGTGCCCAAAGCCCGACGGTATCGGCCTTATCGGTGACACTGTACAGAACAGCGGATCAAGGAAACAATACTGCTTCTATGAGCCAAACAACTCATGGTCCCATATCAATGTCCATACCAGGCACAACAATGGCGCAAACTTCGCGTTCGTGGACGGACATTGCGCAATGGTGAAGGAAGGGGATATCAAGAGCGAGCTTGCTATCCGATATTACTGCAAGCAGAACTTCATCGAAGTGGTACTGCCACCATGATTTCGGGGATTCCTTACTCGACCCTTGCAGATGGATCAATGGCTCCTTCCAGCGGCTTCTCTGCACTAGAAGGATTTTTCCTGAGCCATTCCATGACCGGATCCCGCCAGTCCTCAGACACGGTTTCAGGCCGGGGATCGGCCGTCTTGAGCTCAGCGCTCAATCCATAAAGGTAGCTGTTGATAAGAAGACTGTAGCCCGAAGCTGGATCTATCGCCTTGTCAGTTTTCAGGATTGTCATTCCATCACCCTTGCGCTTCGCCCCTCCGAACACAAGGACCTCCTTTTTCATCGTAAGTATATAATTCTTCAGCTGTTCTCCGCTTATCTTCATCCTGAGAAGAGTGTTGTCGAACGGCATCACCCCGATGAAATCGAGCTTTCTAATTTCTCCCGGCTGCAGATCCTGGCGGAATCCACCGAGGTTGCTGATAGCCAGATCAGCAGGATATCTGGAAAGCCATGAGTCCGTCACAAGATTGCAGATCGCCCACTGTCGTCTGAGTCCGCTTGAAGTGAATCCCAGCGACTCTCCATGCTCCTTTGTGACTTTTTCATGCCATTTGCCGATATCAGCCTTCACGTTTGGATCGGACTGCGCATCCTTCCTGTCCTGCAACAACCAGACCTGCTTTGCCAACTGCACGGTCGAACGTCCGGTTTCCGGATCAAAGTTCAAGTCAATGCGCCCGTAGCACTCCCACCACTGTCCGCAGCTCATCACCCATGTATTTCCAATCTTCTGCTGAGAGATCTCGTGGGTATGTCCGCCAAGCATGAGAGGGATGTTCAGATCCGCGACCTCCTTCGCCAATATACACAGCTCCGCCTGCGGAACATGTGAGGCAACAATGATCACCTTGGCACCCTTTTCCCGGAGCGCGGCAGTAAATTCCCTCACGTATTCCGCATATGGACGGCCTGATATATTATTTGAGCTTGTTATGCTGGCAAGATTCTGGAGAGTCAACCCTATGATCCCGACCTTCACCCCCTGCTCCTCGTACATCATTGCCGGTGGAATGAAATCGACAGGGGTTCCGTCTGCATTGGCGACATTCGCCGCCATGATCGGAAACTTCGCCCATTGCTGCATCTTCTTAAGTCCTTCAGAACCTCCGAAGTCGAACTCATGGTTTCCCAGGGCGGAAACATCGTATCCCATCAGGTTCATGACTGCAATCGCAGGTTCCCCCTTGTAGACCGTTGAGATCGCGGGCCCGGTCGCAAGATCCCCGCATCCTATCACCAGGAACTTTTCAGGACTGTATCCTTCTACCGCCTTCCAGTATGCCAGCATCTCCGCCGCCCCTCCAAAAAGCTTGCCTTCTACTGCCCGAGGTTCAATCCAGCCATGCATGTCTCCGGTCACGATTATCTTAAGCTGCTGGGCAAAAAGATTTCCAACACACAAGAAAAACGCAATAAAAACAGAAACATTTCTGATGTATTTCATAAAGTCCATCCTTGTTCAAGTACTTTTAAAGAACATGTCTTGCGACATTGACTACAAACATATCCAGGTCTTCTCCTTGTAATTCGTTCGTAGTTAAGCTCGCAAGAGCTGTTCTTTTCTCTTCTTCTTGAAAAGTTGATATCTAAAATTCGACTTCACCTTCCCGCAATATTCCTTGAGGATCTTTACATATCCCTTGAAAGCATCGAGGCTGACCGTCGGCGGAGTCTGATGGTCCGTGGTCGGAATGTACCCTCCTGATCTCATGACAGGCAGAAGCCGTTCGCGGTTATTCATTATTCCCTTCGTCTTTTTTCTTTTCCTCGGCATTCTCCTCCGCACCGGATTCCTCATCGGGAATCTTGATCAGTGAGTCAAGATTCTCGAACGGAGAAAAAAGCGGGGCAGGCGGTTCTTCCTTCGCGCCGGCAAAACAACTCTCAGTCCTGACTTCATGCTCGCTGTCATGGCAGTAGATGCAGAGAAGCTCCCAGTTGCTGCCGTCAGCAGGATTGTTGTTGTGGTTGCCGTCCTTGTGGTGCACGGTCAATTGCTGGAGCCTCCTGCCGGAGAATTCGCGGCCGCAGCGTCCGCAGATGTGAGGGAAAAGCAGGAGTGCCCGTTCCCTGTAGCCGCCCCTCCGGGCCGCGGCATCATCGACAAGCTTCTTCAGAATCTGCGCCTTCTCCTCGGGATTCAAAGATGTCTTTCTGGTGGTCATGGGAAATCCACTCTTTTATGTTTCTTACACAGCCTTAAAGATACGAATCACCCAATATATTGTCAATGTAAAAAGGAAGATACCTTCTCGTATAGCCCTTTTCAATTGCCCTGCTGCCTAGTGGCTGCGGCATGCTCGGTGCATGAATTACTAATAGTCCCGTAATAGAATGGACATAAATTAACGGAGGGCGGACTTTCCAGTCCGCCTTGGCGGGTTGGAAAACCCGCCCTCCTTTGCAGTGTCAATACAATTATGCGACTATTAGTAATCAGGTTAAAACTCGACCTTGGCAGATTTCCCGGCATCGCCGCCGGATGGAAGTTCCACCTTCAAAGGTTTTCCTCCAATAACGACATCCAAATCCTTCAACTTCTGCGTGGGATCGGACAAAATGACAGTTTCACCTTCGAAATCCAGAATCATCAAGCAGGGACTTCCAGCTTCTAAAAACTGCCCTTTCCCATATTCCAGCTTCCCAGGCTTCCAGAACGCCACGGCTATGATTCTCTCGTTCAACTCGACCGCCTGCATCGTTGGCTTATCCTCGCGAATATCGATTGTATTTATTTCTTTCCCAGCCGGACCTATTGTATATGCATAATTGACCAAAGACGGTTTCTTATCATGGTCGATCCAGATGGAAAATACGTCCTTGCTGATCTTATCCTTGGGCGTGTTTGAATTCGTGAACACCCTCGACCATTCCCCGGACTGCGGACCCGCGTTCACTACTACTTCGCAATGATTCAGGAATGAATAGCGCCAACCATCATGTTCCACCCATTCCACGGCAAAATAACTCTTTTTCCCTTTATGCATGACCTGTTCATTTCCTGCAACCTTCACCTTTACATCCCCGTTCAGAAGGCACTGGTTGACGCTGGTCGCAACAGGAAATTCCGATGCCGATGACACTCCAGAACCGAAACAGAATATAATGCCATCCCCGAAAACCCAGGACTTGCGGACCGAGGCTCCGTCATGCTCGAAATCCATTACTGCGCATCCATATACCCCGTCGGAAACACCGCCGACAAAATCCCTGGGGTTCTTCCAATTCTTGCAGTGCTCAGGATCACCCGGCGATTGGATACACGTGGTTCCCGGAATCCTCTTCCAGTCCCATATCGGGAAAATATTCTTGTATTCTTCACCGTTCCTGTAAAGATAGAGCGCCCCGTCGGCAAGGTGTCGTCCAAGAAGATTTTCATTGTTGATGGATTCCATTCCAAGGACGCGGTTCGAGGACATCTTGAGAGAGACGTAAAAATCCTTCCCTCGGTGGACCATGTAGTCGGAACACCAGAAATACTTGTTGCCTACAAGATCATTCACCGCGTCTGCCTGATTCCTGTCTGCAAAAGATTTGTACTCCTTGGCATTTTCCGGATCCACCTTCATCATCCTCTTCATGAACCCTGTGGCAGATCTGCCCTTCCCTGCTGGAGAATTTGGCGATATCTGACGTCCGCAAGAATTGATGTCCATGGCTCCCTTCCAGACGATCCAGTTCTGTCCGTCAAGGGCATATCTGCGCAGGATATCGAGCTTTTCCGGCGGCATCGCCCATGGTGTTCCTGCAAAAATAACAGCCCACATAGAGATGTCGTTCGCATAGGCGAGACCGTAGTTTCCAAACTGCAGCATCGCCCCATGCTGCTGGAAGCTGTAGTCAGGCTTTACACCTTCCTTTTCAGAGACCTTGACCTCATCCCAGATGACTGCGGCGGCCTTTTTGATCATTGATTCGTCTCCCATCAGCGCAGCACGCACGGCCGTACCTCCGGCCAGCCAGACCTTGTTTTGTCCAGTCATCCCTATTGCAGATCTCGGCAGGACTGTGTTGACTATGTAATCATATTCATCCGCGTTCAGTTCACTACCCATGATGACGGCAATCCTGCCAAATCTATCAGGCACACCAATATTGTTGCACCACCAGTTGTCCGACTTGAAGTCATGCTTGCGCCAGTAGGCAAGAGCCCGGTGTATCGCTTCCAGGTTCCGCTGGCGGTCATCCTTTATAGCATCAGACCTGAACGTTGCCAAAGATATCTCGAAGAGACGATCGACATGCTCCATCGGATCCCAGCCGGAACGGTCCTTGGATGAATAGTCTATGTCCTTCCAGCTCCCGTCATCGCGGCATGAGGCAACGTATTCGGGCACGGCCTTCTTCGCCTGGTATTCCAGATAGAACTCACGGAAATTACTGATCATAATCTCAATCTCCTTGGATTTCTTGACAGGTTCAGCGGTAGACGCAGGAATCGTGAAAAGGATCGTGATAAATAGAATCAATGTCTTCATGCACTCAACGCCTTATTAAATTTTCCGCATTGCGGAAATTTTTCAATAACATCTGATCTCGAACACCCGTGCACTCCTGCCTCCGGCATGGATCTCCTCCACCACGATTTTCACTGCATCTGTCACACAGGTTTCGAACTCATGTATCTTGAATCTGGATCTGTTGTCTTTGCAGGATGCTACCGTCTTCCACTTGCCCTCCGTCCTCACCGCCACGGAATATTTCTTTACAATGTAGTCTATAGGCAGGACAGCAGGATGATTCATATCAAGATCGGTATCGAACACTATCCTTGCGGAAGATATCTTCCTTGCTTCCTTCCAGGACAAGATGATCTCCTGCGGCATTTTTCCGTCCGGATCGGATATCCACAGGTCAGGAATCACATCCGTATGCGATACTCCGCTGGTCACGTTTGCCGCATTATACGGACGCTGGACCGGACTTGTCTCAATGAAAGGAAGATGCGTATTCGTGCGGTTTTCCGGACGCCCGAGCTTGAGCTCGCGGTTCTTCCGCATTTTCTCCCATTCGACAGGCTCCGAGTTCCTGGTAACCATAATCGGCTTCTGGATCATATAGAGATCTTCCCTCGTATCCGGTTTCGGCGTAAAATAATGATCTGGAGCATATTTACCGGTATAGCATCCGTAGGGTTCAATATTCGACTTGAGCCATCCTATCTCGCCATCGGAGATCATGAGTACGGCATAAAGTCCCGGTTCAGGAATTGATACCACAAGATCCCAGGAGATATCCTGTTCCCCGGGTTTGACCACGATGGTCTTTTCCGCAATCGCCTTCCTGTGTGAAAAATGGTTCGGGTGTTCTGATCTGGCAAAATACAGTTTCACCTCGGCAGGAGACCTTCCGGAATTCCTGAGCGGAATGACAATCCTGTCGATACGCTTTTCAGTGACAGGAAATGAAAGTGCTTTCCCTTTTTCGAGCGGCAGGTATTCCTTTGATCGTTCAAACGAAAGAACTTGCTCACTCGTCGCTGCGATCTTCGCAGAAAGCGCATGATCTTTTTCATCAGTATTCTTCACGCCGGGAATGAATGAACCGTCCTTCAGGATTTCCTGCTGGATATCCCTGATGAAGATTTTGGCCGTCTTCCGTGCGCTCTTTTTATTGCGGTGTGCAATAGCTGCAGCGATACCAACAGCGTGCCCGGTAGTCCCAATTGTCGCCTGCAGCCTCGTCGCACCGAGAGCAACGTGCGAAACGCTCATGTCGCGTCCCACCAGCCACAGGTTGTCCTTGTCCTTCGCGTAAAGCGAACGCAGCGGGATGTTGAAAACCCACTGGAACATGGCGTGGATATTCGGCTTCTGCCTTGACTTGAAGCCGCCGGGAACGTGTATGTCTATATTCCATCCCGCGTAAGCCACGGCATCATAGAACTTTGTTCTCTCAACTATGTCCTTCTCCAGGATGATGTAGTCCCCGACTATGCGGCGGCTCTCGCGTTTCGCCGGCGAAATGCTTACATTGTCGAGGGAATAATATTCCATCTTGCGGGACGGATCCCTCTTCAGAAAATCCCAGACGCCGTATGTGCACTTGAGCAGGTCCTTCCGGATGCTCTCGTATTCCCCGATCGGATCGTTGTGGTCGCCTGCATATTCCACCCACCAGAAACCGCATTCCACAGGCCCCTTGTACATCGACAGCCTGTACGGAAGATCGTCCTCCTTGGTGTATTCATATGCCCAGGAAGGCCGCTCAAAGACCGAAGGGACTTTCTTCTCGCTAGCTCTGAAGAGAACTGATGCCCCCATGATGCCCCTGTCAACCTTGTCAGGCGCCAGAAGCTCTCCGAATTCCTTTTTCGCCTCGCGTCCTATGCGATATTCGCAACCCGCAAGAGCGGCCACCGTGCCGTCGCCTGTGGCATCAACAAACTGCTTCGCCACAAACTTGTAGTTGCGCTCTGTGCCCGACTGTGATCCGTGTACGGCTGTCACCTTCCGCCCTTTGGTGTCAACGTCATTTATGTTAAGTTCGGAATAAACATCGACATTGTTCTCCTCGCACCAGAAAAGCATGGTCGTGCTTCCCTGAGTGCTCCGGCAGAACGGATCCAGCTTGACAAGCTGTTCCTTCAGCTCCTCCACCGGCCCGCCTTCTCTCATGTTCTGAAACAGTCCGAAACACTCGGCTCCGTCAATGGAAACCCCTATCTCCGAGCAGGCATTACCCCCGAGTCCGGGTTTGTTGTCGACCAGGGCCACACGGAGCCCCTTCCTTGAGGCCGTTATAGCGGCTATCACTCCGCCGACTCCGCCGCCGGCGACGACAAGATCATACTTCTTCTCAATGTATTTCATGGTTTATTTTAACCTTAATTAGCAATTTATTTTAATCTGCAATCCTGCTAATGTACTCGAAAACAAGTTCAGTTCAATCATAAAGGGAATCCCTGTAAATTCACTTTCCTTCTTCCATTGGACAAGGCCGGATTTGCAATTCCCCCTTCAGTCTGTATTTTTATAGGCTCTAATGGACAATATCATTCAAAATCTGAAGGACCTGTGTCTCGAGGCGGAGAACCACGCCAAGGCGTCCAACTGGATTGCCGCGGAACAGTTTTTCGCCGATGCCGGACAGAAATTTAAAGACCTTGCGGCAGAAGGGCACCACGTCGAACTGAAGAAACGTTTCGACGATGCATTCGCTCTTTTCCATTCACGGATGGAAAGCGAAAAGACCCGCAAGGCCAGGACTTCCGAGCGAGAAGCCTTCTGCACGGAAATTGAAAAATATTCATCCTCGGAAAATCCTGCGGAATTCGCAAACCGTGTAAAGGAGATCAAGTCCGCCTGGAAAAACCTGCCACCTCTCCAGTCCCAGTACCTCGAAATCCTGCAGGCCCGTTTCGACAAGGCCATACATGCATTCTCAAGCAGCATTGAAATCCAGCGCGAGGATCTCGCCCTGAAGAACGAAAGACTGCCCGAGATGGAACATCTCTGCGGCAGGGCCGAGGATCTTGCAGAAGGTTCCGAATGGATCAATGCCGAGAAGGAGCTCAAGGAAATCAAGAAGAAGTGGCTCAAGGCAGTCGCCGGTGTCAAGGGCGTCTCACATTTCCACGAACGCTTCGACAAGGCTCTCGCCGATTTCGACAGGAGGAAGAATGAACTTGCAGCCACGCTCGAAACCGAAATCAACCTGCTCAAGGAACTATGCGGCGAGATGGAATCCTGTCTTAAGGCCGAAAACCTGAAATCCATGCTGCCGAAGGTAAAGGACATCAAAGCCCGATGGAAACTCACCGAGATCAGGGATCCCGCGAAAGAAAGCCTCCAGAGCCATTTCAGGTCCATGCTGAACTCCTACCACAGGAAGATCAACGAGATATTCGAGGAGGAGGACTGGCATAGATGGGAGAACTACACTATAAAGATCGGACTCTGTGAAAAGGCGGAGAAGCTCATGTCTGAAACCAGTTTCAGCATGCGGTTGAGATCAATGAAGGAACTCCAGGACGAATGGAAGAAAATCGGTGCCGTCCCCAGGGAGAAGTCGAACGAGATATGGGAGAGGTTCCATTCGACGTGCGAGAAGATATATAAGGGCTGCAAGGAGTTCTTCGACGAACAGGACAGGAAACGCGCTGAAAACCTGGCAAGGAAAATATCCTTCTGCGAACAGGCTGAGTCGGTCCAGAACTCCGAGGAATGGGAGAATACCGCAGACAAGCTGAAGTCGCTTCAGATGGGATGGTCTGAGACCGGACAGGTCACCAGGGGCAAGGAGATGGACACATACCAGCGCTTCAGGAAGGCATGCAATATCTTCTTCGAACGCCGCAAGGCTCACTACGATGAGATCCACAGGATACAGTCGGAGAACAAGAAGGCCAAGATCGCGCTCTGCGAACAGGCTGAGGCGCTCCTTGGGCTCGCAGATCCGGCGCAGTCCATCAGTACCGCCATGGGACTCCGCGATAAATGGAGGAAAGCCGCCTATGCCTCCCGCAAGGATGAAAAAATCCTTTGGGAAAGATTCAACTCAGCACTGGGGAAATTCTTCGAGAAGGTCGACTCGACAAGAAATGAAAATCTTGCAAGGAAAGAAAAGATATGTTCTGAAATAGAAAGTCTTTCCGACTCCCAGGAACTGAAGAGCGACTGCGACAAGGTGGATGGGCTGGTCAGAGCGCTCGAGGACGAATGGAGAAAAATCGGTCCGTCCCCCAGGGACAAGGGAAGAGATGTCGAAGACAAGTTCTATTCACTGCTCAGGAAATTTGAAGCCAAATACCATGAAGCTCGCCGTGAACTACAATCCTCTTTCGAATCGAACATCAGAGCCAAAGAGTCATTGCTCATGGAGATCTCAGAATTCGCATCCTCCGGCGACGCCGCATCCGCCAACCTCGATGAGGCTGCCTCCGCGTTCCAGTCCAGATGGGATACAATCGTACCTGTTCCAAAGGACAAGTTAGAAGGGCTTGACGCAAGGCTCCGTGAATATCTGGAAGCGTTGAAGACTAAAGACACCGGATACTTCAGCTCTGAAACATCGAAACAGAAGGAGAACCTGAAAGCCAAGAAGGAGCTGTGTGTAAAGCTCGAGCAGCTTGCCGGAGCCCCCTCCTCCGACGATATCAAGCCTGAAAGCGGAGTTTCCGACGATCTTATCAACGAACTCAGGCTTGCAATAGAAAGCAATTTCGGCAAGGCGGCGGACGGAAAACTTGAAAACAGCCGTGAGGCTATCGACCGCTTTGAGAAAATGAAGAAGAAATGGGACAAGACCGGTCCTGTTCCTGCCAATGAACGCGAGAAGCTTGATAAACGATTCCACGACGCCTGCGCCTCCTTCAACAAGAAATACAGAAGGTAAATATTCACTGAAGCATGTCCCTCTGTGAATATTTACATTAAGAAAGTGGTACAGGCGTCTCGCCTGTAATTTCTTTCTATTTGCCAATCTTCCACGCAGATTTCATCTGCCAGATGTCGAGGGATTTTAGCTCTGCAGTTCCGCCTTCGCTGAAAAGATCGAGGCCGACATCCTTTGGATCCGCATTGAACGAACCGCTGCAGGTCTGCCCGTTGATAAAAACTTCAAAACAGCCTTTGTCCAGAAACACATGTATCCGGACTTTTCTGTCTATTCCTAGAAGCAGAGGTCCTTTTCCAATATCCTTGTATGGTGCCCGGATATTTATTCCGCCTTCAACAGAGAAGATCTTCTTTGTCATGTCACAGCAGATTCGAGTGAACTTCCTGCCGTCCTGCGAAATTCGCACTTTCAATCCGAAGCATTTCGCCGTTCCCTGCTTGAAATCAGCGATAATCTCAAGAGCATCGCCTCTGATCTTACCGAGTAGGTTTTTCATGCCAGTCTTTATAAGGTAGGGACGGCTCTCCGCAGCCGTCCGCGGCGCGTTACGGAGAACGCGCCCTACCTGAGAACCAAACTTATCAATCAAATATTTCCTACCACGAAGGCTTTGGGCTTCCGGAACAGGCTCCTGCTTCAGATATTCTCCTTCAAGAGTAAGTACGCGCGGCAGGACATGTATCCCGTTCCAGGGAAGAGACTCCACGTTTCCATTGAGATAAAGATACATCGAATAGATTATCCTCCTCGGAGCTCCGCCGGGCCCCTTGTTATCAACAGTCATCGGACTGAAGCAATGAAGAGGATTCAGATAGTCCAGGAGTTTTCCTTCCTCGTGATCCGGAATGAATTTCAGATTCTTCTTGTCGAATCGACCCACCCAGTACATCACAGGATGCGTTCCCGTCATGAAGACATATTTGTCGCCGAACGGAATTAAATACGGGAACTCCGTAAATCCCCACCTCTGGTGATCGTCCATTGGTTCCTTGGTTTTCCTTACGCTGAACAGTTCACCGCGCTCCTCCCAGTTCACAAGATCCTTTGATGAAAATATAATTACCGCATCTCCGAGATCACCTTCACGTTTCCCCCAGAATTGACGTGTGGTCGTAGTGTACCAGGTGTCTCCGTCCTTCCAGGTATGGCCATCATGATGCATGGTCTTTGTTATAACAGGCTTCTTTCCGTCGAACGACAAAAGATTGTCATGGCTGCGCGCAAGCACGCCTATTTTTCCCTTCAGTCCGTGGGATGTGTAAATCATAGTCGGGACGCCGTTGTCGTCGATGAAGATGTTCGCGAGCCAGATACCGTGCACATCAAGTTCAGAATCAGCCCATACCCCGACCGGCATGTCCTTCCAGTGGATCATGTCGTCGCTCACATAATGGTCCAGCGAATTGCATGTGAGCATTGAGAATATGTTCCTGTAGCTGTAGACATGGTACTTCCCGTCGTGAAAGAAGGAACCGGCCGGATCCATTATCCAGCCCAACGGGGAGGTCAGATGGTAAATAGGCCTTTGCGGATCACGCGCCATGAACCTGCGTATCGAAAGTCCGAGCTTTTCGCATTTCTTCACATCCTTGGCGACCGACGCCTCATGGAACTTCTGATAATCCTTCAGGCATTTCCGCCATGCGGATTTCGCAATTTTCCTATTCAACTTCTTATCGGCGTTCAGCGAAGCAATTTCCGAATCAGTGATTGCGCGGTTCCAGAATATAACATGATCTATCAGACCTGTGAACAAGGCGGAATAGATACCGTCAACTGTGTCTTCCGGGAACGCCTTGAACGCGAGATCCTGTATCCGCCAGCCGCCGATCATTATCGAACCTGTGGACACAGTACAAGGTTCCTGTCCAAGTCTGACGGAATCCATCAGCGATCCGTTGGCGAAGACTTCGAGTCTGCCAGGCTTAAATTTAAAGACAAGATCATACCATTTGTTGAATTCAATTTTCCCGAACGGTATCTGCGCATACCATTTTCTTTCACCTATGCCCAGACCGAGCCATCCTATGAGAAGTCCGCCGTCATGGATATTCAGGCTGAAGATGTTTGTACGGAAGACACCGCCGGGCTTTTCCGCCTTTATCCTGGCGCAGATGCTCATCCCCCTGCTGGAATATTTCAAAATATCATCCGAACCTCTATCACGTAAAGTCTCCAGATTATCGTCTGCTGTTGACAGCCAGCCGGATCTTTCAAAATTGGCAGCATAGCCGTCACCACCGCGTTTCAACGATGCTTCGAGATCCTTGCCGGCAAGCTTTATGAATTTGCCGGGCTTCCGGTTTATTCTGAGATAATAATTGCCCGCAGATGTGTCTTTGAGAGCTTTCAGATGCCAGACGGCCACAGCATCTGCAAAAGGAGAGTTCGAATATTTATTCATTTGATCTTCAGGGCCTCTTCCTTCATGCACCTTATAATTTCCTTGTCGCAGCCGGCTTTCTCCTGGAGGATCTTCTTCCTGACACTCGCGCCAATAGCGGCAATAACGCGTCTCTTGTCGTTGAAAACGGGAACTGCAACCGCAAACAGGCTGCTTTCATCGAAAGGTTTTACTGCATGTCCTTCCTTCCTTATTTTCAACAGGGATTTCTCCAGTTCATCCAGCGAATTCCAGAGTTTGATGCCGTCCTCGGAAAAAGGCGAACTCTCCCGTATTGTTTCGAGGGTCTCGTCGTCGACGAAAGCCTGGAAGAGAAGCCCGGAAGCGGTGGCATAGAACTGGAAGCTCATCCCTGAAGGTTCCTGGACATAAGACGGGCAGTCGGTACTCAGCAGAAGCCTGACGCTTATCTCACGTCCGGAAAGTTCGCTTAACACGAAACTGAATTCAGGAAATTTCGTAGAAAGGGACATCATCGACTTTTTCGCGCTTGTGATCAGCCGCCTCTTTAAGTGGGATGACGCAAGATCGGCAATGGCAGGTCCGAGCTGGTACTTGGAATTCCGCTTTTCGACAAGCCCTCTTGAGGCGAGTGTCCGGATAAGGTTATATGCCGCCGGAGGCTTGACGCCTATTTCGTCGGCAATTTCGTTCACGCGCCGTCCGTCCTCGGATTCAGCGATGAAACGCAGGATGTCGATCCCCCGCGACAGCGACTGTACAAGATTATCTTTCATAAATATTTTCCCTGAAAATATTTAAATATACGGCGATAAATATAATGCCTTACATGACAGATGCTAATTTCACAGAATTAGGATAAATGTCATTTATCTTGTATTCGCTCGTAGTTAACGCATTCTTGCGTGTTTCTTTGACTTTACAAAAACAGCCAAAAATGGCTTAACTACAAACAAAATTCAAATATTCTGTTACCATTTCACATTCCTTCAGTACCAATCCTGTGGCGGAGCAAACTTGTTCTTTCCATCCTCACTCGTCCTGTATTTCGGATCATAGACGAATCCATGATGCTCGACGTGGGGTGGACGTTCCAGAAGTTCCCAGGGCTTCTTCTCGCTGAAGACTTTTGCGGCTTTGAACTTGTTCTTCACTGTCCCTTTCTTCTCCAGATGTTTCATGCATCCAATTATGCAGCCGCGAGCTCCGCAGATCGGCACGGGATGATCGCTCAAGGCCTTATATGTTGGAACTTGAGAGAAAAGACCCCATCCCAGGTTCCACGCTTCTAGCCAGGTGACCTCCTGCTCCTCGATAGGCATATAGACTCCGGGAAAATGCTTGACAAAATGCGGAGACGACTTGCGGTTCAATCCGAAATGCGTCAGCTTGCACTTTCCAAGATCGATGTCGCACCATTCTATCTTATGTCCTTCAACTTCAATTGAAACGCTCTTGTCCTTCGGTAGCGCGCATCCGGGGCATTCCCTGACACATGCCTTGCAGTGGTCGCAAAGGTTTCCGGTGACGATCGGATCCGGTTCGAGTTTGGCGTCGGTAAGAATAACTCCTATGCGCTGTCTTGGACCGAATTCTTCTGTCATGAACACCTTGCTCCAGCCGATCTCGCCGACTCCGGCAAGGGTGGCAGCGATCCTAATATTCATGGTTATCTCGCGGGGCGGCATTCCGGGTTTCGGACTCGGTCCTCTGGGGCCGAATTCCCTCAGCGCTGCGGAAGTAGGAACAGGCACCGCCTCATAGCCGTTATCTTCCACGAAACGTCCTAGGCGGTAGCAGGTTTTCGCGATCAGACCGTTCAGTCCGGAATAACCAAAGGCCTGATATGAAGGCCAATGGGTTCCTTCTTCGATTCCCCTATAGCATCCTCGCAAAATCCTCTGGACAAAGACAATCACCGATTTAGCTTCCGGCATGATGTTGTAGGGGCTCATGTCGGGCGGAGCGTCCTTGAACCTTTCAATGTTCGCTATGCCGACCTTGTCTACCTTCAATACATCCTTTGCAAACTTCTTTATGCTTTCACTAGTAAGCATGACGAAAACTCCTTTTTATTAAACCACAGAACACACAGACTACACAGAATAAATTTTTGTTTATATAGGAATCATATTATTATCTTTTTCGTGTATTTAGTGTGTTTCGTGGTCATATGTTCTGTGTATTCTGTGGTCATATATTCTTTATTTTATCGAAAAGAATTTTTCAAGGATTTCTGCAGGCGGCCGGAACTTTCCAGATGCGCGACACATGCGCGACCGCACGCCGCTCCGAGCCTGTTCGGTTCACCTCGTATTCCATTGCTATATGGATTTCCCGAGACACCGGTCCTGCAGATCTCGCAGCTTTCAACGTGAAGAGGACGCCATCTGAAGGTTGAAGACGGAAATTCCTCATCCTTCCAGGCCTCCATAGTGTATGCTTTTGACGGACAGCTTTTAAGACATTCACCGCATCCGTCGCAGACACTTCCGCTTAACAGCGAATCCGCTTCGAGCTCCAGATCGCAGAGTATCGCAGTGAAATATTGGCGCGGACCGTATTGGGGAGTCAGGAAGAATTTTCCTTCACCGAGATGACCGAGTCCTGCGGCATAGGCCATGTAGTCCATATCGACGATCACATCCGGTTCCGGCTTGTCTGGAGAAACTGCGACTCCCTGGTTTCTTAGGCCTTTGTTTTGTTTGATAAGCGGAACCGCCTCCCAGCCGGCGGATTCGAGTTCGCGGCATAAATCATAAGTATATTCGATCATGCAGGTCAAGGGAGATCCCATTCCGATGGAGCCCCAGCATGTGCCGGTCTCAATACCTCTCAGCGAACCTCGCAGAACTTGAAATCCGAGAACGATGACAGACTTCGTATTTGGCTTTATGCTCAGTGGATTCCCATTTGCTTCGATTCCCTTGAAACGGTCAATAGATGCTATTCCAACCAGATCCGCTCCACATTCCAGAGCCATTTTCTTTACTTCCTTGGAGTTCATGACCAATTTCCCTTTCTAATTATTATAGCTATTATTAAATTTTATTATGTATTACTATAATTTTATCGGATTAGATTGTCAAGAAAACGAAAATATATTATTCATATCTTGTTAATATACAAGATGTTTTATACGTGCTGCAATTTAAAAAGGGAGAGTTCTCGTTGGAGTTCACAGCTTTAGCGTGTCTTTGCATTCGTCTATAGCTTACAACCCTGCCTAAGCAGTTAATGCCGCAATTCTATTATTTCCTGCGTATCTCGAACTTATGCGGCTTCGTCTGGTTCTTCGAATATGCTATCTGCCAGAAATCGGCGGCCTCATCCTCGATCTTCTTCTGGTCCGCACTGAATTTCATGTATGTCTCGACCTGCCCGGCTCCATAGCTGTTTTTGTTCTTCCTGCATTTGTCAAGTTCTTCCTGGAGCACCTTCTTTTCGCCTTCAACGTCGCCCGGCTTCAAGTTGGCCCTGGCAAGTATGCCATTCTTGATGCACGCTATGGTCCGGAGCTTTGCGGATTCAAGATTGTATTTCTTCCATACCGGATCGGCCACCGCCCATGCCTGTTTGTACTGGGGCGTCTTGGCGTTCGTCGCAAGATTTATCCCTTTTGCGAGCTCTTCCGCGGTGGCTTCCTGCACTTCCTGTCCGTCAATTGACAGCTTGTAGCTCCCTGCCGGCAGGCCGGACACCGTAAGCATCTCGCGGTTCAGATCATTTGTGAACGGAATGTATTCTTCCAGCTTCTTCACCATCACTTCGGATATCGGGAATGGCAAAGCATTCTCCTTGCATGTGAATGAAACAGTACCGTTTTCTGCCTTCAGCTCAGTTATCTGGCAGTTATCCTGCTTGACGACTGCGGATTTCGCAGCATCTACCGACATGTCCGACACTATCGACGGAACCTTCTGTGCCTTGAGGAAGGCATATGCCATCACGAAATGCCCTTCCATCCCCGGATGCACCCTGTCACCGCCGACAATCGTAAACGAAGGATTGGCCCTCTGCTGTTCCTCGTTGATCTTGCTCATCAACCCATGGAAGTCGACGAGTCCGCCATTGAATTTTTCTGAGAGTTTTTTGCACTCCTGTGCACAGGTTCCGAGCGCGTCGTTGACACCGGAATAATTATGCGAACTCTGGTTTCCTGTCTGATCATATATGGAAGGCGTCAGATATATGATCTTGCATTTGTCGGCTGCAAGCGTCTCAGAAAGCTTCGTCATGTTCTTCGTATATCCATCCAAGGCCCATTTGTGCTTGTTTTCAAAATCCTTTCCAGTCTTGTCCTTGCCGTAGTTGTCGCGGCCGACATCGTTCATTCCGAGCATTATGGTCGCCACGGTCGGATTGTGCAGCTTTATGTCCCAGTCATAGCGCTTGAGGACTCCGCCGGCATAATCCCCTGAACTCCCGCAGTTGTACGCCTCGAACTTCCTGTCAGGGAAACGCGTCAGGTAATAAAGGAGTATCTGGACATGATATTGCCCACCGTGCGTGATGCTGTCACCGACGAAGCATACCTTGTCGCCGTTCTGGAACTGCTGAACCACTGTTTCTTCGGCATATAGAACTGCAGCGAACATCACAATCCCAAACATCAATGCTTTCTTCCAAATCATATTTTACCTTTCGTGTAATTCGTGTGTTTCGTGGTTAAAAATTCTCTTCACTTGACTCCCAACTTCCCGAAGAAACGGTTTTAAAACAACTTCAGATCCGCCAGGGTTTTGGAAATGACCCCGGCGAGTTTCGTGTGCGCCTCATTCGTGGGATGAACCTGATCGCTATTAAAAAGGGTCGTGTCAATGCCGCTGCCATCCGGGAGAAGCAGGGGAGTATAGAAGTCAACATAATAGACGTTTTTCCGGGTGGAGGCGATTTTGGCCAGTGCGGCGTTCCAGGCCGGAATCTCCGGGTAAATTCTCTTCAGGTACGAAACCAGCCCCGGATTGGTGGATGCTGGGATGCCTTTGGGCGTGATTCCACAAAGGATGACCGGAAGATCGGGGTTGACCTTTTGGGCCAGATCGATGATGGCATTGATGTTGAAGAGAAAATCCGGAAGCTTCCCGTCGGCGCTGTTGTCGTTTCCGCCGATCTCAAGGACGATGGCTTTTGGGTGCAGATCCAGGACATCCTGCTGCAGGCGGAAGAGAACGCCGCGTGTAACATCACCACCGACTCCCCGGTTGGCCACGGGTTTTCCAAGGAAATCCTCTTGCAGTTTTTTCCAACCGCCGATGATTGAATCCCCCACGAACACGATTTTACCCTGATCGGCCTCTCGCCGTCCCCAAAACGCCTTGCGCTCGCCAGTCATCCAGTCTCCAGTTTTGATAGGCCCTTTTCCCGGCCAGGCCGCGGTGTCGCCTTGAGAGGGATAGGGCGTCAGGCTGTTCACTTCCTTCTTGGGTTGGTCTGCTGCGGGCTGTGCCGCCTTTGGCTTCTCCACTGCCGCCGCGCCTGCACCTCCTTCATAACGGATGTTGTCCACGTAGATCGTCCGGGCATGATCCCCTTGTGTGACAAGCTCGATTTTAAACCATGTCGGATTTCCAGGCAGCTGCGACGTGAGCGAAGACGTATCCCATGACATCGTGACCTTGTCAAGCCCGGTCGTCCCCGGCGCGCGG
>MHBH01000071.1:0-7588 GCA_001804805.1 Lentisphaerae bacterium GWF2_49_21
CGTTCTTTTTTTCAAGCACCTGAAACAATTTACGCTTCAGCATGACTTGTTATTATTATGAGACTATTAGTAACGTCGCAAGACGTGTTCTTAATTTGTTTTCATAGCTTGCCTTTCGACAGGAATGAAGATTCAATCCTTGATGCAACGGCTGTTCTTTTGTTTTCTCTCTTTGAAAACATGATTTTCCATATAGATTATCAGCATGCAACTCACAAGCAACACACATCTCTGCTACAGCATGAACGTCTTTCCAGAGAAGGACTGGCTGGCGGAGAATTCGGAGATCCGGAAGAAGGTCCTCTCGCTCAGGCGCAAGGTCACCGGCTCGGATTCTGCGAAGTTCGCAATCGGACTCTGGTTCGATGCGGAAACTGCGTGCGAATTCCGCAGAAAGGCGAAGCTGCAGGAATTTAAGAAATGGCTTTCCGACAACAATCTCTATGTCTTTACCTTCAACGCGTTCCCCTACGGTAATTTCCATGGAAGACCGGTGAAGAAGAAAGTCTACCTGCCCGACTGGACCACGAAGGAGCGACTAAAATATACCTGTATGATCGCGGACATCCTCGCCGAACTTCTTCCCGAAGGAATAACAGGAAGCATCAGCACCTTGCCGGGTGCGTACATGGCGAACATCAAATCCGATAACCAGATTGCGAAAGTCGCAGCCAACCTGCTGGCTGCGACTAGATATCTCAGTAAGATATATGGAAAAACAGGGAAGAAGATAATTTTAGGAATCGAGCCTGAGCCCGACTGCTTCTGGGAAACTCCTTTCGAATTCATTGGCTTTTACAGGAAATATTTCTTTTCATGGCCCCGTGAAAAGAAATATCTAGGCATCTGCTATGACACCTGCCATCAGGAAGTTCTGATGACCGAGCCCGGAAAAGGTTTGAAGAAGCTTCTTGCGCACAAGATTCCGATCGCCAAGTTCCAGCTGAGTGCTGCATTGAAGGCGCCGGACCGCGCAAGCAAGAAGGCGCTTGCGAAGTTCGCAGATGAAGTATATCTGCATCAGACTCGTGTGCTTGAGAAAGACTGGACTATTTCAAAATACCCGGATTTACCCAAGGCGCTAGCATCGGCAGATAAGAGCCGTCCTTGGACGGTCCATTACCATGTTCCGATATTCACCACGAATCTGCCTGGTGGGCTCTTAACCGCGAAAAAGGAACTCGAGGAGATTTTAAAGACGGCCGGAGATACTTCTAATTTCGAGATTGAGACCTACACGTTCTCTGTCCTGCCCGACAAGATGAAAGAACTCGGAGTCATCAATTCCATGAAAAAGGAATACGAGTGGGTGAAGAAGGCAATGGCCGCAAAGTAATTCCGGAAACGCCTCTCTATCATCCACCCCGCGGATGCGGGGTTGGATGCATGGAATTCGTTATATGCTTTATTCCATTTCTAAAGAAAACCAACCAGGCAGGATGTCTTCTTTACCATTTATATGTATTTCATATGCAAGACCGTTCTGTTCATGCATTGTTTGTTCTTCAAATAGGACTAATGCGTCGGCATCTTCCTTTGCCGGGCTGATAATAATGGGATAACTCTTTTCATTTTCTTCAGAAATGTAGGATTCCTTTAATATTTCAGCAATGATTTTTGACAACTGTATTTCTAAATCATGTTTAACTTTCCATTCGAAAAAGAATTTTATTGGTACTTTAGAAGATTTATCGAAATAATCCTTTGGCCAAAAATATGCATCATGGCTAAAGTATGAAAGTATATGTCTGGCTATATCTTCAATCATATTTTTATTTTCATATAACTCATTATTATGCGGATTTGTGATTTTATCGGAAAAAACAGGGGATGGAGACGGACTGTCGCAGCACCCCCTGGATGTCTTAACCTCAACGGCGTCATCATATTCATACGTCGCCGAAGCATTTTTAAAATAGAACCTTCAGAAATGGAATGTCAAGGTTTTAGCCCCATTATGACTGAGCTGATTGCAAAATGCAGGGAAACGCTTGTTATGGTGAGCTGATTTCAAAAATACAATAAAACGGTTATCGCGGAAATATGCCCGTTGGAGTCCAAACTTTAGTTTGTCTTAGTATTTCCCGACACCCGTTGGGGCCGGGATCTTCGACAACAGGTTACGCAAGCTGAAGCTTGTACTCCAACGAAAGCAATCAGCTCAAAAGAGGCAATTTGAAATTGTCTCAGCTGATATCCGGCCCCCTTATGTTGAAAAGCAAAGGAGGCAATACTTGATTTATCATTCTGTCCGGATAACTTATCACGGAATATTTTCATTCTACAAAAAAACAGGAGGTTTTACAGCGAAGAACAAGCGCATGAATGTTTTGTGTGCCGCGGTCATTTCCGCAATTGCAATAGGGATTCTCGGTCTTATGAGTGGCTGAGAAAGCCAGGAAGTCGTACGGGACAGGCCAATGATTCCCGCACCTGCCGCACAGCCGCCAATGGCGGCCCAGCCTGAATTGGCTCCTGCTCCTGCAGTGAAAGCCCCGGCGGAAAATCCAGTCATTGTTCCTGCAACAGTTCCTAAATAAGGGAATTACTAGAGGTCTCGTGAAAGTCTGTGGCCAGTTATGAGTATCAAACATTTCAACATAGTGCTGGTGCATCCCGAGATCCCGCAGAATACCGGGAACATCGGAAGGCTCTGCGTCAATACGGAAAGTCGGCTTCACCTGATAAAACCGCTCGGATTCTCTCTCGACGACAAATATCTCAAGAGGGCAGGCCTGGACTACTGGAAGCATCTTGACTGGACCGTCTACGAGGATGTATCTGAATTCTTAACCCTCAACAAATCTTCCAGTTTATATTATTTTTCGACCAAGGGCGGAAAAAAATATTGGGATTGTCCGTACGAGAAAGGCTCGTTCCTGGTATTCGGCAATGAGACAAGTGGATTCCCGAAGGAGTTCTACAGGAAATACGCCGAAGAAATGTTCACCATCCCCATGCCGGGGAAACATGCCCGGAGCATGAATCTCGCGAATGCGGTGGCGGTGGCGCTGTATGAGGGGATTAGGAAGCTGAATAACGAATATTGAATGGGGAAATAGCAAAATACTGGCAGCTCGTAAAAGTATGTTGGACTTTAGTCCGACGCTTCTTTGTTGAAATATAGGCGGGTTAAAACGCCGCCTTACTTCTTTATCAGGCCTCTGATCTGCTCCCATTTCAGATCCTTGCCTTTCCCGCGGAGACGAGCTTCCAGTGCCCATGACAGGGGATCCATGAGTTTGGCAACCAATTCGAACGGAAGGACGTTCTTGAACATCTTGGCCCTGACCTTGAAGTCGCTCTCGCTGGTGCTCCAGTAATACTTTCCGCTGGCTGAAAGGGCGATCGCGTTTCCGTCCGTCTGGATGGAGTCGGAGTTGAAGTGGTCTTTTTCGAGAGTGAAGTTGCAGTCGGCATTGCTTATTTCACCCCAGTCACTGCTTATTACGCTCTTTCCGAGCATGTCGGTGAAACCGTTCAGCATCGGAATATCCCATATGTTGGCGTCTTTCAGTGAGATCTTCCCCTTGCCATTCATCAGGAGCTCGTCTTTTTCATTGTAGCTGAGATCCGCCTGCGTTTCACCGGAGAGGGAGCCGATCTTCTGGCTTGTGTATTCAGTGTATCCGAGGTTCTTGACCAGCGGTGCGAATTCGGCGTCATCGACGGAGATGGCCATCTTGCCGGTGTTTGTCTTAAGATTGTAGTCATACGAAAAGGCCAGATCTCCGTTGAAGACCTTCGCCGTCAGATCCTTGATCTCAAGGACCTGTTTTTTCATTGAGATGGATGCCGTCGCATTGCTCAAGGGTATTCCGGCCCATTCCCCCTGGGCTTCAGTAAGCTTGCTGGTGAAATATGTATTGTCGTCGTTGGTGAAGTCGATCATGCCGTTGAGTTTCAACGGGGATCTTCCTGAAATGTTCAGCTGTGAACTGTTCCATCCGGGGATGATGCACTTGAGGATGCTGTTCCCGGGAAGGGTGCTTTCGAGTTCAAAGTAGAGCTTGTCGGTGTTCTTCTCCAGCTTGGTGAAGATGTCCGAATCGGGGAATATCTCCTCATCTGCCGGCCTGTTGTCATAGACGAGGGAAACCAGCGCGCTGTTTTTTTCCTGCTGGAGCACGATCTTCTGGACAACCGAGAGGTAGTCCGTGTCCGTGTAGTATGAGCATGCCCCGTAGTCGAAGTGGACGCCGTTGTATTGGAAATCACTGGCTACGACTGTTCCTGCCAGGTTGAAGAAAGGTTTTGCCTTCATGAAGAGGTTCATCCTTGCCGTCATTTCGACTGATTCATTCTTTTCCGGCCATTTGAAGCTGTTGTATATGTCCTCGACAGCCTTCCTTGCGGCTCCGAACATGGTTTTGTGGACAAAGGCGGGATTCCCTGTCGAGTGGAGGGAGGCAAACAGATGATCGTCCGGAATGCAATATTCCATTTCACCGTCGATCTTGTTGCCTTCCGGAGTCGAGCCATCAATGCCTGTGGCCTTGATGGTCCTGCCGTTCAGGGAGAATACGGCTGAAATATCCTTGAATGAGGCATCATATACCTGCAGCGAAGGGAGGCCCAGGTTGACGGATAAAATTGCGTCCTTGAATTCAGGAGACAGCTTTTCAATGTGCCCCTTGAATGTGAAGGGCTCATTTCCAAGCTTGATCACCGGAGTGATGGATGCCCTTGTCTTTTCATCCAGGGCCGCAAGCAGTTTGCCGGGCATGAGCCTGCCGGACATGTCCCCTGAAAGTTTTTTCGCCTTGTAGTCGAATTCACCGCTGAACTCAAGGGATTCGCCTTCATCGAAGGAGAGCCTTGTCTTGTCGATATGGATGAGCGTCCTCTCGGATTCATCGAAGGAAACGGTGGCATTCAGCCTCATGTTCCTGACAGCGACCTTGTATAAAGTGGCCCGAGGCACCGAGAGCGAGGCCCTGATATCGCCGCTGTAGGACATGACAGAGTAATTGCCTACTGTTATTTCAACGTCTGAAAGTCCTTCAGGTATCAGAATATCGTTCAGTGCGTCGCCGTCTGCGGAATAAATATATTTCGAAGGATCTATCCTCCCGTCCAGGGATCCCTTGAATTTCAATGTCGTCAGATCGAGGCTGCCGGCAGCCTTGAGCTGTCCGCTTTTTCCGAGGTTGAACGAGAAATTGTCCAGGCGCAGGGATTTATCCTTAAGGGAGATGTTGCCGCTGATCTCGTCAACGGCATAGTTCCTCAGCTTGAAGGATGGGATTTTGATCTTGCATTCCATGGAACTGGTATAAATGTCCTTCGCATTCAGGTCGATGTGCAGCTGGAGGAGGGGCATTGAGGCGAATTTTTTCTTCTGCAGGTTCTTGAGTTCATTGTAGAAATAGGTTCTTGCATTCAACGGGAGCGCTGAAAGCGACGAGGATGGGGTGATTGCCTTGCCGTCGAGGCCTACGGCCCCCAGGAAGACAAATACGCCGTTCACAAATACGCCTTTAAGGTTGCCTGTGATATTGAGTAGGAATCCGTTGAGTGAGGTTGTCGCATACTTGATTTCCAGATCATTTCCTGCCCGTCTTATGTCCGCCTCGATGTTGCGGAAGTTCAGGACGTCGGAAAGGCCCTCCGCGCCTGTCTCAGGAAACACGGGCAGGTTGAAGTTCCCATTATGTATGGAAAATCTGTCGATGGAAAATCCCTTGAACGAAAGAGGGAAGCTCAGCCTTATGCTGTCGGCCTTCAGAAGCTCCCAACTGCTGAACTGCGATTCCATCACGGTCACCCTGTCCAGGTTTATTCCGTGGAAAATGCCGACACGTGCGTTCCTGATCTTTATTATCATCCCTTTCTCGAGGAATTTCCTCTCTATCCTCCTTTCTAAAAAGGATGGCAGCCCCTTCGTCTCGCAGTAGATGTCGAACACGAGGAACAATCCGATCAGGAGCGAGAGCGAATAGAAGAGTATCCTCTTCTTCTTATGCCTCATCTTCTTCTTTGGTTCAGAACTGATTTTTACGTCCAGCGGCATCTGCTATGATATCCGTCATGTTTTGTTTTATTCCACGTTCTTCATCGGCAACGGTTCATGGATCTAATTGTCTCAAAATGCCAAACTATAAGAATAACAGGGAGAAGCAGTAAATTCAATCTTGGGGGATAAATAATAACAGCATATGGAAAAATGGCGGGTAACGGTTATTTTCATATTATGAAAGTCATTTTAAATTTCATTTCAGTATCTGTGCTGGTTCTTGTCTCCGGTTGCACCACGATGTATGACTGGCTGAGGGCGGATCCCGCCCCGCAGACCTCGTTTCTGGACGGGAGCGGCAAGCTTGTTGCGCAGTCGCCTGATTTCCCGTTCCGGAAGATGTGGGTGGACAAGAATGTTGATCTGAACAAATACAATAAGATCGTCGTCGCTCCGGTGAATACAAAATTCCTCATGAATTCCACCGCCTGGAACAAGCTCGATGCACGTACCATGGAAGGTGAAGTGAAGGAGGATTCCGTAGAGATGGCAAAGTACATGGAGTGTTCCTTCAGGAATGCCGTGACTTACGACAAGAAGAGGAGGTTCACCCTGGCTGACAATGCAGGGCCGGACACCCTCAGTCTTGAAATTGCACTTGTCCAGCTTGAACCTACGAAGGCGGAGCTGAACGTCGTTGAGAACGTGGTCGGCATTGTCATCTGGCCAGTTTCGTTCCTGACGGTATTCAATTCGGGCTCTACGGCATTCGAAGGGATACTCAGGGATTCACAGACCGGGAAGATTGTCTGCACGTTCGCCGACAGGGAGATGGACGAGGCCGCCATCTTCAATATTCCTGGATTCACATACTACGGGAATGCTAAATATTTCACGGACAGATGGAGCGGCCAGTTTCTGGACTTCATGAACGCCAAGGACTACACGCAGCTCAAGACGGATTTCCCGTTCAAGCTGATCGTCTGGTGATATTTTTCCCTGCAGGAAAAATATATTTATAATATTTTCCAACCGGGAAATGTTACTGGGAGACCAGTTCCGCGAACACGAGCGGGTTTTCAACAGGAAGTGAATTGTAAATATTCAGTGAATACGTACGCGGGAACTATTTCTCAGCAGAAGGCTTTTCATTCTTATCCTCCTGTACCTTGGATTTATTCACATGATTTTGCAATAGTGTAACCAGGAGCAGGATGGTGCAGGCCTGCAAAAGGGAAATTATTGTAGTTCTTATGTCGCCCCACATAAGGGGAAGCACGCTCAGTCCGATGGCTATTTCCAGAAGGTGGACCATCATCACGGCCTCCTTGCGGCTCATGCCCATGTTCAGGAAACGGTGGGAGATATGGTTGTTGTCGCCTATGTATATGGGTTTTCCCGCCTTGAGGCGTATCACCACGACCGCGCAGAGATCGAAAAGCGGGATGGCCAGGATGAAGAAAGGGATGAGTATTGGCATGTGGGATGCGGCCATCGAAGGATTATAATATGTCGCCAGGACACCCAGGACCGCCATGTTGTAGCCTAGGAAATGGCTTCCGGAATCACCCATGAATATCGTGGCGGGAGAATGGTTGTAGAACCAGAATCCGAAGGCGGCTCCTGATGTGG
>MHBH01000071.1:7596-118183 GCA_001804805.1 Lentisphaerae bacterium GWF2_49_21
AACTGGATGCGGACACCACCGTGAAAAAACAGAAGGCTATTGCCGCCGTACCTATCGCCAGGCCGTCCATGTTGTCGAAAAAGTTAATGGCGTTCATGACCAGGACGATCCAGAATACGGTGGCAGCCCACGCAAGCTCCGGTGAAAACATCAGGAAATTTATCTTGACGCCGCCCCAGGTCACGGCGATGGCTGCGATGGCTATCTGGCCGGCGAGCTTTGTCTTGGCGCTCATGTTGAATTTGTCGTCATAGAGGCCGAGGAGGGTTGCAAGAACCGCTCCGGCACATATGAATATGAGTTCAGTGGATACTTTTGATATGCCCGGCAGGTTTGTGAGCACGGATGTGTCAAGGAAGTTGTCGCGCACCGATCTCGAAGCTATCATTCCTATTGCAATGGTGATTATCCATGTCGAACAGATTGCCAGCCCCCCCAGCAGAGGAGTAGGGGTGGAATGGCTTTTATGCTCCTGTTCCTTGGGCTTGTCATAGAATCCCGTGATGAGTGCGAGTTTCCTGAAGGCAGGTGTCAGCACCAGCCCCAGCGTCAGGGCCACTATGAAAACAACCAGATATAAGTTCCACCAGATCATCAGAGCATTTCCGATTTTCGATTGCCGATTTTAGATTTTAGATTTTAGATTTCAGGGAAACGCGTATATTATAGCAGTATAAGACTTATTTGGAAATTATGGTCTTAAGAAATTGGCAATTGGCAATCACAAATCGGAAATGCTTTATGTATAAATATCTTTTCGGGCCTGTTTCATCAAGACGCCTCGGAATTTCACTGGGGGTCGATCTTGTCCCGCCAAAGACATGCTCTATGGACTGTGTCTACTGCGAGGCCGGGCGTACGACCTGCCTGACCTTGGAAAGGCGCGAATACTACCCCACAAACGAAATCATAGGGGAACTGGGAAACTTCCTTTCAGGCGGACCTGAACTCGACTATATAACCTTTTCCGGGGCCGGCGAGCCGACCCTGCATTCGGGTATCGGCAGGATTGCTGAGTTCATAAAGGGGAAATATCCGGATTACAAAATCTGCCTCATCACAAATGGAACCCTCCTCGGAGATGCGAAACTCGCAAAGGAGCTTGCGGCAGTCGACCTCGTCATCCCGTCTCTTGACGCCGCGGATGAAGCCACTTTCCGGAAAATCAACCGTCCCGGTCCCTTGCTCTCTTGCTCCACCCTTATAAATTCGCTGGCAAGTTTCCGGAAAACTTGCAAGACGAGTTTATGGCTTGAGATATTCGTGGTCGCCGGATTGAACGACAGCCCCGAATCGATCGAGGCGATCAGGAAGGCTGTCGTCAGGATCAAGCCTGACAAGGTCCAGCTCAACTCCCTTGACAGGCCGGGAGCTGAAAAATGGGTCGGGAAAGCTTCTGAGAAGGAGCTGCTTCCTTTTGTCAAAGCGCTTGAGCCGCATGTGAAGGTCGAGATAATCGGAAAGCCTTCTGTTCCGGAGCAGGAGGGGAAATCAAAGACAATTTCAGCTTCGGACGTCGAACGCGGAATCCTCGATCTCGTCAGGCGCCGTCCCTGCACTTTGGCCGAGATATCTTCGGCGCTGGCGTTAGGGAAGGGCAGGATTCTTCCAGTTATCGATGCAATGGCTGGCGCAGGAAGGATAAAAGTTGAAAAGATGGACAGGGGCCTCTTCTACAAGTTAATTTAACAAAATGCCGACCAGGCGGTCGGCGATCCCGGGAGCGCCAAGTGCCTGCTTGGCACTTTAATTCAGAGATAATGATTTGGGGCGACTGAAATTGCAGAATAACCTGACGAATTGCTAGTGCCCTCAAATTGTTTGAGAAATTACTTGTTTCCCTTGATTTATCGGGACTTTCGGGTATCATTATAATCCTTTTTGAAAAAAGGATTATATGGGATGGTAGCTCAGCGGTAGTAGCACTTGCCTTTTAAGCAAGGGGTCCCGGGTTCAAATCCCGGCCATCCTACCACTTTATCATCGGGCGATCTGGTGATTTTGCGATTGGGCGATTTGAACAAAAAAGAACAAAAATAATATAAGCGGAGGATTTTCATCATGAGCAGAGTTTGCGACATATGCGGCAAGCACAGAGTTGTCGGCGGCACGATCGTACGCAGGGGGCTTGCAAAGAAAAAAGGCGGAATTGGAACACACGTCGTGAAGAACAACAAGCGTGTCTTCAATCCCAATCTGCAGAATATCCGCGTCAAGATGAACGGAACTGTCAAGACGATGAAGGTTTGTACAGCCTGCATCAGGTCTGAAAGAATCCAAAAAGCCTGATTAAAATCCAGAGGTCAGCAACGTGCCCTACATAAGCTACACTGACAAGGGCATCATAAAGTATTTCAAGCTCGCCGAAGACAAGATGTCTGTTTTCGGAAGAGAAGAGCATGTCGACTTCCAGATCCGCAACGACTCGCTCGTGAGCCGTGAGCATTTCAGCATCGAAAAGGACCGCTATGGCTTTTCGATCATCGAACTCGGCGCCTCCAACGGGACTTTCCTCAACGACAAAAGACTCGAGGCCAATTCAATCGTGCTGCTCAAGGACGGCGACAAGATCAGGGCCGGCAAACAGGAGTTTATCTTCCGCCTGAACGTCGCCACAAAGATGGAAAATACGAAAAGCGCGATGTCGGACGTCCTCAAGCAGATGAGCCAGGGCAAGGGATATGACACCATAATGTCGGAAATCCTCGGGAAGCCGAAAGCGTCTTCAAACAAGCATCAGGCTCCACCCACCGTCAGACCTAAGTCCTGAACGCATGTGATTTATTATCTGCGGATAATGAGTCAGGATGCTTTCTTTTTCTCCCGCGCAATCTCGACCTCTTTCCTGATCGTCTTCAAACGCTCCCTTATCGGCAGCTTCTGCGTGCATTTCTTCTCGCACAGGCCGCACTGCGTGCACTTCGTAAAATATTCGTTTTCAATATCTATGCCCCAGTGCCACTTGAACCTGTTGATCATGCTGTCGGGATTCTTCTTGTTCAGCAGATAATGGTTGTATGCGTCCATCATTCTTGGGACAGGGATCTTTTCCGGACAGCTGTCGCAGTATCCGCAGTTCGTGCAGAGCTCGTTGAAGCTCTTCTTCAGCTTCTCCCTGATGGATGAGATGTCTTTTTTGCTTATCGGACGGAATCCGTCTGCTGCACTTATCGCCTCTTCCAGCTGTTTCTTGTTTGAAAGTCCGACCAGAGAGACCGTGAGCCTCTTGTCGTTGAGTAGGAACCTGAGCGCACCCTCGACAACCGTCTCATCGTCGCGTGTCTTTACGAAATTGAACTGCTCCGGGTTCTGGGGGATGAGCCCGCCACCGAGCGGGTTCATTGCGACGACTCCCATCTTTGCGTCGGCAGCGGCCTGTACGCCTTCGGTGCGGTAGGCGAAGTTCATTATGGAATATCCTAAAAGGAGACCGTCGAAAGGATAATCCGAAAGCAATGTCTTTATATCGGCACCGGCCATATGCGTAGACACGCAGATGTGCTTTACCAGCCCTTCCGCCTTCATCTTTTCAAGTTCCCTTATAACGCCGTTCTTGACCCGCTCGCGGTATTTGTCGAGCGACATTATGCACCAGACATGGTAGAAGTCGATGTAGTCGAGGTTCATCCGCTTCAATGAAACTTCAAGATCCTTCCTTACGGCCTCAGCCGTTCCTCCGCCTGTCTTGGTCGCGATGTAGAATGGTTTTTTGCTGCGGGTCTTGAGCATTTCCTTGATGGCGATCCCGAAAAGCTCCTCAGACTTCCCGTAGCCGATCGCCGTATCGAAATAGTTTATTCCTGAATCGTACGCGGCTTTCATGAGCGACGCGCACGCCTCAGGATCCTCCTGGTTCTCAAAGCGCATTCCACCCATTCCGATCGCCGAAACCTTTATCCCCGTCTTCCCGTATTCATTGTAGATCATGATATATCCTCTTTAAGTAGGGCGGTTTTTCCTGCCCCGTAGTATGACCGGGGAAACCGCCAACCTGATTTTTGACTGATTTCTAACTTATGTACAATTCCTAAAACATCAAATGCAGGAAATTAATATTTGGACTTTGAGAAAGCATTACATAGAAGTATTATATAATCATAATGGGGATTAAATAATGTCAGCAAACGTCAAAGAAATAACAGAAAATGTCTTGGCCTTGCCAAAGAGGTCCAGGGCTATTCTCGCCGAACTGATTCTTGATACAATTGATGAAACTTCCGAACCGCTTGACAATGAGCAGGCGTGGATTGAAGAGGCTAGGAAAAGAGACAAGGAACTTTCTACTGGAAAAGTAAAGTGCAGAACGCACAAGGAAATCGTTTCCGCCGCTTATGAGGCAATCGGATGAATAAGAAATTCATTTTGTTCCTGCTTGTAATTGCCTTCTTCTGCCACGGATGCTCAAAGCAAGGAATCCTCTCTCCTTCTCAATTTACCGGTGAATTTGTCAAGGCATTAAAGGAAACGTCTCCCGGGATCAAGGTTGAAGTCGTTAATGATCTTGAATTAAAAGTAACGACAAAAGATGGCAAGGAGTTCACATCATTCCTTGATAACGCATATAATAGCTATAAACAGGATCCGGAATCAAAAGCTCAAGTGATAACAAAATATGTCGCTGCCGGAATTGAAACAGCCAATAATTCAGGCGATGAGCTTGACCGTGACAAAATAGTTCCTGTTGTCAAGGACAGGCCATGGCTGAATGAAATGAGGCAGACGCTTTTAAGCCGTGGCGCCAAAAGCGTTCCTGATAATGTTTATGATGATTTTGGCGCCGATATGATTATCATGTATGCTCATGATTCTACGAATAACATCCGCTATCTTACAGCAGAGGACCTGGCGACATTGAAGATTGAGAAGACCAGTCTCAGGGCTCTTTCCTGTGAAAATCTTAAAAAGCTGCTTCCCGAGATTGAACGGCATGGTGATAATGGCTTTTATATGCTGACCGCAGGCGGTGATTATGATGCAAGCATATTGTTGCTGGATTCGGTCTGGGACAAGGCCCAGATTAAGGTCAAGGGGGATTTTGTAGTCGCTATCCCGAGTCGGGATCTGCTATTAGTCACTGGAAGCCAGGATTCGGAAGGGCTTGAGAAGATGAGAAAATTAGTCCAGAAAGCCTATCCCGAAGGAACATATCGTTTGACAAATAAACTGTTTGTCAGGAAAAACAAAACCTTAGAGGAGTTTTTGCCTGGTGGGGAACGGGACGCCGGGAAATAAGATAATGACAGTAACACGACAGGAGAGGATGAAATCATGTTAAAAAAACTTTTACCGGCTATCTTGGTTCTTTTTGTTGCAGGCTGTGTGTCTCTTCAGGAGCAGGAGAACAAGGTTTATAGCGCCTCATATGTTGGAGACGCTGAAACTTATGAGCTTAAAGAGGTCGTAGCTTCGGTGAGGCTGAACGACAAGAATGAATTCATGAACATGCATATTGTTTTTTCAGCTATCATCAATCCGAAGGAAGACTTCATAGCTCCGTCAACATATTCCGATCTCAGGAATATTGTTAACAGGTTGCAGTCCAGGATTCAATCGCAGGTGCTGGCGGAACTGCTTTCAATGGAGCCGGCAGTGAGTCTTAATCTTCAGAAGTCCAAAGAGATTTTCACGACAAAAGCACAGGCTGTTTTTGACAATGAATTCAAGAAGTGGAGCAAATCATCTTATTTCGAAGTGAAAATAGTTGTCAGTTCCTTGTATCTTACAGATCTCTCCGTAGGAAAAGAGTCCAGTCCAAGACGCTGGGGATGGTGAAGGATAAAATCACAGCCCTTACGGGCTTAACTACGGACGAATCTGCTGTTTAATCTTTTTTCGCCGTTACTCCGCTACGCCGACACTCCGGTATGGTTTTATCTCCCCGTTTGCTGTCCCTGCGCCGCCCGATCCTTCTTGATCTGTTCGGCGAGTTTCTTGAACTTCTTCATGGAGTGCGTGTAGAACATCTTCCAGCCTTCGCAGAGACAGCTGATCGTCCTGGGATTGTTCTGGCTCTGGGGAAGCCTGTGCTTCAGGCAGTCGGCTGAACATAATTCAAAGCACGGACACTTCTCGCATTCGCTGTTCCACTTCGACTTCAGAGCCCCGAACTCCTTGTACTTCACTGAATCCTGCAGTTCCTCCCAGGAATTCTCCATTATGTTTCCGAGTTTCAATTTCGGATCGACGAAAAAGTCGCATGGATAGACGTCGCCGTTGTATTCGACTACGAAATACTGGCAGCAGTTCCTCCCGAGATGGCAGATATTCCTCTGCCCTTCCACAAGATACCAGAGGATCGAATCGAAGAGGCGGATTGAAACCTTTCGCGTGTCGGACGCATGCCAGCTGTCGAAAATATCGCACATGAACTCGCCCCATTCCCTGCCGGTGATCGACCACTCAAGAGGCTTGCCGCTGGAGTCAAATTCCACACAGGGGATGTACTGGTGGAAAAGAAATTCATTCTCCAGAAGATATTTGTAGACTTCCTTTGCCTTTCCGACGTTTGACCTGCTGACAAGGACCAATATATTGAATTCCACCTTGTGCTTTTTCAGTACCTCGATTGCCTTCATCACTTCTGCATGACTTCCTGCTCCGGCATGATTTTTCCTGTAGAGATCATGGATTTCAGGCGGGCCGTCAAGGCTGACCCCGAGAAGATAATTGTATTTTGCGAAATGCGCAGCCATATCGTCGTCGATCAGGACGGCATTGGTCTGGAGTCCGTTCCCGACAACCGTGCCCGGATGTCCATATTTCTGCTGGAGTTCGACTGCTTTCTTGAAAAACTCAATGCCCATCAAAGTAGGTTCGCCGCCCTGCCATCCGAAGGAGTACTGCGGTTGCTTCGTCTGCAGGTAAGATGAGATCATCTTTTCCAGGACGGCGTCCGACATCCTGTGGATCCTGGATTCCGGATAAACGGATTTCTTCTCCAGATAGAAGCAGTAACTGCAGTTGAGATTGCAGTCCGCTGAAGCAGGTTTTATAAGCAGTGTAAATGGCTTCATAAAATCATTTAAGATTTCCTATTGCCGATTTCCGATTTAATAATTAGAATTTTGAATCCGTTTGTAGTCAAGCTCGCGAGAGCTGTTCTTTGCTTGGATTTCAAATCTGCAAACGGAAATCGCCAATGTTCACGGTACCTTCAATACCGCCCCTGTGTCGGCGCTTGTCGCCATGGCCGCGTATCTTGACAGCCAACCGGTCTTGTATCTCGGTTCCGGCGCTTTCCATTCGGATTTCCTTTTCGCCAGTTCTTCCGCCGGAACGTCAAGTGAAATGCTGCGGGTAGGGATGTCGATCGAGATCATGTCTCCGTTCTTGACGAGGGCTATTGTTCCGCCGGAAGCAGCTTCAGGGCTGATATGGCCGATGCATGCGCCGCGTGTACCGCCGCTGAATCTTCCATCTGTGATGAGCGCGACTTTTTCACCGAGACCCTGTCCCATGATATAGCTTGTCGGAGCAAGCATCTCCTGCATTCCGGGTCCGCCTTTTGGTCCTTCATATCTGATCACGACTACATCTCCGGCCTTCACTTTGCCTGCAAGAATTCCAGCGCATGCGTCCTCCTGGCTTTCAAAGATGACGGCAGGACCGCGGTGCTTGTGCATTTCAGGTGCGACTCCGGCGGTCTTCACGACACAGCCTTTTTCAGCAAGATTTCCATAGAGGATTGCGAGTCCTCCGTCCTTGCTGTACGGATTTTCAATTGTCTTGACGACGGTTCCGTCCGGGGCAGGGGCTCTTGCGACCGTCTTACCGAGTGTCTTGCCGGTGACGGTAATGGAATCCTTGTTGACAAGCCCCGGCATCTTTGAGATTTCCTTGATGATTGCGCTGATTCCACCTGCGGCATCTACGTCTTCCATGTGGAACTTGCTTGACGGTGAAACCTTGCAGATGTTCGGAGTCTTCCTGCTGATCTCGTCGATCTTCTTCAGGTCAACCTTGATGCCGGCCTCGTTTGCGATCGCAAGCGTATGCAGGACGGTGTTTGTGCTCCCCCCCATCGCCATGTCAAGGACAAGTGCGTTGAGGAAAGCCTGTTCGGTTGCAATGTTTTTCGGAAGCGGTCCGTTGTCAAGGGCCATCTTGACAATCAGTTTTGCGGCCTGCTTCCAGAGTTTTCTGCGTTTGGGATCTATTGCCAGTATCGTGCCGTTTCCGGGAAGCCCCATGCCAAGCGCCTCCGTGAGGCAGTTCATGCTGTTGGCGGTGAACATCCCTGAGCAGGAACCGCAGCCGGGGCATCCTTTTTCCTCGAGGACTGCAAGCCCTTTTTCGTCGAGTTTTCCGACCTTGAGTTTTCCAACGCCTTCGAAAATAGAGATGAGATCACAGGCTGCGCCGTCATCCATCTTTCCGGCCGCCATCGGGCCGCCGGAGGCGAAGACCGTCGGGATATTGAGGCGCATTGTCGCCATGAGCATTCCCGGGATTATCTTGTCGCAGTTCGGGATGCAGATCATCGCGTCGAACGGATGGGCCTTGAGCATTGACTCGACGCAGTCGGCGATGAGTTCGCGGCTCGCGAGGGAGTATTTCATTCCTTCATGCCCCATGGCGATGCCGTCGCAGATCGCGATCGTATTGAATTCGAACGGCACTCCGCCGGCCTTCAGGATCTCCTTGCATATCAATTTGCCGACCTTGTCGAGATGGCAGTGGCCGGGGACGATGTTCGTATATGAGTTGCAGACGGCGATCAATGGTTTGCCGATGTCCGAGGTTTTTACTCCAGTGGCGTACATGAGCGAGCGGTGTGGTGCGCGTTCAAATCCTTTTGTGATGATATCACTTCTCATTTTTTCTCCTTGAAAGGTTGATTTTATACTCAAACCATATTATTCTGTTCAGCTTTTTACGGGCTTTCATATTAGCACATTTATGCTTAATCGCAAATAGCAAATTCAGGAGCATTATTTTTTATGTTTGAAAATCTTACAGACAAACTCCAGCTGGTGTTCAGGAAATTGAGCGGGCAGGGGATACTGACCGAATCCAATATCTCAGAAGCGATGGACCAGATCCGCGACGCCCTTCTCGACGCCGACGTGAACTACACTATCGTCAAGGAGTTCATCGACGAGGTCAGGAAGGACTGCCTAGGCATAGAAGTGCTCAAGACCGTCACTCCCGGACAGCAGATCGTCAAGATCGTCAACGACAGGCTCGTTGAGCTGATGGGCAAGGAAGCTTCCCCGCTGGATACGACAGGTGCATATCCTGCAGTCATCATGGTTGTAGGCCTGCACGGCGGCGGTAAGACGACGACTTGTGCGAAACTCGCAGCCAACCTCAGGAAGGACAACAAGAAGACGCTCCTGGTCGCAGGTGACATCAACAGGCCCGCGGCCATAGACCAGCTCGAGATCCTCGGCAGGGAGAATTCAATACAGGTCTACTCGGACAGGAACAATCCCAACGTCCCGGCGATTGCGAAAAGCGCAGTTGAAAAGGCGAAGAGCGAAGGGATCGATGTCGTCATAATTGATACCGCCGGCCGGCTCCAGATCGATCAGGAGATGGTCGCCGAACTCGTAAGGATAAGACAGGCCGTCAATCCGAAGGAGATCCTCCTGGTTGCTGATGCGGCACTCGGCCAGCAGGCTGTTTCCGTGGCAGATCATTTCCATAAGGCCCTCACGCTTACCGGCGTCATCCTCACTAAACTAGACGGTGATGCCCGTGGCGGTGCCGCGCTTTCAATAAGGAAGGTCACTGGCTGTCCGATAAAGTATGCCGGTGTCGGCGAGAAGATTGGAGACCTTGACGCCTTCTATCCCGAACGTATGGCTTCAAGGATCCTTGGCATGGGCGATATCGTTTCACTTGTTGAAAAGGCCGCAGAGGAAATCGACCGTGAGGAAGCGGAGAAGCTCCAGGAGAAGCTCAAAACGAAGTCATTTGACTTCAATGATTTCCTGCAGCAGCTGAAGCAGATGAAGAAAATGGGGGGGCTTGAGTCCGTGCTGAAGTTCCTCCCTGGCGGCAGCCAGCTTGCGAACCTTCCGGATTTCGATGAAAAATCCTTCGTCCACATGGAGGCGATCATTTCCTCGATGAACAAGAAGGAGAGGGAAAATCCCGACATCATAGATTTTTCGCGCAGGAAAAGGATCGCCAAGGGCAGCGGGACATCCCTTGAGGAGGTCGGCCAGCTGATAAAACAGTTCACGATGATGCAGAAATTCCTGAAGCAGACGAGTCTGGTGAACAGGCTGATGTCCGGTGCCCCTCTGGCTGGCGGACCGGCAGCACTTGCCAGCAGGATGAGACGCGGTTCGAATTTCACTCCGCCCAAGAAAAAGAGAAGGAAATAAAAATTTCAAAATTTCCAGGAAATTTGAAAAATTTATAATATTGGTGTAGTCTACCGTTTGATTTGGGATGATAGGATTGCTGTGATTTGAAAAACTATTTTCATCATTAAATATAAGGGTTCCTCATATGGCAGCACCAGCACCAGGAAAAACATTCAAGATCAAGACCAAGATGAATATGCAGTTGTCCCAGACTAAGGCGGGTACAATGCCACCTCCGCCGCCTCCTTCCGCTCCACCTGCCCCGAATCAAGCTAAAATAACGAGCAAGCCGGTCTTTGTACCTTATCAGCATATTCCACCGGCACAGCAGGCGAAAGCCCAGGGACTTCCCCAGCAGCAGCAGAGGCAGACCCAGCGCCCACCTCTGCAGGGCAAGCTGATCTCTAAGAAAGGCATGCCTCCTCAGGGCCTCCAAACCCAGCGTCCACCCCAGCAGCAGCAATATGCTCCGCCACCACCACCGCCCCAGTACCAGCAGGAGTCATATATGCCGCAACCTGATCAGCAGCAATATATTCCTCCGCCCCAGCCCCGCTATGCTCCACCGCCGCCTGTACAGCCGATTATCAATCCTGAGGCTTCAATAAAGGAAATATCCTTGAATCCGGCGTCATCAGCCCCATTCACGAACAAGCCAGCATTGTCACAGAAAACCGGAATCTACAATATTACTGATTCCGGGAAAGTTTCCGAAGACCTCCAGAAGATCCTTGAAAACGAAGCTGAAAACTACAAGGACCAGGTCCAGAGCTATGTCGATGTGTGCGAAGTGCTATCCAAACCCGGCTGGCAGGTTGTCGGAGTCATCGATTATATCCATATGCTCGTCAGATCAGTGAACCTCGACAACTTGAGCATCGTCATCACTGATCCAGCTGACAAAGGCAAACTGCTTCCAGTACTCAACAGGGGCTATAAGGTTTCTCCAAGTCTCCAGATTGTCTCTTCCTGGCTTCCGGCTGTCACCCCTGAATCAACGATCACCTGGAACAAGCTCATGGAAATCGCGGCAGACAAGAAGATCAAGCTGGCAAAATGGATTACTAAGGAAGGTCTAAATTACGTAGGCTATGTCCCGCTCCATGACAATAACAGGATCTATGGATTCCTGCTGGTTTCAGCCTATGGTGACAAGACCCCGTCCGCCCTCGCTTCTCCGCTCCTCGAGCTCTGCGGCGGCAGGATAGGCCTCGTCCTTGAATCAAGAAGAAGCGCAGGCTCCATACCCGAAAAGGCCGTCCAGACCGTCAAGCTCGTCAGGGAGCACCTTACAATGCTTACAAGCTACCTGGAAGTCCTGAAGATATCTGCAAAGATAAATCCTGAGGAAGTTATCACGACCACGGAAAAATGCCTGAAGATAATCGCCGAAAGCAAAAAACTTGTCGACCTCTTCGCTGATCAGATCATCTCTTCTGCAGAGGAAGAGAAGAAGACCTGAGGACAGTTTCCGTTTGACATTTTTAATGCTGGCATAAGATGAAATGTACGTATTCAGTAAACTATGTCGTTTACTTAATCCGTACTAAAAAAATAAAATGCCAACGAAGTCTGTACTACTATCCTTCATCTTCTTGTTTTTATCTGTGTTATCTGTGGGCACATGTTTTGGTTGCGGTGTAGCTGCTCCAGGAGAGTCTGTGGCAGAAACTCTTGTATTAATATTCTCTTCCCGTCAGGAAATCAGCAAGCTCCAGAAGAAGCCTTCTGTATTTATTGTCGGGGAAGTCCAAGAGTATTCTCTTTGCGGAATTCGCAAGATTTCCAGCTTTCTGCAGGACTTCAGCTTCAGCACCGCTCTCACGGACCATCTTCCTGACAAGCTCAAGTTCCTTTGCAGAATAACTTGGACGGCCAAGAAGATTTGAAAGTCTTTTCCTGCCATTACGATCGGAATATTTCCATGTGAGATAGATAAGAAGGGTAGGTTTCCTGTCGGTCAGATCTGAACCTATTGGTTTGCCGAACTTCTTTTCATTTCCGAAGATGCCCAGCCAGTCGTCCTTGAGCTGGAATGCTTTTCCGGCTATGGATGCGAACTCACCAAGTTTCCTGATCCGACTGTCGTTTGCGAACTTCGCAGAACCGAGTCCGATGATTGCTCCGGTTTCAGCGCAGTAGCGGAGCAGGACGCCTGTCTTCATCTCGAGCATGGTCTCTATTTTTGAGGGAGTTAGATTTTCGAATTTATGAAGCGGCATCTCGATGTCGAGGGCCTCACCGCTAATCAGCTGGCGGTTGACAAGTTCATGTAGCTGGCGGCTGAGATGTATCGTGAGTTCAGGAGAAACTCCGGCTCTGACGGATTTTAGCAGCATGTCTGCGGCCCAGCCCTGCTGAATGTCGCCTGCGAGAATCGCAAAGTTCTTTCCGTATGCCAGGGCATCCTCAGGCTTCATTTTGAATTTCCTCATTGCGATCTTCTGGATCATAAAATGCGCAGAGGGTCTCCCCCTGCGCATTTTATCATTGTCGATGATGTCGTCGTGGACAAGTGTCCAGTTGTGGTAGATCTCAACGGCCGCGGCTGCGAACTTCGCAGATGCGGGCTTCCCCCCGAGAAGCCCGCATGACCAAAGAAGGATTGCAGGACGTAGCCTCTTTCCTCCTCTGGAAGGATAATCAATCACGGCATCCCTGAGATAGGCAGGCAATATCCTGTCCGGGAAATCATCATTCCGGATGATCCTGTCGATTCTCGCAGCAGTTTTATGGAGTTCCTGCGTGAACATATGTTTCATGTTTGTCATAAATTTTGTTTAATATGCTTTGTGAAGCATGATAATTCCAGTATTTAATTCCTCTTTAAGATTGCTGTGCAATAAAATTCGAAGACAAAATAATCACAAAGGAAACTTGTGTCGCCCCCTGCGGGGACTCGAATGGTTTTTTATATTAGATCCACAGGCTTACGCCTGTGGCTACAGGATGTCACCCTCTGCGAGGGCTCAATTCCGATGAATTTATTTTAAGTCAGCGCAGCTGGCGGAATATTGTAGCCCCATGCGGGAGCGTGGGGACAGGAGTTGTAATAGAAAATTGATCAGAGCCTCCGCAGGACGGCGACATAAGTAGGGTGATGTTTACTTGTCATGAGCTTGTCGAATGAAACCGCCAACCAAGACGTCGGCTTAAAAACCGGCCTTCACTGAAATATTCTTTATCTCTGTTGCGCGTCCGGTGTTCATGTCATATGAGAGCACAACGGCATCGAGCCTGATGTCTTTTTCAACCACCGGCAGCTTCTGGGGCATTCCGCTGGTGAACTTCCTGAGCACTGATTCAATATCACGTCCGAGTATGGAGTTGATCGAGCCGGTCATGCCGACATCTGAAATGAAGGCCGTGCCTTTGGGAAGAACTGTTGCGTCCGCGGTCTGGACATGGGTATGGGTTCCGAGCACCGCGGTCACTCGTCCGTCCAGGAAATGCGCCATTGCGGCCTTCTCGCTTGTGGCCTCCGCATGGATGTCGACGATGATGGTCTTGACAGTGAGAGGAAGTGCGGCGAGGATCGTCTCGACCGTCTCAAACGGACAGCTTGAACTTTCCTTCATGAAAACCTTGCCGAGAAGGTTTATCACGGCTATTTCACCGCCGCCGGCATTCCTGAAGACTTCATATCCCTTGCCCGGCTGTTTCTTATGATAGTTGGCCGGACGGAGGAAATTGTCGAAGCGCTTTATCTCCTCCTCGAACCCCCTCTGATCCCAGACATGGTCGCCGGAAGTGTAGACATCGACGACGTCGGCGAAGTCAGCAAGGCAGCTTGAGCTGATTCCTGCACCGCCTGCGACGTTCTCGACATTCGCGATTATGAAACTGCAGTTGTACTGTTTGCGCAGTTCGGGCACAAGCTGCTTGACCGCGAGCCTCCCGCCTTTTCCAACGACGTCTCCAATGAACAATAAATTCATTTTACACTTCCAATCATTATAAATCTTGCGTCTGCAAAATTTATTTTGCGTAGTCGACGCATCTGGTCTCCCTGATGACCGTCACCTTGATCTGTCCCGGATAATTCATTTCCTTTTCTATGCGCTGGCAGACATCCCTTGCAAGGACCTGGGCTTCGGCATCGCTTACTTTGCCAGGCTGTACGATCACGCGGACTTCGCGTCCGGCCTGCAGGGCATAGCAGGATTCGACGCCTGTGAATTCACAGGCGATCTTTTCCAGCTGGTCAAGGCGTTTGAGATAGAGATCCGCAGTTTCGCTTCTTGCTCCGGGCCTTGATGCACTGAGGGCGTCGCATACGCTTACAAGGACGGCGTAGAGCGTCTCCTTCTCGACCTCTTCATGGTGGGCGGCGACGGCGTTGATGACGTCCTTGGCCTCGTTGTTCTTCCTCAGTATGTCGGCGCCTATCGAAGCGTGCGAACCTTCGATCTCATGGTCCATCGCCTTGCCGATATCATGGAGAAGGCCTATCCTCTTGGCTTTCTGGACGTCGAGTCCCAGTTCTGCCGCTATGATTCCCATGAAGTATGCGGCCTCCACCGAATGCCTGAGCACGTTCTGCGAGTAGCTGAACCTGAATTTCAGTCTTCCGAGGAGCTTTACAAGCGCCGTGTTGATTCCTTGCATTCCGGTTTCAAGGACAGCGGCCTCTCCTGCCGAGAAGACCTGGTCTTCAACTTCCTTTTGAGCCTTGGCGTAAAGTTCTTCGATCCTGGTCGGATGTATCCTGCCATCCGAAATAAGCTTTTCAAGGAGCAGTCTTGCAGTCTCCTTCTTTACCGGGTCGAAACAGGAAATGACCACGGCTTCCGGAGTGTCATCGATCATGAGCGTGACACCTGAGGCCGCCTCGATTGCGCGGATGTTGCGGCCGTCGCGTCCGATTATCCTGCCCTTCATCTCGTCATTCGGGAGCGGGATTGTAGCAGTAGTGTGTTCATATGCGCATTCGGAGGCATATTTCTGCATCGCATAGATCATTATCTTCTGCGATTCCTTCTCCGCCTTCTCCTTCGCCTCGTCTACGAGGTTGCGGATGAGATGCCCGGTTTCATTCTGTACTTCGCCCTTTATCTTCTCCAGGAGCATTTCCTTGGCGGAATCCCTGGTGAGTTCGGCAATGCGTTCGAGCTCGGTGATCTGCTTGGAGATCTCCTTCTTCAGATCCACCTCCTTGTTTGTCACACGTTCTCTTGCAAGCTCGATCTCCTTCTCGGATTTTTCCACAGTAGCCATCTTGCCATCGAGCACGTCGGCCTTTTTCTCAAGGATATCCTCCCTCTGGATGAGGCGTTTCTCAAAGCTTATCAGCTCCTGCTTCCTGTCCTTGGCCTCGACCTCGAACTCATCCTTGATCTTCAGGAGTTCCGACTTGGCCGCGACTTTCGCCTCGCGGAGTATGTGTTCGGCCTCCTTCTTTGCGTCTTCACGCACCTTTTCAGCCGCCGAAACAGCGGACTGGCCCCAGAATTTCGCTATCAGCCAGTGGATCAGGAATCCAAGAGCCATGCCTGAAACAAGCCCTATCACCGACTTGCTCAACAGTACTTTCAACAGATCATTCAAAAACGTGTTAAATTCATTCATCTTCTGTCCTCTCCTTTCAGTTTTTCAGGAACAGCGGTACACTGCGGATTCGGTGACGATCATGTCCATCATGACGTCCCTGCCGTCCGAAGGCACCGACTCAATCATCTGCCATTCATAACATATACCTATCTTAAACCCGGATGCATCCGATAGAAGCCGGTCGAAAATTCCTTTTCCGTGTCCGAGTCTTCCTCCATTACGGTCGAATGCGATTCCAGGCACCAGCCATGTAATCTTCTTCAGGATGTTTTCCTGAACCGCGGGCTTTTCCGCCTTCGGCTCCAATATCCCGAATCTGCCCTTCACAAAACCTTCCGCGAAATCCGCGACAACGGCCATTTCATATTTCCTTCCGGCCATGTTGAATCTCGGGAAGCAGATTTCCTTTCCTTTTGTTATCTGCTTTTCAAGGAACCCGCCGATGTCCGGCTCTCCTCCCGATGGATGGAAAGCCGCCAGCATCCCGGATTCCGTAATCTCTTTTATTTTTTCAAGACGGGCGGAAATTTCCTCTCCCGCACGCCTGACGAACTTTCCTTCAAGCGACATCCTGCGCGGAACGAACAGCTGCCTGAGCTCATCCTTTGCCTTCATTTTCCTTCCTTAATCCGTCCCAGTATTCAATACGCTCCTTGATCTTCGATTCATATCCGTTCTCGGAAGGAGCGTAATATTTCTTTGAAACTCCAAGATATTCCTGGACGGCGAAATGCCCTTCCTTGCCATGGGGATAGACATATCCTTCACCGTGCCCCATCGTCTTCGAGCCCTTGTAATGCGAGTCGCGCAGATGTTTCGGAACCGCCTGGACACGTTCATTTTTTACATCATCGAGTGCGGCGTCCACGGCCATGTAGCTCGCATTGCTCTTGGGTGCGGTGGCGCAGTATGTGACCGCCTGCGCAAGAATTATCCTTGCCTCCGGCATTCCGATCATCTCAACCGCCTGCATCGCGTTCAGCGCTACGGTTATTGCCCTCGGATCGGCGTTGCCGACGTCTTCGGATGCGAATATCACTATGCGTCTCGCGATAAAACGTATGTCCTCGCCGGCGTGAAGCATTTTGGCCAGCCAGTAGACTGCGGCATCAGGATCGCTTCCCCTCATGCTCTTTATGAAGGCGCTCGCAGTGTCATAATGGCCGTCATCACCGTATTCGACAGGTTTCTCCTGGATGGATTCGTGGGCGATTTCGGGTGAAATATTGATGATGCCCTTCTTATCGGGCTTGGTGGTCATGACAGCGATCTCGATTGCGTTCAATGCCCGTCTGGCGTCGCCTTCACAGGATTTTGAAAGGAAGGTCAGCGACTCAGGCTGGAACTTGATTTTCTTGTCGGGGAACCCGCGCTTGTCAGTGATGGTCCTTGTAATAAGGCTGTGTATGTCCTCTTCAGAAAGCGCTTCGAGCTTGAAGACCAGGGAGCGCGAGAGCAGGGGCCCGTTTACGTAGAAGAAGGGATTCTGGGTGGTTGCCCCGATGAACCTGATGTTGCCGTTTTCGATATCGGGAAGAAGTACATCCTGCTGGGCCCTGTTGAACCTGTGGATCTCGTCGATGAACAGGATGGTCTTGCGTCCGGAGCTTTTCCTCCTGACGATTGCAGTGGCTATTTCGTTCCTGATGTCGCCGACGCTTGAGGCTACGCCGGAAAGCCTGATGAAAGCGGCGTTTGTCATCTTGGCTATGAGTTCGGCGATGCTGGTCTTGCCGACGCCCGGAGGTCCGGAAAGGATGAGCGAGGTGAAGGAATCGGAATCTATGGCGCGGCGCAGGAGCTTGCCTTCCGCGAGGATGTGCTTCTGTCCGACATATTCATCGAAATTCATCGGACGCATGCGGGCGGCAAGAGGCTGTTCCCCAGGACTTTTCGTCTGGGCGGGCTCTTCAGATGTGAAGATGTCCTGCTGTTCTACAAATAGGGAATCCATGACCGGTTTTCTTTCATAGAAAGAAAATCGGGTCCCGGCATGGGAGGAGCGTCAAGACAGAATTGGCTGGGTACAAAAAAACTGTAACATTTCCGGGTGAAACCGACGGCTGACCGGACAGTATCCGCGCCGTATATTTCAGTGGAAATGGAACAAAATCCTGTTAAAAGAACACAGTTGAAGAGTTCTTTGAAAGAACGGGATAAAAACGCTGTGAAAAATAAAATAAACATGCCGTAGAACCGATTTCCTTTAAATTTATTAAAAAAACAACTAATTATCCAAATCAATGGACAATAATATATACCGGCATGTCAAGGATTAAAGCGCTTCGACAAGGAAAATCTGCGAAATAGTCACAGGCATCAGCCTGTGACTTCCACCAGCATTTCGTTGGAATAGAGGAGCTTCATCATTTCGACGTCCATGAAGTGGCTTCCCCTGTAGTCGGTGATCTTTCCGATGAATCGGCCTTCTTCAATAAGTGCGATTGCGGCGAGCAGGTCGAGGTTGGCCCGGTGCCAGGCGGCCTCAAGTGATTTGCCGTTGTGGATAAGATGCGGCTCGTTCAGATACCTCCGCTTTGCGGCGATAAGTACATTGTGCCTGTTATAGCCGATATGGCGGGTATCCGCGAAGATTTTTCCGATCGTGAGACAGAAGAACATCTGTTTGGTCGTTGTGTTGGTCCTTGCCGCGGCTCCATAGCGGAACGTCTTCTCGTTGAGCGTGAACCTTATCCTCTGGGCCCCGATCGCGTTTGTGAAGTTCCGCGCGCAGTCTATTTCAAGGCTGTACTTTCCCTTTTCAGGAGGCTCGAAGATCATGAATCTTCCATGGCGGTTGACGATTGAAACCGGCTCCTTCACGGTGAAGTAGCGCAGAGGCCTGTCCTGCTCTTTGCGTCCGGCAGAAATTAGCGCATCCACGAGATCCAGGCTTCCGTGTTCGAAGAGCGGCGGATCGCCTGAGTCCAGCGATATCATGAGGTTGTCGACGTCAAGCCCGGCCTTCAAGGCGATTATATGTTCGACAAGACGGACGTAGTTATGGGTATTTCCGCTCCTAAGGACGATGCTGCTTACAAGGTCGCCGGTTGTCCATACGTTCCGCGTCGAGACTTTTATCGGGAGCGAATCCGGCAGATCGGTCCTTTTGAGGTACCAGCCTTCACGGTCGGTCGGTTCAAGGCGCAAATTGCTGATCTTGTGCTTTGAGAAAGTCCCGGGCGCGCTGGCTTCGACAGCCTTTGCGATGGTCTTCTGCTTCCCCTTGATGTTCACTTCTCCATCGCCGGTCATTTCCTGGTCGACAGGCAACGCTGCGAATTCCTCATAGCTCCGTTTGAGGTCTTCCAGTTTTCCATCAAGTGTTTTGCCAAAGTTTCCCATAATTATTTTCTAAATATATTAGACAGGATAACAGGATTTTCAGGATGATTAAGAATAATTAATATAATTCAGGAAAAATTAAAACATAATTGAGTTCAGTTTTCCCATGTGTATTTATGTTCAAATTTCTGTTCTGCCGTGTTGATAATCTTCAATTCCGGGGCATCTGGTTTTTGTCTTCCGGAGAGAGAAATCTGAGCCTTTGTTTCCATGCTTTCCTCAATACGGGGGATGGCCATGTTGGTAGGGAATAGTCCAGTGTATGCGACCATCATAGCCGACTGTTCGACTTTTAATCCGGAATTAGGGGGAACTGGAAAAGAGAAATCCTTAATGGTCATCTCACCTGAAAGGGAAAGACATTCGATGTCTCCAGATTTTTCGACCTTTTCAAATTTTGTCGAACCGCTTATGTTCTTCTGGTCTGCGATCATGCCATGTCTTTTTATGTCTTCGGGAATCTTATCGGTATTGATAGACCAGGTGTCCCCGGCTTTTTTCTTTTCCTTTGTACCAAAAACCTCATCATCTGAAAGGGCGCCGGTATAGACTTTTTCAACAAGACTGAGCGCTTCGCCTAGAGTCTTATCTATAGGCTGTCCATTGATCTCATAGATGGTTTTTGTGCCTTTCGGAGACGCTGTGATAACAGTTCCCTTCTCCAAGGGGGAACTTTCCTGACCATTCAATCTCAGCAGGCATTTCTCAACAGTTATGGATTCCTTTGTCGTGCGACCGTTTTCGTTCACTTCAAGAATAGTTATTTCGCCTTCGAAATTGATAGCAATTAACTGATTGGCGGATTTGACCATTTCTCCATTGGAGAATACACTTGATTCCTTTGAGTCAGTGCCGCTGGCAATCAACTTATACTTATCTCCGGCCTTGTGAGGCCTATCGAACTTTATCCCATATTCCTGGGCGGCGGCCATTGCCGAAATGAAGACGGAAAGGATTAAAACTGTCAAAATACGCATTTGTGGAGCTCCTGTTGTTTTTGTCATTTTGCCTTGTCGTCGGGCTTGCTCTTGTCATAGGTGTACTTCTGCGTCGAAGATCTTTCCGTCGTCGTAATTATCTTTACGTCCGGAGCGCCTGGTATTATACGCCCGGAAATCGTCATCTGCAGTTTCATCTCGGTCGTCTCTTCGAGGATCCCCATGGATGTGTCGACGGGATAAATACTGCTCCCGGTACCCATCATCACGGAATTCTTTACTGTGAATCCTGCTGGAAGGTCGGATATGTTCACGTCCTTCATTGTTATTTCGGCGGATATCTGGAGGCAGTCCTTGCCGTTGGATTTGACAAGCTTTTCAAGGGTGGCCGAACCTTTTATGTTCTTCTTGTCGACCTTGATTCCTGATTTTGCGAAGTCCGCAGGCATCGGGTCGGGATTCATGTTCCAGGTATCGCCGATCTTCCTCCTCTCCTTTGTCCCGAAGACATCGTCGTCGGTCGTGTCGGAGGGATCAAGTATTTCAATAAGGCCGAGAGTGTTGGAGAGCTCCTCGGATACGGGCTTGCCTTCCACTTCAAAGAAAGTGTCGTCCCCCTTGACGAAGGCGGTTATGACAGCCCCCTTCTTGAAAGGCTCGGATTTCTGCCCATCGCTTTCCACGACGCATTTTCCGATGGTGATCATTTCCTTGGACGGGGCCCCCTTCTTGTCGACCTCGATGACATTGACCAGGCCTTCGAGCTCTATTGATGTCTTCTCTGTCTCCTGGTCCGGCTCCTCGCCTTCGGCGGCAGTTGTGCTGATCTCAACTGAACTGGCAGTCGCGGAGATTCCGTATTTATCGCCGGCCTTCATGGGCCTTGTGAGTCTTATCTCATAATCCTGGCAGAAAACCGAAAAGGTGAAAGCGATGAACAGAGCAAATGCACCGAGTGATTTCATAATCATTTCCCTTGATTAATAAAGCATAGCCCATTAACTTAACTCAATTATTGTATTTAACAAAATTTATTTGACATGAAAATTATCAGAGGAAAACTCGAGGGCACGCTTATAATCGAACACGACGTCTTTGTCGATGGCAGGGGCTTTTTCCTGGAGACCTACAGCAGGCGTAAATTCGATGAGGCGGGCATAAAGATTGAATTCGTCCAGGACAACTGGTCGCGCTCCTCAAGGGATACCGTCAGGGGCCTGCACTACCAGCTCAATCCCGGACAGGACAAGCTTGTCGGTGTCGTTTCCGGCGAGATCTTCGATGTGGCAGTCGACATCCGCCATGGTTCTCCGACCTTCGGGCAGTGGGAGGGATGTTATCTTTCCGCCGAGAACAAGAAGCAGTTCTTCATCCCAATCGGTTTTGCGCATGGATTCTGCGTCGTCAGCGAATCCGCCGACGTCCTGTACAAATGCAGCGATTTTTACTCCCCAAAGGATGAAAGAGGCATTATCTGGAATGATCCGGATATCAATATCAAATGGCCTTTGAAAGGCCAGGCAGTCCTCTCAAAACGCGACCTTGCCAGCCCGACCCTCGCCAAAAGCGAAAAATACTTCTAAGATTCCGGCCACAGACTTTCACAGACTAAAATTGAAGACTCATATATGCTCGTACAAAGGTACGGAATCACAAAGATAAGATTTAGCTTCGTGTCCTTCGGTATTCTTCGTGGTGTAATCCTGACTTGGCGACTTCGTGGTTCTGTATGAGAAAATTAGAGTCTACCTCATTAGTCTGTGAAAGTCTGTGGCAAAAAAAGATATTTATTCTAATAATCGGCCTTTGATATCGTCATAAGCTATAAAGACAGGAGGTTTTGCCATGAGAACAATATCTATTTCCATCCTTTTGATTTCATTGTCCTTTTCGTCGTTTGCACAGATAATAGAACCGCCGATATGGCCGCGTCCGCCTCATCCGCGTCCGCCTATAATCATAATTCCTCCCGGGCGTCCCGTGTTCCATGGCAGCGTCGAGATCACGGCCATAAGGGCGGACGTGAAGATCAAGGAGCAGGTCGCCACGACGACCATCGACATCGATCTTAAGAATCCGACACCGGCCAGGCTTGAAGCTGAGATCGTCATGCCTGTCCCGGATGCAGCCGCCATAAAGCTTTTCGATTTCAAGGGCGCCGGCAAGGAGCCATCGGCAAGGCTGATGAAGAAGGAGGAGGCGAGACGGATCTACAATGAGATCGTTTCAAAGATGAGGGATCCGGCAATCCTCGAGTTCGCCGGGCTCAACCTGATACGGTCATGCGTGTTCCCGGTGGAACCGAACGGAACACAGAATGTCCGGCTGACGTACGAGCAGATCCTCGAAGCTGACGGAAACAGGATCGACTATTTCATCCCGAGAAGCGAGTCTCTCTCCTATAAGACTCCTTGGAAGTTCACCGTCTCGATAGAAAGCTCCAAGCCGGTGTCCACCGTATATTCCCCAACACACGAGGTCAATGTAAAGAAGAAGTCTGCAACTCTGCTCGAAGTCGTCGTCCCTGAAAAGATCACTGCGGATCCCGGGCCATTCCGCCTTTCCTATCTGATAGAGAGCAACGAAGTCTCCGCTTCGCTCATGGCATATCCGGATCCCAAGACCGGAGGCGGATATTTCCTTTTCCTTGCCGGGTTTCCCTCCGATGAAGTTAAAAAAATCCATAAGATAAAGAGGGAGCTGACAATTGTGATAGACCGTTCGGGAAGCATGCGCGGCGACAAGATCAAGCAGGCCAGGGAGGCGGCAAGCCAGGTGATCGCCGGACTTGAAGAAGGAGAGGCGTTCAACCTGATAAGCTACAACGAGGCGGTCGACATGTTCTCGAAATCACCGGTCATTAAAAGCGCACAGTCCGAAAAATCAGCGAGGGAATATCTTGAACAGCTCAATGCCTCAGGTGGAACCAACATCAACGACGCCCTTGTCGAGGCGCTTCGCCAGAAACCTGCGAACGAGAACATGCTGCCGATCGTGCTGTTCCTGTCCGATGGTCTGCCTACTATCGGCCAGACAAGCGAAAAGCTGATCAAGGAATCCGTCCTGAAGGGAAATCCGTTTTCACGCAGGACCTTCACCTTCGGCGTAGGTGTGGATGTGAATACTCCTCTTCTCGACAAGATCGCCACCGGAACCAGGGCCGTTTCAACCTATGTCCTTCCAAAGGAGGATGTCGAACTCAAGGTGGCGTCGGTCTTCAAACGGCTCTACGGACCTCTCATGGTTTCACCCGAACTGCATGTCGGCGATGCGAATGCCGCAGAAGCGCCAGGACTTGTGGCTGACACTATACCCGCGTTGCTGCCGGACGTTTTCACAGGAGACCAGGTCATCGTTCTCGGTAGATATACAAAGGAGAAACCGGTGACATTCAAGCTTTCCGGAAATTACGCGGGAAGCAGGAAGGAATTCAAGTTCCCATTCAACTTCGACAAGGCTTCGACATCGAACTCTTTTGTCCCAAGACTCTGGGCGAGCCGGAAAATTGCATTGCTCATCGACGGGATCCGCGAGTCCGGCGCAGATCCGCAGACGAATCCGTCGGATCCGAAGATCAAGGAGCTCGTGGATGAAATAGTCAGGCTGTCGATCGAATTCGGGATATTGACCGAATACACGGCTTTCCTTGCGGAAGAAGGAACTGCTCTTGCTGATACGGCTGAGATCAGGAAAGAGGCTGGTGCGAACTTCGCAGGCAGGGCGATGGCTGCGAGATCAGGCATGGGTGCCGTGAACCAGAGCGATAACCTGTCGAAGATGTCGACGCAGTCCAGGAGGGACTACAGCAACAGCTATCTCAACGAAAAGATGGAGAGGGTCAGCGTTTCAAACATCCAGCAGATGAACGACCTCTCGTTCTACAACAGGAACGGGAAATGGGTCGACAGCCGTGTGGCTTCGAAGAAAGAGGCGGTTACGCCAGACGTCACGGTCGAATTCGGGACGAAGGAATTCGACGAGCTTCTGACCCGGCTGATAAAGGAGAACCGGCAGGGCGCCGTTTCGCTGAAGGAGGACATCATGCTCGAAGTCGACGGGAAGACAGTGCTTGTGAAGTCCGTAAAATAACATTCAATATAAATTTTCTTCTTCGGAAGAAAATCTGAAAAGGGAGGGATACCATGAAGAAGATCTATGTAGCAGTTGCAGGGCTTTTCATTTTTGCGAATTTCGCAATTTGCGAGGGGAAGGATCTGGTACAGGAGAAGCAGCCGGAGGTGCAGATAGCAATCCTTCTCGACACGAGCAACAGCATGGACGGACTTATCAGCCAGGCGAAGAGCCAGCTTTGGAAGATAGTCAATGAATTCGCTCTTGCCAAGCAGAACGGCAAAAGGCCGCAATTGCACGTTGCCCTATATGAATATGGAAACGACGGTTTGAAATCGGAGGCCACATGGATACGGAAGATATGCCCGCTGACCGATGATCTCGACAAGATATCCGAGGAGCTTTTCGCCCTCAGGACAAATGGCGGGACAGAATGCTGCGGAACTGTCATTAAGAAGGCCGTCGATGATCTCGAATGGTCTAAGAATTCCAATGATCTCAAAATGATCTTCATTGCCGGAAACGAGCCTTTCACGCAGGGCAAGGTCAGCTATGTCGATTCCTGCAAGGAGGCGATCGCCAAGGGGATAACCGTCAATACGATCTTCTGTGGCAGGATGGCGGAAGGCATTGATACGAAATGGAAGGACGGTGCCGTGCTTGCTGATGGAAGCTACATTAACATTGACCAGAATGCGGCCGTCGCGGACATTCCCACTCCGCAGGACAAGGAGATAGCGGAACTCGGTGCGAAGCTGAACGTGACCTATGTCGGTTATGGAAATATTGGAATGGCGAGGAAGGGCGTCCAGATGGAGCAGGATGCAAACGCTATGACGGTAAGTGCTTCTTCGATGGTTCAGCGTGCCGTTTCGAAATCATCCGGGAACTACGTGAACGCTTCGTGGGATCTTGTCGATGCCGTTGAAAACGGTAAAGTGAAACTGGAGGATGTAAAGGATACGGATCTTCCTGACAATATGAAGAAAATGAGTCCTGATGGAAGGAAGAAATACATTGCTGAACAGGTTACCGAGAGGAAGAAGCTGCAGGAGAAGATCCAGCAGCTGAACAAGGAACGCTCGAAGTTCATCGCTGAAAAGCAGAAGGAGAAGCCTGGTGAGAATACGCTTGACAATGCAGTGATAAAGACCGTGCATGACCAGGCAGCGAAGAAGAATTATACTTTCAGGGAAGAATGAAATACAAGAGCAAGCTGAAGCTTGTACTCCAACATTTGCTTGACATGTAACGGTTAAATTCGGGATACTCGTTGGAGTACAAACTTTAGTTTGGGTGTCAGTCCAATGGGCCCGGGGCCATTTCGCAGATATGCATCGGGATTCTGCTCCTGCTGGCCTTGCCAAGCTCGATGCTTGTAAATTTGAGTATGACAGTCCTGCGGGAGTAGAACATGTAAAGATTCTCCTCGCATTCGGCGCCGATCAGGATTATCTGAGTTTTTATCATATTTTTTATTGCTCCAATAAAAAATATCAGTCATTCTTCCGCATGCTGAACAAAATAGCTCCCAGAGGGGGGAGCGTCAGTGAAAGACTGCACGGCCTGCCGTGGCATTCCCTTGGTTCAGTGTCGACTCTTCCCTTGTTCCCGACTCCGGAACCGCCATAGGCTTCCGCGTCGGAATTGAAGATTTCATGCCAGGTGCCGGCGAAAGGAACACCGACCCTGTAGTTGTTCCTGACCACAGGCGTGTTGTTCAGGACGACAAGTATTGGCTCGGTATGATTCTTGTCCCATCGGATATATGAAAGCACGGACTGGAGGATGTCATTTATATCGACCCATTCGAATCCCTTGGGCTGGAAATCCAACTCCCACAGCGCAGGTCTCTGCCTGTACAATTTGTTTAGATCCTTCATGGAGTTCCTCAGTCCGCTGTGGATAGGATATTTCAGGAGCTGCCAGTCGAGCGTGTTCTTGCAGTCCCACTCGTTCCACTGTCCGAATTCACAGCCCATGAAGAGCAGTTTTTTGCCGGGATGTGTGACCATGTAGGACATGAGGAGCCTGAGGTTCGCGAACTTCTGCCAGTAGTCGCCTGACATCTTGTCGAGAAGGGAGCGCTTGCCATGGACGACCTCGTCATGGCTGAACGGCAGGATGAAGTTTTCGCTGAACGCGTACCAGATCGAGAAAGTAAGCTTGTCATGGTGGTAGCTCCTGAAGACAGGATCCTTGCTGAAATATTCGAGGGTGTCGTGCATCCAGCCCATGTTCCATTTGCAGGTGAATCCGAGTCCGCCAAGATATGCCGGACGTGACACGCCTGTCCATGAAGTGGATTCCTCGGCGATCATCAGGGTGCCGGGGTAGAGTTCATGTGTGAGTTCGTTCAGTCTGCGCATGAAAGAGATGGCGTCGATGTTCTCCTTGCCGCCGTATTTGTTGGGAACCCAGTTGCCGTCCTGCTTGGAGTAGTCGAGATACAGCATGGAGGCGACGGCGTCGACGCGTAGGCCGTCGATGTGGTATCGCTCGAACCAGTAAAGCGCGTTTCCGATCAGGAAATTGCGGACTTCGCAGCGGCCGTAGTTGAATATGAAGGTTCCCCAGTCGCGGTGTTCCCCCTGGCGGGGATCGAGGTGTTCATAGAGGGCCGTACCGTCAAAGCGCCCGAGAGAGAAGTCGTCCTTCGGGAAATGCGCGGGCACCCAGTCCACCAGGACGCCAATGCCTTTGGAGTGCATGTAGTTCACGAAATACGCGAATTCGTCGGGAGTTCCGAACCGGGCCGTAGGCGCATAGTAGCCGGTTATCTGGTAGCCCCATGACTGGTCGAAAGGATGTTCCGCCACAGGCAGGAGCTGGAGGTGCGTGTAGTTCATTTCAAGTGCATATTCGGCGAGGGCATGGGCGATATCCTTGTAGTTGTGGAAGTCGTTTTCATCGGCGGGATTGAGGTCCCGGAGTCCGGGCCCGCGCCATGAACCGAGATGGACTTCATAGATGTTCATGGGGCCTTCAAGCCAGTTCTTTGTTTTTCTCATGGTCATCCAGGCGTCGTCAGTCCACTGGTATTTGCTCATGGAGTAGACTTTTGCCGCAGTGTTGGGGCGCATCTCAGTCCAGTAGGCATAAGGATCGAGCTTGAGGAATATGTCGCCGTTCTTGGCCCTGATCTCGAACTTGTAGATTTCCCCTTCCTTCAGGCCCGGTATGAAAAGCTCCCAGATTCCGGACGAGCCTATCATCCTCATCTGGTGCCTTCTGCCGTCCCACTGGTTGAAGTTTCCGACTACGGATACACGCTCTGCGCTTGGTGCCCAGACGGTGAACAGCACGCCCTTCACCCCGCCGAAGTCGCGCAGATGGGCCCCCATGAACTCATAGACCTTCTGGTGTTCGCCCTTGTTGAAGAGATACTGGTCCATCTCGCCGATTCCGGGGAGGAAGCAGTAGGGATCCGCCGAGGTGAAGACCGAACCGTTGTCGAAATGCTTTTCGAGATCGTATTTGAAATGCTTCTGTGCTTTCGGGAATGCAACAGCGAAGAATCCGGGTTCCTGGATCTTTTCAAGCCTGACCTTTTCGCCGGTCTCGGTGATCGCAAACACTTCGACGGCCTTCGGGTCGAAGCATCTGATAATTATGCAATTCAGATTGGGGTCGATGTGCATGCCAAGTAGGGAATGAGGGCTGTTATGCCTGCCCTCAATGAGCATCTTCAGATCATTTTCGCCGGGGAGAAGTTCTGAACTCATAGTAAAAGCCCTTATTTTATAGGAATAGAATAACCTTGAAATATAGCTCCTGTTTTTGGTTTTGCCAAAGCGGTAACGCACCTTAAATGATTTAAAAGCTGGAATAGATCCTAGATCATGTTTTTCTTGTGTTTTTGAATTTGCATTGGCTCAGAGATTCGGCGCTAAGGCGCCTTTGGAGTGCGGCACCCCTGTGCCGCTTTGCATTTATATCCTGTGCGACGGAATTGAAAGCGGCACAGGGGTGCCGCACTCCAAAGATGCTTCGCATCAGAATCAAAATATAATAAGTACTTTCATTTCTCTGGATTCTGGGTATTTTATGTTAATAAAACTTTGTAGGGGGGATATAATGAATTTGCTTGTCGCACTGACACTTTCCGCGCTTATTTCAATTTCCGGCTGGCTGAACGAAGGCCTTAAGGCCCTTGAAAGAAAGGACTATGACGCCGCAATCGCAAGCCTTTCCAAGATAACGAAGGAGAATTCCGCCGGTACAAAATTCTATGAGATGGCGCTTTTCTACAAGGCGCAGGCATACCAGGGGAAGGGCGATAAGGACAAGGCGCTTGCCGAACTTACAGCTCTCCTTAAAGGCGAATGCGGAAAGGATCTCCGCGTCGACGCCAAGAAGCTTTTTGTCGAACTCGGTGGCAAGCCTGAAAAGCTTTTTCCGGAAGAATCCCCGAAAAAAGTATGGGAGAAATACAAGGAGTTTGTTGCGCAAGGAGAGGGTAAGAAAGCTCTCGAGATCACTACCGGCGAATTGAAAAGCTCGATCTTGAAGTTTGCTGGCAATGAAGGTTCTTTTGAGCCTTTTGCCAAGGAGCTTGTCAAGGGGGATGTCGGAATTGAGAAAATTCCTGATGATCCGGAAGAAGGGGAAGCGACACTTGAGATTAATAATGTGGCAGGGAGATTTGTTTTTAAGATGCGATTTGTGCTGGATAAGGAATTCAACCGCTGGTTGATCAGCAGTTACAAGCCTGATTTTGAGAAGATGCATGCTGTTGAAGACAATGGTCCCCTCATCCGTCTGTTTGGTGTTCAACCTGTCAATGCTCAAAGTGCACGTGTTGAGAAAAAACGTGACACAACAAGTAACATATCCAAACTCAAGCAGATTGGTCTCGGATGCCGGATGTATTCACAGGAGCACAAGGAGAATTTCCCCGCCAATTTTGATGAGCTGATAACAGGTGGATATCTTGAGAACAAGGATATGTATGTCTGGATAAGCCCTGAGGACGGCAGCAAGGACAAGTTCATCTACTGTCCGGGGCTCACTGAAAACTCATCTGTTGACTTCATGGCTGCCGCAGCACCTCGTCCGGCGAATGGAAAGAGGGACGTCCTTTATACCGATGGCCATGCTGCCACAATCACCGAAGAGGAGTTCCAGAAGACTGCAAAGGAACAGGGGTGGAAGGCGCCTGCTGTTGCGAGATTCGCAAAGAAGGACATTCCAGAGGAGAAGCAGAAGCTCATCCGCGAGCTTGTTGCGAAGATCGCAGATCCGAAGGCGGAGGTCAGGCAGGATGCCAAGAAGAAGCTGCGCGAAATGGGTGCGGAAGCATATCCGATCCTCGAGGAGTTCACAAACCATGCCGATCCGGAGATCAAGCTCGAAGTCAGGAATATCCTGAAGGGGAAGTGAAGGGGGAAGTTCGGAAGTTCGGAAATGCGCAAGATCAAGAGTTTTAGAGTTCAGGCTTGAAGCTGATACCAGGAATTAGGAAATTTATAGGAACGCTGCCGTCCTACCGGATGCTGGGTTACGGCGAGAAATATTTTTTTCTTGTCCGGGACGGACAACGCTACATCTTTAGAATGCCTTTTATTCTATCACATGCACTTGAGCCTTGGGAGAAGGCCATTGAAGAATGCGCTGTTCCAAAGTTCAAGTTCCGCCGGATCTGTTATGAATGGTTCGACATCAGCTTTTGCCTGTCTGAAATCCACCGAGGAAAATCTTTTCCGCAGATGCTCCAGAAGCTCTTTTTCCCCGAATATATCCTTTTCGTCCAAATGGCCGGAATCGATCATCCTAAGGCGGAGATGACTAATGTCGCATGGGGCTGCATTCCCGATGAACCAGACGAAATCATAGAAGTCGCGTCCCTTCACCCTCGACTTCCAGTTGCGGCACAATATAGCATGAAGTTTTCCCGCAAAGAGGCAGGGAAGGCTGAACAGCTGGACCTGGAAAGGAATCGGCATGAGCAGTGTCCTGGCCTCATAGGATGCTCTACCGGGAGGAGTCGTATCGACCTCAAACTTGATCTTCAGTACCTTGTTTTTCTGGATAAGGCTGGATACGGCTTCGGGAACCTGCATGTTGAACATGTTTTCAGCGGTATTGGCCTTTATGAATGCGGAATCGATGTCGGATTGCTGTTTGGTCCGCCTTTTGACTTCGACATTGAAACCGAATGACATCAGTTCAGTTTCGACCATTTTCACGTAAGGGGAAAGATCAAATGATTTGTCGGCCCTCACGAGCGAGAAATCCAAGTCCTCCGAGAACCGGCGTGAACCGTGGAATATTCTCAGTGCGCTTCCGCCGTAAAATGCAGCGTGTTCGAAAAACTTTGCCCTCCAAAGGCCAAGCAGTGCCAGATGCTGGATTATCTCCTTCATGGCGTTTTCATAATCCAGGCCAGTTCTGCAGTTGTACTTACCGAGCATGTTCAACAATGCGGTATCCATATTCAAGCCTCTTTCCTGTTTGCCAGGTACCATCCAATGAATGACTGGACGGATCTGTCCTTGTAATGGTTCCCTATATTTCTCAGTCTTCCAGTATCAAGTTTCAAGCTCTCGAGATCGATCCTGAGATCCTTTTCCAGAAATTGCTCGACGTCGCGTTGGCGTAGCTTTTTGACGAGGAAGGTTCTGTCGCATATGGCTTTTTCCGGAGTTGCAATGAAGAAGCTGCCTGATTTTCCCGAAGCAATGTCGACGCCTGTGGAAAATGCGGTATTATTCAGATAACAGTAGCTGAACCTGCCTGCGGGAGTGGTAAATGACTTGTTCCTCTTGCTTGTCATGCACGTGAAAGCTTCCACCCGTTCGGGAATAAGCCCCAGGTAGGAAAGGGCCGACTCCATGGAAACATAGGATGGGCCGTAGATGAGACAGGCCAGGACAAAGGGATCTGCCCTTTCAAGTGACTTGACATAAAGTCCCTTCTTGATCCTTATCATCTCCTTGTTCCTGAGCATCAGATTTATCTTATTCCTCGGGGATGAATAGTCCCGGAGCACCTGCATCAGGTACTGATAGTCGAAAGGAACCGCTTCAGGCAAAACTATCTTGGGCATTGAGTGTGACCTCGCATTTCAACCAATATGTTTAATAATTCTAAACATACTGGTTAAAATACGCGATTCAAGTGGAGGTTGAAAATTTTTAGAATTCCATCTTTATGTCTTTGAAGTCGGGCTTCTCTTCTTCTGGAGGCTGGTATTTCAAAAGATATTTGTCCAAATATGGGACATCGAGACCGTAGGTGTCGGCGAGCTTGTGGATTTCGTTCTTGACATCCTCATTGTATTCGACTGTCAGCCTGCTGTATAGGTTGTAGATGTACTGCAAAGCCCATTTCTTAGGCAGTGACTCGTCGTCGATCAATGCGTCTTCGAGATTTCCCGCATAGACAAGCTCCTGTCTTTTCCCAAGGCTGTCAACACCTGTTATCCTCAGGCCTATCTCCTTTGTCTCAGCCGGAAATTTTCCGTAGACCGACAAGGTGTGCTGTGAATAAAGGTGTGGAAGCTTCTTGGGGAACGCGTCATCGGCCAGGCTGCTGGACACCTGGTAGTCGAGGTTCATGACGATTATGCTTGAGACTTCCTCGATGAAGTTTTCGAGGGCGAGTCCGCTCTTCTTGATCGAATCGGAAGAGAAATTTTCACCGCGGTTCCTGTATGCAAGGAGTTCGAGGAGGAACGGATTCCTGTTGAGCCCGGAACTGAATGTGAATATGCTCAGGTTGTCCTGGTTGCGGTTGGAAATCTCGTTGATGAGCGTGCGGCTGTCATATACCTCTCCGGTGTTCGTGTTTCCGTCTGAAGCGAGGAACAGTATGAAAGGCCGTCCCTCGGTCTTCATCTTCGGATCGGTGAAGGGTGCGATGGCGGCATAAATGTCGGTGGAGCCGGAACGTTCAAGACGTTTGAGGAATTTATCGGTCTTTTCCAGAAGTGCAGGATCCGGGTTTTTCAGTTCTCCGAAAAGAGGGAACGCCTTGTGCTTGAATGAGACAATCTCGAACCTGTCTCCGGAGTTCATTTTCTGCAGGGCCTTGCGGACGCCGTCCTTGAACTCCACCAGCTTGTCCTTTGAAATACTTCCGGAGGTGTCGATGCAGAATACGATGTCCTTTTCAAAGGGTTTCAGGGAGGAGAATTTCTTCCTCGGGGAGATGTCGATCCTGAAGAAGCCGTTACCGTCGTGGTCGATATGCTTGAAGAGGCGAACGTCCATGAGGCTGTCGATGTTCGAAAGGTTCTCATCAGGCAGCAGGCGTGAACCGGGAGTGGGCATATTGGGATTCCTGAGCGGCATGGGGACTCTCAGCTTGAGTTCAATCGGGCCTGCGGATCCTTCTCCAATACCACTGCCGCCGCCAGCGGAATCAGGCGAGCCAGTCCTTGGAATTTTCGGAACTATTAGGCGGTTCTGGGCGAGGCGGTCCTTTTCCAGCTTGCCGCCGTCGATTTCCAGGATCTTCTGGAATGCACCGTCGGAAGGGGACTTGGGGAGCTTGAAGACATCTGGTGCGGGAGTGTTCTTGATACCGGCTTTTCCGGATGGATCCGCAAGTTTGTTGCCGGGGAAGTTCTGTGAGGCGTACCTGTCCGGAACTTTGACAGGTTCATGCGTCTGTTTCAGCTGGGGCTTGAAGTCCTCCTTTGTCTCGCTTGGAAGAGTTATGGTGCCGAGTTTGAGGAATTTGCTGGGCTTCTGGATCATTTCCGAGGCGATTCCGGGCCTGATGGTGAGGTTCCAGGAAATCATGAAGATGAGAATATGCACCAGCAGCGAAAGCGCGACCGACAAGAAAATGTAAAATGTCTTATTTGAACTGTACATGGGTATATTTTTGGTTAACTCGAAATATACATCGTCAATTCATAAAATAAAATGGATGATTGGATGGGCACGGTTCGATGGAATTACCAAGACACGCTTCCGTCGTCGCTAAGAAGCTATGCCGGACACAGAAAGCTGTGAACTCCAACAAATTTCAAGTTGCCAGTTACGAGTTTCAAGCGTCAAGTATCGAGTATCAAGTATCCAGTATCAAGCAACGTATTCCTATTTCCCGGACTCCTTCGAAAGCTGTTCGTATGCATATTTATATTCTTCATTGCTTGGAAAGAGCTCATAGGCCTTGCGGATATTCTCCGCCGCCTCCTTCTTCTTCCCGAGCATCATCTGTGACACGAAAAGACGGTGGTAGAAGCTTGAGCGTTCAGGGGAGAGTCCAACTGCATTCTGGAAGAACAATTCCGCGCTGGCCCAGCGTTTGTGCGACTGTGCATAGTTTCCGGCGCTCGCCCAGGGGAACGGCGAATATGGCATTTTGGCAATGGCAACCTGCAGCGCCGCCTCAATCTGTTCCGGTGTGGCCGACCTGGTGGAGGGCTGGGAGACCGGTGTTGGTTCACAGCGCGTAGTCAGTTCCCACTGGTAATATTCGGCGTTCAACCTGCTACCGCTTATCCAGAGGGTGAAGATGGCGATAAGGCATGCTGCCGCCCTGGTTATCCTGTCAACAGCTGCGGAGGCAGGTGGCGGGCTTTTCTTTTCACCGTTGAACTTCAAGAGCGCTATCATGAGGATCGCGGTTGCGACAGTGCCTGGAACCTGGCAGTTTATGTCGGCGAGACTGTGCAATGCCCAGGCGGTCCATCCGAGGATTATTGCGATGTTCATCAAGTAGAAGGGCATCTTGTCTTTCCTGCGGGCCGCCATCAGGATCAGTATCAATGGAAAGATAATGCAGGCAGCTGAGACGATCATGCCTGCCGCGCCTGTCTGGCTTGCAAAGTCCAGGATGAAGTTATGCGTTGAATGTGGAGCCTCGGGCCCCGGTCTCATCTTCAATGCGGGATACTGGTGGAAGAAATCCCCCCAGCCGGTGCCGAAGAATACGTTCCATGAGAAGAGCTTTGCGGCAACTTCAAAATAATCGAACCTTACGGCCATGGAGCCGAGATGCCGTCCGGCATTGATGAAATAAAATCCGACTGCGGTTGCGGCAAGGACAGAGACGACGCTTATGATCCTGATTTTCATGTTGAACGGGAAGATTGCGGCAGTCACTGCGATCGCAAGGCCGAATGAAAGCACCGCGGCCCTGCTGCCGGTGAAGTAGAGGATTGAAAACATCAGGAGGGCGCAGAGGATGCAGACGGCCATGGAAATCGATTTTATATGTTCCAAGGGGAACCTGAAGAGAGTGAACATGATCACGGCAGCCCAGAGGATCGACAAGATTATGTATGCTGCGGGAGTGCAATATCCATATAGGAGGAGGAATAAGAATGTGGCGGAAATGATTATGACTGACTTGAGCGTCAGACGGCTCTGCCATATCAGTGCGATGCAGAGCGGAATGGTCAAAACCAGATGCGCGGCAAGGCTGTTGCAGAGCGTGAAAGGCGTATATACCCTTGTCTGCACCAGTCTCAGCTGAAGCTGTTGAGGTGTTTTCAGGCCGGACTCCAGTTCCTGCCTGTATACGTAATCCATGGTTTCCTTGAATCCCCACAGGAGCTGCTGGAGTCCCATGAAGGCTGCGACTACCACCGACAATACGACCGCGTTCAGCAGGAGGTTCCTCATGTCCGGCCTGCATTCGAGGAGGAAATAAATTGACATGCAGAAGCACGCGATTCCGAAGAAATGCGAGACTTCCTGGATGGGGAAATCCTTTGTGCTGGCATTGATGAAGCCGATGAGCGAAGTTATCGCAAGCAGGACCCATATCAGCGCAAGGACGAATTTGAAGTTGAAGCGGGTTCCGGAGGTGGCGAATATGGAAAGCATCAGAAGGATGGCGGCCATCACTGGAAACATCACCGGCGGCCAGGCGAATATCGCCCATTGGTAGATGTCCTCCGGGAAGTAAAGCACTTCCGGGATTCCCACTATGCCGCCGAACTTGAACGGCAGAATGAATACGAGGATCGCCGAAATTACGCACAGAAAGCCGGCAAGCTTGTGCTTCAAACCATTTTGGATGTTGTTGTTTTCATCGCTACTCATCATTAAGCTGCTTCAATAAGCGCTTTTGTTCATCGTTAAGGCCGTCGAACATGTCGGACTGCTGCTGTTCGTGCGGAAGCTTGTATTTGTCGAGGTAGACAATTCTGACATCCTCCTTCGGATAGGTGGCGGTCTTGCCTGTCTCGTCGATGTGCAGCGTGACTTTCTGTGTGAGGAGATTACGGTCGATCACCCTTCCTCTTCCTTCAGCGCATTCGCAGCATGCACCCCTGCGCGGCATGTCCTTGTCGAGTTCCTGATAGCCTGCGTGTTCATACTTGAGGCAGCATTTCAGCCTGCCGCATACCCCCGAGATGTTGTTGGGGTTGAGCGAAAGATCCTGTTCCTTCGCCATCCTTACATTTATCGATGCGAACGTCCTGAGGAACTTGCAGCAGCAGAGCTCGAGGCCGCAGGAGGCGAATCCTCCGATGAGAGCGGTTTCGTCCCTGACGCCGATCTGCCTGAGCTCGATCCTTGTATTCAATCCCTGGGAAAGCTGTTTCACGAGCTCCCTGAAATCCACACGGCCGTCGGCCGTGAACTGGAATGTCACAAGCTTCATGTCAAAAGAATAATGCGCGTTGAGGAGCTTCATCGGAAGCTTCAGGTTCTGTATATACTGGACGGCCGTCCTGAATGCGGACTTGCTACGCATGAGGTTCTCATTCGCCTTTCCCTGGTCGATCACTGTCGCCTTGCGGTCGATATGTGGAAGCTCCTCCTTCTCCTTGTCGGCGAGTTTCACCTTCTCCCCGAGGCAGGTGACTATCTGGCCGTAGTCAAGGATCTTGTCCTTGCGGACGACGACAAAGTCCTTTACTTTGAGATTCATGGTTGCAGGAGCGGCGGCCACATAGGTCGCGCCAGTCTCAACTTTTATGTCATATAATGGATCCATATATAGCTTTTCCAGAAAAAGGATTACAGAATTAAATCAAACGGTAACAATATCATCCAACACCCAAGTTTCAAATACAGAGTCATCCATGGGACGGCAGTATTTCAAATACTATCTACTATGCGTATATTTGATATAAGAAACATCTCTGCAGGCTTGAGTCCCAGGGGGACGAAATGGAAATAGGCAGGGGCTTCAGCCCCTGTTTATTTCCGTGGTCGTGGTTGCGTGCCATAGGTACGCGATGTCAATGCCCCGGTTTTATGGTTTTCATGGCGTACCTACGGCACGCCTAAATACATATAATCCATTCAACAGGGGCTGAAGCCCCTGTCTATTTTCATCCTGTCCCAGGCGGGACAGCTAATACAAATCAATTTCTTGTATTCCAATATGCATATATTGTGAAGATATATTTATGGATGCCGGAGCCCTTGGGCGGCTGCGGCCCTCCATCTAGAAAAAATGTGGATGACAACTTATATATGTTTGATAACCTTAATGGATCAGTATAGGTGTTTTTCCTGGAAAAAAATATCTGCAACAGGAAAACTCAACGGCTTGCAAAGGGGTGCATGCATCTTATAGTACGAACTTTTTACGTCCGTCGGAAATGCAATAAATCATTATTTTCAAGGGGTTGAAAATGAAAAGATGCTTTCTGTCCGTGTTGCTATCTGCAACAGCTCTTATCCTAATGTGTCCCGGTTCCTGGGCTTCTGAAGCCGTAACAGTTTCAGCGGTCAGCGATGTACAGCAGGTGGAGCAATACAACTTTGCGATCCATATCCTGGCGATGCTGTTGGTGGGATTCGGTTTCCTCATGGTGTTCGTCAGGAAATACGGATACAGCGCGACGACCAGCACCTATCTTGTCGTGGCAGTAGGGCTTCCCCTGTACCTTATGCTCCGCGCTTCAGGAATCCTCTGCAGCGAACCCATTGCCCCAAGCACTATAAAAGCCCTCCTTTTTGCGGAATTCGCAACTGCTTCAGCGTTGATCGCAATGGGTGCCGTGCTCGGACGTATCCGCGTCTATCAGTATGCCCTTCTTGCGGCGCTGCTTGTCCCAGCATATCTCCTGAATGAATGGCTGGTGCTTGATGGCGGACTTGGCATTACCAAGGGCTTTGTCGATACTGCAGGTTCGATAATCATTCATGCGTTCGGCGCATATTTCGGACTTGGACTCGCTTTGATGCTGACAACGCGGCAGCAGAAGGAGAAGACCATTGAGTCGGATGCCACTTCCGACCGCTTCGCCATGCTCGGGTCAATGGTCCTGTGGATATTCTGGCCGAGCTTCTGCAGCGCTATCGTCCCGCTCAGCCAGATGCCTCAGACAGCGATCAATACAATTCTCTCCCTCTGCGGTGCCACTCTCAGCACATATCTGTTGAGTACATTGCTCCGCAAGGGCAAGACCTCGATAGCCGACATGGCAAATGCCGCCCTTGCCGGCGGTGTTGCCATCGGCGCCACCTGCAATGTAGTTGCGCCGGCAATAGCTTTCGGGATAGGCGTTTTAGCCGGAATACTTTGTGTTGTCGGATATGTCTTTATCCAGCCTTTTATGGAATCCAAGCTTAAGATAGTCGATACATGCGGCGTACATAATTTGCACGGTATGCCCGGCCTCATGGGAGGACTGATCGCCATCGCGGTGCTTCCAGGTGTTGCAGTCGCCCAGGCAGTCGGTATTCTTTTTACTGTTGTCCTTGCGCTCATCTGCGGCCTCTGTGCAGGTGCCATTATCAAAGCCACCGGCGCGAAGAGCCTGGCATATGAGGATTCCGATGAATTTGGAACAAGCGAACCTGCCCCGGTGCTTGAAACCATTGGGATTGATGATAAAGATTAATTGTGATTTCCTTTAGGAGTGCAGTACATGATTGCAAACAAACATAGGGCACTTATAAAATCCCTCTACACGAGGCACGGCAGGAAAAAGCACGACCTCTGCGTCTGCGAGGGCTTGAGATGCTGCCGTGAACTTGTCTCGCTGCGTCCGGAACTTGTCAGTCTGGCTGTTTGCTCCGAAGACTTCGATGCCGCTTCGATAGGGAATGTCAGCTTCGAAAAAATCCCGAAAGGCGAATTCGAATCCCTTTCCGCGACAGTGATCCCACAGGGATGCCTCATCGTCGCGAAAAAGCCGGAAATGACAGACAAGGGAAATTCCGTACCGGCGGATCCCTTCATCGTCGTTCTCGACCAGGTCTCGGATCCGGGAAATCTCGGAACGATAATCCGGACAGTCCGTGCAGTCGGACTCAAGGAGCTTTGGATCACGGAAGGTACGGCAGATCCTTTCAACGAGAAAGTGATACGCTCGGCGCTGGCTTCCCAGTTCGCCCTGAATATCAGGGAGTTCCCGGATCTCGCAGCGCTCTCCCGCGAACTCCACAAATTCGGATACGATAGGATCTACAGGACTGAGCCCGAGGGGAAAGCCAGCTGTTTCGAGGAAAAGAACCTTTTTGCGAAATCCGCAATCGTCTTCGGAAGCGAAGCGCATGGTGTCAGGGAAATGAAAGACAGCATTCCTGTGCTCATTCCCATGCCCGGCAGGATCGAGTCGATAAATGTCGCCCAGGCCGCGACCGTCATACTGTTTGAAGCAGTGAGAAGGGGCGTCTTCAAGTAGGTACGGGCTTCAGCCTGTACCATTGTGTTTTATTATACTACATGGCGAATAAAGAATGATACAGGCTGAAGCCCGTATCTACTTTTAAGAAAAATAAGAACCATATGAAGATATATCCCGATAACAGCGTAATCCTTGCTCCTCTCGCAGGCTACACCGATCATCCCTACAGGAGTTCCGCGATACGGCACGGCTGCAGGTATGCGTTCACGGAAATGATCGATGCCGGTTCGCTCGTGTATGGACATCGGAAGACATTGTCAATGCTCAAGCGTGGTTCCGATGAGAAATGGCTGGGCGTGCAGATAGTAGGTTCCGACCATGATCTGCTCAGGAAGGCCTCGGAGATCATCAACGGCAGCGAATGCGACATTCTGGATTTCAACCTCGGATGTCCCGCGAAGAAGGTCGCGAAGAAGGGCGAAGGCGCCGCCCTTGCTAAAAAGACAGAGGAGGCGATCAGGGCGTTCGAGGTGCTGGTGAAGACTTCAAGGATTCCTGTGACTGTCAAGACAAGGATCCTCGATGAAGCCGATCCGGCCCCTACAGTATTTCTCGTTAAGAAGCTTGTCGATGCCGGGGCCGCGGCGGTTACCCTGCACGGGAGGGTGATGTCGAAGTTCTATTCGGGAGATGTCAAGACGATGGTAATCGCCGAAGTTGCGCGGAGCGTCAAGACACAGCTTGTTGCAAATGGAGGAGCCTTCGGCCATGCGACAGCTGAGACGCTCAGGAAGGAGACCGGATGCAGTTGCATCATGGTCGCCCGTGGAGCCATGGGGAACCCCTGGATATTCGAGGAGATTGCCAAGGGGCCGGAGTTTATTCCTCCGACGCCGGAAGCTCTTGCCTGCGAGATAGGGCTCCACGTTGCGGATATGGCCGGTCTCTACGGCGAGGAGGTCGGGGTGCGGATTTCGCGGAAGCTGATGATTGATTACGTGAAGGGGCGCGGCTATCCTGGCGAACTGAAGAATTCCGTCTGCAAGATAAAGACATTGGACGAGTTGAAGGCTTACCTTGACGATGTCAGGCGCGGTCCGACTCCGAGATACAGGAAATGGCTTGAGCAGAATCCTGATGCTCCGAGGAAGCTGACAGTATGATTTTGCCACAGACTATATTCTCACCACGAAGCTCTAATCTGAATCGGCTCATGCGAACATGTTCGCCCTGTAATACGGAAGATACATGAGAATATTAACTCGTTCATATTCTCATGTATCTTCCGTATATCCCCCTCTGCCAGAGCAGAGGAGAGCCGATTCATTCAATTCGATAAGTCTGTGTTTGAAGTCTGTGCAAGTCCGTGGCTAATTAACTTTGAGCAAAATATTCTAAAGCATGCGATTGAAAAACTCTTTTCGGCGGATATGTAAATGAATAGCTAAAATTTTATTAAAAGGATTTCTCATTAATGTCAATAAAATTTATTTCCTTCGGCGCGAACAGGGAGGTCACCGGATCAACGCACATGCTTGATGTTGACGGCTTGAAACTGCTTGTGGATTGCGGGATGTTCCAGGGAAAACGCGTGATCGCGGAGCAGAAGAACAGGCAGTTCTTCTTTGATCCTTCCACAATAGAGACCGTACTCCTCACCCACGGGCACTGCGACCATTCCTGCAGGCTCCCATATCTGGCGGCATCAGGATTCAAGGGGAATGTATATGCGACTCCGGCGACGCGCGACATTGCCGGGCTCATCATGGCAGATACCGCTCACATCCAGGAGAAGGACGCCGAATGGATGCGCAAAAAGAAGATCTATGGCGACAAGGAGCCGTTCCAGCCGCTCTTCGGGGTGCAGGACGTGATCAAGGTGCTTGAACAGTTCATAACAATAAGCTATCGCCGCGAATTCTATGTCGCCGATTCGATAAAATGCTGTTTCTACAATGCCGGACACATCCTCGGTTCCGCAATGCCTGTCGTTGACATAGGGCAGGGCAGGAAAGTGGGTTTCACCGGGGATCTCGGGAGGAAGGGCACTCCGATAATCCATGATCCGGAACAGCTCCCCCCTGTGGACTATCTCGTCTGCGAGGCGACCTATGGAAACCGCCTGCATGATCCGATCGAGGACGCATGCCGCCAGCTCGCTGAAGTGATAAAGGAGACGGTCGAAAGAGGAGGCAAGATCATCATTCCCGCCTTTGCAGTTGAAAGAACCCAGGATCTCATCTATTATCTGCATCAGCTGGTGAACTCGAGGAGGATTCCGAGGATTGACATCTATGTTGACAGCCCGATGGCGTTCAACGCCACAAGTATCTTCAGGGTGCACCAGGAATGCTTTGACGAGGAGGTGAGGGAGGAGTTCCTCATCCAGGACAAGAACCCCTTCGGCTTTGAGACGCTCCACTACATCACTAACGTCGCCGAGTCAAAGCAGCTCAACGAGAAGAACGAGCCATGCATAATAATATCCAGCAGCGGGATGTGCGAGGCCGGACGCATCCTGCACCACCTGAAGAACAACATCGAGGATCCGCGCAACACGGTCCTCGTAGTGGGTTTCATGGCCGAGGACACGCTCGGACGCAGGATCGCGGAGAGACAGCCGGAAGTCAAGATTTTCGGCCAGCTCTACAAGCTCAAGGCCAGGGTCAAGATACTCAACACATTCAGCGCCCACGCTGACTACAAGGATGTCATGGAGACTGTCGGGAATCTGGATCTGAAGAGGCTCAAGCGGGTCTTCCTGGTACATGGTGAAGATGAGGAGCTCGAGAAAATGAAGGGGCACCTCCTCGACGTTGGCGTCAAGGACGTCGAAATCGTCGAGACCTGCAAGGAATACCCTCTCTTCGATTGAGAATTCAAAATTCAACGTTCCATCCGTCCTGGCGGGTTGAATTGAAATATATGATCTTTGCTTTTACGTCAGGCGCTTTGGCCTGACTTTGGACTGCGGTACCCCTGTACCGCTTTGTATTTATCTCCCAATCTATCTAAATTCAGGAACCAAAGCGGCAGAGGGCTGCCGCACTCCAAAGATTCGCTTCGCTCATCAATAAATCATTCAAATTCGGAATAATCAATTCCGACTTCTATTCCTTGAGCCTCTGGCTTATCTACGTGTTTTGAGTCGAGTGGAGAGCTCTTTTTATCTATCTCCTTTTGCAGTTCTGTTAAATCCAATAATAATTGCTTATTCTTATATTCATCAGGCATCGGCGGTAACTGCATCCCATGTTTATGCATATAATAATGGAGCGGGACATGTATTGGAGCTGTAACAATATATATAGGCAATCCGATGAAAATAGCAACAAGGTTATCTCCGACTTCTCTTGCCTTACCCCAGAAGGAATTTTCCCAAATATATTTTTTTGCGTTGATATCTCCATTTTTTGCAGCAATCTCTATCAGGCCTATTCCTTCGGAATGCTGTCCATTTCCAGATAAGTGGTCACCAATGCTAAATTGAGCTGGTGCAAAATTTAAATCTGAAGCCTTTTTGATATAGCCATATTTTTGACCCAGTTCGCCAGTCCATCCTTTCATATACAAAGCAGGCGGATAGTTCTGTTCTGCGGAAATTCCCAAATAATATTCTGCACCTTTTTTAAAGCAACCGTTATAATTATCATATTTATAAAAGAGTTGACCAAGCATGCATTGGGCAGGTGCATAGCCCTTATTTGCATCTTTCAAGAGATAAGGAACGATATCGTTGTAGCGTTGAGGGTTACTTATAATATTAGGCATATAATAGAATGATTCTATTGTTATTGCTGTACACGCATAGTAGAAGCTGGCATATGGGACTCCCGAGTCTGCAGCTTGTTTCAGATACTTAAGTCCCCTTTCATGGTCCTTCTCTGGTATGAATAGGCCATAATAAAGGGCAAAGCCATAATAAAGCTGGGCCTGCGCGTTACCTGCCTCTGCTTCTGCCTTTAAAAGACTTAATCCTTTTCTATCGTTTTCTCTCAGACATTCAAGCGCTCTTTTAACTTCTGGATTTAGGTAATCAGAAGAGTTGTTGGAATAAAAATTGTCCATAACAAATTCCGCCGGTACGAAATAGTTGTTCTTTGCTTTTTCAAAGTATTGCGCCCCGTTCGCGAAATTCTTCGCATCGTTGGAGCAATTAACTGATTCAATTCCGAGAGCAAACCAATCCCCGGCTGTCAAACTGTTTGTTCTGCAACCGGCAGTTTGTGCAAGCATTAATAAACTTATAAATGCTATAATCAAATTTTTCATTTAGTCAGAAACAAGGGTTGTTAGTTCAGTAATATTCATTTTTCTGCCGAACTCCTCGCTCATCATCCACACTGCGGATTGGATAATGGTGTGCTCAGTCGGCCATTCGCCGGTAGTTCTGTTCTTTCTCATCAGATGCCGGGTCATCTGTCAGCTGCTCAAAAAGCATATAGGTTGCACAGGTGAAGACCGGGGCGACCACAAGAAGTGCCGGTAGCAGGAGAAGCGCAAAGATCAGCTTGATGAAGAATGCCGCTGTTCCGATGGCGATTAGGATCAGGAATACTAGGTTCCATGCAATGAGGAATGGGTTCTTCTTCAATGTCATTATTGCCTTCCTCAATGCATCCAGGCCGTAGGTCTCGCCTTTTGCTAGGAAGAAGATTGTCAGGGGCAATATTGGAGCGAGCACGATTCCGGGAATGATCAGGAGTATGAATCCGAGGATCACCATCAGCGAAGCGAGGGCGAAGTTGGAGACGCTGGATGTCAGGACATCGACTCCGAGAAGCACGTCAAGAGGTTCAGCTGCGCCACCTTCGTATTCCTTTCTGAGCCCCCTGAAGTATCCTACAAGGAAAGGTGCGAGGAAGAAGCCTAGGACGATTCCGATGACGGCTGCTGCGATGTGTTCGGGAACAGTCGCGGCCTTGCGTCCAATGCCGAGGATGGACTGGAGGACTAGGAGGTTGAACATGAATGCGGCTCCCTGCGCCAGGAGTTTGAATCCGACGCCGATGCCTGCCACGAGAAAGAAGCCCAGGATATAGAATGACGGGTTGTCCTTGACTTTTTCAACCCCATAGTTCATACATCCGGAAATGTCAGGTTTCATGGTGCTGATCCTTCAACTGGTAAATATTCCATGAATTATACTGCTTGCTTAAATAAAAAACAAACGGACGAGGAATATCCCTGTAAGTAGTCAAAGGCATTGATATGCGAAGCGAATAACTTGGAATGCGCACAGCGGAGTGAATGAATAGATTATGAATTCCGGCTCGAGCCGGAATTCATCACCATTTCATATTAGGATCCGTGATGAGATCGGTTATCCTGCCTTCGACAATCTGATCGGCGTTCTTTTTGCGGTCCTCGTATTTGGCCTTGAAGTCCTGCAGCTGTTTTTCGGCCTGTTCAAGACGCTGCCTGGAGGATTCCATCTTTTTGTCGAACTCAGCCTTTATCAATATCTTCAGCTCTTCTTTGATCTTCATCTTCTCGTCATCTTTCCTGGAGTTGCGGTATTTCTCTACAAGTTCATTGAGTTTGGCGGTCTGCTCGTCACGCTCGTTTTTCCGGGATTCCAGCTTCTTCTTTATCTCTTCCTTGTAGGCGTCGGGATTCTCCTTCTGCAGCTTTTTAAATTTCTCAATCTCATCCGGTGTCAGCTGGGAAATGAACTTGGTGACACTTTCGCTTCTGTCCTTCATTCCTTCAATCTGGAGTTTGCCGGAGCGCTCCTTTTCCGCTGGCCTCTGTTCTTCGGACGGCTTGGCCGCGTTTTCCGCGCAAAGCATGGAATTCGCAAAAGCGAATACGGAAAATGCCGCAATAGACAAAAATATCGTCCTGCGCTTTATCATAAATCCTCCATAGGTTTGATTTGTCATGTTGAAAAGTCAAGAATATCGAGGTCGAGTTCAGGTTCCTTATAGGTTTCGGATGTGGATTGTCCCGAACGCATGTTCTGGATTGCATATTCAAGATCGGCGGAGAGAGTTAGGATTTCCCTGTCCATGTCAAGATTGTTCCATATCCCGCCATAGTTTTCAACTTTTGTCTCACTTTCGACATTGTACACTGCAAACCATGTTATAAGCACGCAGGATGCGGCAGCCGCATAGATGATGAATCTCCGTGCCAATACGCGCCTGTGATGCCTCTTATGTGCGATCTGTGCTGCGGCCGCACCTTTGATCATGAAGTCGAGTGTTCTTGAAGGTTCGGCGGCAACAGGCCTGACGTCCTTCATGGAGTTCCAGGCATCGCCCATGCTTCTGCAGTTGGCGCAGGAATCGAGATGCTCCTTCAGTCCGTCAGCGGACCCGTTGGAGAGGATCAATTCTTCTGCTGTTTTGCAGTCCATTGTTTCAGCCTTTCCTTAAATCCCATTCCGACAGCTGCTTCTGCAGGTTCCTGATGGCGTACTGCATCCTGCCGAGGACTGTATTGATTGAACATTCCTGTATTTCAGCGATCTCCTTGAATCCGACATCCTCCTGGCGCAGCAGGAAGACCTCCCGCTGGTCTCCGGGCAGCTTCTGTATGCATGAATCAAGGACCTTGGCGAGATCATCATTGTCGATCTTGCGCCAGGGCTCGTATTTCTCCTCGGAGAAGAGGATGTTCCTATCCCCCTCGAAGTCGCATACTTCCTCGTGCTTTGTCCTCCTGAAATGGTCGATGGCGAGATTGTGCGATATCCTGATGACCCATGCGAGGAATTTCTGCTGGTGCCTGTAGCCGGGGAGCTGCTTGATGACCTTGATCCATGTCTGCTGGAATATCTCGTCGACCAGGGCGTGCTGCCCCGGCAGGAGCCGGTGGAGATATGAGTATAGCTGTTTCCTGTATCTTTCATACAATGCCTCGAATGCCTGGAGTTCATCATTAAGGAAACTGTCGATCAGTTCAGAATCCGACAATTCCTTTTTCTGGTCTTTATCCATATTACTCAACGCAGGAGGCATTGGATTTATTGTATGCGGCTAGTATTTTTCCCACCATTTTTTCGCGACATTGGAGTCGAAGTCCTTCCAGTCCCTTTCAGCGACTATGGCTTCGTTGCCCCATATTTCAAGATGGTAGGCTATGATCTTGCGGGATTTCACGCTCTTAAGTTCGAACTTGATGACTTCGTTGCCCATGTTCTTGAGTTCCTTCTTCAGGTTATGCTCGCGCTCCCCTTCGTCCCATATCTTCCTGTCGAAGCCCTTGATCTTTTCGAGTATTGCCGCCTCATCATATCCTTTGCCCTTGGGTTTTGCGGCATCCGGATGGCAGAACCTGAGGACTTCCCTCTCGCCGGAATCATCCGAAGCGGGCAGGAGGACATAGAGGTATATGTACGGGGCCTTGATCTTCTTTATCTCAGGGGTTGTCCTGCTCATGGTGTATTCCAGCTCGAAAACACTTGTCTTGCCGTCCTTGTCCACGCCTTTGTCGGGAGACTTGACTTCCATGATGGTCGCCTTGATGTCGCTGAATTCCCCCGGTATGGACTTCTCCCCTCCGGCAGAACTGCTGTCCGTAGGTGAATATAATGCTATGCTGCTGAGCGGGAAGGAGCGTCTCTTCTTGTCCTTTTCAATGAGGATCGTCCCATCCTTTATGGATACTATTTCAGCGTTGTTTATTGATGTCGTGCTGCCATCCTTCTCCTTGAACGTGATCGTGCCGGCGCCGGCATTATGTACTGAGACTAGGACGAATGCAGATATCAGGGCGGATATTATCAGTTTCATGGCAGGCCTCCTGTGAATAAATTTAACCTGTTCAGATCCACATATAATACGCTGAAAACGCATATTTATTATAGGAACTCCATAAGGTACATGCCAATATAAAAAATAAAAGGGATACCGGTGTCTCCGGTATCCCCTTGATCATGAAGGACTGATTACTCGACTCCCTTGGTCTTGGGAAGTCCAAGAACCTTGTCGCCGGGCTTCCATCGGCCGCCCTTTGTAAGAATGTCGATGCGCTCGAATCTCTTGAGCACGTTCCTCTTCGCCCTTATCTTGCCAGTGCTTTTCAAGCTTGAATGTCTTCCTCCCATGGTGAAACTCCTCAGGTTATGCAAATTATTTCCAAAGCCCCATAATATTAAGCAGTTTTACCCATAGTCAAATAAAATTCTAAAAATCTTTGTTAACGCTTGCCTATGCATGCTGTGGGTTTACCTTTTGCATTCACTGTAAATCACTTGCATCGGGGGATCCTTGAAAAGGATTTTTACAATTTTATCCATTTTATTTTTTTCGGTTCTGTCCGCTCCGGCGGATGAGCTGAAAAAAATAACCATCCTCCAGACAGCAGACATCCATTCCCGTACGGGAACAGACGTCCTGCCTGGCATCCGCCAGCTTGCTTCAGCCCTGGATTCGGAAAGGAAGAAGGCGGGAGGGGCCGGAAAATGCCTGCTAATTGACTGCGGCGATGTCCTGCAGGGCTCCTTTGCAGGCAGTTCATCCAGCGGTGCAGTCGGACTGAATTTCCTCAACGATCTCAAATACGATGCCTGGATCCCGGGAAACCATGACTTTGATTTCGGGACAGCCCGCTTCCTCGAGATAATGAAGGAATCTTACTCTCCAATAATCGCCGCCAACCTGTATATGGACGGTAAAAGACTTTCAGTCCCCTGGAAGATTTTAGTAAAGGACGGAGTCAGGATAGCTGTCATCGGCATGACTTCTCCCGGACTCGACCGCTGGCATTGGGGAAGGAGCTCCTATGGAATTGTCGCCTCCGACATCAGCGGGCCACTCGACAAGATCATCCCCCAGGTCATGGAATCGAACTGCGACATGATAATCCTGGCAGTGCACCAGGGGCTGTTCCAGATCGACAAGGATGACTTGAACCTGAACATGATCGCGAAAAAATATCCCCAGATCGACATCGTCCTCGGTGCGCATTCCCATCAGGGGGCTCCGGGCGAAATCACCGGAATATCTAGCTGGTATGTCCAGGCGCAGCCCTATTGCTCCTCTTATTCCCTGATAAGGGCCGAAGTTGATACGATAAAACATAAGACTGTGAAGATCGAGTCGATGCTTGTCGGTGTCCCGCAAAGCGGTCCTGCCTCCTTCAAATTTTCCACTAAAATGGAAAATTTACTTTCGAGCACATTTCAAGAATCCAGAAAAGAAGTCGTCATCCTAAAGAATGAAATTACTGCGGATCAACTTAACAAAATGACAGCAGAGTCATACTTCATGGCATCTCCAAAGGCGGTATCCACGTTGCTGATTCCCCAGGAACGCATCGTCAATCCCGGAAAATTCACCGAAGAGGATCTTTACTGGACTTTTCCTTTCGAGGACACGGTCTGCACCATCGAACTGACCGACGGGGAATTGCAAGGCATCCTGGACGAGGCGGCAAAACTGAAGGATGAAACGAAGATCGAATTCATCAAGAATGACAGGCGGCCGGTCTCCGGAAATCGCAATACAGTCGTCCTCAGCAGCTACCTGCTTGCCGGCGCCGGCGGCAGGATCAAGACTCTTGCGGACTTCGCAAAAAATCCAGACTGTAAGGCGACTGACACCGGACTGGCCATCCGTGACGCCTTTAGGGGCTACCTCAAGAGAAATTCCGCAGCCCGCTGAAGGAGTTGCATACGTGTTTTCCCTACCTGGGTTTGAATATGGGATATGGGGATATATTTTTTGAGTAGGGACGGGCTTTAGCCTGTCCCATGAATTTCAACGATTTTAAGGAAATAAGAATGGTACATCCTAAAGGACGTACCTACTTTATAAGGGGCCATGATAAGTAAGTTTTCATGTATCACCATGGCCTTTGCTGTCATCCTGATGACGGGATGCGTTTCAAACACAAATCTAACACAGGAGGTTGCGATGAAGGAGATCAAGCTGAAGGGGGCGCCGATCCACATTCCGGGGAACATCCCGGCAAAAGGCGGCAATGCACCGGATTTTGTGCTGACAAAGACGGACATGTCGGATGTGTCGCTGAAGGATTTCAAGGGCAGGAAGATCGTGCTGAACATCTTCCCGAGCATCGATACCGGCGTCTGCGCGATGTCGGTGAGGAAGTTCAATATGGAGGCGGCAAAGCTTGACAACACGGTCGTCCTTTGCGTATCCATGGACCTTCCTTTTGCCCACGCGCGCTTCTGTTCGGCCGAAGGCATAAAGGATGTCATATCCGTTTCAGACCTCAGGAAGAAGGATTTCGGGAAGAAATACGGAATAGAAATTGTTGACGGGCCCATCGCCGGGCTCCTTGCCAGGACAGTGATTGTCATTGACGAGAACGGCAAAGTGAAACATGTCGAACTTGTTCCGGAGATTGCGCAGGAACCGGATTATGCGGCCGCGATCGCTGCGCTGAAGAACTGATCGGCAGTCTTTTCATATAATATCAGTTATAATTTTCAAAATGAAACTTTAAGGGGGCAAGGAAATGAAATCGAAGAACGCGCTCGCAATAATCGTGTTGGCTCTGCTATCCACCGGACTTATGTCTGTATTGAGCGGATGCTGGACAGGATATTATGGAATTCCGGAAGGGACAAAGCAGGAGTTTGCGATTGGGCAGCTGCACTTGAAGGCCACAGGCGCTGGGATTGTAACGGCGTCCGAGCAGAAAACTACTTTCAGAATCAGATGCTCCATGTGCGGCTTCATAAATCCGGACATGACCGGTGACACTCCCAAGATGGGTGATACCTTTAAAATGATGTGGGCATGCCCGGAATGCGCACACATACAGATTATAAGGATCGAGTCCTCTTCGAATTGAAAAGGATAGGATGAACAAGCTGCAGAAGAGAGATTTGAAGCACATCTGGCATCCTTGCTCGCAGATGAAGGATTATGTGTCCTTTCCTCCCATTCCTGTAAAGGAGGCGAGGGGCCCTTATATCATCACGGCTGACGGACAGGAGATCATCGACGGAATCAGTTCCTGGTGGTGCAAGAGCCTCGGCCATTCGCATCCGCGCATAAGACAGGCTGTCCAGAGGCAGATCGGGAAGTTCGAGCACGTCATCATGGCGAACACCTGCAACGAGACGCTGGTGGAGCTTTCAGAAAGATTGTGCAGGTTGATGCCCGGTCTCGGCAAGGTCTTCTATGCCGACAACGGTTCCACCGTCGTCGAGATCGCCATGAAGATGAGCATCCAGTATCATGCGCAGTCCGGATCACCGAAGAGAACCAAGTTTCTTTCGCTGGAAAATGGTTATCATGGCGAGACGATGCTCACTCTCGCTGCCAGTGATTGCGAAATATATTCCAGGCCGTTCACGCCCCTGATGACATGGATCCCGAAGATATCGGATGTCCCATATCTGTCCGGACCTGATTCTTCTGAATGGCTGAAAATGGAAGATGCGCAATGGAAGAAGACTGAGAATATGCTTGATGACTGGTCCGGAAACATATCGGCGATCATCTTCGAACCGATAGTGCAGGGGGCTGGTGGAATGCTGATATACAGTCCTGATTTCCTCAGACGTCTGAGAAAGTGGACAAAGAAAAACAATGTCCATCTCATCGCTGACGAGATCATGACAGGATTCGGCCGTACCGGCAAGATGCTCGCATGCGAGCATGCCGGAATCGTTCCGGACTTCGTCTGCCTTTCAAAAGGATTGACGGCGGGCTGGGGGCCGATGTCGGCGGTGTTGTGCAGCAACAAAGTTTACAATGCTTTTTATTCTGATTATTCAAAGGGGGAATCTTTCCTGCACTCAAATACATATTCTGGCCATGCGATCTCCGCGGCAGCAGCCCTTGAAGCGATGAAGATTTATAAGGATGAGGAAATTATTGCGAAAGTCGCAAAACAGAGTTGCGAACTTCGCAGGCGCATGGAATGGGTGGCATCTGAAACCGGAGCGCTTGAAAATATACGCGGTGTCGGATATGTCGTTGCCGGAGATATCGTCAATCCTCGAACTGGAAAGCCTTTCCCGCCTGAAGCTCGAACAGGTTTCAAGTTCTACCAGAATGCCGTCAAGGATGGCGCTCTGCTGAGACCACTTGGTGACACGATCTGTTTTCTGCCGCCTCTGAACACGCCATCAGACGTCCTCGACGCTCTCGCCGAGATCGCCGTGAAGGCGCTGAAGAAAGTCGTCGGATAAAATAGATTTTTTCTTTTATGGAGCGCTGGCGTCCCGCCGGCAATTCTGTGACCCGTTTGATATTTAATTCCCTTCCTTGAATATTCCCAATTTCCATACTAACTTCTACAAATTCTATGAAGCAGGTTTTATTGATCAAAGGAGTTAGTATGAAATATTTAAAGTTGCTTTCCCTTGTCTGTCTGATGGCCGGCATCAGCAGTTTTTCCACGTCGAGGGCCTGTGCGCAGGAGATAAATAATTCCACGGAGATTGCTGATGCGGGCAAGGAGCTTCAGTTCGCCATGGTGTCCTGCAGATCGCTTGCCAGACTGACGGAATTTGCAAAGGAATATGGAATTACTCTGCCGCCGCTCATACAGACTGCGGCACTTGAAAAGATATTCCCTTTCCTTGGAGCTGGAAACATTGATGGCAGCAGGCCTTATGGAGCTGTTTACCTGGCAGGGGACAATATCAGCCAGAAGAATGCATGCGTCTTCTGCATACCTCTCCGCGATCCCGGGAAAAGCATGAACGTCTTCAGCAACCCAAACGGCGTGAAGGTTGAAGGGGTCAAAAACATGATGACCATCAACGGAATGCCATTCAGGCTGATCGGCAGCTACTTCGTTTTCGGCGGGACTCCTGAGTATGTTGCATTTCTACAGACGATCCCTTTCAGCGCCCATTATGCAAGTTCCGACGATGTCCTTGTCGAAATCTCGCTCGATTTTAAAAGCCTCAGGGCGCATGCTCCGTCTTCAATAGACAAGTTCGTGGACATGGTTGACAAGCAGAACAAGGTGCAGAATGTGGCAAGGGGTGCCGTAAATAATGCCAGGGAGGCAGGTCAAAAGGCCGCATATGACTGGATGAAAAGCTTCGGGAACACCGTGGATACCATGAAGATGAGGATCTCCAGCAATGATCAGGGGGTGCGCGCGGAGATCCTGTCACAGCCTGTAAAAGCAAAAGTCAAGGACATGAAGTTCAATGGAATACTGCCTCCCGTATCCTCCCCTGTGGCATTGCATATGAGCGGCTGTTCCGAGATAACCGGTGGCTTGCTTGACTGGATCTTCAAGCAGATCTCCGAATCAAAGGAACCCGCCTCCAATCCTGATCCGGAAAGCGTGAAATCCATGATGAAGGCATTTGCAGCCATTGTTGCAGGAGGTGATGCCGCCAGCATGGGGATCTCCGGCGATGAAGATGCAATGAGGATATTCATCGTGAATCAATACCAGGACAAGCCTGACCTTGCCGCGATGATCAGGGATTTCATGGCGAAGGCTGAAAAAGCCGCCCCGGCGATGAATGAGACATCCATTGCGACCCATAAGACAATTGACGGGAAAAACGGGACGATGCATCACGTCTCTCTGATTTCATCCAATGAGGCCGGAGCTTCCATCTATGCGATCCAGACCGGGAACAGGATTTTTGTTGTCGTCTCCGAAGTTCCGGATGATTCACTCCTGCCGTGGATTTCCAATGTGAAGGAAGGAGCACCTTTAAAGCCAGGCCTCAGTTTGTCAATGAATGTCGGCAGCCTGCTGGAGATGATGCAGAACTCTCCATCCTCCAAGCTGTCTATGCTATCAAAGGAGGAGATGGATTCGTTCAAAAGCGATTTTGCAGATGAGTCCAGGATGGAATGTGTCATAAAGGACGGCCAGTCCCATATCGGCATTGAGGTGCCAAGGAAGAGCCTTAAGGCCTTGCAGAAGCTGTTCGTCGTTCTGGGAACCCTCCCGGTGCCCAGGAAAAATTCTGAAGCAGCTCTTGATAAAATTGAGCGCCGTATCAAGGCGTATCCGGATTTGGCCCGGAACTATGTGATGCGGGCGGTGCTTATGCGTGAAAAGGAGGAGTACGGCAAGGCGATTGATTCATACAACATGGCGTTGAAGCTCAATGACAAAAATTTCCAGATCTTCTTCTCCCGCGCCGAAACATATTATTTCTTCGGTGAAACGGAAAAGGCGAAGGAGGACCTGCGCAAAGCGATAGAACTGGCTTTCGACAAGAACAAGATTTATCCGCTTATCCGTCTCTGGCACATTTCCGGAATGGCGGAAAACAAGAAGGAGCATGAAGACTTGTCCAGGCGTATCGCCGAATGGAAGTTCTCGCCAGAAGCCCCCTGGCCGGAACCGTGCTTCAAATTTATTTCAGGCGTGATTTCCGAGGATGAGTTAATGGAAAAGGCGAAGAAAGCCCCCAAGACCAGGGGATCGCTATGTGAAGCATATTGCCTGATCGGCGTCAAGTCGCTTTTGGACGGGAAGAGGGATGCAGCAAGCGACGCCTTCCAGGACTGTGTCAATCTCAATTATGAAGAGCAGCGCGAGCACAAGATTTCCAAGTTCGAACTGAAGAAGCTGGAAAAAACACAGCCAAATCAATAATCAGGCATCCTACGTATTCAGTAAACTATGTCGTCCGAAAAATCTTTGATCTTTCTTTAGGCTTTGCCTTGCAAAGTACTTTGTATCGGTGTAGGGTATGCCCAAGAAAGGGGAAAAGATGATCGCAAACCATATACATGACGCACTTGCGCAGGTCAGGAAAATGCAGGAACTCGTCCTCGCAAAAAGGAATTTCAGGGGATATTCCGGAACTGCAAGGGCGATCGGCGGAGTCATCGCCCTCTGCGGCGCTACATTCATCTATTTAATGCAGATCCCAAAAACTCCGGAATCCCATCTCATTGTCTGGGGAACGGTCCTTTGCCTGTCCCTTGCTGTCAACTATGGCGCCCTGATCTGGTGGTTCCTGCATGACCGGGAAGCCGCCAGGGATATAAACAAGCTTCTGCCTGCCATAGACGCGCTGCCAGCGCTGGCGGCAGGTGCCATCCTGACCTTCGCCCTCATCAGCCATCAGCACTACGATCTGCTATTCGGCGTATGGATGCTGCTTTACGGGCTTGTTCATGTATCCTACAGGATGTCGCTGCCGGGAGAGAACTACATTGTCGGCCTTTTCTACATATTGTGCGGAACTGTCTGTCTTTTCACTTTCAATGATTTCTATAACCCGTGGCCGATGGGCGTCGTCTTTTTTGCCGGTGAGATCGCCGGAGGATACGTGTTCAACAAGAACAAATAATATTTTTGCTGTAGAAAAATATAACGGTGAGGTGATTCTATGAATAAAAATAATCAACAGGATATGGAGCTTATCGAGAAGGTGTTCCATGAGCCTAACAGGCTTTCGATAATGTCCGTGCTCTGCGCAGCCGACAAGGGAATGACCTTCAATGAGATCAAGGAGGCATGTAATCTGACTGATGGAAACCTCAGCAGGCACCTCAAGGCACTGGAGGAGGCAGGAGTCATAAGAATAGACAAGAAGTTTGTCGACAACAAACCCAGGACTACGGTTGTGATATCGGCCTCAGGACTCGAAAGGTTCAACGAATACCTGACGGCGCTGGGCGAGATACTGGACAGGGCCAAGAAGGCGCTGAAGCCCGAGAAGGCACACGCTGCTGTCCTGCATGCAAGGACGGCCAGGGCGTAGATACTCTCAAAGGGAGCCTTGTTGGAGTTCACAGCTTTAGCGTGCGCATTTCTCTGGAGCTTGGATTTCTTATGACTTTGCCGTCTGGAATTTAAATCTTAAGCAATTGTGGATGTAGAGCCATGCTGGGAAATTGAAGACACGCTAAAGCTGTGAACTCCAACTTAAGCAATCAGCTCAAGAGCGGCAAGGTTGAAAATGGTTCATTTATGAAAGGAAAGCTGATGTATAAGATAGCTATAATATTATCTGTGTTTCTAGTATTCGACGGTGTGATTTTATGCATGTTGACTTTCGATAGCAATATTAAATTGGCATCAGCTGGGATAAGTCTCGATTGCAATGCAGCGCAATTTAGGAATGGAGAAAATAATAAAGCTGTGGATGATTTCAGGCATCAAATGCGGGAGGCAATAAATAGAGGTAGAAAAGGATATGAAGATATCGGTATTACTGGAGTGTGTTTTGCTGGTGCTGGAATATTAACTTTGATTATAACTGGAATTGTTTTTTTTACAACGAGAAGAAAATCGTTCCATTGCCAGACAGATAAAGGCAATCCAGTTTCACCGTCTTCCTAAACGTTTGAGCTTAGTATCGAAAAATGACTGATTGTTGCGGATTGGAATGTTTTTACGATGAGTCCTCTGCCTGAGGACGAATCTTTGGAGTGCGTGTAGCGAAGTGAAACGAAGATACCGCCTTTCTTCTGCGAAGCGATGCTTCGCAGGGAACAAGGCTGAATCTGTCGCTTCAGCACTCCAAGGTCAGTCCGGAGACTGACATAGAAGAGACAGAAACGGATTTATTACTGGGCTGGAATTTGAAACCAACGGAGAAATTAGATGGATATTGATTCGAAAAAAGGCTTTGCGGTAGAAAGTGCTTTGCGTGATAAAAGGATGCCGGGAGGCATTATCCAGGTGTGCATCGCTGCGGTGCTCCTCCTCGGATTGCCGATCATTGGCGCAGTATCGGTCGGAAGACCGCTTGACTACTATCTCGAGTTCCCACCGCTCACATCATATGTGAAACATGCCGGATTCTCATGGACAGCTTTTACACTTCTGACTGCATTCCTGGTTGCCGGCATTCTGCCATTCCTGTGGAAAATGCTTTCATCGGCAGTCATGAGCCCGTTTGCCGGACTCTTCTTCATCCGTCCATTCCCTTTCTGGGGATGGATCGCCGTCTCCTCCTGCGCAGTCTTCTGGACGCTTGCCTGGAACAGGTTCGAATGGTTCTCCTTCCTGCAGCCATACACATTCAGCCCGATATGGTTTTCCTTTATTGTCATTGTCAACGCACTGACATATGCAAGGTCCGGGAAATGCATGATGAAAGACAGGACATGCTATTTCATGATGCTGTTCCCTCTGAGTGCGCTATTCTGGTGGTTCTTTGAATATCTCAACAGGTTCGTCCAGAACTGGCACTACATCGGCGTGGAGAATTTTTCTTCGCTGGAATATGCGATATTCGCAACATTGTGCTTCTCCACGGTTCTTCCGGCGGTACTGGGCACTTATGAGCTGCTGGAGACTTTTTCAGATCCTTTTGCCTCGTTGAAAAGGTATGTCAAAACCAGCTTCATGAACAGGAAGTCCACGGCCTGGACTATTCTTGTACTTGCATGCCTGGGGCTTGCCGGGATCGGAAGATATCCGGACCTGCTCTTTCCGATCATCTGGCTTTCCCCATTCCTGATCATCACTTCGCTGCAGACTCTGCGAGGAGAAGAAAATATCTTTTCCAGAATTGCAGAAGGCAGATGGCGCAAAATCGTCCTGCTCGCACTTTCCGCGCTGATCTGCGGATTTTTCTGGGAGATGTGGAATTATTACAGTCTCCCTAAATGGGCTTACTCGGTACCTTTCGTCGATCGCTTCAGGATCTTTGAAATGCCATTGCTCGGATATGCCGGATACCTGCCTTTCGGCATTGAGTGCGCAGTGATAGGCGGATTGCTTATGGATTTCATGGTATCGTCAAAAGGATTCAAAACGGTAAGCCGGACTTCTCCTGAAGACGGCTGATATGAAGAAACGGAGGCCAACATGTGGATCAAGCTGATATCACCGATGACGACAGCGAGGCCGATGGATTCGATCTGGAAGACGCGGATGGCGCCGCCGCTGTCCTTGCTTGTCCTGGGAAGCCTGACACCTCCCAGGCACAAGGTTGGGCTTGAGGATGGAAACATTCAAAAGATCAAGTTGAACGACAGTCCGGACCTGGTCGGGATTACCGTAAAAGTTGATACTGCGCCCAGTGCTTTTGAGATCGCCGACAGGTACCGTACGCGGGGAATCCGGGTAGTCATGGGAGGCATCCATGCGACATCGTGTCCTGAAGACTGCGCCAAACATGCCGATTCCGTGGTGATCGGCGATGCCGAAGAGAACTGGCCGTTGCTTGTTGAGGATGCAGAGAAGCAGTCATTGAAACCGGTATACAGGAACTCAGTAACAGTTGATCCTGCCAAGATTCCGATTCCCAGATGGGAGATGCTGAACCATGGCAGATATCTTTTCACGAACACCCTTACCATCGGCAGGGGGTGTCCGTGGCGCTGTGACTTCTGCTACAACAGCTCTTCAAACATAGATTCCAGCTACAGGATGAAATCTATTCCGCAGATAATCGATGAGATATGTTCCCTTGGCACGGACCATGTGATGTTCATAGACGACAACTTCATCGGAAGTCCGGAATTCGTGAGGAAGCTGCTGCCCGAATTCAAGAGGCTTGGCATTACATGGCAGACCGCCGTTTCAACCAACATCGGATTGTACGACGATATCCTCGACATGATGGCGGAAGCCGGATGCAAGAGCCTGTTCATAGGATTTGAGAGCGTAAACCAGAAGAATCTCATGGACTGCAGGAAGACGCAGAACAGGATACAGGGATACGATTCCACAATAGCCAAAATCCATGCACGGGGTATGATGGTGAACGCTAGCCTGGTGTTTGGATTCGATGGCGATGACGTCTCGGTCTTTCCAGCTACCTTTGAATGGCTGGTGAGGAACCGGATTGCGACAATGACGGCCCACATCCTTACGCCGTATCCTGGCACGGTGTTCTACAGGAAGCTGGAGACGGAAGGAAGGATAATCGACAGGGAACTGAGACACTACAATACTGCACATGCGGTCTTCATGCCCGCGAAGATGTCGCCAAGGGAGCTTGTGACCGGCTATCTGAAGATCTATGACGACTTCTATTCATGGCTTAACATTCTGCGGCGCCTGCCGGTCTCTGACAGCCAGGTCATGGCGTACCTCCAATTCAATCTGCTCTATAGGAAGTTTGGGAAGCAGACATCGATGCTGGGAAGGATTTTCGGGATGCGCCGTCTTGCGGAATTCGCACGCCGTACATCGTATCCGAAATGGAGGAGGATGGAGAATGCCGGCCAATGCAATATGTTCATGAATGGGGAAACAGCCCTTACGGGCTTAACTACAAACAGATGAATCATGTGTCCGTTCGTAGTTAATGCCATGAGGCATGTTCTTGTAAGTAGGTACGTGCTTTAGCATGTACCATCTTAAGATTCAAGAATGGGACAGGCTAAAGCCCGTCCCTACTTTAAGATAGGATTTAGATAGCAATGAAACTTCCAGTTCGCAAATTATGCAGGGGAATTCCTGAGGAGCTTGCAGGATTGATGAGGAAGCCGGGAAATGGTTTCCTTTTCTCATGCCTGGCGATCGCTGTCATATGCAGTTCGCTCTATGGCATGAGCGTGGGGATATGGAGATCTCCGCTCCAGAGCGTGTATGTGGCGATGAAGTTTCCGATGCTCATCCTGTTTGTCACTGCTGGCAATGCCATGATAAACGGCATGTTTGCAAAGATACTGGGGGCCAGGATGACGTTCAGGGAATCTTTGATGTCTGTCCTGATGTCTTTTACGATCGCATCCATAATACTGGCGTCCTTTGCCCCGCTCATGCTCTGCCTGGTATGGAACAGTCCTGCAGTTTCAGATCCGAATTCAGCTATGGCCCACCAGGGGATTTTGCTGTTCAACGTATTTTCAATAGCCTTTGCGGGCGTAGTCTCGAATCTGCATCTATACAAGCTTGTGCTGCATTTCACGGGAACGGCTGAGGTTTCCAGACGGATTATCTTCTCATGGCTTGCCGTGAACCTGCTGCTGGGCTCGCAGCTTTCCTGGATCATGAGGCCTTTCATAGGCGGACCTGGTGGAGCTGTCGAGTTTTTGAGGGAGAAAGCTTTTGACGGCAATTTCTTCGAGGCCGTGTTTCAGTCGGCGAAAAACCTGTTCTTTTAATATCAATAAGCAAGGAGGTGGCTATGAATGAAGAGAAAATCAATTTGAATTTAACGGAGAGCCCCGAAGGCACGACAGGAACCGGCTATGAAGATGCGAACAGGATCTCATGGCTTACCGAAAATCTCCTCAAGGATCCGCTCAAGGTCATATCCGGCTTCGGACGATTGCCGATGGCCAGGCTTCTGCTCAACATCATCCTGATAAACATTGTCTGCCTGGTTGGATACGGCGTTATCGTCGGGAGCTTTTCCGGAGGGATCCAATGGTACATGGCGCCTGTAAAGATAATAGCCGGGCTGATGCTGGCGGTTTTGTTCTGCTACCCAAGCTTCTACATTTTCTCCTGCCTGTCAGGGATAGATGTCAAGCCCGGAACTGCAATGCTTGTCCTACTCGCCGCTGTTTCGGTGTTTTCAATCCTGATCGTGGGATTCGCCCCGATAGCCTGGGTCTTTTCCCAATCGACGAATACAGTGTTCTTCATCGGTTTCTTCCATCTTCTCTTCTGGGGTACAAGCACGCTTTTCGGGATGCGGGTGCTGCTCAAGGCGGCATCTTCGCTTAAATGCAAGAACACTTTTTATCCGCTCTTCTGGATTCTGATTTTCATGATAACATCACTGCAGATGATGACGGCGCTCCGTCCGATAGTTGGTACGGCGGAGACGGTATTGCCGAAGGAAAAGATGTTTTTCATGGCGCATTGGAGTAAGTTGTTCTCAGAGACGGTTGATACTCCAAAGAGGTGATGGATGACTGTGAAAAACAAGATAACATTGAAATCTGCTCAGCGGCTGGCGTGCTTGTCGCTCTTGTTTATCCTGGGCGCTTATCTTGTCCCGCACAACTGGTGCGCGCGCGAGGCCGGGGCGGTATTCAAGGACGAGGAGGGGATTCAGGAACGGATGGCCCGTCAGGCAGTGAAGATGCTGTCTTTGGAGCTGGGCAGGGCAAATTTCAAGACCGGCTCAGAGCTCTTCAATGGTGAATGGCTCTTCGGCACCTATATGATGTCGGGCATGGGATTTGGGCAGATGGCGGTCCTTCATCCGGACAAGGCCGATGAATATCTTCCGCATATGGAGAATTGCATCAGGAAGATACTCGAGCCTCAGGTAAGGGAGTTCGATACTCATTCATGGGGCAACGATCCGATAGAATCGCTGGATACCGACTTCGACCATGCCGCTTTTCTCGGATACTACAATCTTCTGCTGAGCTTACACAGGCTTTTGAAAAAGGACTCGGAATTCAGCGCGCTCAATGACAGGATCACGGCAGCGCTTGCGAGAAGGCTTGAGAAGTCTTCAGTTTTATTGCTGCAGACGTATCCGAATGAGATGTATCCGGTGGACAACTGCGCGGTATTTGGATCCATAGGGCTTTATGACATGGCTACGGGCGGCGATCATTCTGCGCTTCTCGCCAGATGCATGGAGAAGTTGAAAAAAGATTATACTGATCCGAGGAGCGGACTTCTTTACCAATGCATTGATGGCTTTACAGGGAAGATGCTGGATGCTCCGAGAGGTTCAGGTACTTGCCTGGGACTCTACTTCCTCTCCTTCAGCGAGCCATCCATCTCGCGTTCCCTATACGATTCTGCAAAACGTGAGCTGAAAGGAGGAGTGCTGGGATTCGGGGGCATGAAGGAATATCCGGCATCTGCAGAAGGCGGATTTGGAGATATTGATTCAGGTCCTGTTATTTTCGGGTATGGCGTGTCTCCCACCGGTTTCATGATCGCAGGTACAAGAATTCATGATGACTACGCCCTCTTCAGGAAGCTGTACGCGACCGCGTATCTATGCGGAGCGCCCTGCGATTCCGGAGGCAGTCGGCTTTTTGTAACTGGAGGGCATATCGGAAACGCAATCATGTTTGCAGTAATGACAGCTCCATCCGAATGGAAATTTAATGATTTCTGCATGAGGAGAAAAAAATGAGCATCAAAAAGAAAATCATTAGAAGTCTCGTGACCGTCCTAGTGGCGTTAACGGCCTATTTCATCCTGTTCAATCAGATGGCTGCAAACGACATTGTATCGACACTCCTGACGGCAGGAAATCGGGCGTCCGTGCTGGAACTTGTACTTTCCCTTGTCTTTATTGCGCTGCGCTTTTTCATCATAGTTCTTCTGCCGGGAATCGTTCTGGCTGTGGCAGGTTCGCTTGTTATGGAATATATTACTTTCAAATTAAAAGTTCGTGATAAGTTACAAGGTTGAATTTATGAGCATTATAGATAGAAAAGCTGCAGTTGCAAGAATTTTGAAAATCATGAGGATGAATGCCAGATTTGCTGTTGATCCAAAGACAGCTGACAAGATAGCCAATGAAGCTAAGCACAAGTCTAGAAGACGTAAATGAACCTTCCGGTCGAGAAAATACTGCCCCAGCTCAGGGAGGCGCTTGCCAAAGGTGCGTCCGTGATCCTCAAGGCGCCGCCTGGCGCCGGGAAAACTACTCTTGTTCCGACAGCTCTCCTTGACGAACCATGGCTCAAGGACAGGAAGATAATCATGCTCGAGCCCCGCCGTCTCGCCGCCCGTTCCGCCGCATACAGGATGTCCGACAATCTCGGAGAAGCAGTCGGAAGAACTGTTGGCTATAGGACCCGCACCGACAGCAAAGTTTCACGTGACACAAGGATAGAAGTTGTAACCGAAGGGATTTTCACGCGTCAGATCCTGGGCAATCCCGAGCTGGAGAATATCGGACTTGTGATTTTCGATGAGTTCCATGAGCGGAACATCCACACAGACCTCGGACTCGCATTCGCATTGGATGTGCAGGCGAACCTGCGCGAAGATCTCAAGATACTCATAATGTCCGCAACGCTTGATCCGGAAAAGATCGCTGTGCTTTTCGACAAACCTGCCATTGTCTCCTGCGAAGGATTTATTTTTGAGATCAAAAATAAATATTTAATGAAATCCTCCATCAGGGAGAGGATGGAGGATTTCATGGCAAGGGCCGTAGGGAAGGCCCTTGAAGAAGAAACAGGAAGTATCCTATGTTTCCTGCCTGGCGTCGGTGAAATACGGAGAGTCGAGGAAAGGATAAGGGCGCAGGGAATTCCTGATGATGTCATGATATGCCCGCTATATGGCGACTTGGACAAGAAGGCGCAGGACGATGCGATTAGACCTGCACCGGATGGGTTGAGGAAGATTGTTCTTGCAACTAACATCGCGGAAAGCAGCATTACCATTGACGGTGTGACCGTAGTAATTGATTCCGGACTTTCGCGGAAATCCATATTTGATCCTCGGACCGGAATGTCGCATCTTGACACTGTTAGAGTGAGCCGTGCATCGGCCGATCAAAGGCGTGGCCGTGCGGGAAGGACAGGTCCCGGAAAGTGCTATAGGCTGTGGGCTGAGAATGAAACTTCGATGATGCCGGAATATGACGTTCCGGAGATTCTGGAATCGGATCTTGCGAACCTCGCACTTTCCCTGGCGGAATGGGGAGGGACGCAGTCGGTTTCATATTTGAAGTGGCTTGATGCGCCTCCAGCTGCGAAGTTCGCACAGTCAGTCGAACTTCTGAAGGAACTCGGGGCTGTCGATGAAAAAGGAAAGATAACTGCGCACGGTAAAAAGATGCTTGCCGCCGGAACCCATCCACGCCTTGCGAACATGATCATCCGAAGCGCGCATCTCGGACTCGGAAGCCTTGCCTGCAACATAGCCGCGATGCTTGAGGAACGGGATCTTATAAAGTTCAGGATGGGAAGCAGGGATTCGGATTTGAGGCTGAGGCTGGACGAGTTGAAGAAGACTTCGGGAACGCACCATATCGATGATTCCGTCAGATGGCGGATAAAGACTTTTTCTGAAGAGTTCAGAAGGAGAATGGGAATAACATTCAAGGAATGCGATTCCGCGATGGCGGGAGTCGTCCTGGGTTTTGCATATCCCGACAGAATCGCGAAACGCAGGGAAGGGGAGGCTCCGATCTATCTCCTGTCCTGCGGCAGGGCTGCGAAGTTCGCAAACCACGAACCGATCTCCAAGGAGGAATTCCTGACGATCGCAGAACTGGATGACAAGGACAAGGATGCGAAGGTTTTGCTTGCGGCCCCACTGAAGCTGAAGGACATTGAGCATTATTTCGGTTCAAATATCAGGAAGATTGAAAGTGTCGAATGGAATGACCGTGACGGTTCTGTCGATGCACGCGGCAGAAGGATGTTCGGCGAAATTATTCTTGAGGAATTTCCAATTAGGAATCCCGATAAAAATAAAATTGCGGAGGCAATTTTATTTGGGATAAGAAAAAGAGGATTGGGGATGCTCCCATGGGACAATGAAGCTGAAAACCTGAGGCGGAGAATTGCACTTGTCGGAAGGAGCGACAATAAGAATGATTGGCCGGATATGTCCGATGAAGCGCTCCTCGAGAGCCTCGAGGAATGGCTGCTTCCTTTTCTTGGAGGCATAAGGCGCGCGTCAGATTTCGGCAGAATCAGCTTGTGCGAGGCATTGAAATCTCAACTCGACTGGAAACAGAAGGAGCTTCTCGACAAGCTTGCGCCGACGCATCTGAAGGTTCCCAGCGGATCGATGATCCGTCTTGACTACAGGGAGGGTGATACGCCTGTGCTTTCCGTGAGGGTACAGGAATTGTTTGGTGCAAGAGCGCATCCCTGCGTGGGTGGCGGGAAGATACCCGTGCTCATAAAGATACTTTCGCCATCGATGCGTCCTGTGCAGACCACTTCCGACCTGCCGGGCTTCTGGTCGAGTTCCTACCAGTTCGTGAAGAAGGATCTGAAAGGACGCTATCCGAAGCACTACTGGCCTGAAAACCCCATGGAAGTCGCCCCGACACGCGGGCTGAAGCCGAGAAAATAAACGCAGGAATTATTATGTCGCCGCCCTGCGGGGGCTTTGTATCATTTTTCCATTTGATTTCCCAGGGCTCATGCCCTGGGCTGCAATATTTCACCCTCTGCGAGGGCTTAAGATAAACTTCCCTGTTTGAAGTTGCTTCAAGAGCCTCCGCAGGATGGCGGAATAATATAGCCCCATGCGAAAGCGTGGGGAGCATAAGATAAATAGGAACAAAGCCCCTGCAGGGCGGCGACATAGACAAAGGCCTATTGCTTCTTCTTATACACCTTCACGTAATCGACTTGGAAGTAGTCGGGGTAGGTGGCCTTGGAAGGATCGCCGGCCCAGTACTCGTTGATGGCCCATTTTTCAGTCGATATTTCCGCTGTCACTTTCACGTAGGCCGGTACTTTTGATACGCCTCCCGCGTCGCTGCGCCAGCTTTCCTTGCCGTCAATGAAGAAGATGTATTCCTTTTCATTCCATTCGAGGGAGAACACGTGGTATCCTTCATCTATGCCCGGAACTGTCACCTTGTTGCCTTTTGACTTGTGATCCTTGCCATAACCGTCCCAGTGGAGGGCATGGTTGATCTTGATTGATTTGCCGAAGCCTTCGAAAATGTCTATTTCTGTGCCGTCTTCTCCGGCATTGCCGACTTTTCCGACACCGTTGGACATGAGCCAGAAGGCGACCCACCAGCCGGTCTGCTCGGGAAGCTTGCAGCATATCTCGAATTTTCCGAACTTCTGCTCGAATTTCCCCCTTGACCTGATTGCGCCTGTGGAATAGTCGAACGGATCATTGTCCTTGTTCCTGTTCTCAATCTTCCTGCAGCGCAGGACAAGTTCGCCCTTGCCGTCGAGATAGGAGTCCTCCCTGAGCCACCAGCCGTCGGGACCGTCAGGATTCTGTTTCCTGTTGTATTCCATGATCTCCCATTTGGAGGTGTCGATCTTCTCACCGTTGAAATCGTCGCTCCAGACGAGTTCCCAGGAGTCGTCCGGGGAAGTTTTAGAGGTGTCGGGTGTCTGGAGGGATGAGCAGGAGGAAAGGACGAAAAGGACACTAAGGACAAAAAGCACATGATATGGTCTCATGAAAACTCCTGATTTTATAAATATTTCAGCTCCTGAAATATTTATTGGCGTCTTTTTCGGTGTTGATCTCGCCGATACCGCTTCTGCCTTCCCATTCCTCGTCATGGACGATTTCCTGTCCGGGGGCGAGGTTGTAAAGGGGGCTGAGTGTTTCTACTTCGAGCATGAACTCGCAGGTGTATGACTCGATGCTGCATCCGTTGTCGGGATATTCGGCATCGGTCAGATGGGTGAATCGCTTTATAAGAGCACAACCCTTGTTTGCATACGCCATCCAGCCGTTTTCGCAGTTCAAACCGATCTTGGAAGGATATTTATGGCCCCTCTGCTGGCGGAAGAGGATGTATTTGTCTCCGAATGTAAGGCGTCCGTCGGCCATGTTCGTGTAGGGCCATACAGTCAGATAACGGTTGGGGAGAAGCGCATTCATGTCGCCCTGGGGAACTGGAATGACTGCAACGCCGCCGGCATCCATGACGGTAAGAGCCCATGCGGCAATTTCAATTTCCCATGGATTTTCATTCCTGATGGTGTGTCTGATGCGGAACTTATTGTTTCCAAGGGGCTTTATTGCGAATCCCTTGTAGATGCCTGTTGATTTTTCGACTCCGCCGGTGAAAAGGATGCCATCCTTGGTGCTCTTCACTGCTATAGGAGAGTTGTCAGGGGAGTAGCTCCTTGGTTTTGCCTCAGGAGCGTGCCAGAGGCGGTGTCCGCCGTAGATCTTCCAATCCCTGCCGCCTTTCTTGCCGGCCATGGCGGGAACTACGCACATCATGTTTTCGCCTTTGCCGACAAACGCCCCGATGATCCTCGGTCCGACTTCGGTTGTAACGACGATGCGGAATTTTCCGCTCTGGAGTTCGACGCAGTTCTTCCAGCCCATGAAACTGATCTTTTTCATTTTATTTCCTTTCAAAAATATTTTAACCACAGAACACACAGAATACACAGAAATAAATTATAATCAATTAATTTCGTATTCATTCCTTTTCTGTGTCATCTGTGTGTTCTGTGGTCATATCTTGTTTTTCACCCGGATAAATTGCCACAACACATTCGCCTTTCCAGTTCCGGCCCGAAGTTTTCTGTACAAGTTCTTCGGCGGTTCCGCGGAGGATTTCCTCGTGGAGCTTTGTCGCCTCCCTTATGACTGCGACTTTCGCATCTTTGCCGATCACTTCAGCTATCTCCTTGAGAAGCTTCTCCATTCTGAAAGGAGATTCGAAGACAAAGACAGTCTTGTCCTCTTCGGCTATTTCCAGCAGGGCCTTGTGGCGTCTGCCCTGTTTTACCGGCAGGAAGCCAAGGAAGCTGAATTTATCTACAGGAAGGCCTGAAGCCACGACCGCAAAAGTCAAGGAGGAAACACCGGGGATGATTTGGGGTTCGATACCGCTTTTGAGGGCTTCCCTGACCAGCAGGAATCCCGGATCGGATATGCAAGGAGTGCCGGCATCGGAGACAAACGCGACTTTCTGTCCTGAAAGCGCGGATTCTATGAGGGAGAAGACAGACTTGTGCTCGTTGTATATGTGGCAGCTTACGAGCTTCTTATGGAGATTGTGGACGGTAAGGAGATTTGAAGTCCTTCTCGTATCTTCCGCTGCGACGATATCGGCCTGGGCAAGGGCTTCAAGCGCCCTTGCGGTGATGTCCTTCAGGTTCCCGATCGGCGTGGAAATGATTGAAATTGTTCCTGGCGATGTGTTCGGGGAATCAATCATAAGTAAATTTTTTCCTGGAAAAAAATATTATTTTGAAAAAAACAACTTACTTTATTACATATGGACAGGCAAAACAAATTGGATATTGATGATTCTTCGATGCGGCTTGACAGTTTTCTGGGCAAGGCGGGCGTGGCGTCACGGCGCAGTTCTGCGGATATCATAAGATCCGGCAGGGTGGAGGTGAATGGCAACAAGGTCACAGAGCCAGGAACCAGGATAAAGGATGCAGACAAGGTTGAAGTTGATTCAAGGGAAGTCTCGCTTCAGAAGAAATACTATGTGATGTTGAACAAGCCGGTGGGTTATTATTCAACCGCCTCGGATCCGCATGCCGACAAGCTGGTCATTGATCTGGTACAGATTCCAGGTGTCAGGCTCTACACGGCAGGGAGGCTTGACAAGGACAGCGAGGGTTTGATAATTCTTACGAATGATGGTGACTATGCAGCCAGGCTCACCCATCCCAGGCACGGGATCCTCAAGAGGTATGAAGTTACAACGGACAAGACGCTGTGCAGTGCTGATATTCAGAAGATGAAACAGGGCATAATCAGCGAAGGCGAAGAGATCAGGGCGAAGGATATAAGGCTCATATCAGGATTTTGCTACCAGTTTATCATGGGGGAGGGGCGGAAGAGGGAAGTAAGACGCCTTGTCAGGTACGCAGGGGCAAAAATAAACCGCCTAAAGCGTATCGCCGTAGGCGGTTTGAATATTGGCCCGCTCCCTTCAGGCAAATGGCGCTTTCTTGATGAAAACGACATCAAATTGAGCCTGAAGCAAGGTGTCTGTTAAGCTTTCTTTGCCCAGTATTCGTTCTTCTTCTGTTCAAGAAGGAGCCCAATCTGGTCCTCATCGATAGGATAATAGCCCTTTTCCTTGATGGAACCGAGGAGCCCAAGCCATCCTTCGTGATCCCACTGGCCCTTGCTTCTTTTCACAAAGTTAGCAAGGATGCCTGTCTTTGCGAGTTTTTTGAGATTGTCTTCTTTCTGACCCATTGTTGCTCTCCCTTATTTAAATTAATGGTGATTTTTTAACCGTTTAAGGCGGAATTACTGTACATGTATGTCCGATTTATTCAAGGAGAAAAAGATAAAAAATATCAGTTGCACTTGATGGCGGTTGCGTTATTCCCTGGTTCCTGATGAGTTGATGGGGCTGTCAAGTTTTATGTTTGGATTCAAGCCATCTTTCTGCGTCGATAGCCGCCTTGCAGCCCATTCCTGCAGCGGTAATCGCCTGCCGATATACGTGGTCTGCGCAGTCCCCGGCGGCAAAAACGCCTTCTACGCTTGTATGACTGCTCTGGTTTTTGAGCAGTATGTATCCGACATCGTCCATGTCCAGAAGTCCTTTGAATATCTCCGTGTTCGGCTTGTGTCCGAGAGCTGCAAAATATCCCTTGCATTCAATCCTCTTCTTTTCCCCGGACTTGAGATTCCTGACGACGATGCCGTCTACTTCATTCTGTCCTGTTATCTCCTCGACAACGCTGTCCCATTCAAAAGCTATCTTGGGATTCTGAAGTGCGCGGTCGGCCATTATTTTCGAGGCCCTTAACTGGTTCCTCCTATGTATGACAGTGACCTTTGACGCGAAACGGGTAAGGAAGATCGCCTCTTCCATGGCCGTATCGCCACCGCCAATCACAGCTACGGGGAGGTTCCTATAAAACGCCCCATCGCAGGTCGCGCAGGCTGAAACGCCTTTCGCCATGAGCCTTTGCTCGGACTCAAGTCCAAGCCATATCGGAGAGGCTCCTGTCGCGATAATCAGTGCGAGTGCCTGGATCTTCTCTCCACCTGCAAGTGAAACTTCATGGGGGCCGGTTCCGGAAAATACAACTGAGACTACATTGTCATAGAGTACTTTAGTTCCAAACCGTTCAGACTGTTTTTGAAAAGCGGTCATAAGGTCAAAACCGCCGACAGGCTCCACAAACCCGGGATAATTTTCAATGTCACTGGTCTGCGTGAGCTGGCCTCCTGGTACAATTCCCGCGATTACGACGGGCTTGAGAAGAGCTCTGGCCGAATATATTGCCGCAGTCAGTCCTGCCGGACCGCTGCCGATTATGAGCATGTTTTCTTTTTTCATGCGCTAAATATAGCTCATAAAACTCCACCCGCATTCAAATGCAGGTAAAGTTTTATAATTATTCTATCTTGAGATCGCCGCCTTCCTTCTTTGCAGGAGCCGCTCCAGCGCCATCATCGGAGCTGGTGACCTTGAATGTCGGCAGATAGCGGTAGTAGACCTCGAGCATGAGAGTGCAAAGACATGTCGAGTAAATATAGACATCGAGGGGTGATTTGCCCTTGATATGTCCTTCCGAACCTTCATTTTTCTTATCGCCGTACTTTTCACTAGGAGAAGACCAGTGTCCGTCGGATTCCTGTTCTTTCATGAGGGCCTTCTGGAATTCCTTGTTCCAGGCATCCCAGTTGCCGCCTGTGCCGGAATATCCTTGGAAGATGGCCTGGGTTTGATAGTACCATTGGTAAAGAGGGAACCAAGTGGGTGCGGCTTCCTTCCAATCGCATTTCATGAATTTTCCACCCTGGGCTGTTTCGAGCCATCTTAAACCATCCTGGGCTTCCTTTGATTTTCCTTCTCCGAAAAGCTGGAGACAGAGGGTGCCGACAGCTGCCATGGTCGGAGTTGAGTTCTTTCCGCCAGCGGCCGAACCGGTATAAGAAAATCCTCCACCGGAAACATAGTTTGTCTTTTTCAATCCCGTGTTCTTGCCGACTTCAATTGCGGTCTCAAGCCCCTTGACCGTGCATCCTGCCGCAAAAGCGGCCTTCAGCGCCTGGTAGTTCCAGCCGGCCACGGAAAGATCGCTTCGCGGTGCACCATTGCTCTCCTTGTCGGGATCGTTCTTGTAATCATAGTTGTAGCTGCCAAGGGAATTCTGTCCGGTGACGACTCTTGTAATAGTCTTGTTCATCGCCTCTTCGATCATCGGAATCTTCGTAAGGGCGAAAGCTTCGGAAAGAGCATATGCCACCATTGAATGCCCATATCCCCTGGCGCCGTTCCTGATAAGCCCGTTTCCATCCGAATTGTTTGCAAATTCAATTAGCTTCCTTATCGCCTTGAGGACGCACGTGCCGTATTCCTGTGAGCTCGGGGTCTCGCCATGTGCAAGAAATGCGAGTGTCGCAAGTGCAGTCAATGCGGGAGATTTGTCTGCTGCCTCACCCCAGGAGCCGTCGGCGTTCTGATGATCCCTGAGCCAGTTCAATCCCTTTGTCGTGGTTCTTTCTAACGAAGACGAAGATGCACCACCCCTGTTGTATTTCCCAATGGCGTTTCGCCTGCCTGCGGTGCCCCTGCCAGCCATCAGGCCGGGCATTATCAGAGACGAACTCGACGGAGCAACCATAAGCACGTTCGGCAGCTGCACGGAGGGTCCGTCGATGACATCCCCGCCGATCTGCCCGGTGGCCACGCTGCTCTCAACAGTGACATTCACATCGGTTGACACCGAATTCGTCGTAGGCCGCTCAACATCTATGTTCTGATCGACGTTCTGCGGAGGTTCTTCCGGAGGGGGAGGGGGTTCGGGAAGTTTGTCAAGCTCCTTGGTGTCTATCTCCATCACCGTCACCTGCACTTCGCGGACTTCGGGCTTGTCGTTGTAGACCATCAGCGAACAGAGCAATGATATGATTACGATGTGGCCTATGAATGAAAGAACGGGACCGGTCAGATGCGCCTTGATATCCTCGAAGGTTATCTTCTGCGCAGCCATGATCTCCTCATAGCTCGGTGCGTTTATCACCTGCTGATCCTGCGGTGCCTGTTCCATCATCTGCTGTTCTTCGGGCTGCTGCTCGTATTCCTGGTTCATAGTAAACCCCTTCGATAATTTTTATATTTGTTCAAATTCTACCATTGAAAACATGAAATGTCAAGTAAAATTATGAATATTAATAAATATAATCAACATATGCTAAAATAAAACAGTATGTATGGCGTAATTCAGCCTCAGTGGAACAGGCGCTTCGTTGATTTTTAATTTATAGGAGGTAATTTTTAAGGAAGGTCTATATTCGAAGTTGCTTTCGATTATAGGAACTGCAGAGGCAACGAACATCGAATGGTCAATTATGGAAAACATCAGGCAAAAAAAAACTGACACTCCAAAGGCTGAGATAAAAAAAATAAAATGTCCCTATTGCAAGGCGATTGAGGACTGGTGCGGCGGCAGTAAATGTCCATCATGCGGCAAATACGCGTTGAAACCCGGATTTTTCGTGAGGAAAGATTTCATAAGGCATGAACGGAAACCGAGAACTGTCATCATGCCATGGCTTTTAAGCGGGACCATGTGGAACTATGCGGCCTTCATGGGGAAGATGCCGCGATGGGTGATATATCTCGGAGGCTTCTGCATCGTCGGTGCTTTTTTACTGGCTCCCCACCTCTCAAGCGAGTCTCCTGAAGCATTGGCGGCCGCGAAATACAACCTCAATGTCCTCGGGATTGCCTTGGATCTGTTCAAAAAAGACTGCGGGAGATATCCGACTACGGCAGAAGGGCTTTCAGCACTTGTGAAGGATCCGCAAATCAAGGGGTGGAAGGGGCCGTATATTGAAAAGCTCAAGAACGATCCGTGGAAACATCAATTCATGTATTCTTTGGTTGGAGAAAACGTATTCCTGTATTCTACCGGACTCGATGGGATTGATGGCAGCAAGGATGACGTATTCAATACATCCGTTTCACCTGCCAGTGCGAATCCGCTCAATGAAGATGATGAAGCTGTAGTAACAGTAACTGTTGGAAAGTAAATATTCGCTGAAGCAGGTACTTCAGTGAATATTTACATCAGGCTGACGACGGAAAGTTTTGTCAGTTTGGCTTTCGCGCAGAGGTCCAGTGCATCGATAAGACGGCTATGAAGTGATTTCTGCATGCAGGCGACGATCACATTCTGATCCGGATTCAGCTCGCCAGCCTTGCAGAGCATCATGTCGAGATCTTCTATTCTTATTACCCTGTCGTTCAGCGCGAAAGGCTGCTTTTCGTCGGCCAGGATTGTAATTGTCAGAACATTCAGTGCTTTTGCAGGAGCCCTGGAATCCGGGGCGGGGCGCGACACGTCCATGAGTGCCATGACATCCACAGGTTTCATGGTCATCAGGAAGAATGAAAGCAGCTGGAACGCGATGTCGATCATCGCTGTCAGGTTCAGTTCGCCTGCTACGAGGTGCGTTCTTTTGGATTTTCTTGCCATTTGCTACTTCCCTTTTTCCTTGCCCTTACTTCCACTTTCTTTGAGGACGGCGAATTTGATCTTGTAGATGCCAGATGCGGTGACGGCATTCATTGTGGTCTGGACGGCAGAATGCTGGGCATTTCCATCAGCCCTGATCACGATCGGGACATCGACTCCGTATTCAGAGACGGCCTTTCTGACTATTGAAGTAAGAATTGAAGGCGTGAGAGAGGACTTGGCTATATATATATTCCCCTTTTCATCGAGATCGATCTTTATCTCCCTGGGATCTTTGGGTTTATCGCTGATAGATTGTCCGTGCGGGGCAATGGCGAGTTTTATTCTCTGATCAACCGTATTCTGCATATTGGTTGTGACGACAAAGAAAATGATGAGCTGGAATACCACGTCGATCATCGCGGTCAGGTTTCCAGACATCGGTGCTTCTTCTTTAGCTGCGCGCATAATGCAGTCTCCTAAGTCGTTTATCAGCCTTCAGGTGAATCTTCTACGACTTCAGCGTTCCTGAGTGACTTGGTTATGTCGAGAGTGAGAGCCTCCATTCCAAGAACGAGCCTGGTGGTACGGTTCTTGAAGAAGTAGAACAGGATTGATGCGGGAACAGAAACACCCAGTCCGACGGCTGTCGCCCACAGACCGTGGGAGATGTTGATGGCGAGCATGGACTGCTGGGCTGCGCCGGCTTCCTGCGTACCAAGGTTGAAGAAAGCGTAGATCATTCCTTGGACTGTACCGATCAGCCCCAGCATGGGGGTGATATTGGAAATAACGCTGAGGTAAGAGACTCGGGCGAGGAGGGTTTCACTTTCGATGTCGGACGCGACGGAAACAGCATCCTGCACGACTTCAAAACCTTCCTGCACGTTTGTGAATCCGGCCTTGAGGATTCTTCCGAGCGGTGCGCCGGAATTGTCGCAGGACTGTATCGCCATTGCAAGATCTCCCTGGGAGATGGCGTTGTTGACTTCGGCAACCAGAGATTTTGGAGCAATCTTATCTTCTCTTATATTGATAAAGGAGTCGATGATGAGCGCGAAGCAGACGATGGATGAACCGAAGAGTGTTATCCATATGAGCAAACCGAACATTCCTGAACGGAATACGATCGATGTGAAGCTCATTGTCTCATGACCGCCGGCCTTGGCCTCTGCTGCGGGAGCGGCAGGAGCGGCGGCTGCGGCTGGTGCTGCTGCCGGAGCGGCGGCAGGAGCGGCCTGCGCGTAAATGTGAATGCTTATAAGCGACACGAGTGCTGCGAAACTGCAAACAAGTAAGATTTTTCTCATTTGTCCCTTCCTTTTATCAATGTTTTAATTTTAATTTTTAATGCCTGAGAGATTATGAAACAGAATAACTTTTAAGATAAAATAGTAAACAAATTATTCAAACATGCAAACAAAATAATTTCATAAATTTATTTCAACTCTTTCACCTGCGGGCTGTCGGCATATTCCTTCTTGAGGATCTCGGCGAATTTTGTCGACCTGTTGTCGTTCATCTCCTTGAGGGTGTTTGCGACGAGGAGGAGGGCCTTCGGCCTTTCTGTGTTCTGCTGCGGGAAGATGAGGGCCGGCACCATGTATTTGAGTACGGCCTCCTTTTTCTTCCCCTGCTTTGACAATATGTCGCCCCTGGCTATGAAGCTGAAGGCGGCAAGATTGTCGTCGTTGGAGTTGCCAAGATCGGTCAGCACCTTGAAGGCTTCGTCGAATTTGCCGGTGTCGATGAGCAATGTTGCCTGCAGTTTCTTGCAGTCGAAGAAATCGGGCAGCTTCTTGGGATCCAGGCACTGGTAGGTGTCCATGATCTTGAGCCTTGCAAGTGCGTCAGCCTTCTTTCCGAGCTTCTCGAGGCATGCGCTCTCCTTGTAGATGCAGTAGACGTCGAAACCTACGAACTTGTAGGCGTTGTACAGGTTCTTGTAGTCGGCCATCGCCTCCGCATATTTCTGGGCATCGAACTTCTTGTCTGCGGCCAGGATCTCGTCCGGGGTCTTGGCAAGCCTTGCATACTTGTAGTCCGCGGCCTTTATCTTTATGGTGAACTTGTTGTCCTGCTTGAGGGCGATGTCGCCGTTGGGATCGCTGCTTACGTATTCGCCTCTTGCCTGCCCCTCCTTTTTTTCAACTAGGACTTCCACCGCCTGGAGCGTGACTGCACCGAACAAGAACAACGCGGCCAATGTGAAAACGTGTCTTTTCATTTCTCTGGTTCCTTTCTCGTGAAATAAGATTTATTGTTTATTTTTTCTTTTCCTTGTCGCCGTCAGCTGGCGTGAGAGGCGCCTTGAGGGCCTCCTTCGCCGGCAGTTTGTCTATTTCCTTGAGGTATTTGCCCATCGGAAAATATTTCTTGTACTTCTCGACCATCTTGGCCTTGTCGCTGTCCAATCCGAGCCTGGAGGCGCAGTGAGCCGCCATGTATACGGCATACTCTATCCATTCATTCTGCTCCTTGAGCTCCTCCTTGGAAACCTTGGTTCCGGTGACGGTGGGATCCTCGTCCATGTTGGTTATCGCGACAATGTTGTATGATCCGTAGGCCTTGTTGAGCAATTCCCTGTCCTTGGTGGGGAATTCCTTCACTTCCTCAAGGTATGTGTCGCCGATCTTGCACTGGACCTTGTTGTAGATGGAATATTTCTTCGCCCCTATGGCCATCATCGATATGTCGGAATAGTCGTTTGTGGCCTTTTCAAACTTCTTCAGGCCCCGGTACAGCATGGCCCTCAGGAACCTTCCATCATAATAATAGGAGGATCTTTCGTTCAAAAGTATGATGTCGATCTTCGCTATGCCCTTGTCGTAGAGGTTTCCCCAGTATGCGGCATTCGCGTAGTCGTAGTAGAGCTTCTCCCTTATCAGCGAGATAAGCCTCTGCAGTTCCTTCGGATTGCCGGCCACCTCCCTCATCCTCTGCGGGCCAAGCCATTCCTTCAGATCGGGCTTCTCAAGCTTGACGAGGAGGAGGTCTCCAGCCTTGACGGCCAATTCAGAACCTTCCTTGGGATGCGTGCCTCCGCAGTCGCTTAGGTTCGCGAGTATCCATCTGAGATCGCCTATGGTCAGCTCGACGTTCTGGGCGAATATCTTGTTGAAAACCTGGATGCTCTTCTCATAGTTCTTGACCTCATACATATTCCTGCCAAGGCTTGGAAGAGCCTGCTTGCCTTCGTTTGTGGCCGGGAATTTATCTGCGAGGTTTTCCAGAACCTGTCCGGCTATGTCATACTTGTTCATTTCCCCGTAGATCTTCCCGAGCCTGAACATTGAAGCGGGGATGCTCTTGGACTGAGGATATTTCTTGATGAAGAAATCAAAGGCCTTGCAGGCGTTTTCCTTGTCAGCCAATCCGTCGTATGTCCATCCAAGAAGTGAATAGCCCACTTCAATGGCCTTCAACGCCTTGGCGTCCTTGGTGTTCTCGAGGATCCCGCCGGCTGCGCACCAGGTTCCGGTGAGTTCAAGAAGGTTCTTCAACGCCTCCTTGTAGTATCCTGCAGCCTTCTTGTTGAGTTCATCGGCCCTGGCGTTCATCTGCACTGGAGTCAGGACTTCCTTGTCATCCTTCGGGCTTTCCTTTTCGGCAGGCTTGGCGGCCTCCGGTTTCGCCTTGTCGTCCTTTGCATCCTTGGCTTCTTTTCCAGCTTCCTTCTTGTCTTTCGCCGGAGCAGGGGTGGCGGGTGCGGCGGCCTCGGCTTCGGTGGCTTTGTTCCTCAGGGTATCGGCCTCCTTGTCAAGTCCGGATGCATACTGCACATAGTCGTCTGCGATCCTCAGCTTTCCGTCGGCGAGACTGCCTATGTCCTTTTCTCCATCCTTCTTCAATTCCTTTTCACAGAAATTGGTGAACGCCTCCGCACCGTTGAGATAGTCGTCGGCATAGGTGTAGCAGTAGCCCATCAGGTAATAGGAGCTTATCCCGTATTTAGTGTGCTGGAAATTGTTGATGATGTTCTTATAATAGGGTACGGTGGCGACGTAGGCTTCCTTCGCTTCCTTCGCCTTTTTGATTTTTTCTTCGCCCTGGGGCAGGGCGTTTGCAGCTTTCGCCAGCTCCGCCGCCTTGTCAAACCAGTATTTCGCCACCCGGGCGGAAATATCGCCTGCATACTGGTCGGAAGGGGTGTTCTTCAGATAAGTGCTGTAGACAATTATGGCGTCCTCATACATCTTCTTGGACCAGAGGACTTCGCCGATCTGCACAGCGGTAAGAGGAGTGTTCTCAGCGGTCGGGAAATAGTCGCCGAGATATCCAGCTATCGTCATCGCCTCGAGAAGCTGATCGTTCTTCATATAGCAGTAGGCAAGCCTTGCAAGAAGATAATCCGCATCGAAGCTCTTCCTGTTGTTGGTGATCGCCTTGGCGTAGAGGGGCAGGGCGCTTTGGAATTTCCCATCCCCGAAGAACTGGTCCGCCTCGCGTCTTTCCATCGACGGAGTGCCTCTGCTCCTGGGGCCTCTTGAGACGAGCTTGTTCTTGACCGCCTCAATCGGAACCTTCTTGCCCCGTTTTTCAAGCTCTTCCTTGCATGTGAGGAAGCAGTTTATGACATCCTCGTTCTTGGGATATTTCTCCGAAGTCTTTATCTTCAGGACATCGTATAAGCGCTGGATCGCCTGTATGTAGAGGGCGGTTTTGTCGGCTTCAGCGGCCTTTTCAGCCTTTGCAATATAAATTCTTCCGAGCCAGTGATTCTGGTAGGTGGAAGGAGATAGATGCAGTATGCCCTCCTTTTCATATCCCTCATCAAATGCGTTCAGCAGGGCGTTATTGTTCTTGTTTGTCAGAAGGTTAAACGCGTCGTCGAGCCTTCCGAGATAGAGGTAGCATCTGGCCTTTTCAACAAGTGCGAGGGCCCTGATCGGATCCTGGTCGCGCCAGGCGAGCTTGTCGTCTATTTCCTTCAGAGTCTTGTTGGCGAGATCCTTCCATCCCTCCTTGTTTGAATCGATCATCTCCTCGATACCATCGAGCCTGACCCCCAGCTGCCGGAGGAATTTGTCGCCTTCATCCTCATTGCCGTCATCCTTGTCGATCGCGTCGAGATATTTGAGGACTTTTTCAGCGTCGGAGGGCTTGCTCATCTGCTTGTATGCGTATACCAGATATCCTGCCGCCTCGCGGAATTCGGTCTTCCCTACTTCTGTCGTAGGAGGTTTTGCAAGATAGATCTTGAAATATTCTTCCAGGGCGGTGACCGCCATGTCGTTCTTGCCCTTCTTGAGGGCTTCGATTCCGAACACCCTTCGTGAATTGGGATAATATTCGCTTGTCTTGGGGATGGAATTGATGATTTCATTGGCCTTGTCAGGCTTGTTGGAGACGAAGTATGTGACGGCCATCTGGATCTTCAGGAGATCCGCATCGGCCGGATTCTTCGCCAGCTCCTGGGTCAGCGCGAATTCCGAATAGTCGAACATCTTGAGCTCGTTGAGCTTGTTTGACAGCATTATCGCCGATTCGGTGTCCGACCTGGCGGAGGTCTGGTATTGAAGGAATAAAACTGATGCCGCAATAAATGCGAAAATCGCGGATGATCTTGTAGTTCGCATTTCTACATTCTCCTGGTTAATTTATTGTTTGATGTTCTTTTAAATTATTTCCTACCGGAATCTCCAGCGGTGAACTCAATGCAGACCGTCCTGTCACGGGGCCCGTCGAACTCACAGAAATAGACGCACTGCCAGGTGCCGAGACGCAGTTTTCCGTTTCTGACCGGTATCGCCACCGAAAGCCCCATCAGCGACGCCTTAACATGCGCCGCCGAGTTACCTTCGCCATGCTTATATATACTATTTGTCCAAGGTGCTATCTTGTCAAGTAAAAAAATGATATCCTTCTTAACATCGGGATCGGCGTTCTCGTTTATTGTAAGGCCTGCGGTGGTGTGCGTCGAGAACGCAGTGCATACGCCGGATTCCATGCCTGCCGGCAGCAGGGACGAGATCTGCGGAGTTATGTCGATAAGCTCCGTATGGCTGTTTGACTTTATCCTTATGTCCGGCATTTCACACACTCTTTTTAATCTAACGGAAAAATAATTCAGCTAATCTAGAATGCCCCAATGATATTTTAAAGAGTAAAAAATAAATTTAACGGATATTTTTTTCTACTGCACGCCTGCGGTATCTGTAATATAAAATCACTTTTCGGACGAGAAGCTGAGCCGCGGATAGTAAAGAGGATACTTTTCAGCCTTTGAGAAAAAGCCCTCCTTGGTACCGTCTGGCTCGCTGAACTGGAAATAGAACGCAAGATCACCCCTGCTGCTCCTGGTCTTGAGCTTGGTCAGGGAACCGAGGTTGAAATGAAAAATGTTCCTGATGGGGATGAGCATCTCGAAGAAGCAGAAGTCGCCGGACGGGGACATCGAATAGTTGAACTTGAATTTTGTTCCCGACCTGTCGCCGCAGTTGGACGTGAATCCTGCAGTTGGAATGTTGTCAGTCCTGAAGCAGGCGAGGCTTCCGGGGATGAAGGTGAATGAGACCCTGTCGTCAAGACCTCCTGAGCCTATTTTTTCTAGAAGTTTCTCGTCCTTCAGGATGCCGGCGAAGACAAGGTCGGCGGAAGGATCGACATTTCCATTCTTGTCCATCTTCGTATAGAAGGAGCAGAACATGTTCTTTCCCGCCTGGGAGAACTTCTGGAGATCCCATTCGTCCGGATATCCGTCGAAATTACAGATCGTTGAAGTGTTCAGTTTGCACACATAGAATGCGGAGAGCTTATCGGAAAGCTTCAGGAACTCGTCCTTTGAAAAGACCTTGAGGCCGTTGTCGAAGATGAAAAGTATGTTCCCGCCCAGCGACAGCGCGTCATAGCATTGGCGGTATCCGGGGAATCCCTTCACTTCAAACTGCTTTTTGGACAGGTCCTGGCTTACAAGCGCATTCTCGTCCGTATCCGAGGTCTCCCATGAATTCTTCGACATGCTGAATACATGGTAGGCCTTTCCATCCATCGCGAAGCTTATATCCTTGCGCGAATTTGAACCTGAAGAGAACACAGAAGACAGATCTACCGGTTCCTGATAGAGTTCCTTTTCCGACTTGAGATCAATGCAGGTTGCATTGAAGATATTTCCCTTCGCCTTGGTCTTGTTGAAGCCTGTGATCGATTTCCCGGCGATGAAAGGCTCGTTCGGGAACTGGGTGCCTTTCGCAATTGCACTTTTCCTCTCGAAATCGAAAACCGTCCAGTAGTCGGCGTGGAATTTCACCGTGAAGAAGTTCCCGTAGCTCCTGAAGAGGCCTTTCCATAGATTGAAATGGGAACCGGCACCCTTGGAAGTATCTATTTTCGTGATGCCGGAACTGTCGACGAGGAGGCAGTAATATGGATAGAGCAGGGCGAGCCGTTCCGAATCGAGCCTGCTGATGAGATGGTCGTTGACGTGTGCGCTCATCCTGAAGGAGTTGCCTGTCTTTGAATATACGGATTCGGCGTTCGCCTTGAACTGCACGATGTTCTTGTCCTCGATAGTTATTAGCATCCTGCCGTTGTCGAATATTGCCAGGACATTCGGATCCCAGGGCAGAGGATTCAGATTCTTGACCCCGGTGTCGTCCATCTGCATCAGGAATGTCTTGCCGGTCGATTTCGGTTCGGCGACGAATAGAAGCTTCCCTTTTGAAACTGCCGGCGCGGAGATGTCCACAGGTTCAGCGCCGGGATCCGGATAACAGCGTATCAATGAGCCGTCCTTCGATGAAAGCTCATAGATATAGCTTGATGTTGTGACCGCCACAGTTTTTGCGAGATGCACGATCGTAGTATTCCGGTCCAGCTTCACCGGGAAGGTCCATTCAGGGTCTGCCTTGTCGGAGAGCTTTATGATATAGTTGTTCGTGAAGACATAATACTTTCCGTCGAAATTCTTTATTGAAGGGCTTTCCAGAGATGTAAGGTTCTTTTCCACGGCCTGGAACGGGACGGCACCCTTCTTGGCGGCTGCTGGCGCTACAAGGATTCCAGCCGCATTTGTTGCGCTGCCTTTCTGGAAACCCATGCAGGCGGTCTTCGAAATGGACTTCAGGATGAAATTCTGAGGCAGAGGTATTTTCTTCAGCAGCTTTCCGTTGTCCGACCAGATCTCTGCACCGGAACTCTCAGCGAGGATGAAGCCGTCCTTGAGCGAATCGACATAGGAATATCCCTGTCCTGGAAGAGTGGCGGAAACTGTGAGGCTGTCCAACGAGTAAATTGCGGCCTTCTGTGCGTCATTGATGATAAGGGCTGAATCCTGACCTGCCTGTCTCAGATCCGACCAGCTTATGTTCTTTTCCATTAATACTCTTCCTGTATCCTTGCTTAATAGAAGGAGGGCGGATGAGTCGATCGGGGCGAAAAGGACGTTATACCTGCCTGTGACAGGACCTGCGAGCCTTCTTTTCAGGATGATGTTGGTGACATCCTTGCTGAGGGCGAAGGGCAGACGGGGATATTTCCTGGCCCAGAGGATGTAGTTGCCGGCCACGTCGACGCAGAAGACGATTCCGAAGTTGGTTGTGATGAAGGCGTGGCCGAAATTGTCGACTGCTGGCGGAGGTGTAAGGAAGTCGCAAAGCACTGTGTCCCTGAAGACTCCCATTGTCTCATCTCCGGAGAACAGGAACATCTCATCCTCAAGATTGCCATTGTCCTGGTTGATGAAAAGCAGGAAATAGCGCGGAATGGCATCTATTTTCTTGGCCACGACGATAAGTTGTCCCGCATAGGGGGTTGCGTCTGAACATAAGGTGCAGTCAGGCGGGGATTTGAAGGTCCATGCAAGCCTCCCGGTGGCGTTCTCAATCCCCTGCAAGGTGAATTTTCCATTGACGAGCATGCGTGGGAAAGACATCTTGCCGTTTGTCGCAGCATTGAAAGTGCCTGTCAGCAGATCGGATCTGATGCCTCCTTTCACGGACGGAGTGATGATTTCAGGAGTGCTGTTCTCCACTATGGAATTCCAGGCGAAGGCTCCATTCTTGACTGCGACGGTCTGCCTGCTGTTCTGGGCGAGGATCATGTCCTGGAATGCGTTGAAGGATACTGGAGGCATCGATACAAGGCGGTTCAATGAGTACTGGCTCGACTGCTCCATATATTCGATTATGCCGGGATTTATGTTGAGGACTGGCTGGAAGACGAACTTTGACGAGTCAGGGATGCTGATCTCGGAGGATGAGTATTTGAACACTGGAAGAGCTTCAGGCTTCCTGACAGAGTCGGAGAGTAAAATGAGATTCCTCCTCTTTGATATCTGGGATGCGGAATACTCGGACTTCTCCTTCAGTAGTTTTATATAGACATCGACACTCGGTGTGTAGATCTTCTCATATTTCTTGAAAAACTCCTTATATTTGGATACGGCACCCTTGAGAAAATTGTTGTCGCTTCCCTCCGCCAGGGAATTCACCTTGTTCAGGAGCGTCGCCCGGATCAGGTTTACAAGCTTTGCATCGCTGCCCTCGGCCTCGTATTTTGCAGCTTTTTCAATGATGGAATCGTATTCCCAGTCCATCTCGACCTGTACGGAGCCGGATTTCACGCCGACGACAGCCTTTTTCAGTGACAGGAAGTCCTTCCTGCCCTTCAGTTCGGGGATGTCCTCGTATAATTTTATCTGCTTCGCGGCGTTCTCATAGTCCCCTTTCTGGATCATTGCCCTGATTTCGAACATTAGGCGGTCATAGGAGATTATCTCCTTGAGGAGCTCGTTGTTCTCACCGAGGAACTTCTGGACTTCGCTGGGCTCGTTCCTCTTGAGCATGAGCTCGAGCATGTATGTGACCGCAAGCGACCTTATCTGCGTGTCGAGATCCTCGGACAGGAATATCCGCTTGAAGAAGTTCTTTGTATCGGCGACGGCCTTTTCATTTTCCCCGAAGACCTTGTAATATTCGTCGAATGACTTCTTGATCAGATAGAACTCAGGCTTGAATTTCATCTGCTTTTCAATCCAGAAGAACATGTTGGCGAAGTCGCCAAGGGACTTGTAGTCGCCGATAATCTTGCCGGTAAGCGTGGAATACGACTTCTGGTTGTCCGCCGGTATGCCCTTGATTATCTCGGTGAGGATCCTTATGTCCGCCTTTATGTTGTCCGCGGCCACCTTGTTCTTTTCCACGCTGGCCTTGTAGGAATCCTCAGGTGTCTTCTCCTTCGAGACGGCGACCTTGACAGTATCCCACCACTGGGGTTTTACAGCATAGTCCTGCGCCTGGGCGGCCGCAGCAGTCAGAAGTAGAACCAAAATTATTTGGAAAAATAGACGCATTCCATTAAACTAATTAGTTTATCCGAAATGTCGAATTCTCCGGAGAAGAAATTACAAAATTCCCTTTTCAGGGGATTTTATTTTTCCGTTGTCACGGAAGACTGTTCTTTTCAATATTTCGGAATTGTCTTCAGGAGTTCGTCGATCACGTTGTCCGTGTTGATGCCTTCGGCCCTTGCAGTATAGTTCACCGCGAGCCTGTGGCGCATGACTGGATGTGCAACCCTGACGACATCGTCGCATGACGCATATCCTGAATTCCTCAGCGCGGCCCTTGCCTTCGCAGCTGCTATGAGCGCGATCGAGGCGCGGGGTCCGCAACCCCAGGCGACCCATTTGCCGATGAAGTCCGGCGCCCCAGACTGTCCTATCCTTGTCGACCTGACAAGCCTTGTGGCGAAATCAATCACGGTGTCGGCGACGGGAATCCTAGTGACGAGGTTCTGCGCGTTCATGATGTCGTCGATGCTCAGTACAGGTTCGATCTCCTTGAACAGCCTGCCTGTGACCCTGTGGATGATAAGCTTTTCCTCCTCTTCGGAAGGATAGCCGACGAATATCTTGAAGATGAAACGGTCCTGCTGGGCTTCCGGCAGGGGATATGTGCCTTCCTGCTCAAGAGGATTCTGTGTGGCGAGTACGAAGAAGGGCTTCGGCAGATCATGGATCTTTCCGCCGACGGACGTCTGTTTCTCCTGCATCGCCTCAAGCATGGCCGCCTGCGTCTTGGGAGGAGTACGGTTGATTTCGTCCGCGAGGACTATGTTCGCGAATATCGGGCCCCTGAGGAAGTGGAATTCGCGTTTTCCAGTTTCAGGATTGTCCTGGATGATGTCGGTTCCTGTTATGTCGGAAGGCATCAGGTCAGGCGTGAACTGGATTCGCTTGAATGAAAGTGAAAGGGCCTTTGACAGCGACGATATGAGAAGCGTCTTCGCCAGGCCGGGCACTCCTTCAAGGAGGCAGTGGCCGTTTGCGAGGATCGCAACAACGATCTCCTCGATGACTTCCTTCTGTCCGACGATGACCTTGTCGATCTCGGCCTGCAGCACGTCGAAGGACTTGTTGATCTTTTCAAGGGCGGCGACATCCCCTTCGGTCAGCGTGACGTTCGGCTTCTCTGCGGCCGGAGCCTTTTCTTTCGGCGGCGGTGGAGCGGCTGGCTTTTCAGCCGTTGCGGAAGCCGGAACTGGAGCCGGGGCCTGCGCCTGCGCCGCTTCGTTCAATTTCAGATCTCCGCCGCACGAAGGGCATTTGAGGATGTCGATCTCATTTTCATAGGCGTGGTATTCGCCTTTGCATTGCACGCACATGACGTTGACTTTTTTACTCATGGTCATTCCCCTGTTTTATATTTTTCTACAGACTTATTTCTTTTATCGCCTTTAATGGAATATCGATCTTCTTTTCGCCAAGGGTGACAGAGATCGATTCTCCCTTGAATTCCCTTGCCAGATTTATTATGTCGCCGTTCCTGAGAAGCACCGATGGCGCTTTCTTGAAGGCGGAATAGCACACGACGGATATTTCTTCAACAAGCACCTTCTTCAGCCCTTCTGAAGTCTTCACTCCGGTGGATTTCGCGTCAGACCACATTATCCTCCCCGGGAGGACAGTTCCTTTCTTGTCGATCACCAGAGGTGGAACTGATTCCTTCTCCGAAAGCTTCCCCAGGAATTCCGAATCATTGAAAATCACGGCGATGTCTTCGGTCTTGAGCTTTACAGGTCCGAGTACGGTGGAGCGGAATACCTGCCCTTCCGGAGTATCCCTGAGGATGCCTGTAAGCTTCGTGCCGTCCTTCAGGATCACTCCGGATTCCTTGGCGGCGACGACAAACGCGTCGAACTCGATCTTCTTCACCTTCGCGATAGGGATGGACTGCCCTTCCTTCATCTTTACTTCGGATGCAGTTACGCTCTGGACAGTACCCTTTGCGTTTTCCTCGCCAGTCACTGAATCGGCCGCTGCGGTTCCACGGAAGACGAACATGCATGCAGCAGCCGATAGTGCGTGAATCATTCTGATCGAATTATTTACTCTCATTTTATTTTCTCCTAACACTGCCGACTGGAAGCCAGCGCTCCTTCAAATTCCCAATTCCAAGTATCTTTCCCCCATCCATCCAAGGTTTTCTACCTTTGATAAATCGGCAGATACCTGAACGGGACGCCGAGGATGAGTATCTGCCATGATGTTTCGAGAAGATCGTGGGAATGCCCCGTCTTCTCCCATCCCTTCAGGATTATCTCCTTGACCTTGGGATAATATGTCTTCCAGGGATCTCCGCCGTAATGGTAGAGCCCGACCGAACTGTAATAATGTCCGTACCACATCCATTCGACCTTGCCGCCGAATGCGTTGTCCATGATGTATTTCACTGCGTTCGGGATTATAGGATCACTGTGGAGTCCGAGTCCCTGGAGGCAGACGAGTCCGGCGCCGGTCCTTGCGAAACCCGCAGCTCCGCCGCCCTTCATATAGGCAAAGCCTTTTTCCTTCGCATTATAACATGCTTTGATGAATCCAATCGCCTTTTTGATCGTCTCGTCAGGCACATAAATTCCTGATTCAGCCGCGGCCCTGAGCGCCATCACCTGCATTACGGAGGCGGATATGTCGCCGGCGGACGGATGGGGCTGGTAGCGCCATCCGCCTTCATTGTGCTGGACCTCGACGATGAGGTTGACTGCATTTATGAGTGCCGTGCGTATCCTGGGATTCTCCGTCATGCCATATATTTCAGCGAGGCAGATGGTGGCCAGTGCGTGCTGGTACATCGGCGCCGCAGAGTCTGAGCTTGCCACTATCAGACCTGATTCCTTCTGGGCGTTGAGGAGGAACTGGAGGCCTCTTCCGACCTCCTTGCCGTATGGGCCTTCGCCGGGGACGGAGCCGTTGACCATGAGGGACATTGTAGCAAAGGCGATCACTCCGGTGTTATTCCTGCCGTGCGGCGTGTTCCAGGAACCGTCGGGGAGCTGTGTTTCAGCTATCCATTTCTGGGCTCTCTTGACAGCCCGTTCCGCACTCTCGTCAAGTTTGACGTACGCATCGAAGAGAAATGCGTCTTCGCCCCTGGCGCTTCCGCATGTTAGAAATGCGGAAGCGAAAACAACCAGGAGTAAACCTGCCGATATTTTCAAGCGCTCAATTTTCATCACTGCACCTTTATCTTGCGAGTTCAACGAAATAGCGTTTTACAGACTCTTCCATCTTAAGCGTATACTTCGCCTTTCTCGCTGCGAGAAGGGCGTCTCTTTCCTTTTCGGGAAGCTTGGCGCGCCATTCGTCTTCATGGTTGGCATTGTTCTTCTGTACTGCTTCAAGTTTTCCCTGCGAAGAGTGCTCCTTGCTGTCCGAAGCCTGCATTTCCATTTCTTGCGCCGTCGGGGGCGGCGGTCCCGGAGGTCCTGGAGGCCCGGGAGGTCCTGGAGGTCCCGGAGGCCCGGGTGGTGCAGGTTTGGGAGGTCCAGCTTGAGCCTGTTTCATCGCCTCCTGGAGTCCCTCCATTGCCTTTTTTACATCCTCCAGAGCCCCCTTGTCGTCTTTGGCAAGGGTTTCTTCAGTGGCCTTGTTCATATCCTTCTGGCCTTCCTCCATTCCGTCCTGCTTCATCTGTTCTGCAACCGCATCCATCTTCATCGCCAAGTCCTGCCTCTGCTGGTCGGTCATAGCCTGCGGCGGTGTCTGCTGTGGCTGTTGGGCCTGCGGAGCCTGTGGAGTTTGTGGGCTCTGTGGAGTCTGTGGGCTCTGCGGGCTCTGTTGATTCTGCGGCTGGTTCTGGAGCTGCTGCTGGATTTCAGCAAGCTGCTGCTGCATCTGCTGCATGTCGGTCATCTGCTGGGCGTTCTGGGCGTTTTCGTTCTGGGTCTCCTCGTTTATTTTCTTCTCAAGGTCCTTTACGATCTCCTGCTGTGCCTGCTCCGCTTTCGGAAGATCCATGTTCTTAAGCGCTTCGGTCGCCTTGTCCATCTTGTTCTTGAGATCCTGCTGCGCCGGGTCTTTCGGGGCCTCCTGCTTGGGGGCGTCGGCCTGCTGGTCCTTGGGCGTATCCTGCACCTGGTTCTTAAGGTTTTCCTGCTTCTCGGCGGACTCGGCCATCTTGTCGATGTCCTTGTCAGTCATCTTATCCTTGTTCTGCATGTCTGTCTTGAGTCCCTGCGTCTCCTTAAGGAGCTCCTTCTGCTTTTCAAGGAGCTCGCGGTTCTCCATGAGCTGCTCGAGCTTCTTCGAAGCTATCTTCTCAAGGATGTCGACGGATTCCTGATATCCTTTCTTGGCATTGCTGTAAAGCCCCTTCTTGTTTTCCTCGCTTGTCCCGTTGGAGACTGTCTTCTCCAGGGAGCTGATGACGCCCTTGAGCTTTTCATTCTTGACCAGATCGATGTCCTCGGAGTTCTTCTTGGAAGCGTCTATCTCCTTGTTGGAATATATGTTGCTTTCGATCTGCTTCTCGTTGATCTCCTTTATCCTTGTGGACACTTCACCGAGGGTCTTGTCCTCCACCACCGCCTCCTTCATCAGCATGTCCGAGGAATACGCGGCCAGCGCACAGAGCGCCAGGAACGACACGACTTGGAACTTTGCATTTTTCATAACATTCCCCTCCGTTTATTTTTTTAAATTTATTTTTTCTTGTCCATCATGTCTATTACTCTTATCTGGTGCTTCATGTCATCCCTGATGTCATTGACCATCTTGTTGAGGCCTATCCTCTCCTCGTCGATGATTATCCTCAGCTCTTCAGGGCTGACAATGTTGACCGTGCTGATCGATGACTTCCCGAAATCATCCTTGCCGCGGAAATCGCATACATCCTTAGCGATCGCCTGGAAATAGACGATCATCCCGGGCGACAGCTTGAGGTCTATCAGATTGATCGAGCTGGCGAATGCGGTCTCCCTGGTCCCCTTGGTGATGGATCCTGTGTCGATGTCGCCCTCCTTGACCTTCTTCTCATCTCCGGTCTCATTCTTTATGTTCACGATGTAGTGCAATTTCGCCGAAACAAGCCCGTAGTCGTCGGAAAGCTTTATAGCCCAGTTCATCCTGCTGACAGGAGCGTAATATCCGCCATGCAGCGGCTTGTCAAGCTTCACGACCGGCAAACGGTCGGAAATCACTGACACAGTATAATAAATCCTGTCTTCATTCTCAATGCCATTCGCATCCACAAGTTTTATTGAATAACTTTTGGAGGCCTTCACCGTTATCTTGTCAAGGGCGAAGCCCTTCTGCGACGGAGTCATCGGGAATAATTCGGTCTTCGCAGGATCCACCCTGTCCTTGAACTCAAGGGCGCAGGATTTGACCTGCCTGTCAGGAACGACATATAATGAAAGACGGCTGTTCTCCAGCACCTCGAAATTCCCGAGGGCGAATTTCTTGCTGGACTGCGCCGTGTATGCGGGAGAGTCCACGGTGATGGTGGAATCGGTCACATACGGTGCACGGTTGATCTTCACGAAGAGCTTTCTGGATTCGGCGTCACCGAGGCGCACCTTGAAATAAAAGCTCTTGTCCGGCTCCTTCACCTCGGCTTCGAATGCGTTCAGGAGATCCCCCGGAACCAGGGGGATGCTGAAAGTTGATTCGCCTTCATAGGTGACGTAGAGCTTGCCTTCGGACGGGATTTTTCCGTCGGCCTGGACAATTATCTTGACACTCTTGTGCTGGGTTGCGAATTCAGGATAGAGGACCCTGAGTATCTTTGTCCTCGTAGGATACTGGAGCGGAAGCCCTATCGCCCTTCCGAAGAACACCTCCATTGATTTGTGGCTTATCAGGCCCCATGAAACATATATGACGATGAAGCTGAGAAGGAGCTTGAGCGAGAGCTTGACAAGCTTCCTGTCATGCAGGACGATCTTCGAGGGCCTGTAGGCGTCTGACTGGGCGTTCTGTACCACTCTCGTCTTGAGGTCCTGTGATCCGTAGACAATGTTCAGTTCCGCGAATTCCACCGCGGAGACGAGTATGGAATTGAATCCGCCCTTTATCTGCGCGTCGGCGCAGAGTTCGACCTGCCGCGCCATCTTTATAATGTCGTTTGTGCGCTGGAAATACCGCTTGTGCTTCCTAGGCAGGTAGTACAGGAAGTATCCCAGGAGCCCGAGAGTGAGCAGTATCCTTACCGGCAGCGGGAAGTCCGTCATGTAGTCGAGCAGGAAATAGGTGAAGAACGAAAGAAGTATCCCAGTCGTAATTGCCGACAGGAATGCCGTCCTTTCGATCCTGTTCTTCATCCTGATCGACGAGACCAGTGCTCTTTTAATGCCTGTTATGTCGTATTGCGCCATATTTTCAATCCAGATAATATATTTTCCTGAAATACCATTCCGCCGAGAAGAGGCACAGCGAAAGCAGAAGAAGGAGCATGGAATCCCACAGGGATATTTTCACGTTTATCGGAGCCTTGTGCCTGTTCTTGTATAAGTCCGCCATGATCTGGTCCGCCTGTTCCGCAGTATAGAAACCGCCGCCGGTGTTCTTCGATATCTTTTCAAGGAGCGTCTTGTTCAATCCCGAATTGTGGAATTCCAGCTGGGGCTTTATTATGCGCAGCTCCACCGGCCTCGCAGAATACTGGGCCGGCAGCGCGATCTTGAGGGTTCCGGGCGTCTCCGGCATGTATTCCGCCTTGTATATGCCGGGCCTGTTTGCAACGGAATTCATGTCGACCTGCTTGTCTACGCCGTTTTCATTTACCGTCATCTTGATCTGATCCGTTATCACAGGGGAATAGTCCGGATTGCAGACTTTCGCGCGGAAGCCGATCTTTTCGCCGGAGTAACATGTCTCCTTCCCGACGAATATTGTCGACTGCGCCGACTCGTTCAGCAGGTGCGGCAGGCCCAGGAACTGCACGGCCTTGCTCCAGAAGTCGCGGAAATACCTGTCGCCGAATTCCTTCCTCCAGCGCCAGGTGGAGTCGAATCCCATGAAAAGGACCGTGCCCTTGCCGTAGGAATGGAAGACAATCGCCGGATATTTCTGTCTGCCGCTGCCCGTGGCGAGCGCGACCAGGTTTATCGCCGAAGGCTTGGGCCTTCCGGACGTGTAGCAGTTGTAGATCGGCGGAAGCCCCGACCATATCTTCTTGTTCTCATCCTTGTTCCCCGAGAATGCCACGAGCTGGTGCGAACTGCCGTCATCTGTCACCTCGAAACGCATTTCATCCTTCAGGACGTCGAACATCTCGTTCTTGTATGAGCGTCCAGTCCTCTCGGTGATCGTCAGCGGCATCATCTCCTCGAGAGGCGTGGCCTTGAAGGAGTAGGGGATGCTGACCATGTCCGCGATCACTGCAAGCGAACCGCCCTGTTCCTCGACGAACTTCCTTATCGACTGCTGGAATTCCGGAGGCAGCGCGATCGCATCCAGCTTTGAGATGAATATTATGTCGTAAGACTTGCCGAGATCCTTTTTGTCGGGGAGCGAAGCGAGAAGCGACAGCCTATCGGAACCCTTCTTGAACAGGCGCTTGTCCGCCATTGCGAGCCATGCCTTCACGTCAACCCTCTTGTCACGTTCCAACGCCCCCATCAGGTAGCGGTATTCCCATGATGGCGTCCCGAAAAGCAGGAGTATCTTGATCTTCTCGTCGATGACTCGGACGTTCTTTATGTAGATATTGTTCTCGGTGGTGACTTCTCCGGGCATCGAGGAAACTTCAACCTTCAGCTGGTATGTGCCCTTTGTCCGCGGGACGTATTCGACAGGGAAGCTTATTTCCCCGTCCTTGTCGAGCTTGTGCCTGCCGGTGTAGACCGACTTGTCGCCGAGGTAGAGCTTCAGCTCCGTGTCGTCGCCAGTATATCCGTTCTGGTTCACGTTTACATAGATCTTCGCCTTCTCATTCAGGAAGACGACGTCTTCACCGAGGATGTATTCCGCGGATATGTCCTTCGATCTTTCCTTCCCCAGTCCGCAGGCGTAGACGGGAATACCGAGCTTCTGGAAAAGCTTGAGCGCATTTTCCGGATCTTCGGGGCTGTTGTGCGCGCCGTCCGTGAGCAGGATGATGCCGGGGCAGTATTCACCCTTCTGTTTTTCAATTCCTTTTTCCAGCATCTGGTTGATGGATGTGTATTCCGCGTCGGCCAGGATCTTGTCGGGGTTTTCAATGTCCTTGAAATCCTTGCCTGCCGAGAATCCTTCGATCTTGATCTCCTTCCTGTATCTTGTGTTGTCCTTGATGGCCTTGAAGACTTCTGCGGCCTTCGCAAACCTGGTCTTCTCGTTGTCATCCTTGATCTGCATGCTCTCGGAGGAGTCCAGGACGACCGACACCGTTCCGGGAAGCGCGCCTTCGCCTTCGATTGAAAGCTTCGGGAAGGAGAGGATGAGGAGCAGTGAAATATATGCGAGCGACCTGAGAGTTATGAGGATCGCCTTCTTCCTCCTGTTCAATCCCTTCTCGCGGGAATAGTGGTAGAAGCAGAGCCCGATGATCGCGACCGCGATGAACGGAAGGAGCCAGGTGCTGATCCAGCTCTCGATCCTGATATGATGGAGATAGCTTATGTACCGGGCGTTGCCGGCATCCAGAAGATCCATCAATGTCTTGAACAGGAACATTTTTTCTACTCAATTTAAAGATTTACAACTTCAAAATTCCCGCACTTTCGCACTTTCGCACTTTCGCACTTTCGCACTTTCGCACTTTCGCACTTTCGCACTTTCGCACTTTCGCACTTTCGCACTTTCGCACTTTCGCACTTCTTCCTCATCCTTTCTTTCTCCAGAAATGTGCATAGTTCTCAAAAGCCAGCGCGAGAAGCAGCAGGACAAGCCCCAGCGCCATGTATTCCTTGCGGCTCTTCATACTCGAGAAGTCGTGCTTCTCGTCGAAGTAGAGCCCTTCCTTTATCGCTTCGCCGTAGTCGTTCCTGTGTGCAGGCTCGATCTCCGAGTCTTCCCTTGAAACAGTGTAGCCGAAAGTCGATACGGGATCTCCGCCGGCATAGACCGTGAAGAAGTCGTTCACCGTCATCGGCGAAGTGCTCAGCTTTGCGGTCGGGCCCGTGCCCTTCATCTCCAGTTTCGTGGTGCTGCCGGTATCACCGGTGATCGAGTATTTAAGATCCGAATCGGTGTTGTCAAGGCTGATGCTCTCGACTTCCCTGCCGAGATATGCGTTGAACACGCGCTTCGGATAGATGTCCCAGATCATCCGCATGTTGAACTGGACATAGTTCGGATTGTAGAAGACGTCGGTGAATCCTGGATACGGCATGAATCCCGCCAGCAGCACCTTCCCGCCGTTGATCTCCCTGTAGGCCATCAGGGGATCGGTGGAGCCCTGTATGAACAGCCTTCCGTTCGCTCCGGTAGGATTCTTTATTGTGCAGTACTTGAAGAAGCTAACCGAGAGCGGATCCAGATCTCCTTCGCCAAGGAACGCCAGATAAGTACCCTTCAGCATCTTCACGTCAAGCTTGACAATCTCCTTCTTGACCTCGTTGGTCTCAACACCGATGCCTTTGAGAGTGTATGTCTCGCTGCAGTCGGAGAAACATATCAGGCTCTTGCGCTTGGCGAGGAAATTTTTCACCGAGGTCGCGATTATGCTGTTGTCAGGGATCGGTATCCCGAAGAATATCACGATGTCGTAGTTCTCAAGGTTCTCCTCGGAAAGCTGTGTGACGTATGTCCTCTTGTATCTCAGGAATTCCGGCGGACAGAACGACTTCAGCGCTCCTGCCATGAAGATATCAAAGTCGAAGAGCTCCTCGCCCTTGTCCTTCACGACCGCAAGTACACTGAGATCCTTGCCGGGGCTTATCACGAAGTTCAACACGTTGTCGGGCGCAAAGTTGTCGGGCGGCAGCGTAAGGCTCCCCTTGCAGTCCTTTGGTTCCAGCGCGGTAATGCTGAGCTGGAGGGTCTTCTCCTCCTTCGGCTTGAGCGACACGATCGACCTGTCCTGCTTCTTTCCGTCTATGGTGAGGGTCAATGGAATCGCTTCCATCGGTTCTGCGGAATAGTTCTTCACCTTGACCTGGATCTCATTTTCACAGCCCGGGAAGAATCCTTCGGGCTCAGACGAGAAGGATACGATTCCCGCGTTGAGGAGTCCGGTCCTGGTATCGACGGGGACGAAGACAAGGTTCCTGCCCTTGCCGATCCTGTCCATCGCCTCCTTTGTCGCTTTCGCGTCGGCAAAGAAGCATTTCTGGAAGTCGCTTATGAAATAGATGTTCTGTATGTTCTTGGCTTCGGGGAATGATGCGATCGCAGTGATGAAGTCGCCCATGCCCGCCGAATTCGGGGAGATTTCCAGCCCCCTCAGCGCGTCAGGTGAAAGACCCTGTCCGGCACCGACCTTGGCGACAGTGTTTATGACGCCGTTGAAGGAGCAGATCACCGTGGCCGAGTCGGGAGTCGACATTATTTTCTGGACAATGTCCTTTGCGACTTCGAGCCTGGTCTTCTCGTCCATCGTCGCCGACATGCTGAACGTGGTGTCGACTATTATCAGCCTTGTGCCCTTGCTGCCCGTGGACACCGCGCATCTGGCGAGGAAGATGACGAGGAATAGTATCAGGAGGAGTTTCGCGATGAGTTTCAGGATCTCGTTGATCTTGACGTTCTTCCTCTTCACGACATGCGCGTTCTTCATCCATTCATAGGCGGCCCAGTAGAGCACGATCTTCTTGCGGTTCACGAAGAACTGCAGGATGATCGGCACCGCCAGGAATGCCAGCGCGCCAAGTATCAATGGATTGATGAAGCTCATCTGCACATTTCCGATTTTAGATTTTCAATTTCCGATTTCTGTTTTCAACCTTCTAAATTCAAAATTTAAAAACTTTCGAACTTTCGCACTCCAGAACTTCCGCACTTCCCTTAGGCTTTCCTATATTTCCTTGCGCTCAGATATTCCGCCATATGGAAGCCGAACGGCCTGCTCATGTCGCAGAGTATATAGTCGACGCCGAGGATCCTCGCCTTTTTCTTGAACTGCTCGAGGAAGTCGCGGAAATTTTTCTCGTATAGGTCCTTGATGCTGGCGCCTGAGACTTCGAGACGGTTCGGTCCTTCAAGCTCGATCAGTTCGACCCTGCCCATTATGTCGAAATTCAATTCAAGAGGATCGACTATCTGCAGGAGCACCACCTCGTGCTTGTCGTCGAGAAGACGCTTGATGCCTGTGAAGGTGTTCTCGATGTCGCCGAAGAAGTCGCTGAGCACGAATACGAGCCTTCGCCTGCTGATCTGTTCCGCGAGAAGGGAGAGGACTTTTCCGATGGCGGTGGGATTCTTCGGTTCGGTTTCCTTGAACTGGGTCGCTATCTTTGAAACGATTTCCTCGCTGCCGATGGCCTTGATGGTGGAAAGTATGCGGTTGTCGAAGAAGATCGCGCCGACGCTGTCGGACTGGTTCACTATGACGTTGCTCAGCGCGGTGGCCATGAATGCCGCATAGTTGATCTTCGTGCCGTGATGATATTCGAACTTCATGCTTTCGCTCACGTCGATCACAAGGTGGGCGATGAAGTTGGTTTCCTGGGCGTATTGCTTGATCAGGTATTTGTTGGTCTTGTAGTAGGCTTTCCAGTCGATGTGCTTTACATCGTCGCCGGGTACATATCCCCTGTGGCCGGCAAATTCTATGGCGAATCCGTGGAAGGGTGATTTGTGGTCGCCTACAAGATTTCCTTCGACCATTCCGGAAGGCTTGATCCCGATATGCGAAAGCTTGGCGATGGTGTCAGCGTCAAAATACTTCAACCATATTTTTTCTGATTCAGCCACTAAAACTTTCTCCCCTAGTAATAGCCCCCCAGAAATAATTAAGTTTAATCTATCATCTGTTCCTCATTATATAAATACAAGAAACGCTTTTTTCTTAATTTTAAGTGTTTTATTATTTTTTCTATTCGAAACCGTCACTCGTCCAAGGGTGTCCTATGGATAAAATCTGACAAAACGATACAATTAATATATTGTATTGAATAAATGTATCTTTAAATAGCAAATACGCAAGCAGCATGGATAAATTATGTTGCATACTGAATATTCAAGGATAAATTTTGGCGCCACTTAACTTTTGTCTCGTGTCGTTCGGGGGATTTATGGATAGAAGCACAGAAAAGAAACTCACGGAAAGCGCTGTCGATCTTGGAAATAACGGCAAATCCGATGCCGTCCCTGAGCTGCTCGGACTGACAGCTTCCGAATCGTTCCATGTGAAGCGCCTGGCTGTATCCGCGCTTGGAAAACTTGCTGGTACTGCGAATTCCGCAGAAGTCGTGCCTGTTCTCCTGAAATGTCTGGGAGATTCAAATCCACAGGTCAGGCAGTACGCCATGAAATCGCTGATTGCGTATGGAGCAGATTCTGAAAAGGCTCTCTGCGATTTGCAGGACATTGCAGCCAATCCATCCGAAAAGGACTACAACCGGACTCTTGCGGAAAAAGCTGTGTCAGTGATCTCTGAAGCGGTACGTATAAGACTGGAGAAAACTGAAAGCAAATGCCAGAGATGCAGCGTAAAGATCAATGTCGGCGAATTCGCCAGGAGCATGAAAGCCTTCCAACGGACCTACTGCGACAAATGCTTCGACGAAGTATTTCTGAAGCGTAGAAACTATGATACTGAGATTGAAGATAAGAAGACTATAGAAACACGAAGCGGTACATTAGTGCAGTCCGATGGAGAACGGATCATCGCGGATTTTCTGCACTCGAAAAATATAAGTAAGTTACCGATACGACGAACGGATCAGGATCATCGAAGGATATGCCATCCGTCCGGATTTCTACCTTCCTGAGCATGACGCCTATATCGAGTACTGGGGAATGGACACCCTCGACTACAAGATCGGAATGATGAAAAAACAGAAACTCTACCAGCAGGAAGGCAAACGACTGATTTCACTATACTTCAAGGATAAGGCCAGGCTCACAGAAATTCTCCACTCCAAGCTCTCTTCACTTTCCTCATCGCGCAACGCTGTCGAGACGGAGTCAAGACAAGTCGATTGATTCATCAGGTGTCTTATTCCCCCAGCACCAGATCCCCGACAAGATTCACTTCCTTCAGATGCACGCCGCTGAACCAGCCCATGAAGGATGATCTTCCCGGACCGTCGTCCTCGTTTATGATCATCGACATCCCGAGATTCATTCCCGGTGCCGGCTTGAACGGAGCTATCCTCGCCCACGGAATTGCAACTTCATAGACGACATTTCCATTGTTCTCATCAAGTCTCTTTACAGCTATCTTGATGTCCTTGATCTCTCCAGCCTGTGTCCCTGCATCCGCGGAAAGATGGCACCAGGCCTGCGGTCCCTTCTGCCCAAGTCCCATTGAATAGTCGTAGCGTCCCTTCTTCTCCTCTTCTTTGCGATACGGATCGAAAAGGAACTGTAATCCGTCCTGGTTCCACATCTGATCGTCCTGCTTCGGATTCACGAACTTGTCGTCTGTTACCTCCACCGCGACGTAAAGATATTTCTCATCCCAGAGCAGCTTCATCTTCCCGGAAAGATTCTCAGGCCCGGTCCACTTGTACTTTTCAGGATAGACAACAAACACCTGTCTTTCTTCTTCTATGGCATATGATGTTGCTCCCTTCCAATCAGGCTTGTCCAGATTTCCATCGATGACGATCTCCGATTTCGCCTTTGCGACTTTCGCAAATCCACCGAAGGATCTGGTCTTCACGATCATGTTTCCTGAACTGTCATATATCGTCGTCTTCACCCTGTAGATCGTCATCCGGTCAGTGTTCTCAAGTGGGAGGATTATCTTCTTTATTTCGCTTGGATTCAGGGAGACTTCTCCGGAAGCCGAATCTTTGAAGAAGGCCTTGGACGGTGCCGCAGTCTGGAGGTTGAACGTGCCTTTCGCCATGGGGATTTCGTCGGATATTTCGATTGAGTATTTCAATGTCTCCTTTTTCGCCGAATTGTTGCTGAGTGTCAGTTCCACTGCAGGCTTGTTTCCTGCAGCCGCGACAGGATTCAGCTCGAATGAGATCTTGTTCTTTACCGGTATCCTGATCAGTAGCTCCGTCGCGCCCTTGTCCTTTTCCCCGTCGAGCGACGCCCTGAACGACACCGACTGGGCATTGCACGATTCCGGAGTCTTGAACTTGTAGAAGATCTCGCTGGAACCGTCAGGGAATTTCATCTTTTCCCCCGGGTAAATCTCAAACTGGAAAGGTCCGCTCAGAACAGGTGTCCTCTCTTCGCCAGCTTCTGTCCTGATAGCTATCTCCGAAAGCGAGCCCTGCACAAGGCAGACTGGAAGCGTTGCAGTCTTTACGGATGGCTTCAGATTGATCTTGTCCGGCAGGCTTTCGCTTCCGTCGAAAAGCACGAAGACCGGATCCTCTCCGACCCTGATGTTCACGCCCTTTCCAGCCGCATTGGTCTTGATATTCCTTCCATCGAGATATTTTATCTGGACTTCACTTACATCAGGAAGATCGAGACAGATATCCGCTGTGCTTTTCGTATTCCAGAGCACGGCCAGGCAATTGCCTTTTTTATTTTTAAAAAGAAATTCCGAGACGCCGGAGGTGTCCTGAATTTCTTTTACGAACTTCTTGTCGCACATCGAATTTATAAGATGATAGTAGGCGATGGCGTCGATGCGTGGCAGATGCATATTGTATTTTGCCGCGAAGAGATCCATAGAGTCTGAATATGTCCCCGTGCGCTTACCGTCAGGATCCGGCATCCCGCCGGTCGCGAACCACGTAAAATATTCGCCGCCATCAGCGAAGAAGCAGACAGCCTTCTTCACGATATCCTTCGCGATCTCATGGCGCGTCAAGCCCTGGCTCTTGGATCCGATCTCGGTGGACCATATCGGCTTCTTGCCACCATACTTCGCGAAGAGCTCCTTGTATTTCGCCATCGCATTGCGGAGTTCGCCAAGATCGCTGTAGGCATGGACGTTGTACACGTCCTGGTACGCCTGGAATCCGGCCTTGAAGAATTCCTCGCTCGGACCGATCGCCGAACCTATCGCCACCACCGTCGGATCAACCTTCTTTATTTCTTCGTAGACTATCCTGTAGGTGTTGACATCATCCTTCACTTTCTCCAAATCCCAGAACGGCGGCTCGTTCCCGATCTGGAACGCCCAGAGCCCCTTCGAACGGTATTTCTCGATGCTCTGCCTGACTCCGCTTCTCAAAGATTCTTCGCTGTACGGGGAAATCTTGTAGTGCTCGTTGTCCATTGCCGGATACAATGCCCCATAAGGGAGCATCTTGAATTTAGCAGGCCAGCCAAGACGTGAATCATAGGCGTAACCTTCGTCGTATTTCGGCTCGTAGGGAGCCTCTTTAGGATACATCCAGAATGTAAGGCATCGCCTGAGGCCGAGTCTTGCCGAGAGCGGGAAATATTCATAGACGGTCGCGTTCCAGGTGTGCGCCCCGAACGGAATGTCCATGGGATCGTGTTTGAATGTCTCAGCCTCCGGAAGAATTGCGAAAGACATCTTGTCCTTCAGCATCTTTCCGTTTTCAAGAGGGATTGAAGTCTTTATTTCGTAATATGGTCCGATTTTCGGAGAGAGAGGCTTGAGATCAAATGTTGCGGAGTAAACAATCAATCCCTTGGGATTTTTTCCGTTGGAGGACAGTTTTTCGGTTTGCGGCGCGCAGAATGTCTCGCCCCAGTAGTCGCAGAGCTCCCAGGTGAAATCCATCGAGGATTCCGGAAGAGGCTCCTCGGATTCCACATTCATCAGGATGATGGGCGCTTCGTCTGGGAGGAACATGAATCCAAGGTTCGATGACTTGAAGACGATTCTGCATGAGCTGTCTGATGAAGCCTTTCCGAGATATGATATTTTCAAGTTGTCCAGCCAGACCGAACCATGCGTCTTGTTGATGACAAGTGAAAGCTTCGCTTTATCCGCCTTGTCGGGGCACTGTATGCGCTCCTTGAAAATTTTCCAGGCGTTTTTTCCGCAGAGATAGATTACTGTGCGTTTTTCGACTTCCTTTGCATTGGAATCAAAGAATACGATTGTGAGTGCCGCATTGAATGAGAGATCCTGGGTATAGAGGTCGCTCTTCATTGCCCCGGAGATTTCGTAGATCCCTTTTTCGACCTTGAACTTATCGCTGCTGGCTTCGGTCTCGGGAAGAGTCACGGAGTCCCTCGTTAGTTTCAACGACTGCTTACCGTCGATCTTCTCCTCCTGGTCGAGGACCGCCACACCCTTTATCTGCCATGAATCCGGAACCTTGCCACCGCTCTCGAATGACGGGTTTGCTATTGGGACATCAGCTCCAAGCAAAGCGACCGACGACATCATGCATGCGATTCCAGCAGCAAATATTTTCATTGGTTTCCTTTATTATATTATAATCCAAGAACATGCCTTACGGCATTAACTACAAACAAAGACAGAAGAAATGAATATCCTTCCAAATTGAATTTGTTTGTAGTCAAGCTCGTAAGAGCTGTCTCTTCATCTCGTAATCATCTCTCAGCTTAAAAACTCATCTCGATCAGCTTCCCGATCTTTCCACCCCACCATTTCCGGAATCCGAGCTCGTATATCCTTTCGGTGTTCCCGCTCTCCGCATGCAGGTCGAAGAACGTGATATTGGCTTTCATGAAGTGCAGCGCATGGATCCCGAGCGAATTGGTGGTGACGAAGCTGTCGTTCTGGTTGAGCCTGAGCCGGACGGAATTCGCCTGCTCATTGTAGGGCTTTGTCGTCGGCCCCGTAGCTCCCTATCGCCAGCCCGCACTGCCTCTGGTTGCTCTTGCAGGCAACTGAGTTGGCAGTCTCCTTGGCGCTCTGAAGCGCAGGCAGCAGCAGCGCGATCAGTATTGCGATGATCGCAATAACGATCAGAAGCTCGATCAGTGTGAAAGTTTTTCCGATTTCCGATTTTATGCTTTTGATTTCCATTGACTCCCCCGCTTTCAACTATCTGTTATCTGCCTTCTGATCATCCCTGGTGACAGGCTTAAATTCCTTGGGATCAATCGTGTGCTCTCCATCCTCTCCGAATCAAGCTTTTGAAGCTCCAGCGGATCCTGTAAATAACCAAGCTCCGTCAGGATTAATTCAGTCTGCCGGTAAATATCATTTTTAACTGGTTTTGTCCAGTCGTGTCTTCCCGCCAGATGATGCGTCTTCCTGTGGATGAAAAGCCTGCATTGATTGGGATTTCCCGATTCCTTCATCTTCTCCTGCCATTCGATCATCTTGCCGGCGGGCGCGGTTCCATCCATCTCCCCAGTCTCATGTAATGAAATATCAGCTGATGGCATATGGCTCAATGCATGTCCATTTCGATGAGATTGTTCAGCTTTCCGGCCCACCATTCGCGGAAGCCGAGGTCGAAGATGTCCTGCGTGTTTGCCTTCTCCACATGGTTGTCCCAGAAAAGGATGTTCGCCGACCTCAAGTGAACCGCATGTATCCCATGTGAATTGGTCGTAACGAAGCTGTGCGCGTTGTTCAGATGCCATTTCACCGAATTCGACTGCTCCTTGGATGGGTTAGCAGTGGTCCCTTGCATTGAATCCGCAAGAAGAAGGAGCTTGTCCGGAGTCGGCGCCTTATGCATGAGCATGAACCTCACCGCGTATTGTGTCTGAGGCGGACTTCCCTTCTCACCGCAGTCCCAGAACGTGGAAAATTCGGGCCTGTTTATCCATTTTAGATCGCTTGTGCCGACATGGTCGCCGTCGCCGTTGAACGTGCCGTACGTGTTGCCATGAGCCGTGTATTCCTTCTTGATCTTGGACGGGCACACGAACACATCCCTTCCTTTGGTCTTGATGTAGTCGCCGCCTTCGAAGACTTCACCCTCGCCGGAAAGGAACCTTGACCATTGGTTGTATTTGAGCTCGCCTCCGACCGAGATATTTCCTCCGCAGTCACCGAAGACACCGTTCCAGTCGGCCGCATAGGACTGTATCGCGGTTCCGCACTGCTTCTGGTTGTTCTGGCAGACGGCGCAGTATGCCTGATCTTTCGCGGCCTGCAGGGCCGGAAGGAGCAATGCAGCGAGAATTGCAATTATCGCAATGACAATCAACAGCTCGATGAGGGTGAATCCATTTTTGACGTGTCCCTCGAAGCCTCTTGGGAGAAGTGGAATTTTCAATTTTTGATTTATGATTTTCATTACGCTCCCCCAGTTTCCAGTATTTAGTTTTTATTTCTTCATAGTCTTGATCATCAGGTCATACCCCGTCGCATCATATTCCAGGCCTTTGAGCGGCGATATGCAGATGTCGATGAGCGAGCCTTCCTTGACTTCGGTCTCGGCCAGGACATCAATCTTCTCCGGATTGCCATTGCCGCCTACAATTTTCTTGAATATTTCTTTACCGTCGTTGAGGATTATCAACTCAATCCCGTCACCTTCCTTGCCCCGGTTGCATGTCCCTGAAATAACGACTTTTCCCTCGTAGCCGCTCTTCCAGCGCCTTACCGCCCACACGTTCTTCTCCGGGTGCCCGCCGTCTCCTCCCAGCTTGAGATATTTATGCGGACCGCCCCAGTTTTCACCCCACATAGTCTCTACGACGTTCATCTCCTTGAACTCGGAGAGCTTGCCGTCCTTAATTTCAAAATATCCATAATACCAGTTGTTCAGCCCCTGCGTCTTGCCGTAGTCGTCGAGTGTCGACGCTATGATCTTCTCTTCCGGTTCGATCTCCTTCACACCTTGTATCTCACCCTTGAGATAAATCACGTCGCCTGTCAGATCGAAGACAATTTTGCCGGCTTCAGGATTAACCTTTTTCTCCTCTCCAACCATGTTTACGACAGTTACCGGATTCAAGGTCGCGACCTCTATCTTGCTCGGGAAGGTCGCCCAGCAGACGCGGACATCCTCGCTTTTCTCGTTTTTGAATTTCATCACGTAGGCACGGGTGTATTTGCTGGAAGCCTCGCGTTCTGCGAATTTCGCACCGTCAAGCTGGCGGATCAGCGTCGCATAGGTGACGTACGCCGGGCAGACCGCGAACCTTCCCATCTTGTCGTTGGCGCCCCGGAGCAACCCCATGCTCACGAAATTCATATGGTCGGAAGCCAGATACCAGTATATCTTGCTGACGTTCTGTGAGAGCAGAAGCGTATATTGCCTGGGAAGATAGACTGCTCCCAGCTGCCGTCCCATCTCAAACATCTTCCTCTCCTTCTCCCAGTCGAATTCAACCTGCCCATGTCTTCCGGTCTCGGTGACCCATATTTCCTTTTCCTTGCCGCCGTTGTATTTTTTCATCAGCTCGCGGAGTTCGGCGACCTCCTTGTCGACGCCTTCGGGCTTTCCCCTGTATGGATGTATGACAACGGCGTCCATATAGTCCAGGCCCCCGAGTTTGAAAATGCCCTCGATGTATGGCATGGGGATCAGCACGCATGCGCAGCCCAGGACTTTTACATCAGGGCGTACGGCTTTTATTTTCTCGTAGGCCACTTTGAGCATTCCTGTATATGTCGTGTAGCGGTTTTTCTCATTCTGCTTGGCAACGGGAGGCGCCCAGGTGCCGTTGTATTCGTTCCAGATCTCGAGCCATTTGATCTGCTTGCCGTATTCCTTCAGTATCGCCTGTCCGTAGTTTCCATAGCCGGCGAAGCCTTCCGGGGTGCTCGGTCCATCCTTGTGATCGTAGAGTTTGTTGCCAAATGTCATAGCTATCAGCGGATCGATCCCGGCCTTTTCACAGGCTTCCATGTAACGCCCGGATTTTTCCGGAAAGACATATTCGCCTTTCTTCTCTTCAACCTGCCCCCAGTAATGCTCGTCGCGGATAGACACGATGCCTGCCTTCACCAGAAGCGGCAGGATGTCGACATCCATACCCTGCGCGAAATGGGTCATGGCACCCCATTGCGCATATGCCGAATCCTTCACCTTGTATGGCGGAATTACGCAGTAACTCGTCCATTTCTCGCTAATCGCCCTTCCATCCTTCTGCGCCTCAATGCGCATCAGGAAATATCCGTTCTTCTTCGGCGGCCGGATCGACGCTACGCAGTCCCCCGGGACCGCTGATCCCCTGCCAACCTCGTTGTGTCCAATATCCCAGACGGTCCACTGGACGGAATCGCCCCTTGTCTCGATGTTGAGCGATGGCGTTTCGGTCGTCAGGAAGATGTTACCGAGCTCAGTCTGCTCAATTCCGAGATCCTGTATTATCCTGACCGGATTGAGTTCCGCCGATATGTCGTCGATGAGCACGGTCCCGTCCTGCCCGAGCATGAAAGTAACTTTCACTGCTGGAGGATTCCATTTCTTCCCGTCCGCCTTTCCCTTGACCGGTTCCTGCTCGAACTTTGTTATTGAGAGCTTCTGCCATTCGCCGTTCGGCTCCACCTGCAGCCTGTGCATGAAATCCTGTCCGTCCGAGTCCTGTAAGCTGACGGCGATCATCTTCACGTCGCTTGTCCTGATCCAGAAGGAGAATTCCGTAAAATCGTTTTTCAGTTTTGGAAGCTGTTTTGATGCAAACACGGGTTTCTTGTCCGGCCCTTTTGCGAACTTCGCACATGAACCGCCGTTCCGTCCCTCCTTGACGATGACGAAGGTCGCTGGAAATCCGTCACCGTCATTCTCAAAATCTCCGATCTTCAATGGAGCGGCCGATGCGGTCATGCAGGAAAGTGAGAATACAAGAACGAATGCACGGATCAATTTATTTGTCATAATCATCCTCATGCCTATGTGTTTGAAAATATCCTTGCTTGAATCCCTGATGTATTGTCAGGGATACGGCGTCAGGTTCTTCCCTATGCATAAATACCTGCCGGTTTCGTTTGTCATTCCGGAATAATAATCGAGAAGATCGTTCTTGTTCATAGGTTCCGAGTGCCCGTCCCAGAATAGGAAGTTGGCCGCATTGTTATGCCTTAGGTGTATCTGGCGGCAGTTCGTGCCTCCGGCAATTGAGGTGAGTGAAAAATATTCCGCCTGATCGGGTGGCCATCCGGGATAAGGCCTGACGGAATCGCCAAGCATGATTGACTCCGAAGGCATTTGCGCCCTCTCCATGCATGCATACTTGATCATCCCGAAGGAACTGGTGGGATTGCGGTAGAATTCAAAGTATGGGACCGTTTTTTTCCAGGGAGGCATTGGAGGATTGCTTCCGCCTGTCAGCGGCAGCGTTTTAAGTGATTTGGTGTTGAATCCGAATGTCTTCTCATACTGGTTCGAGCCCTTTGTGAAAAATGTGTTTGGGAACCATGAAGGGCAGAGCAGGGCGTCGGAGTTCAAGTAGACTGGAATCTCATAGGGTTCGACTCCGTTGGCTGAGTTCCCTGTCGGATCTCCGCCGGTAAGGCCGGTATACCAGTTCATGCCCGCATTGTTCCATCTTGTTCCCGTGCAGATCCAGCCGTTGGAATCGGAGGAGTATGAGGCTTCGGCGAGGTGGACTTGCTTCTGGTTGCTTACGCATAGGATAGACCACGCCTTATCCTTCGCCATCTGGAGCGATGGAAGAAGCAGCGCGGCCAGTATTGCGATGATCGCAATTACGACCAGGAGCTCTATGAGAGTGAATCTTGCTGGACTTTGGGACATGATGAGCGATTTGATCTTTTCCTTTTTCATCATGACCCTGTCATGCTGATCGACCTGGATAAGTTCGGGGATCAGGATTATCTTCTGCGGTTCGGCTGGCAGAACCCCTAGCGCCCTCTCAAAGAGAAGTTCAGCCATCTTGAAACCTGATTCGGGAAGCAGCTTGTCCACGGTGGCCACCGGCTTCACCTCTTCAAACCTGTAGTCAGGAATCTCATCATAATAATTGTCATATCCGGCGAGGACTATGTCCCTGTTCGGTTCCTTCCCCAGCAGCCTGCACGCCATTGAATATATTGGAAGTTCACTGTCAGATGAAACCAGCAGCGCGTCAGGTGCGTCAGGCCCGAGGAGCAGCGGAGCGATGCATCCGGCCGCAAAGCTGGCCCTGTCCTTGAACTTTTCAGCTTCGGAGATGTGTGAGGATTCGGGGAATGTCTTCTCGATATGGAGAGGCATATGTTCAAGTCCGGCTTCGGTGACAGCTCTTTTCAGGCCTTCAACCTTCTCCAGTGTCCAATAGGCGTTCTCATACCTCTCCGGAACAGTCATGACCAGCCTTCTCCTTCCGAGGCCGATCAGGAATCTTGCAAGATCATAAACGCCTTTCGCATGATCTGGAGTCACGCGGTCGAACTCCTGCACCTCCGGGAAGTTTCCGTAGAAGACGGTCGGGATTCCAGAGTTCTTTAATTTCATCAGCACCTCGCGTGATGGCGGGATTCCCGGTATTTCCGAGAAAAGAAATCCAGCTGGCTTCTTGAGGAGATATCTGTCTATCTCCCTTTCAAGGTCCTCCCTGCTTGTTATCAGCGAACTGTATCCTTTGTCCTGGATGACTCCGAGCATGGAGATATATGAGTAGTAGGCCCATCCCGATCTTCTTGAATGGTGGGGCATGTCCTCCGGATTCCTGGAATTCACGATGATGACGGTTTTTTTCAGCTCTGGTTCTGCGAGTCCGGCCTTACCTTCTACGACGATCCTTATCCTCGGGCTTTTCTTCCTGATGAAATTCTCCTTTTCGAGATCCAATATTGCACGCTGGACGGAACCTGTGCTGGAGGCGAGTTTTCTGCTGATGTCTCTTACAGGCGGGAACTGGCTTCCCGAGGCGATCGTACCATCCTCGATCCACCTGCGGAGCGTCTGATAAGTCCTTTCCTTCTGGAAATAAGCACCCATAACTCTCCTCGTTTATATATATGTTAATCCATTTGAAAGTAGATGTCAAGCATTATTATTAGAATATGTGCAAATATGTGCCATATTGTAACCACATGATAATAAGTGTAATAAGTAAATTAGAATGGATATTAAATAAAAGTTTAATATATTACGTGCCGTTATGTGCCAAAGCTTTTATTCTTTTAATTAGTTATCCTCTTGCCACTTGACTTGTACGTTGTAAGTTAGCCGGAAGAAATATTTGAAAGGAGATCGCATATGCCTGAATTTGTACATAAGCACGGATGTAAAAACGCTGCGGAAGCCAAAAAGCTCGTGGAGGAGGCCCTCAAAAAATCAGGCTATTCCGAATACATCGAATGGAAGGGCGATTCTTTTGCCTCGACAGAAGGCGTCAAAATGCTGCTCGAACTTGAAGGGCATATCACAAAAACTGACTTCATCGTCGAAAAGAGCGGTGGAGCATTTGGAGACACCGCCCTCGATGAATGCAAGAAGATCGCAGCGTCATTCAAGTAGCGGCTTCTTGATAAATTCCAAGTTCCAGGCTCCAAAATCCAAACAAGCTCCCAATTCCAGGCAATTATCAAGCGGGCCAGATATCTCAAACAGCTGGAATTAACTGCATTTTCCGGTTTGCTTCCGTATAAGTTTGTAGTCAAGATGCCAGCGCTCCTTTAAAATCCCACTTCAAGTTTTGACAACTGACCTCTGACCTCTGACACCTGATTACTGATTACTATCTCCCCATGAACTTCACATATTCCACATGCGTACAGCCGGGATGGAATTTCATTTTTTTCAGAATGAGCTCGATTGCAGGATTCTTCGTGTAGCCATAAATGTGGCTTTTAGTATTTTCATAGATTGATGCTCGAAATTAGTTTTAAGTTCCAGGTGTTAAGTTTTAAGCAAGAAACAATAATATCAGAAATAGTAAATTCTTCACTTAACACTTAAAACCTAACACTTAAAACTATGCCATATGCTGACGACAGACGACTGCAATAAATACTTGATACTTGAGAGTGGCAAGGAAGATTTGAAGAAATGTTTTTATTGAAAAGATGGGATTCCAGTAATATCTTCCACGGATAAAATGTCAGAACATCAGTACAGAAAGAGGACAGACATGAAAGTCAATTTGACAGATCCATACAAGGGGACATCGGGATTCCAGCATAAAGGAAACATCCACACGCATACGTTGAAGAGCCACTGCGGGAAAATTGCCTTGGAAGACGTGGTCAAGGTCTTTGAAGAAAGGGATTATGCGTTTATCGCTATCACCGACCATTGCGTCATAGCCGACATCCCGTCGAAATGTTCTCGAAAACTCGCAGTCCTGCCCGGGATAGAGATCGACCTGCAGGGCAGATCTCATTTCGGCGTAGTACATACGGACGCTTCTGCAATATTCTATGATCCCAATGCAACTCAGCAGGAGATGATAGACAGGAACATTGCAGCCGGGGCCCTGGTCACTCTCCATCACCCCGACTGGCAGCTTCGCGAGCACTACACCGTCGATGAACTCATGAAACTGGAGAACTACGACGGCATCGAAATATACAATACCGTAATTGAGTTCCTGGAAGGTTCCCCGCTTTCGACAGCAAAATGGGATCGCCTGCTCGCATCGGGACGGCGCATCCTCGGATTCGCCAACCAGGATTTCCACGACTACAAGCACGCACTGGACTGCTGCAACATCCTCTGTGGATCCGACAAGCAGCCCGCAAGCATCCTGAAAGCCCTGAAAGAAGGGCGTTTCTACTGCTATTATGGCGTGAATATCAAATCCATGGGAAGGGAGGGGGATACGATTTCCGTTGAGGCCGACAACGCCAGATTGATACGTTTCATCGGAATGGGAGGAAAAGTGCTCAAGAAAGTAAAGGCTAACTCCGCCCAGTTCACTTTCACAAAAGGCGGCGAATGCTCCTATGTACGCATCGAATGCCTAGGTGAAGGCGAGGAAATTTCATTCTCCCAGCCCTTCTTCCGGGAATGAACATTTTCATTGTAGTCGGTCCCAATTCGATATTCGAAGTTCAGAGTTTTTGCCGACAGGATGCTGGTAATCCGCTGTAGCGTAACTGTCAGGCCCGACACCTGACACCCGACACCTGATTGCCGCCGTCCGCAGCTCCCGATGCACACTCTAGAACTTCCGAACTCTCGAACTTCACTCCATCATCTTCTTCAATTCATCGACTTTTGTCTTGAGCGAATTCATGTCCTCCCGGAGCTTGGTTATTTCCGTTTCAAGCTTGTCCATCCGTTCGTTCTCAGCCTGCACGATCATGCGCGCCTTCTCAGGAGCCGGACCGCTTGCAGCTGGCACTGCAGTTTCATCCAACTTGACTTCGCCGGAAAGCAGATGCGCATACCGCGATTCCTTGCGCCCGGGCTGGCGCGGCAGAAGGACCACCAGCGGTTCGGGCTGACGTGTCATGAGGGCGTTCATGATCTTTTCCACCGTCTCGATGCTCTCGAACGGCGTCATGCGCGATGCGCGCCCGCGGAGTTCGCCAGGTGTCTGCGGACCTCGCACAAGTAGCTCGCAGAGCAGGGCGAGCGCCTGCATATCGAGACTGAGCGTACGGTCTGCATCATGGCTGTATTTCATCACGCGGCTTCCGGCCTGGTTGACCATCTGCGACAGATTCTTGTCACGGAGGCTGTCGGCCGCCCTGACTACGGACTCCTCCTGCAGTTCCATCACCGGGTCGCGGTTGGATTTCTGGTTGCATGCGAGTGTGAGGGAGTTGAGGGAAAGCGGATATACGTCTGGAGTGGTGAACTGCTTTTCGATCAGGCATCCCAGGACACGTGCTTCAACCGCAGTAAGTGTGTATGGCATTTGCAGGCTCCTTTTGCTTTAGTGTGTAATTTAGCCCTATGAATCCTTGATTCAATTGTTTGCCCACAGATGACACAGATAAGATGTTTTCTAACGCAGAGGCGCAAAGCTATAAAATAGAAATGGATCATGAAATATCCCTTCTCTCAGCCCATATTTTATCTGAACTAATCTGTGTAAATCTGTGGCAGATTCTACTCTGACACCCGACCGACTGACACCCGACGACTATTTCTCTCCAATCTCCTGCTCAAAGCTCCATCCCACGGCATCGTAGTACTGCCCGAGGTTCCGGCTTTTCTGGATGCGTCTTTGGACACGGCGGGGATCTGCGAAGGATCTTGAAAGGTATTCCCACTGCTCGAACATCTTGTCCATCAGATGGCTCATGCCGCTCTGCCACTGGCGGTTCCCTTCGAAAAGCAGTTCGTGGAACTTGTGCAGCTGTTTCCGACGGTCTTCAACTTTCGGAAACTCCGCACCCTTCAGCACCGCGGGAAGGAACGGACATGACAAGGCACCGCGTCCGATCATCCATCCGGCGGCACCACTGAACTTGTTCTGAAGATCCCGGAATCCCTCGGTCGTGGTTATGTCGCCGTTGAATATGAAGGGGTGCCTGCAGATCGACATTGCGTGTTTGGCGCGCTCAAGATCAATGGGGCCTTCATACATCTGTCCTGCGGTGCGCGGATGCAGGATCACTTCGCTGAGCGGATAACGGTTGAGCACTTCGAACACAGGAATGAACTCGTCCGGACTGATATATCCAAGTCGCAGCTTTACTGAGAGCTTTACCGGACATCCGTTGAGGACTTTTCCAAGGATGGCGTCGATCTTGTCGGGATGCGGCATGAGTCCGGCGCCGCGTCCGCGGTCGGCGACGGTCGGGTAGGGGCATCCGAGATTCCAGTTCGCTTCATCGATTCCGAGTCCGTGCAATTCCTTCAGGGCCGCAGAGAAAGTCTCCGCGTGGCCGGTGAGGATCTGGGGAATGGTCCGGAGGCCTTTGTTGTTTTCCGGTGACAGCTGGCGCAGATCTCCGGCGCGCAGCGGTTTCCCCTGCCGCGGCTGGATGAAAGGCGCGACTGCGCGGTCAAAACCGCTGAAGCACTGCGCGAATGCCTGGCGGTACACGGCATCGGTGATGCCATGGATCGGCGCCAGACTAAGATTTATGGTCGATTGAGTCATTCTTCTTAGTATCCTTATAGTCGTCAGGCTTCAGTCGTTGGTCGTCAGCAGACATAAAATAGAAACTCGAAGTTCCAAATTCCAAACTCCAAATCTCAAACAGCTGGAATTAACTGCATTTCCCGGTTTGGTACCGTATAAGTTTGTAGTCAAGCTCGCAAGAGCTGTTTCTTGATTTCTGGCAATTATGCCCTTTATAAATTTGCCGGCAAGACCTGTGCTGAGCTTGTCGAAGTATGCCAGCGCTCCTTTGTCCTCTGTCATCCGTCATCCGTCATCCGTCATCCGTCATCTGCCGTCTGCCGTCTGCCGTCTGCCGTCCGTCGTCTGTCGTCTATTCACTTCTTCTCCGAAAACAAACGCTCGCGCACGAATTTGATGTGCCCGCGCAAAGCATATAGTTGGTCGGCGAAGGGGGCGGGCACCCTGATCTTGTCCACTGTGTGTTCGATATGGTCGAGACGGTGCATGAGTTCCTCGCGCTTCTTGTCATCCATCGAAGGGCTGAACGCGTCGCGCTCAATGGCGAACAGCACCCTGTACCAGCGGTAGATGCGCGACCGCCAGCGCCAGCGCCAGATCACCGGGACGATCTTGAATGCGGGTATCAGGATCAGCACTATCGGCACTATGGCCGCTAGCAGACGGTTTATCAGGCTTGCAAGCCAGAAGGGGAAATTGCGGTATAGGAAGCTCTTTCCGGTCGCGTAGTAGCGGATGGCGTCAGGGCTGATCCGGAATTCATGTTCCAGAAGGGCGGGGAACTCGCCGGCCTTCCTGAAGAGGCTGGCGGATCCGTGCACTTCCCTGGCCGTTTCAAGAAGGATGTCGATCAGCGCCGGATGCAGGTTGTCACGTGCGACCAGTTCGACTGAGGGGCCGACCAGGAATACGTTTTCGGAGGGGATGTTCTTGCCGAGATCGACCGTGCCCATTGGCATTTCAAGCTTTGTCAGGTACTTGAGGCGGCGCGTATAGGCGTCGGCCTGTTTGAAGCTGAACAGGCGGATGCCCGGCGCGTACATCAGTTTGCGCAGCGTTTCAATGGGTACGGAATCGCTCATGGCGAAAATGGCGTCGACGCGGTTTTCGACCAATGCCTGCACCAGATCATCGGAGGCGATATTGGCCAGGGTCGCATCTTTCCCCGCTTCAATGCCATTGGCCTTCAGGAGCGCCAGCGCCAGTATATATGAGCCGCTGCCTTGCTGTCCTATTTCCAGACGCTGGCCCTTGAATTCGGAAAGCTGGCTCTTGGGTTCGCCCCGGTAGAATATCACGATCGGCTGGTTGGATACGGTGCCCAGCGATACCAGTTTGTCAATATCAATCCCCTCGGTTTCTCCGCCCTGCACGAACCCGACATCCACCTTGATCCTGGGATTTGCCAGTTTCTTCAGGTTGTCAATGGAGCCCTCGGACTTCAGGATTTTCAGCCTGATGCCCTGCTTCAGGAGGATCTTCTGGTATTTGTCGGCGAATCTGCCGAACATGCTGCCTTCCGAACCTGCGGCGATGGTTAGCGTGGTCGGAGCTGCGGAATTGAAGAACATGAATACAGCCAGGCTTATTGCAAGTATGATCATCAGCAGCAATCCAACCGACATGATCAGGTTGCGCGCCAGGATTTCCTTGAACTTCGGCCTCGGACCGGGAAACATTTTGTCGAGATTGATTTTCATCGTGCATGGAAGATAATCGGGAGGCTTCGAATTTCAAGCCACGGACCTGCACAGGCTCTGGGACACGGACAAGATATTCTCTCACTAAGCCACCAAGTATTTAAAATCCTGTAAATCATGTTATCCTGTCAGAAAATTTCTAGCTTTGTGTCTCTCTTTCGATGTTGGAAGTTCGAAGTTGAATGTTCGTGTCTTGTCCTGAAATAAGTTGACACTTGCCAAAAGGAAAGGCAAGTAGTATGAAAGAGGTTTTCAGGTATAGTGAGTCATTTAAGAGAC